>NZ_JBQMYL010000020.1:0-5228 GCF_052173515.1 Porphyromonas endodontalis | reverse complement strand
TGTAAGAACTTCATTGTTCAGAGGGAATTGAATCTTAATTTATAGAGAAATAAAAAGGAATAATGAGACGTGCGCAACTCCACCCTCACAGTTCAAGTGGAGTAGTCGTCTACACCTTCATGAATAGATAAGGAAGGTGAATGCTCCGGCAGGAGCCCCTCCATGCCTCAAGAGATGAGGTAAGAGGCAAGAGGGATCTCCTTAGGGAGCTTTTTGTTTCCGTTACTCGATACGGAGACTTAGAGTGATAGTTCGATATCGTAGGTATGAACCGTCCATGCGAGTACCGACATCTCAACACTCATCCAAGTTTCCTTTGGAGTATTAGGATCTTCTGGATTGAATGGATTAGGATTGTCAGTAGGATCATCATTAGGTCTGGGATCCGGATTCTCGGGAGTACCGGGAACTGCAGGATTATCAGGATCTTCGGGATAGAGAGGATTCCAGTTTGTACCAATCGTCTTAAAGCCCTTAATGTTGATACGGTAGATATTGTTACGGAAGGCAGGAGCATCGAGCGTATTAGGTACACGATCGGGGTTCACAAAAGCATAGTAAAGAACCTTACCATTTACGTACGTGCGGAACTTCTGACCAACAACACCACCCTTAGCAGGATTAGTTACATTTTCCTTAGTTGTGTAGAACCTGTTGTTAGCACCAAGATAGAAAGTTTGTCCTTCATTATAGGAGCCTCCTTCACCATCGGCAAAAGCACCTGCATCGGGAACGAAGAGAGCACGTACAAGTACATAAGGAGTATTACCACGACGGAAATTACCATCGTAGTTATTCACATTTGTATTAGCAGAATTGGTTTGATACTTATGCGAAGCTTCGAACATAAAGAGACTGTGCTTGAGAGACTCTTCACCGATTGTCTTAGCATCAATAGTAGGACTCGTGATCTTCGTAGCCATACGAGGATTCGTGGTAAAGGTGTGAGCCTTGAGGTCACTGTAATCATAGTGCGTCTTACCGTCACCCCAAACATCTGCAAAACCAGTGGGAACATAATCATACGCGGGAGTCTTGATCTTACCATCAGCTGTTAGCTGCTGACCGATAAAGAACCTCTTCTCGCCTTGAGCACCGGCATAAGAGATTTTCTTCACAGTACCCATCTTGGTTACACCATCGCTATACTTTACTTCGTAAGTATCTGCATTGGTGGTTACAAGTACACGGGCAACCACACGCTTCATATCCACCTTTGCGCGGTTTCTAGTACCGGAGATAGCTTCAGCCTCTGTCACGCCATCGGCCACTACAAGAGCGCATTCCTTTGCATTCGAAGCCATGATAACATCCTTACCAGCAGTGTGCATTGCTACAGTAGTAACAGCTAGTTCGTGAGCTACCGTATTGTAAGCACTCTCGAAAGCAGCAGCAGTTGCTTGAGAAAGAGTGAGCGTTACATCAGGCGAAGCATTAACAACGGCATACACCTTTTTCTGTCCGGGGGTGGTGCGGATGGCCGTTTTGGGAACAATTGAAATAGATGCTGCACCATCTGTCTGGGTGATCGTGAAGTTATTCTTATTGTAAGCCCCTGTAGAAACGACTCCGGATGCAACGTCTACAACGTACACATCGATTGTCTTGATCTCGTCTTTTCCATTCCAGGTGCCCTTGTGGTTGTAATTTTCGTCTTCGTTGGCACGAAGATCGTTAGTACCCATGCTAAGGGTAATACCTACATACGTAGATCCTTCTTGATTGGGATCCTGAACATCTTTCCCGGTCTTTGAGCACGAAGCAAAAAGGCCGAGAGCTGCGAGCAACGCGCCCGCCATCATCTTAATCTTCATCTTAATACTTATTGATTTATCTATATTGATATGTTGCCTTCAGGACTATATTTATCATTTGATCCATCTTCTTGAGCGCAAAATGGCAAGACGTTCCTTTACAAAAGAAAGCCACAAGCAAACTAAGAAGACAACGCATCCCAAAGAGAAATGCGAATAGAGAGAATGTCCCTCTGAAGAACCAAATCTATCACCCATTGCGATTAGGAAGAACGCATCGCTATGCACTCCTTCACGACTACAAAGGAAGAGAAAAAAGACCAAGCCGACAAAAAATAAAGATAGTTTACAGATTGTTTTAGATAAAACACACTTGCCATTCACACAAGAATAGCGTAAAAGTAGCTCAAACACTAGCTATCACTCATCAAGTAAAAGTGGCGAGAAGAAATAAAAACATTAAGAAACCTTGCACGAGAGAGAGAGAGAAAAGTCCCCCTCTACCCTAGCATACAAAAAAGGGAGATGCCCTTATACTAGGAGCATCTCCCTACTTTGACGGCACCTCTCAGGAGAGGTACCTAAGAGACGAGGTTTAGAAACGGAAGGTCACCCCTAGATTGACAAGGGTGAGACCATAGCCCAACTCTCCCCCCAAGGCAAGAGTAGGAGTCACATAGTAGCGAGCACCAACAAAAGCCTGGGTGCCGAAGGATCCGCTATTCCGTAGAGTAGTACCACCTACGAAAGACCATCCTAGAGCAAGCCCGGCATAGGTATCCAATTGGGGAACGAACTCATAATGCAATGCACCACGACCTCCGAAGAAGAAATAACCAGAATAGTTATCAGCCCCGGAACGGAAGAGGACATACTCGCCCTGACCACCAACACCGATAGTACCCTTGCCGTTACTAAAGAGATTGCCCACAACGCCATACTCATACACAGCCGTAAGAGGAGGAACGACAATGCTAGAGAACAAACCGGTGGTGCTGGGCAAGCCAATCATAATACTTGCAGTCTGCGTACCTTTTTCAAACGTTTTTTGGGCATTTGCTTCACCCAAAGAGGCAAAGCCTGCGAAAGCTACGGCTAGCCCTAGAATCAGATTTCTTACTTTCATAATTAGTTTCTTGTTATACTATGGTCCCTCCTCCAGAGTAGACAGGAGGGAAGAGAACCCTTAATCTTCGCTACGAGAGCGACGTTTGCGCTCCAGCTCATCGAGAATAATCTTACGCATACGCATACTGTTGGGGGTCACCTCTACGTACTCGTCTGCTTTGATGTACTCGAGAGCATCCTCAAGGCTAAAGATGACGGGAGGGGCAAGAGCCACCTTATCATCGCTACCCGAAGCGCGCATATTGGTCAGTTTTTTGCTTTTGCACACGTTTACGACAAGATCGTTGTCTTTGGTATGCTCCCCAATCACTTGGCCTGCATACACCTCGTCTTGTGGTGCGATAAAGAATCGGCCTCGGCTCTGGAGGTTATTGAGGGCATAGGCAAAAGCCGTCCCGCTCTCCATCGCTATAATAGAACCATTGAGGCGCCGTTGTATCTCACCCCGCCAGGGGGCAAATTCGACAAATCGGTGCGCCATTACCGCCTCCCCTGCCGAAGCTGTGAGTACGGAGTTGTTGAGCCCGATAATACCTCGAGAGGGGATGGTGAACTCCAGCATGATGCGATCGCCCTTACTCTCCATAGAGGTCATCTCTCCTCGGCGGCGAGTAATTAGGTCGATTACACGGCTCGAATACTCTTCGGGCAGATTGACCGTAAGCTGCTCTATCGGCTCACATTTGACTCCATCTATCTCCTTTATGATTACTTGGGGCTGCCCCACCTGCAACTCATACCCCTCGCGGCGCATCGTTTCGATAAGCACACTGAGGTGTAGAATGCCTCGCCCATAGACGAGCCACGAATCCGCAGAGTCGGTAGGCTCTACACGTAGCGCAAGGTTCTTATCCAACTCTTTGACCAAACGGTCGTGAATATGGCGACTGGTGACAAACTTGCCATCTTTGCCAAAGAAGGGCGAGTTATTGATGGTAAAGAGCATACTCATCGTAGGCTCATCTACACGGATACTCGTAAGAGGCTCGGGTGCAGACGCATCGGCTACCGTCTCCCCAATCTCGAAGGACTCCAATCCAATAATAGCACAAATATCGCCCGAGGAGACCGATTCGGCCTTAGCACGCCCCAACCCCTCGAAAGTGTTGAGCTCCTTTATTTTCTGACGTACTACGGAACCATCGCGGCGGCAAAGTACAATATCGCTATTCTCGGAGATCGTACCTCTGTGCACGCGCCCCACGGCAATTCGTCCCACGTAAGAGGAGTAGTCGAGCGAAGTGATAAGCATCTGCGCCGGTCCCTCCAGCATGGGTGGTGGGGGTATATGATCTACAATCGCATCCAGTAGGGGGGTAATGGTGTCGGTGGGATTGTTGTAGTCCTCACTCATCCAGCTCTGTTTTGCTGAACCAAAGAGAGTGGGGAAATCCAACTGCTCGTCACTCGCATCGAGGCTTGCCATCAGGTCGAAGACCATATCTTGCACCTCACCGGGGCGGCAATTGGGTTTGTCCACCTTATTAATTACTACAATGGGCTTGAGACCCAGGTTTAGAGCTTTTTGGAGCACAAAGCGCGTCTGTGGCATGGGGCCCTCGAAGGCATCCACCAAGAGAAGGCATCCATCTGCCATATTGAGTACACGCTCTACCTCGCCTCCAAAGTCCGCGTGCCCCGGGGTATCTATAATATTGATCTTAACACCGCGATAGCGAATACTCACGTTTTTGCTCACGATGGTAATCCCACGCTCTCGCTCGATAGCATTGTTATCTAGATAGGTATCTACCTCGGTGGCTTTGTCGTCTCGGAAAAGTTTGCCCGCTAGTAGCATCTTATCGACAAGCGTTGTCTTGCCGTGGTCTACGTGGGCGATAATCGCGATATTGCGTATTTCTTGCATACTGCTCTATAATAACCGGCTGCAAAGGTAATGAAAAAGCATCACCATATCTCTCCAATTATCGCAAGTCAGGTGATAAAAAGGAGGGAATAACCCTCAAATGGAACAGGACAAGCCCTAAGAAAAGGAGAAAGAGGAGATAGAAGACCTCCCACAGCGAGCAAGAGACAGGAGAGCGACCTCCTTAGACTTAGATAAGGAGTGTAAAAGACTTCCTTAGAAATGGCGAAAGGCGATAGAGGAGGGAGGAACGAAAGCATAAAAAAAATCTCCAACACTCATACGAACATTGGAGACCTGTAACACGGAATATAGAGTTGCGGGGAGAGGACTCGAACCTCTGACCTTCGGGTTATGAGCCCGACGAGCTACCACTGCTCCACCCCGCGATATTATCTCAATTGCCCTGCAAAGGTACAGATTCTTTTTGAATTAGCCAAATGCCAGCCTCGCCCTGCCTAGAGAGTAGCCCCCGTGAT
>NZ_JBQMYL010000019.1:0-7533 GCF_052173515.1 Porphyromonas endodontalis | reverse complement strand
GTGTCATTGCAGAAGATAGGTCGCTAAATCATTACCTGCTGAAAATCATAACTCACAAGGCTGTTCATAGCCAATTACTTAGACCTAAATGATAGATTTTTTCTAGAAAATCGGCCTAGAAATATTCTCGTTCTGCCTAAGAACGGAACAAAAGACAGCTGAGGACACTACAAACTGTCAGAGTCTCATAAAAGAACAAGCAATCACAGCAAATCGCATATTAAACTGAAAGAAAATCGTATCTTTGCGTGAGGTAGAAACAATTAAAAAGAAGACTCAGACAATCATACTAACGATGAAATGTAACACAAACCTATTAACGAAAGCTCTATTGAGCACTACGCTAATAGCCTCTTCTACGCTGTTTGCCACGGCGCAAATATCGTTTGGGGGAGAGCCTGCAAGCTTCAGTCAGCCAACGAACTCCCTACGTTCTGCGGGAGCGAACAAGGTAATAGAAGTACGACCCGACTTCAATCCCGATGATATTAAGGGTGTACAGGTATGGGATTCTCAGCAAGTACGCGTCAAGCCTTTGCTTATTGGGCGCACCATCGCCACGGACATCAACTTTGCTCGCGACGCCAAGCGTGTAACGCTCAATGATGGTACCATCGTGTACCGCCTCACCATTGATGCAAAAAATGCCAAGGCAAATGTTCTCTATTACGACGATTTCTTTATCCCCCAAAATGGAGGAGAACTCTATATCTACACCCCCGATCGTAAAAAGGTACTCGGTAAGTACACCTACGAAACACACCCCACCCATGGGACGTTTGCTACCGAGCCCCTCCCCGGCACTACGGCCGTGCTCGAGTATCGCCCGGCTCTCAACAGCCAGGAGATGCCCTCAATCTTGATTTCCTCAGTAGGGCATATATTCACCAAGGCCACAGCAACTGTAGACCCCGGAGAAGATCATGGGAGCGACGATTGCTCTGTAAACGTCAACTGCCAAGAGGGTGCCGAGTGGCAAGAGCAAAAGGCAGGTGTTGTACAGATGCTAATGCGTCAGGGGAGATATCTATCCCTATGCTCGGGAGACCTCCTCAACAATACCAACGAAGACTTTACCCCCTACATCATCTCGGCAGCACACTGCGAGAGTCTATCTACGACTAGAAAGACCTCCGAGAGTGACCTCGACCAGTGGATTTTTACCTTCCACTACGAAAAGTTGGGCTGCAGCAGTGGCTCCTTTGCTTTGGGACGAGGTAAAACTATGGTAGGGTGCGACCTTATGGCTTTCCTCCCTATTAAAGGGCAGTCGGATGGGCTTCTGCTCAAACTAGACCAGATGATCCCGGATTCTTACCGCGTCTACTACAACGGATGGGATCGCTCAGACGCCATCCCCAACAGCGGAGTAGGTATCCACCACCCTGCCGGAGATGCTAAAAAACTCTCTGTCTATAATGGCAATGTAACGATCAATACTTGGCGTACCCAAGATGCCATAGGCGGACCGGATGCCCACTTCTTCTTCCACTTCACCAAGGGTGAAACAGAGGGTGGTTCGTCAGGTTCTTCTCTTTGGAACGAAGATAAACTCGTAGTAGGTACACTCACCGGGGGTGGTGGACGTTGCCAAAGCGGTACGAACTTCTACGGCAGACTACAGTACCACTGGGATAAGTACAAAAAGAATGGAGACGCCACTACACAAATGGCCTCTTTCCTCGATCCCAAAACCAATGGACAAGCAACGAAACTACGTGGTAGATGGAAAGACGAGGCAGGTACGCTTCGTCCCCTCCCCATTGTTACAGGGGTCAAGATTAGCCGTGAGGGAGATAATATTAAGGTTACTTGGGATCCTATCCCCCGCACACACCTTGCCGATGGTTGGAAAGTAAAATACAACATCAGCCGCAATGGTAGAGATTTGGACAAGCGCACAGAGGATACCGAGTTTATAGAACCCATCTCCGAAGCAGAAAAAGACAACTACGGCTCTATCACTTACGGCGTACAAGCTCGCTATGAGTATGGAACAGGTATCCCCACAGAGAATCCGGATAGACCTGAACGATATGCCGTTACCGACTGGATTGAGCAAGGTATCTACGTTGGTGAGAAGAGCCAGATTGTACCCGTTGTTTCGGTAAAGAAAGAGACTAATGGAGTCCGTATCTCTTGGAATCAACCCTACAACCTACAAGAGGTTACCCTCTTTGGTGCTCCCAAAGAGACCTCTGAGTACGAAGATATTACCCTCAACTATTCGGGTACTATGTACACAAATAACCATCCGAGTGGGTTTATTCCTTCGGAACTCACATTTGCAAGTAAATTCCCTACGGCCTCTTTTGATGCCAATGGGTCGGCTCTCTATGTACATGGTATCCGTGTAATACCTACTCAAAAGCTATCAGGAGTATACAAGGCGTACGTACACTCTAGCAAGATGCTCAATACTCAGTACTACGTGAA
Organism: Porphyromonas endodontalis; assembly: GCF_052173515.1. Classification (GTDB taxonomy): domain Bacteria; phylum Bacteroidota; class Bacteroidia; order Bacteroidales; family Porphyromonadaceae; genus Porphyromonas; species Porphyromonas endodontalis_A. The sequence goes on along the minus strand of NZ_JBQMYL010000019.1, from coordinate 5,097 downwards.
TGAGCCCTTTGATGTACCCTCGGATTGGACACCGGGGCAATGGGTCACCGTACTACTCCAAAAGCCTATCGCTATTGATCTTGAGAAAATCTTGTTTGCAGGTGTGACTATTCCCAACAAGAAAGTCACTCCATTCCCCTCCATCCGCTTTGTTAAGTACACGAGCGATGCCGTGCGCGAGTATGTAGATGGGAATATTGCTGTAGAGAATGGACAAGACATCTTATCCTATAGCGATGCTGTATCCTCGCAAATTATTACGAAATACAGTGGCTATGCTGCCATCAGCATCCTTGTAAGTAATGTAAAGAAACCCATTACCAGCGTAGACGATCAACGCATCTACGCAACAGGGAAGAACATAGTGCCCTTCCCTAAAGTAAAGGGATTCACCATCAAGCGTAATGGTACGGAGATCGCCACTGTAGAAGCTGTGCGCGAATATGTAGACCCAAGTGGTAGCGAAAACGACAAGTACACCGTAGAAGTAAAATACGAAGAGGGTGAACACACAAGCAACAAAGAGATTCCGACAGATGCTACAACTCCCAGTCTGTACCCCACTACAGTGGGAACAGATGGGCTCTTGCATGTAAATGGAAGCGAAGCTCTCACCAGCCTTACTATCTATACGATGGACGGCAAGCTCGTGAAGATGGTTCGTCAGCCCTCAAGCACCATTTCTATGGAAGACGTGCCTTCCGGCAACTACATCGTGGTACTTGACGGATCATATGGACGTAAAACGCAACGCATTATCCGATAAGAATCGGTAAGTCTTTTGACATAAGATTCTCTTGAGAGAGGGGAGGCTCGAAACAAAGAGTCTCCCCTCTCTTCTTTTTATACGGCTACTACAATAGTAGCAAAAGACCTTTTACACTATTTTGCTACCTTTGTGCGACGTAGATCCTATCGAAGAAGTCTTTTATGAAAAGGAAAAAACCTGCGACCTCTAGGCTCCTTATCGGCAGCTTTTTAGTGGCAATCGCTACGCTTACAGGCTCGGCGCAAATCTCGTTCGGCGGCACTCCTGCCTCTTTCCAGGATAATGCAGAAACACTTCGTGCGAGTGCCCTTGCCAAGCTTGTCACCATCCGCCCCAACTTCAACCCCGATGACGAACGCGCGCTACACCTCCGCACGCATACTAATCTAACAGGGAAACCCCTCACCATTGGGCGCAGACTCTCCTCCCATATCGACTTTGCTCGCGATGCCGCACACACACGGCTCAATGATGGACGCATCGTCTATCGCTTGCAAATTGAGCTAAAGGGGGCCAAAGGGGTACTCCTAACCTACGACGATTTCTTCATCCCTCAAGGAGGAGAACTATTCATTTACACCCCCGATCGGAGCCAACTACTCGGGGCTTACACCCACGAAACACACCCAACACACGGAAGATTCGCCACCGAGCCCCTCTCGGGTAGTAGCGTTATCTTAGAGTATACCCCTCCTGTATCGGGAGAACTCCCCAGCCTCTTACTCTCTAGTGTAATCCATCTCTTCGCTACAATGGGACTACCCGACCCCGGAGCTCTCCATCGCGACGAGGCTTCGGACGAATTTTGCCAGATCAATGTCAATTGCAAAGAGGGTGCTGAGTGGCAAGCCGAAAAGGCAGGAGTAGTACAAATGTACATAATCAGCAAAGAGGGTGCCAGCTTCTGTACCGGCAACCTTCTCAACAATACCAACGAAGACTTTCGCCCCCTTATCCTCTCGGCAGCCCACTGCGAGAGTTCGACTAACAAGGTGCAAAATACTCCAACGGATCGCGATCAATGGATTTTCACCTTCCACTACGAAAAACCGGGATGCAGCAATGGCCGGCTCTCCGTACTCCGCGGTAAAAGCATGGTGGGATGCAAGTTGCTATCATTTCTCCCCATTGCCGGACAATCCGACGGACTTCTACTCGAACTCAACCAAGCCATCCCTGCGAGCTACCGAGTGTACTACAATGGTTGGGATAGGCGCAAAGTACTGCCCACCAAAGGGGTAAGCTTACATCACCCTAGAGGAGATGCCAAGAAAATATCGGTGTACGACCACGCGCAATCGCCCGTAATGGATGGCACGTGGTACAGCGGATCCATCATCGAAAACATCAAGGGAGACAAGGACGCACACATTCGCTTTAGCTTTTCCAAAGGCGCTACAGAGGGAGGTTCTTCCGGCTCTTCTCTTTGGAACGAAAACCACCTCGTAGTGGGGACCCTCTCGGGAGGGACGCCCGGATGCGCCCTAGAAAGTGAAAACCTCTATGGGAAACTCGCCTATCATTGGGATAAGTATAAAAAAGAGGGAGACCCTACTACCCAAATGGCAACCTACCTCGACCCCAAGGGAAATGGGAGTGCCGAAACGCTCAAAGGGCGTTGGCGCGATGAGGCGGGTTACCTACGTCCTCTCCAACCCATTAGCGGACTCAACATCCGCAAAGAGGGCAACCTCCTCAAAGTTACTTGGGCAGCCCCCTCTCGCGAGCATATCCCCTCGGGCTGGAGCCTCGACTACAATCTGTACCGCAACGGGGCAGAAATTGCCAAAGGGATAAGTGCAACCGAATTCACCGAACCCTACCCAACAGCCCTCGAAGGAGCTCACGGCTCTGTTGTCTACGGCGTGCAAGCCCACTACACCTACCATGGAGAGGTAATAGACCCTAGCGACGAGAGAGAGGCTTTTGCCGATTGTATCGAGGAGGGCATCTATGTAGGCGATGCTACCCGCACCCTATCTCCCGAGAAAAAGAAGGCTTCTCAAGGGGTTACCCTCTCATGGCGTCGCCCCTACAATATGCAGGAGATTTCACTCTTTGGCTACCCCCAAGATCCTCAGTATAGCAAGCTAGATCTGCCCCACATCAGCAAAATAGTCCCTGAGGCTATAGACCCTCAATATCAAACTATTGCGAGCAAATTCCCGAGCGAATACTTCACTTCATACAACAAAGAGGTCTATATCCACGCCATTAGCTACATGCCCACACGCAGCGCCATGGGTAACTACAAAACCTTCTTGCGCTACGGCAATTTGTGCAACGCCTCAACCACCGTAACCCAACTATTCGATGTACCCGAGGGATGGCAAGAAAAAACTTGGCATACCGTCTATCTCAAGAAGCCCTTTAAGGTGGATGCGCAACGCTCCCTTTGGGTTGGCTTCTCAACTCGCAACGAAAAGACAAATATTGCTTCTATCTATTCGGTAAAAGGGACCGGCGACAATATTCAACAATATGTAGATGCCCTTTTCTCTCGCGACCTCGGGAACCATTTCTTTGGTAGGTGCACAACAGACGGATATCTAGCCATTCGCCTCCATGTGAGCGACAATCCTCAAAAGACGACCCCGGAAGACGATACCCATATCTATGCCGGAGGAAAACGACCCGTGCCCTTTCCTATAATTAAAGAGTACATTGTTAAACGGAACGGACAAGAGGTAGCGCGCGTTGGTGATGCCCTCAGCTATACCGATCAAGAAGGAGGCGAAAACGACGTCTACACGATAGAGGTAGTGTACGAAAATGGCGAAGTGCTCCCCACAGAAAGGGTGGCAAACGAGGAGCAGCCCGGGGTGTATCCCTCCCAAGTGGGCGAAGATGGTCTACTCCATCTCACAGCTCCCAGCCGTGTAATACGCTTTAGCCTTTATACTCTTGAAGGGGAATTGGTACAAACATGGCTTCACCCCTCTGCCACCCTATCGCTAGAGGGGATAGCTCCAGCCCCCTATGTCGTAGTACTAGAGACCGAGACGGGGCGCATCACACAGCGCATTATCCGCTAAAACGAAGCTTTGAGAACGAGTATCATCGGTTTGCTCGCCAAGCCGATTTGCTCCTTCTCATAGACTGCCCTGCACGCCACAAGCGTCCAGCCCCGGCTGATGGGCGCAAATACCCTATCGTCAAATTCAAAGACAAAACTGCATTCTTTTGGCTTCCCAAACAGGTAAATCCATTTCTTTTTATCGTATTTATTGAGAAACCACTTGCATTTCTCAATACAAATGCTTAAGTTTGCAAGCAAACAGTCAAGGTGACAATAAATCCTAAAGTTCGAACGACGATGAAGACATTAGTAAAGCACTATACAGCAAGCCTACGCATAGCCCTGCGAGACTCCGGTGCTAGTGCGTTTTACATGCTCACCATGCGTCGTTCTCATTCGTTCGAGGGAGGGGACATTTCAGGCATTCCTGTGCCATTTGTGGAACGCACCTCTCCAACGAAACCCATATACGGAAGGCTCTGCTGGCATCTCTACGTCAAAGAGATTCGGGCAGAGTCTTTTAGCATTATGGAGTTACCCTCCACGGCATCACATCCTCTAATTAACAAACATATATTCAACATATAATCATTAAAAAGTTATGAAGAGACAATTACTCCACAATGCACTCATGGGAATCGCCGCTCTATTTGCAAGCATCGCGTTGCCCGCCATGGCACAGGCACAAACCGTAGAAGGCTACGCAGTGATGAACGTCGCAGACAAATCCATGACTTTCTATTACGATGCCAACAAGGCCACACACACCGAGGGCACCGTGTACGATTTCCCCGACTCCAACACCGGCTACCCCGAATGGTGTTTGGTGTATAACAGAAAGATAATTACCACCGTAACATTTGACAATTCGATGGCGAACTGCCACCCGACCACCACGAGAATGTGGTTTGACGGCTTCGAGGAGCTTACCACCATCAACAATATAGAGAACCTCAATACCGACAAAGTAACCAACATGGGAGGTATGTTCTCCGGCTGCAAAGCCTTGAAGCAACTCGACGTATCGGCATTCAAAACTCAAGATGTGACCTTTATGGACTATATGTTCGACAACTGCGAACTCTTGACCGAACTTGATGTATCGGGCTTCGATACCCAGAAGGTAACCAAAATGGGCTTCATGTTCTATAACTGCAAAGGCTTGACTACACTCGACGTCTCGAGCTTCAATACCGAAGCTGTGGAGGACGTGAGCGATATGTTCCACGACTGCGAATCCCTCACCACCATCTTCTGCGATGAGACCTGGACGACCGAAATGTCTATCAACATGTTCAAAAACTGCAAG
>NZ_JBQMYL010000018.1:0-21152 GCF_052173515.1 Porphyromonas endodontalis | reverse complement strand
CTTGGGGTTGTTATCGGTACCTATAGCACCTTGTTTGTAGCCTCTCCTATTGCTTACATGATTTGGGAGAAGCGTCGTAGCAAGTCTATTGCTAAGAAGTAATTCCCTCTAGGGTTACATAAATATAAGGCGCAGCCTCTCTCATCTTAGGTGAGAGGGGCTGTTTTTTTGCCTGCAAATCGAGCGATTGTTGGGTGATTTTTCTCCGAAATCTACCCCAAAAGGCTACTCCTTTAGGGCAGGAACGGCGCGGATATCAGCTATCTATTAAACCGATTTTAGCTATACATGCTCAAATGCTAGGGCTCGGAGGGATTTTCTTTTTTAGGTTGAAGTCGGTTTTTATTCATTTGCATAGTTCTTGGGAAATAACTATTTTTGCAAAAACGGAACAGTAAAAAGTCTCCTTATCGTATGGAAGGAACTAATCCACCATATTGTCTACAACTCTAGTGTTGATTTATCCACTTAAGTCGACCTAGAGATAGATTAGGTTATATAATACCATAGGATTTGACCTTGGTAGCGCGTCTACTATTTCTTTGTCAGATCTGTTGATGCCTCCTGAGGTATTGCCTTGATTTACCAAGTTGCAGCGAGAGTGACATCTTGTTGTTTCTTTGGTTCATTCCCAAGAAGAGTTTCTTTTATACAACACAACATCAAGATTTATTCCAATATGAGAATATCCAACTTCTTGTATGGATTGCTGTCCATCATAATTTTGTCAAGTGAAAGCTTGTACTCACAAGGGTTCGATGTCTCTTCTGATGTTTTTCAGACACAAGGAGAGCAAAGGAAATTGTGTGGTGAGAATTACATGATACAAGAGTGCGGTCTATATGCCCCTAAGAGACATAAGGAGCATGAATCCCAAGCTATGGCAGAGTATACCGTATCATTTATGCTAGACGAAACGGCTGAGACTGACAGGATCGTACTAGCCATTTTCGGGGAAAATATCCCTGAATCTATCATGATTAGAAAGTTTTCCTCCATAGGAGAGGCTAGCTGTAAGTTGCCTAAAGGTACCTACACTATGTATGCATATTATCTCTCAAAGGATAATATGCGTTGTTACGTTGTTTTTAAGGACAATGTGGCCGTTCTACGCAATATGTCTATCGACTTTAATGTCCAAGATGCTAAGTATCTCACGGAGATCAAATCTTATGACGAGAAATCCGTCTTGCTACAGGGTGATGTCAAAAAGGATGGACAAATCTTGCAGTTGGGGAACTGTAGGCACTTGTCAACAGATGTCTACTTCGTCCATAACAAGCTGGGTTGTCTTATGACTTCATTCAACAACTACTACAGTCCTAACTACAACTTCGGCATATATACCAATGACTTTGGGGACAACATCTCTTTAGGAGCCACGGTCAAGGGAATAAAAAAAGAGGATGGCTCTCGCTATTTCCTTTCCTATAGTAGTGACAAAGCTGGTCAAACGCTTGAAAATACCCCAAGCGACTATGCACTAGCGAAGCAACGCTTTGAACCGACGAAGGTAGGGCGAGGGTATATCTCTATTGCCTCTCCAGCTTATTACGTGTGGAGTGTATACGACTCAGGGGCCTTGTCAAACTCTTTCATGTTTGACTACGACTTTATCGTGAAGGATAAGATTGTCTCCTTTTGGTATGATCTCCCCAAGAGTAAAGATGGGAAGTTTATGACCTTAGTTGCTCCTGCCTTCCAAGATCAGCGCACGGTAATACCATCAGTCGGCGGATCTGCTAGATATGATTATCGATATATGGTAGGGCTTCCTCTTTGTGGTAATGTTCATGGTACGGAGTATGTAGACTTTGGCTATGGACTGTGGTATGGCTATGCGATGCTTCCTGATGGACGCCAGAGCATTTATCCCGGTCATCCAGTCTTTTCTTTTACCGAAAAACAAGGAGAGTTTGAGTATGGAAATAGTTGCCCGATACTCTCAATGATTACCATTCCAGACAAAAAAACCTTGCTTCTCAGCTATACTTACCTAGGGCGCTATGGAGAAGTAAGAGAGACCGATGCCAAAGAAGAGTCTATACTACACCAAGATAGAGATGTCAAGGGGGATGTTGTACACCATGTTATTACAAATTCCAATGTTCAGGTCGACAACGTCGCTGGATACAATATCACAACGTTAGACTACAATACGAGCAGAAGCGACTTCGTACCTCCAGTCCTTCAGATGTTGAGATTCGTTGACACAGAGGGTGCCATTACAGATCGCTTTAATAGCGGTGGGGATGGCTATATAGAGTTGGCTGCAGGAGACTTTGACCACATTGATAATGGCAAGGGACTAGGATATTGGAGCTGTAAACAGCATAGTGTAGATGTCAAACTTTACTACTCAGAACATGGTTCTGAGGCCTGGCATCCCTTAAGTATCGAGCTAAAACCCGAGCATTACTGGGCTCAAGGATTTGGTGACTTCTTCCGTGGTGCATTGTCCGATGTAACAGGTCGGAGAGGATGGTTTGACTTAAAGGTCGAGCTCTGGGATCTGTCTGACAATAAGCAGACACAAGTGCTATCTCCAGCGTTTTACATTGAGAATCCCACTACTATCTATCCTATTCTTGAAAGAAATGATGTCGAGCTGAAGCTAGAAGGATCCTCTATAGTTATCACAGGACTGAATGCTCCCCAAGTTTCCGTGTATGATAGTGCTGGTGTAATGTTGATAGACAAGCGCGGAAATAGCATACCCATAACTCCCCTTGCCAACGGCACCTATCTAGTGAAGATCGTTTGTAATGGTAAGACCTACAGCAAGAAGGTCCTTTTGTCACACTGATTGCAAATGTATAATCTGCTAAGCATATGACACAAATAAGTCGTAAGAAGATGAGGGCTCTGCTAGGCATTATATTCCTTATCTTTTGTGGTATCCTCTGTTCATGCGACAGAGGGAAGCCTACGCCAAACGAGGATGGAGATGCTGTTATCGTGCTATCTGAGTCTGAGATAACGATAAGAATGGGGAAAGATGTACAGATTAGTCTTTTGAAAGGAAAGATACACTCACATCAAGTAGAACCCTTAGACATTCTGTCGGTAACTTATGCCCCAGATTCCAAAGTAATCAATATACATCCAGTGAAAGTTGGCCAATGTAAAGTGCTATTCTTTAACAAAGAGGGGATTCCGACAGAGCTGCGTATATCGGTCGTCAAACGAACTCTACAGCCGACAGCTTTGGAGTATATTGCTCCTTATAATATAGCTCATGATGGAGTCTCTTTTGACAAGAGTGGCTTCCCTGAGAATTCTGCTCTTTTCAGCTGGTCAGAAGCCAAAGAGCGATTCTCTGAAATTACTATTGAGGGGCAAAGATGGCATCTACCTACATTCAAAGAGTGGACTGCGGTCGCATCAGAGTTCCCAAATGTAGTCTACTATGGTAAAAAAGACACGCTGAGAACCTGTTATGAGCAGGTCGTAATTAATGGTGTAACTGTAGAGGGGAATTCTGAGTTCTTTAATACGACGGTAGGGATTACCTATGCAGTCAGATTTAAGGATACAGACTATTATTCAGCCTGGCGGTACTCTTATGAACGATATAAGGATAAGGTGCATAAGTTTGACAGTAGACTTGTCATAACAGCTCGTCCTATAGACCTAGACTTACCAATAAGTGCTGAGAGAGACTTGACGCGAACAGACTTTTGGGAGCAAAGCAGTAGTCTCGACAGAACGGTTGAACTACCTGCTACTGGGTGTATTAAAATGGCTGACAGTCCCAATGACGTCTTTAAGCGAGGAGCCTCTGGCTTTTATTGGGCTTCTGATCTGTATGAGATAGCTGGGGGATCATACCCTAATATCTTTTACTTCAACTCTATGTACATTCTGCCAAGTTACTACAAGCTACCTAACGACAAGTTTGCCGTTCGACTATTCAAAAACTAAACATACAATAATATGAAATCAATTGTCAATAATAGGACTTATAAGTCTTTACTTCTAGTACTCTGTATGCTCTTTATCCCGATGCTCCTCAGGGCAGCTAGTGGATCATCCTCTACAAGAGCCTCAAGACATAGCTTTAAGGTCAATGCTCACAGTAATCCTGTGAACGATATTGAGAATAAGGCTGTACTCCTTTTTTCTCCAAAGAGTCAGGCGAAAGCCTCGCTGTACATTGAGTTAGTAGATCCTCAAGAGAAGACTATACGTATAGACTGGGGAGAAGGCAATGGCGTAGAGAAAGTAACTCTAGACGAGAATGGCTACATCAACCATACCTTTAGTAAAGATGTGGATGGGTATCACATCGTCATCGTAGATGTTACTGATGTGGAAATACTCAGGGATGGTGACTATGATGGGGCTCCTATTGGGGTGCGAGAAATAAATGCTCCAAAGATGACAGCTTTCTCCACCTCGAGTGCTCTGACCGCTACTCCTGAGATTGACTTCTCACACCTTCCCAAGCTACAGTATGTCTCCTTCAATGCCATATCTTCTTTTGTGGCTCCTGACTCGTTGCTGTCGTTTTCTATGTATCGTAGTACGGGGGCGAGTGCTCCCTACCTCACCAGCATTGACCTGTCTCGGGCCAAAAAGCTTAAAACGCTACAGATACAGCAAGCATCACATATGCTTAAGGAGATCGATCTGACGCAAAACAAGGAGCTTACAACCCTAATGATTTCAGGGTCCACGAATCTCTCGATGAAGCCAACTTTGACGACAATCAAAGGAGTAAAGGAGCTAAAGAATCTTACTTATTGTAATCTGGAGTACAATGCACTAGACTTTGACAATCTTATCTCCAGCCAACCTAATGCTGCCAGTCCATATGTTTTTCAATACGATTTTCAGAGGTTTGTCATACCAAAAGACAAAATTGGAGTCTCAAAGGTTGACTTGTCATATCTACGCGAGATTAGTGATGGTTTGATGGAGGGTACTCATCAGTCGACGTATACTTGGTACTTAGCTCCTCTGACCGAGTATGACCCTCTTGATGAGCGAATAGATCCCTCATACTATGAGGAGAGAGATGGAGTCTTTACCTTTAAGCCAGGAGCTTTTGGTACGGGAGTAACGCGAGCTAAGATTGTATGCAAGGTTAGCAACGATGCTTATCCATTCTATTCTAACTCGTACTCTGCCCCTGTAACCGTATCTCTAGTTGATGACAATCACTGCGTCTATGTGTCTGATGGAGCTTATGCCGCATGGGTAGAACCTTCCTACGAAGTGTACGTAGAGAAAGAAGAAGATGGTCAATGGATCATCGAAAAAAAGATAAATATTGGTGACAAGGTCGAGCCTGGGACTCATGTAGCTGTCAAAGTTTTATGGGACTATGGGATGATTATCGACAACTGGACTATCAATGGAGATATTGTCACAGTCTCTGCTGCAGATGCTAAGCCATTTAGAGGAGATATGCTTCGATTTATTATGCCTGCTGAAGGCGCTGTTGAGGTTGTCCCCAACTTTACAAACATTGTTGTCTCATGGAAAATTATTGCTCCAGATGGAGTAACAGACGAGGAGCTATCTAAATTTACCATCAATGTGACTAAGACACAAAATGGGAAAAGTGAGATCGTGCTTGGTCAGCGTATTGGCACTCTGTATGGATCAGATGTAGGCTGTGCAGATGCTCTATTTACATTTGAAGCATCTTGTCCTAGTGGATACAAAGTGGACAAATGGTTTGTTAATGGAGTTAAGCAGGAGAGTACAGATGCCAAGTTGAGCTATCAAACGACCCTAGACATTCACTCATTGAAGGTTGAGGTCAAGTTCCAGACTATGGTTAGTCACTACATCGTGAGTCTCTCATCAGATCCATCTAACTATGCAGAGGAGACTCTCCTTAAGGGCAAAGCTCCTAATGGAGAATTTGAGAGACTTACCACCGAATGGGTCCCCGAAGGAAGCATTGTCCGAGCATATGTCAAGCCCGTAGCACTTTGTAAGATAGACAAGTTTATCGTCAACGGCAATGAATTCCAAGGTGCAGTCGTGGATGCCGGTGTCGAGGGGCAATACATAGAGCTCTCTATAGATAAGGATACAGAGATTGTAGCAAAAATGCTACATCAGTATGGCACTATAACCTTTGCTCCTAGGGGGGATAATGCTACTAGCGCAGGCACTGAGATCATTGTTACAAAGCAAATGCAAGACGAAGCAGGCAATTGGGTAGATGGGGAGGTCGTTCAGAGTGGTGACCACCTCGCACCAGGTCAGCGTGTGAAAGTGTTTGCTAAGTATGACAGACGCTTTATTATCAAAAATTGGATTGTAAATGATGCAGTATGGACAGACTCCCCGACAGAGGACAAGGCATCGTATGCCAATCCTATATTCATTCGTATGCCCGAGGAGGGAGACCTGAATGTAGTCTTAGAGCTTGATAGAGTAAACATGGTGTGCTTCTTGACGATCCCTGACGGAATAAGTGATGGTAAGGAGCAGTTCTCCCTAGCTGTCAGTCTAGACGGAAAACTCTTAAGGGGACAGGAGATGACTCCTGGTGTGAAAGCTTACTACGTTGAGGATCTTGAGGGGAAAACCATTAAGTGTGAAGCCAAGGCTATGCAAGGGTACACACCTCAGTGGACAGTTGATGGAACTAAGAGGCCTGAGAGAGACTTTGTAATTGATGTGACGGCAAAGAAGAATCTTACCATCCGACTCGCATTTGTCAAGGAGAATGGAGTGGAACAAATCTCTCACAAAGTCTCTGTCTACGGAGTAAATGGACAGATAGGTATTGTAGCCCCAAGTCAAAGTGCTTATAGTATCTACAGTGTAAATGGAGATCTGTTGGCACAGGGCAGGATAGGAGAAAGTCCCTCTATGCAGATACCTGTCATGAGAGGATTATACATTGTCGTTGTTGATGGCATAGCTTACAAGGTTTCTGTCGATAATAGATAAGTAGAAAGACCGGAAGGGGGAGTCGGAGTGTTCGTTCACTTGGGCTTTCCCTTCCGTGGCTTTACACCTCTCTGATGCGGGAGAGGTGTACTCTTTTCACTCCTCTTGAGAAAGAGGAGTATAACTTTATAGAGACTATCCCCTACACATAGGTCTTCTTTGATGTGAGCCCCAGCTTCTTTTGGAGATTGTATTGTAGAGAACCGAGAAACCGCTACCTTTGCACTCTCGTAAGGGGGGTGGGTAAAAGTACCCTTTTCCCCCTGCGATGGATTGAAATAGAAACTCAATGATCAACCGAACGCTCATTCGCATCCGTGTGCTGCAAGAACTCTTTGCCTATTACCATAACCCTGGGAAGCAACTTGCTGAGGCGGAAGCCCAATTGAACACCTCCAACGAGAGAACACACGACCTCTACCTCCACCTTTTGACCCTTGTACCGACTCTGACTCGCTTCCATCAAGCGCGTTTGGAGCGTCGTCGCAATAAACTATTGCGTACTGAGGAGGATATAAATCCCAATATGCGCCTCGCCAACAATCGCTTGGCGCAGGCTATGGAGGCGAGTACTACTCTGCAAGAATTTATTCGTGAGCGTGGGCTTATTTGGTCAGACGACGATAGACTCTTGTCTACCCTCCTTGATGAAATACTAGCGAGTGATCTTTACCAAGAATATGTAACCTCGGCTCCCGATACTTTTGCAGCCGATGCTAAGTTTTGGGTACAGGCTTTTGCCGGCTATACCTTCCGTAACGAAGAGCTTGACGAGTTCCTCGAAGGGCTTTCGCTCTACTGGGATAACCCTCTGGGGGTAACAGAAAAAATAGAGGTAGAAGACAAAGTAGACATAGAAGAAGTAGACGAAGTGGTAGCCGGCCTCAAGGGCACGGAGTATTACCACGCTGTGCGTCTTGCCTCCAGTCCGGTAGAGATTGAGAAGGAGTTTGCCCTAAAGAGTATGCGTAAGGCAAAGCCCGACACCTCTTTCGACGAGGTTATTATCCCGGCTTACAAAGACGAGGAGGATACCCACCTTGCCGCAGAATTGCTCCGAACCACCATTGTACACGAAGAGGAGTATCGCGAGATTATCAATAAGAATCTCAGGAATTGGGATATGGATCGAGTGACCGATGTAGATATGATTATTCTGCAAATGGCACTTGCTGAGCTGTTGTCTTTCCCCACGATCCCGACTACGGTTACTCTCAATGAGTATATCGAGCTTGCGAAGATTTACTCCACGGCAGAGAGTGGAGTCTTTGTCAATGGTTTGCTAGACTCCGCTTTGCACCAATTGCGCAATGAGCGTCGTATCCTAAAGTTCTGAACATAAAATCATAAATACAATTACCCTCTCATGAAAGCCCTGCTGCGAGTACTTTATCTTGTATACTATTGTCTCGTAGCAGCTCCTTTGTTTGTCGTAGCCACCATTTTGCTCTCCACAATTACCGTTGTGGGGTGTGCTTTGGGAGGTCAACGCATCTTTGGCTACTGGCCCGGAGTCTACTGGTCGCGCATTGCTCTAGTGCTTTCTTTGTGCCCTACGCGCGTGGTAGGTCGTGAGTATATCCCTAAAGACCACACACCTTGTGTGGTGATGGCGAATCATCAGGGTGCCTTTGACATCTTCATGATGTACGGCTTGCTTCCCATTCCTTTTCGTTGGGTTATGAAGGCGAGTTTGCGCAAAGTCCCCTTTATGGGTAAGGCATGCCAAATGGCCGGGTTCATCTTTGTCGACGACAAAAAGAAGGGGTCGATCCAAGATACGATGGATAGTGCAAGGAAGGTATTGAGCGAAGGGACTTCTATTTTTATCTTCCCCGAGGGGAGTCGTACGCTCACCGGGCGGATGGATCGCTTCAAAAAAGGGGGATTTGTCTTGGCATACGAATTAGACGTCCCCATTATCCCCGTTTCTATTGATGGCTCTTATCGAGCCCTCCGTGCAGGGACCCGTTGGGTCACACCCACTCGCCTTACTCTTACCATCCACCCTCCCATCCATATTGACAAAGAGGGCGAATACCCCCGCAATATGCTACAAACCTTGGATCAGGTACGTAGCTCTATTGCCTCCGTACTCCCCGAGGAGCAGGAGACTCATTCGTGAGAGCTTAGTGGTTTATGCCCCTATTTACGCTCCCTTTCTTAGGCACGATAGAGCTAGAGATTGCCCCTAAGTATTGGCATCTGAAAGCTCCCCATGTAGAACTTCCCTCCTGCTCCCAAGATACCCCGCTTAGCACACTTTATTCCTTCGATCTACACCTCGAGGTTCCCCTCTCTTCGGACGAACGGAAGGTGCTAGCCCTTCTCTCTTCTGCTCGTCCCGAGTTTACTGAGGTAGAGGCTTCTCTGTTTCGTCGCTCTGTATGGAGGGCGATAGCTGCAATTCCTCTCGGACAGACGGCTACGTATCAAGAGCTTGCCCAGACTATTGGCAACCCTAGAGCTTTGCAAGCCGTGGGCACGGCTGTGGGGGCTAATCCCTTTGTTTGGGCGGTGCCATGCCATCGGGTTGTACGTGCCGATGGGCGTTTGGGAAACTTCGCTTTGGGCTCCACTCTCAAGGCGGCCCTTCTCCTTTGGGAGCGGAGAGTGCTTGCTCTTCGCTAATTCTCAACTATCTTTGTACCCAATGTAATAGGGTGTTTATTTACCATATAGTATGGAATGGAAATCTTTTAGAAAGATCAATTGTGGTTTAGGATGGCTCACATTTGCTATTGCTGCCATAGTTTATCTCTTGACCATTGGTCCCTCAGCTAGCTTGTGGGATTGTGCTGAGTTTATTGTTACCGTGCGTAATCTAGAAGTAGGGCACCCCCCCGGCGCTCCATTTTTTATGCTTGTGTATAACGTAGCCACACAGGTAACGAGCGATCCCATGAAGGTGGGGCTGATTTGTAATGCCGTGAGTGCCTTACTAAGCGCCTTCACTATTTTGTTCCTCTATTGGACTATCACCCACCTGGTGCGGCGACTCATTGCTCCCGGGGTGCGTACGGGATTCACATCGGATGGCAAGCCGGCTCACCTCACCAAAGCTCAGTCTATTGCTATTTTTGCTTCGGGCGTTGCCGGAGCCTTGGTCTACACATTTAGCGATACTTTTTGGTTTAGTGCCGTGGAGGCGGAGGTGTATGCCTTTAGTTCTTTCTTCACAGGCCTTGTCTTTTGGCTGATGTTGGAGTGGGAAGAGCACGCCGAGAAGCCCGAGTCCGATCGTTGGCTTGTGCTCATTGCCTACTTCATGGGCTTAGGTATTGGGGTGCATCTCCTCAATCTCCTTTGTATCCCTGCCATGGCATTAATTTACTACTATAAGAGGACTAAAACCCCCTCTATGAAGGGTGCTATTGGAGCTGTTTTACTCTCCTTCATCCTCATTGTTGTGATGATGTATGGCATCATACAAGGCTCTGTAAAGCTCGGAGCTGCGTTTGACCTCTTTGCCGTAAATACGTTGGGATTGCGCTTTAATAGCGGATTCCTTTTCTATGTGATTCTGCTTTTGGGCGTGCTGGCATGGTCTGCATGGGAGTTCTATCGCGGGAAGAATGAGCGTCGTAGTCGCATCTCGCTACTCTGTAGCTCCATCTTGATGGGTATCCCCTTCATGTCCGATAGCGTATGGGTATGGTTGCTCTGTCTTGCTATCTTGGTTTGGTTTACCCTCTTCAACAAAAAGGTGTCGCAGCGGGTGCTGGGGCTTTTGCAGATTTCAATGGCTGTAATTGCTATCGGATTTTCTTCCTACGGCGTGATCTTGATTCGCTCCGTGGCAGATACTCCGATGAATGAGAATAGCCCCAATAATGCTTTGTCGCTTAAGAAGTATCTCAATCGTGAGCAGTATGGCGATAGGCCCTTGCTCTACGGGCAAACGTTTGCCTCTAGGGTGATGCGCTACGAGCCGACCAAGAAGGTGATAAGTGCCGCCCCTAAGTCGAACCCCAACGAACCCGATCGCTATATCGAACTCTATACGGAAGAGAAACCGGTTTATACGAATCAAACCCTCTTCCCACGCGCTTATTCTTCAGATCCTAACCATATTGCTAGTTACAACAGCTGGATGGGTCGTAGCGAAGGAGACCTCTCTCAGCCCTCTTTTGTGGAGAATCTGAAGTTCTTCTTCGGCTATCAGGTCAACTATATGTACTGGCGTTATTTTGCATGGAACTTTATAGGACGGCAAAACGACCTCTACGGCGATGGCTCTAACATCCGAGGAGGAGTCTCCACAGGGCTACCTTTCATTGATAACTTAGTGCTGGGGAGCGGAGACGATCTCCCCGATGAGATTACAGATAACAAGGGGCATAATGTATATTTCCTCCTTCCCTTTATTCTTGGGATCTTGGGGATTGTATTCCAATTGATGCGGGGAGCACGAGGGGTACAGAGCTTTTGGGTTGTCTTCTTCCTCTTCTTTATGACGGGGCTGGCCATTGTGATATACATCAACCAAACCCCCGGGCAACCCCGTGAGCGAGACTATGCCTATGCTGGTTCGTTCTACGCCTTTGCTATTTGGGTAGGTATGGGTATAGCCGGACTTTACTACCTATTGCAGCGACTGAAGCTCTCCCCCATGGTAAGTGCAGCTATCGGAGCCGTTGTTGCCGTGCTGATTCCCCTTCAAATGGCAGGTCAGAACTGGGACGATCACGACCGTTCCGGAAGAACGGTTGCTTCCGACTTCGGATACAATTTCCTAATAGGGTGTCAGCCCAATGCAATTATTTTCGACTTCGGAGATAACGATACCTTCCCGCTCTGGTATGCCCAGGAGATTGAGGGGGTACGCCCCGACGTCTTGGTGGCGAACCTAAGTTATTTAGGGGGTGAGTGGTATGTAGATCAGATGCAGCAGCAACTCTACGATGCGCCGCCCATGCCTCACCGCTTCATGACGCCCAATTTTTACTATAAGAATCCCTTTGCCTTTATACAAGAGGGGCCTCTACTGCCCCTAGACAAGGCACTAGAGTTTGCAGTACAATCCCCGGGGTATGGACAGGCTGTATTGCCATCGCATCAACTTTTGCTCCCGCTAGATCGGTCGATGCTGGCTAAGCGTTATCCCCTCTTGGGTGATAGCTTGCCTGGCGAAATGCTTATCGACCTCTCGGGGAGTCGGATTGCCGGGCGAGATAAGCTCGCTATCCTCGATTTGCTAGGAGCGAACAATTGGCAACGTCCTATCTACTGGGCACGTTCTACACCCATCAATGCCTTTGCCAATCTGCCCAATTACCTAACAGCAGATGGTATGACTTGGCGCCTCAACCCCATCTCCGTGGTGGGAACTCCCTATGAGGAGGACGTAGAGCATGAGTACGATCTTGTGATGAATAAGTACCGCTGGTTTGGAGCTAGTGACCCCAATATTTACTTCGACGAGAATATCCGCAATACAATTAGTGGTTACTATCGTGGGATGCTCTTCCCCTCTTTGGCCAATGCGCTACTCGCTAAGGGTGATAAGAAGCGTGCCTGTGAGGTCTTGGAGAAGTGCTTTAAGGAGATTAATCCTAAGGCAGTTCCCTATTCGCGCAACGAGCTTATGCTTGCCGATGTCTGCTATAAGGCAGGACTTACACAGCGAGGGGATGAGATCGTTTCGGATGTAATGGCCAAATATATGCGCAAGAGCCGTTGGCTTATGAACCTTGCGATGGGAGGATCACGATTGCAAAAGATGTTCTTCCGCCACTATAGAGATGGGGTAGTAGACGAGACTTTCTCTGTGGCTCGCCTTGCTTTGCAAGTGGCACGAAGCCATGGCTCCAAAGTAGTAGACCACGAAGCTAATACGCTGATGGGCTTTATCCAAATGATATATGGAGAAGAGTCCGTTCGTGGTTTTGACCAAGACGGAGTAGCCCAGCCGACTCCTCAGCCCACTGATAGCGTGTTACCTCAGGAGGATGTGGATGGGAATACTCCCTAAGATCCTGCGCAACTTCTAAGAATACAAATCACCCCTCTCAAGAGATGCCCTCGCCCCACAGCGAGTTCCCTTGAGAGGGATCTTCTTTTTCTATTTATAGAAGAAAGGGGAGACTTCCGTTATAGAGGTCCCCTCTTTTTCTTCTTTATAATGGTGTCTAGGAGAGTTTAGGGCTGGACTATTTTCCGATGCAAATCTTACAAGCCGTTCGGCCTTGATTCCTCGCGTCTCCTATAGAAATCTTAATTACATCACCCTTGCAGCGGTTAAGTCCAAGGCAGTTAGGGGTCGAATGGTACTTTGTTGCACTGCCTCCGGTGCAGATGTAGACATGGGAGAGTGCGGCAAAAGCTAGGGCAATAATAGTTACATTTACTCTTTTAGTTAGTCTCATACTTTCCTCTTTTATTCTGTCTTTTTGTGAGTGCAAATGTACTATAAAAAGGAGAGTCCCTGAGAAGAGATTTCTAAGAAACCCAGCCCTCAAGATCAACTATTGAGAATAATAGAAGATCTTACGAGGTTAATTTAGGGAGGAAAATTAGGCAGGGATATCTTGCACTATGCCCTGCAAAATGTGCGAGTTTACCCCTGTAGAGTCAAAAAGAGAAGGTCTCTACGTAAAAAATTCTATCTTTGCATCCCATGGAGACCCTATCGGTACATATATTGGGTTGTGGTTCTGCTCTCCCGACTACAAAGCACAAGCCTTCCGCTCAGGCACTTACCCTTAGAGGTAAGGTCTACTTGGTGGACTGTGGCGAGGGTACCCAGCTCCAGATTCGTCGGCAAGGTCTTCACTTCGGACGCATTCACACTATTTTTATTTCCCATCTCCACGGTGACCATTGCTTTGGTTTGCCGGGTTTGCTTTCGACCCTCTCTATGCTTGGGCGGACGGGGGAGCTGCACATCCACGGACCGGAGGGGCTTACGGAGTATATCGACGCTCACCGTAAGAGTTTCCTTGCCGAGTGCAGTTACGAGATTATTACGCACGAACACGACTACCGCAAGAGTGAGGTGATACACGAAGACCCCTCGTTGTGCGTTCGCTCTCTGCCCTTGAGTCATCGCATCCCTACAATGGGGTTCCTATTCGAAGAGCGTTGTGCCGCCCGTCATTTGGATAAGCCTGCTGTGGATTTCTACCAAGTCCCCCGTTGTTGCTACCCTGCTATTTTACTTGGGGAGTCTTATACGGCGCAGGATGGTAGCATCATCCCCAACAATAGACTCACTAAACCGGGACGCATCCCCCGCCGCTATGCCTATTGTAGCGATACGGAGTATTTCCCCAATTTGATAGAGCAGGTGCGTGGGGTTGATCTCCTCTACCATGAGGCTACTTTTGGTGAGGATTTGCGTGCGCGCCTTGCCACTACTGCGCATAGTACGGCGCGAGAAGCTGCCACCATTGCCCTTAAAGCGGAGGTTAAACGCCTTTTAATTGGGCATTATTCTTCTAGATACACCGATGTAACTCCCCTCTTGGACGAAGCACGTAGTGTTTTCCCAAATACAACAGCCGCCCAAGAGGGGTTGATTATTCACCTATAATAAAAGATGTATGATTAACCTACAAAATGCTGTATGTCGCTCGGTACGAAGAGGGTATATCCTCTTTGTCCTCGTTGCGCTTACTTCTATTTGTTCCTCATGTGGAGCAAAGGCGAGAGCTTCACGCTCTTCGTTCTCTTCGGCTGATGCAGTTGCCGTCTACGATGCTAATGGCAAGTTTCTTGCTCATCCCGACTGTCCCGCTTATGCGGTACATGACGTGGCTCCCACGGGCGATCTTGTACAAGATCTTATCACGTTGGGTCGGAAGTTCTTGGGAAAACCCTATCGCTATCGTGGCTCTTTGCCTTGGGCTATGGACTGCTCGGGCTATGTGCGCTATCTCTTTTCTTGTTTTGGCATTAATATGAGTGGCTCTTCTGCAGACCTAGCTAAGGTAACAAGGGCAGTACAGAATCCTCGTCCGGGTGACCTCCTCTTCTTCAAAGGACGCAACAGACGGAGTGACCGTATTGGGCATGTGGCTCTTGTAGTAAAGGTACAAGGCTCTCACATTACGATGATGCATAGCACCAATTCTCGAGGAATTGTACAAGAAGATTTGGAGTCTAGTGCTTATTTCTCTTCTCGTTTTATTCGTGCCGGACGTGTTCCCTACCTAGAGCGTACGTATTCGGCTGCCTACAGAGAGGAAGACGAAAAGGCACAAGAGAAACTCCTCCCCATCCCTGCTCAAGCGTTGGCTTGGCAAGCTCCTAATCTTTTTAGCACCCCCTTCTTTGGTTGCATAGAAGACTAAAGCCCAATCCCATCAAGGGAAAGACCTTTTTATAAAGAGGAATCCTCCGAAGCTACACCAAGCGGTTCGGGGGATTCCTTCTTTTTCTCATTTTACGTTTGTATCATAGAGCGAATAAAAAGATAGGCTTGGGGCTAAAGGGGATAGTATGGCAAATGCTAGAGTTTACGGCTAGATTTAGACATGTAAATTCGGATTTTTGTTGTACTTTCGCGAAAGGAGTGGTTAACCGGAAGGGTAGACTGCTCACGGGACAATAATAAAGAAGAAACACACGTACATATGTGCGGAATCGTTGGATACACAGGGGGACAAGAAGCATTCCCCATTCTGATAAAAGGGCTCAAACGGCTTGAATATAGAGGGTACGATAGTGCGGGGGTTGCGTTGCAGCACGCCTCGGGAGATATTGTCGTATGTAAAACAAAGGGGAAAGTGATCAATCTAGAGAGTTGTGCTCAGGGTAAGGACTTGAGCGGGTCTTTAGGGATTGCTCACACTCGTTGGGCTACGCATGGGGAGCCTTCGGAGCGGAATGCTCATCCCCACTACTCAGAGAGCGGAGAAATCGCTCTTGTGCATAATGGCATTATAGAGAATTATAGAGAGCTTAAACGGGCTCTCTCTGCTGAGGGATATACCTTCCAGAGTGATACGGATACAGAGGTACTAGTACAACTTATAGAGTATACCAAGAAAAAGTATAATCTCTCGCTCTTCCGTGCCGTGCAGAAGGCCTTGAGCAATGTGATCGGCGCCTACGCTATCGCGGTAATTGATAAAAACGAACCTCATTGCCTTGTAGCCACTCGCAAAAGTAGTCCATTGGCAATTGGTGTTGGGGGGGATAATCAGGAGTTCTTTTTGGCTTCGGATCCCACTCCTATGATAGAGTATACACGCGATATCATATTTGTAGAAGATGGAGATGTTGTGGAGCTTATCCCCGGTAAGGCTCCCTATATGGAAACGCTTTCGAACCAAGTGATAGAGCCTAAGATTAGCAATGTCACCATGGATCTTGGGATGATTGAGAAGGAGGGATACCCCCACTTCATGATCAAAGAGATACTAGATCAACCCCGTGTGCTATGCGATTGTATGAGGGGGAGAGTCAATCCGGATCTTAAGGATGTAATCCTATCTGCTATGGTGGATCATCGCGACCGCCTACTCTCGGCAGAGCGTATTATTATAGTGGGGTGTGGGACTTCTTGGCATGCTGCTCTCATCGGTAAGCAGCTTATCGAGAGCTTGGCTCGCATCCCTGTTGAGGTTGAGTATTCATCGGAATTCCGCTATCGTAATCCCATTATTCGCCCCTCTGATGTAGTTATAGCTATGTCTCAGTCGGGAGAGACCGCGGATACTCTTGCTGCCATCCAGTTGGCAAAAGAGAAGGGGGCCTTTATCTATGGAATCTGTAACTCGGTGGGTTCGTCCATTGCACGTGCTACAGACTCTGGGACGTATATCCACGTAGGCCCCGAGATTGGGGTCGCTTCTACCAAGGCCTTTACGGGACAGGTTACTGTGCTTGTTCTCTTGGCTCTTTGCCTCGGACGCGAAAAAGGCTCTTTGCTTCCGGAGCATTACAGACAAATTATAGACGATTTGCTCATTCTCCCCGAGAAGATAGAAAAGATTTTTGAGCAAAAGGAGCGTATTGAGCAGCTATCAGCTCGCTTTACTTATGCCCATAATTTTATCTATCTAGGGCGAGGCATTAACTATCCCGTAGCTCTGGAGGGAGCACTCAAACTCAAGGAAATCTCCTACATCCATGCAGAGGGCTATCCTGCCGCAGAGATGAAGCATGGTCCTATTGCCCTGATTGACGAAGAGATGCCGATTGTGGTAATTGCTACTCGCGACAAGATTTACGAGAAGGTAGTGAGCAATATCCAAGAGATAAAGGCGCGAAAGGGACGTATCATTGCTATTGTAAATGAGGGTGATACTCAGGTGGCTAATATGGTCGACTATGTGATAGAGATACCGGAGATAGCACCCGAATTAGAACCTCTCCTTACTGTGGTACCTCTGCAACTTCTCTCCTACTATATTGCTGTGTGCAAGGGAAAAGATGTAGACCAACCACGCAATTTGGCAAAGTCGGTAACTGTAGAATAACTAAGATATAGTAAAAAGAAAATTATGGATAATCAGAATCTGACCCCTCCTCCTTATCGTGAGGATGTGGTTTCTCAAGCACCGGAAGTTATTGTGGAGACGGCGGATGTCGCCAAACTTTTCACCAAGGTGTTCTATTGGATGGCTGGGGCTCTAGGGCTAACCGCTCTCACGGCTTTCCTCGTTTATAGTTCCGAGTCAATGATGATGACCATTCTTATGAATCGTTGGCTTATGTGGGGGCTTTTTATTGCAGAGCTTGGTCTCGTTATGGGGCTTTCTGCTGCAATTCATAAGATGTCCTTCTCTACGGCAGTGCTCATGATGGCTATTTATTCGGTGCTTAATGGGGTGACGTTGAGTGTTATATTGCTTGTCTATACTTATTCTTCCATTGCGATGGCTTTTGTCATATCGGCAGGGATGTTTGCTGTGATGGCTATTATAGGCACGGTTACAAAACGAGATCTCTCTTCGTGGGGGAGCATACTTCTCATGGCACTCATTGGTCTCATAATTGCCTCGGTGGTCAATCTGTTTTTGCATTCATCGACAATGGAGTGGATTATTTCCCTTGTGGGGGTTGTCCTCTTTGCCATTCTTACGGTATACGATACACAGAAGATCCGTCGTCTACTTGTGGAAAAGAATGGTCTTGTTTCGGAAGAGGGAATGCACAAAATTGCTCTCTTGGGTTCATTAGAACTATACCTAGACTTTATCAACATATTCCTCTTTGTTCTTCGTCTGTTGGGCGGGAATAGACGATAATTGAGCTATATACTTATCGCCTCTTGCCTTCGTGGAGAGCCCGGAAGCGGGAGGCGATAATTTCCTTTCTTTCTATATCTATCTTGGAATCAACATCGCATGTAAAATACAAATTAATCAACCCAATAGAAAAACACTTGTTATGTTAGGAAATTTATTCTCTACGTTTCGCCCCAATGGGGGAGGCCAGGGATTTTCTCCCTTTGGTCTGATGAGAGGGATGACGCCACAACCCCCGGAGCAAGATAAGCGCCCTAGCTATCCTCCTCTCAATCCTAAAACCATCTATACAAAGATATTTCTATGGATGGCAGCAGGGCTTGCTCTCTCCGCTATTGCGGGGTTTGCTTTGGCTGCGGTGCTCAGTCCCGCCAGTCTGATAGAGTCTTTGACGTCTGATGGTGCTGTACCTACATTTCGTTTTATGTGGTTCATGCCCATCTTTGTGCTTCTACAACTTGTGCTGGGGATAGGCTGTTCCTTTTTCTTTTACAAGATGAATTATGGTATGCTAATCATATTTTTCGTCTTGTATAGCTTGGCTAATGGGATGACCCTCTCCTCTATTTTTATCGGTTATGATGCCTTTTCCATCATCGCTGCATTGGGGATAACGGCTGTTATGTTTGGAGCTATGTGCCTCATTGGCTTGCTAACCAAACGAGACCTCTCTTCGCTGGGAAGTATTGTGATAATGGCATCTATCGGCTTTGTGATTGCCTCTATTGTAGGTATGTTTGCTGCCCATCCTCTAGTTACGTGGATCACTTCTCTTGTTGGAGTCGTTCTCTTTTCCGGAATGACGATTCTTAGTATCAATGGGATCAAAACCACGCTTGAGCGAAACAATGGGCATATGTCTGAGCAAGATGCAAATAAGTTTGTGCTTCAGTCCGCTTTCCATCTCTATCTTGATATTATCAATCTCTTCATTACGTTGATTCAACTCTTTTCACGAAGAGATTCGCTTCGATATTAAGACTAGCCCTAGTGGCTTCTTCCTAATGAAGAGGGAAGGAGCTGCTAGGGCTTTTTTCTTCTGTCTTGTTCCCATAGCCGTACAGCTTTCGGATTTTTGTGTATAGCTTGAGGTCTTGGAGAAGAGTTGTCCCCAAAGATGAAGTCGCACCCCATACTCGTGGAGTGCGGCTTTTTTATGTTTCGGTCTCAATGCTCTTGGTGCCCTACCTTGAGGCATATCTCCTTTAGAAGCCCCTCTACTCCGATTGAGAAGAGGGTTTTGTGTCATTTGAGAAAGTGTTGTTTATATCGTACCTTTGCAATCCAGTTTTGTTTAGCATCTAGCCAATATATAAAGAGATTATGCGTAAGAGCGTTCTTGCCCTAACCCTTACTGCCGGACTTGCATGGGGAGCTTCGGCACAACAATTGGAGACGATTTATGAGTCGCTCCATCGCCCTATGACCTACCAAGAGTGTGTAGAGCGCAGTGTGTTTTTCGATAGTAATGTAGGACGGCAAAAGGTTGATAGCGCCCAACGGCGTCTTGCTTATGATACGGCAAGAAGCCTCTATTTACCCAAGGTTCAGGCCTCTATCAAGGAGGACTGGGAGTATGGAAGAAGTCAGGATAATACGGGGGCTTTCGGTCCACGTTCGAGTGCAAATACCACTTTTGATCTCTCTGCTTCGTACGAGCTCTTCTCGGGCTTGCGTCGTCCGCGTATGGTAAAGGCGGCTCGGTTGGATGAGCAGAATAGCGACGCGATGTTGGCGACTCTCCGCGAGCGAGCCGAGTTGCGTGTAATGGGCTTCTTCTACAAGTATCTATTGGAGCAGGATATCATTAAAGCTATTCAGCACCATCTTTCGGGATTAGAAGAGTTGCAAGAGCGAGCCATGCTCCTTGTGAAGGAGGGGAAGTATCCCTCTAGTCGATTGGATGAGCTGGCTACGCTGATTGAGACGGAGCGAGGTCTTCTCTACGAAGCCGAGAGCCTGTGTGCCATGATGCGAGTTGATCTCTCTGTTTGTGTTGAGTACTATGGTGAGGCTCCGATACAATTAGTGGCTCCGGATCTCCCTGTTCTTGTCCGGAATGCAGGCGCAGAACTTTTGCCTCCGGAGGCTATTTATCGTCATGCTTTAGCCCATCGACCCGACCTCAAAGCAGCTGATTTTGGAATCGCTGCTGCCGAAGAAAAAATCCGTTCTGCTCGCTCGGGATTCATCCCCTCCCTTAGTATAAATGCAGGGTATGGCAATGGTTACTTTCGTGTGCTACAGCAGGCGAATAAGTCCTTTGGCGATCAGCTCCGAGAGAATGGTCGCTTCTATATAGGATTTTCAGTCTCGTTGCCCATCTTCGATGCTCTAAATACCGCTCATGCGGTGCGTCGGGCGAAAATAGATCTGCATTCTGCACAACTTGATAAGATTGATGCCGATCTCGGACTTTACAAAGAAATCTTCAAAGCACACGCCAATGCCGTCGCCGCAGAGCGCAAAGTCTCATCTACAACTCTTGCTGCTGGGGCTGCTGAGCGAGCTTCGCAGTTCGCGAGGAGGCAATTTATCGAAGGAAAAACTTCAGCATACGAATTGGAGCAGGCCGAGGAGCGATGGATTTCGGCACAGCGAGAAGCCCTTGTCGCTCAGTACGACTTCGTCTACAAAGCGGGAGTTTTGGCCCTATACGGGCGTTAATTGGAGTTTTTCTCCTCTCTGTACAAGAAAATTTCCTCTGTAAGTTGTTGATTGGTAATGATGCAACCTTTCTTAACACGAGAAGATTGGAAATAAATTTGGCTGGGAAGAAATAAAAGCGTTACCTTTGCAAACGCAAACGAGGGAAGGGGGCGAGCGAGCCTCCGCGAAACAGGCCTTGGTTGCGATGAGGATGAAAGAAATTTTCCTCGAAGTATTGCAGGAGTCAAAATAATTTTTGTATCTTTGCAGTCACGTTCGCTTCCCGAACGGGTTCGGCTCCTAAGGGGTTAGGATTCCGAGAGGTGGGGCGAGATAACGAGATCTTTGAGAAGCTTGATATATAACAAATTGTGTAGTGCACGCCAC
>NZ_JBQMYL010000017.1:0-22665 GCF_052173515.1 Porphyromonas endodontalis | reverse complement strand
GGTGCCGAGGCCTATATATTAGAAGCACTCAATTGGCTTGGGATAGAGATAGAAGAAGGTGTGGGTGTAGGGGGTGAGTGTGGCCCCTATCGCCAGAGCGAACGCCGAGATATTTATCGTGAATACGTAGCCCAACTATTGCGCGAAGGCAAGGCTTACAAGGCCTACGATACGGCCGAGGAGCTAGAGGCTGCTCGTAATGCAATCCCCAACTTCCAGTATGATGCCACTACCCGCAATAGCATGAAAAATGATCTTGTCCTCGGCGAGGCGGAGATCCGTGCTCTGGAAGAGGCCGGAGTGCCCTATGTGGTACGTATCAAGATCGAGCCCGGAGAAGAGGTGATGGTAAACGACCTAATCCGTGGTGAGGTGCGCATCAATTCGTCTATTATAGACGATAAGGTGCTCTATAAGAGTAGTGACGATCTGCCTACCTACCACCTTGCAAATATTGTGGACGACCACCTAATGGGTATTACCCATGTGATACGAGGGGAAGAGTGGTTGCCTAGTGCGCCTCTGCACAAGCTCCTCTATAGAGCCTTGGGTTGGGAGGATACAATGCCTCAATTTGCCCACCTTGCCCTGCTTCTTAAGCCCGAAGGGAATGGTAAGCTTAGCAAGCGAGATGGCGATCGATTGGGCTTCCCCGTATTCCCTCTAGAGTGGCACGACCCCGAGAGTCAGGCCATTTCCATGGGCTACCGTGAGAGTGGCTACCTGCCCGAGGCTGTTGTCAATTTCCTTGCCCTCTTGGGGTGGAACCCCGGGGATAACCGAGAAGTGATGACTCGGGAGGAGCTGATAGAGGCCTTCTCTCTTGATAAGTGCAGTAAGTCCGGGGCTAAGTTCGATTTTGAGAAGGGCAAGTGGTTCAATCATCGTTACTTGCAGGAGGCTCCTGTTGAGCGTATTGCCGCTTTATTTACTCCGGTCTTGGAGCAGCATCATGTAGACGACATCCCTGCCAATCTCGAGAGCATCCTAAGTGTGGTACGAGACCGAGTGCAATTGATCCCTCAGCTTTGGGATGAGACTTATTTCTTCTTTATGGCTCCCGAAGAGTACGATGAAAAAACGGTGAAGAAGCGTTGGAAGGCAGAGTCTTCACTCCAAATGCGTGAAATTATCGACCTGCTGAATGCCCAACCGGCCTTCGAAAGCGAGGCATTGGGAGAGGCTCTCAATAGTTTCATTCAGACCAAAGAGTATAGTATGGGTGGGGTGATGAATGCCCTTCGTCTAGCGCTTGTTGGGGCACCCAAAGGCCCTCATATCAACGAGATTCTCTACCTGCTCGGGCGAGAAGAAAGCATCCGACGTATTGAGCGTGCCATTGCGCAGCTCGGTTAATCAGACCTCCTAATAAGAAAATCTCCTCTCCTTGTGGTCTCTTGCCATGGGGAGAGGAGTTCTTTTTGTTGGCCCTATTCGGACAACGACCTCCAAGCCTCTTATCTGCATTCTCATTGTGGACTTTTCACCTGCCTATTCCATCTTTTTTGTACCTTTGCCGTAAGAAGACTTAGCAATGACTAGGCAGGAAGCAGAGTATTTGCAGCGGCTGGAGCGTGCTTTTGGAGGTCTCTCGCAGCTTTTGGAACGCCAACAGGTGTACATCTCGGAGCTACAGGCTCGGGTGAAGTACCTTGAAGGGGAGCGTTTGAGACTGGAGGAGAGCTTGACTACGGAGCAGCAAAAGAATAACGCTTTGCTTACAGCTCGGATGATTATTGCACAAGACAAAGATTGGGCAGATGCTCGTCAGCGTCTTGTAGGGTTGAAAAAAAACATCCAAGAGGCCCTACGCCTTTTGGAGACAGAATAAGAAGCCGGAGAAGAAAGAGCCTCTCCGAGAGTTGAGGGAAGTGTCCCTATGATGGAAGAGAACGGCTTAAAGGAAGCGATACGTAGGACGAGAGAGCATGTGTAGCATACACATAAAAAGGAAAAAGTATGTCTCAAAAACCTATTGTGCAGCGTAAGAGCTCGAGCGTAGCTACAGAGTCCGAACCGACGATGAAGGCGAGGATTATAGTGGATAGTGTAGAGCTTAATCTTAAGAGAATCCCCGTCTCCCAAGATGGTGGATACCGCAGAGCTGCTGATTTTGCTACGGATCGTATCCTTCATTACCGTCGTCTCTACGGAGGGAGTATGGAGCAGATCACGGAGCAACCGCGTCTTATGGCGTTGTTGGAGACCGCTTATTTATTGGATCTTACAACCCAACGAGCCGATCACTCCGATACAGAAGAGTCCTTGGCTAGGTTGTGCACGGATGCCGAGACGCTCTTAGAGCAGTACAAAACCCTCGTAGACGATTTACCTTCACTCTCGTAGTGTAAGAGGCGGACCTTGATAAGAGGAGACGGAGCAAATGGCTCCTAATTGTGCCTCAGGCGAGTGCTTCTATTCTTTTATCCCAATATCCGATAGTCTTTGTGTTAAGTTGGAATGTCCTTCACAGGGGGAGATTTTTCTCTGTTGTAGGATGAGGAAATCATGCGCCTCTCTTCTTTTGAGGAAGAAAAGTCATGGAGGCAAAGTAAACAAACCGGCTTGCTAAGAGGGAGAGAGTCCCTTTTTCGAGTTCGGACAAAGAGAGACAGATTATGGGATATGTAATTGGAGCCATTGCCCTCCTCGTTGTAGGATCTGTAGTAGGTTGGCTATTGATTCGCCGTAAGGCAGACAACCTCTACAAGGCAAAGTTGGCCGAAGCAAAGAGAGAAATAGAGCGTCTTCGCAAAGATGCAAGGCGAGAAGCGGATGCTCTAGAGAAGGAAAAAATGAAAGAGCTCAAGCAAAAGTTCCAAGGCTTGAAGGAGGAACTGGAGCGTGAGACGAAGCAGCGAAATAGTGCATTCGACAGCCGCCACACCAAACTAAAACGCCGTGAGGAGGACCTCAATGAGCGTCAGTGCGAGCTAGAGAAGAAGAATGGTGAGCTAGATGCGGTGCGCGAGATGCTTACTGCACAGCAGGATGTAGTAGAGCACCGTCAGGAAGAATTGAATGAGCTCATTGCCCAACAACGCAATCAGTTGGAGCATATCGGCGGGCTTAGTGCTACTGAAGCTAAGGAGCAACTCATCGAGACGATGCGTGCTGAGGCGCAAGACGAGGCTACGGCCTACGTTAATGAGATTGTAGAAGAGGCTAAGATGACTGCCAACAAGGAGGCAAAACGCATCGTTGTACAGTCTATTCAGAGGGTCGCTACAGAGACAGCTATCGAAAACTCTGTAAGTGTATTCCATATTGATAATGACGAAATAAAGGGGCGAATTATTGGTCGTGAAGGACGTAATATTCGCGCTCTTGAGGCAGCTACGGGTATTGAGATCATTGTGGATGATACCCCGGAAGCTATTGTGCTCTCGGGCTTCGACCCCGTACGTCGTGAGATCGCACGGCTTGCTCTGCACCAGCTTGTACAAGACGGACGTATCCACCCCGCTCGTATCGAAGAGGTGGTGGCTAAGGTGCGTAAGCAGGTCGAAGAAGAAATTATCGAGACGGGTAAACGTACTGTGATCGACCTTGGGGTACACGGTATTCACCCCGAGTTGGTACGCCTTATCGGGAAGATGAAGTATCGCTCCTCCTATGGTCAGAATTTGTTGCAGCACTCTCGTGAGACTGCCAACCTCTGTGCCATTATGGCAAGTGAGCTAGGGCTTAATCCTAAGAAGGCGAAGCGTGCAGGTCTACTCCACGATATTGGCAAGGTTCCCGACGACGAGCCCGAACTATCGCACGCCATCCTAGGGATGAAGCTCTGCGAAAAGTATAAAGAAAAACCCGAGATCTTCAATGCCGTAGGTGCTCACCACGACGAGGTAGAAATGACCTCTCTACTGGCTCCTATCGTACAGGTTTGTGACGCCATTAGTGGTGCTCGCCCGGGTGCTCGTCGGGAAATTGTTGAGGCCTATATCAAGCGTCTTAATGATCTTGAGCAGCTCGCGCTCTCCTATCCCGGAGTGGTTAAAACTTATGCCATCCAAGCCGGTCGCGAATTGCGTGTAATTGTGGGGGCTGATAAGACTAGTGACAAAGACATTGAGCAACTCAGTAACGAGATAGCACGTAAGATACAGGATGAAATGACCTACCCAGGGCAGGTGAAGATAACTGTAATACGTGAGACGCGCTCTGTGAGCATCGCAAAGTAACAACGAGAGAGCCTAGGAATTATATGTCTTCCTTCGAGCAAGAGATTGACAAGCGGCGTACGTTTGCCATTATTTCGCACCCGGACGCGGGTAAGACAACCCTCACAGAGAAACTCCTTCTCTTCGGGGGGGCGATCCATGTAGCAGGCGCTGTCAAAAGCAATAAAATCCGCAAAACGGCCACTAGTGACTGGATGGAGATTGAGCGGCAACGTGGGATCTCTGTCGCAACCTCGGTGATGGGCTTCCAATATGGAGACTATAAGATAAATATCTTAGACACCCCGGGGCACGAGGATTTTGCGGAAGATACTTTTCGTACCCTTACGGCCGTAGATAGCGTTATTATCGTAATTGATAGTGCCAAAGGGGTAGAGAAACAGACGCGTAGACTAATGGAGGTCTGTCGCATGCGGCACACGCCCGTTATTGTCTTTATCAATAAGTTAGACCGTGAGGGGAGAGATGCTTTTGAGTTGCTGGATGAGGTGGAAGAAGAATTGGGGATTCATGTTTGCCCGATGAGCTGGCCCATTGGTATGGGAGAGCGTTTCCAAGGGGTATATAACCTGTTTTCCCAAGAACTTTGTCTTTTCAAGAGCGACAAGCAGCATGTCTCTGACGATATCCACTCAATCAAAGATATATCTACCCCTGAGGTAGAGGGGTACATCGGAAAGGCTTCTGCCGACCAACTTCGTAATGAACTTGAATTGGTTCAGGGCGTCTACCCCGAGTTCTCTTCGGAGGAGTATTTGTCGGGTCTATTGGCTCCCGTTTTCTTTGGTTCTGCCCTCAATAACTTTGGTATTAGAGAGTTGCTCGATTGTTTTGTGCGCATTGCACCATCGCCACAACCCACAGAGGCAGAAGAGCGCATTGTGGAGCCTCGTGAGGAGCCTTTCTCCGGATTTGTTTTCAAGATCCATGCCAATATGGATCCCAATCACCGCAGCTGTATCGCTTTTGTTAAGGTTTGTTCGGGGCGTTTTGAGCGCAATAAATACTATCGTCACATCCGTCTCGATAAGCAATTCCGCTTTTCTTCCCCTACCGCTTTTATGGCTCAGAAGAAAGAAATTGTGGATGATGCCTATGCCGGAGATATTGTAGGATTGCCCGATACCGGCAACTTTAAGATTGGTGATACGCTGACAGAGGGTGAGTCTCTGCACTTCCGAGGGTTGCCGAGTTTCTCTCCGGAGCTTTTCCAATACATTGAAAATGCCGATCCCATGAAGCAGAAACAGCTTATCAAGGGTGTGGATCAGTTGATGGGCGAGGGGGTTGCACAGCTCTTTATCAATCAGTTTAATGGTCGTCGCATCATTGGTACGGTGGGGCAGCTTCAGTTCGAAGTTATCAAGTATCGCCTCTTGCATGAGTATGGTGCAGAGTGTCGCTGGGAGCCTATCCACTTATATAAGGCATGTTGGATAGAGAGTAGTGATGCCGCAGTGCTTGCCAACTTCAAAAAACGTAAGGCACAGTACATGGCGTACGATAGAGAGGGACGAGACGTTTTCTTGGCGGACTCCGGTTATGTATTGCAGATGGCTCAACAAGATTTCCCCGAGATCAAGTTCCATTTTACAAGTGAGTTTTAGGGCGAATTAGGCCTAGAGTTTTCAGAAAATTAGGTAGCGTTACTCCATTTTTGGGGTAACGCTTTCTTTTTTCTTACCCTCATCGGGTCAGAATAATAGGATGCGTTTTCGGATACTACTCTATATCATTGTATCTTTTCTATATACGATAGCCTTTGACTCTCATCTATTGTTGTAAGTTCATCCCCTCATTGGCAGATTGGCTAAGACGAGATTCGCTATTTATATTTTTACGATCGGACGTTTTGAGACTCTTGTTACCCAAAGTACAACTTATACCCAAAGTGATTTTAGGGCTATGCCAGTTTTGGACAAATGAAATAGGATTTTCCATACCTACTATTTCACCTTTGGCTAGATTAGTGTTCAGTATATCATATCCATTGAGAGAGAACTTCCAGTTTTGGATACGTTTACTAATGGAAAAGTTTATCCACCACTGTTTCTCGGTTTTATATACTCCTAAAAAGAGAGGGCTATAGTAGGTAATTTGGGCATCAAAATACCACTGAGATGGAAGATTTAATGATTGTTTGTGTTGTGCGTAATAAGCTGTGAATGTGCGATTGTAATCTAGGGCATTTATGTCCCCTTTGTCTTGTTGTACATGATAAGCAAGGTAAGTAGATGCTATCCATTGCAATCCATCTTCTTTGTAGATAATTGGGATTGGAGCTCCTGCTACAATTCGTAGATACCGACTATAATCTAGATTTGTTTTAGTTAGGGCATAACCTCCATTATATGGTGTTAGGTATTCGATTATTGGATACTTTTCATTAGATAGATTTATTTCTAATGTAGCAGCTCTCATGTAGGCGTAATTGAGGGAAAGATTATACCTCGTACTATTCTTGAGTTTGGGATTTCCCAATCTGTGTAAGAATCCGGAATAGGAGGCGTAGGGCATCAAATCTCGGAAAGAAGGGCGTCGGTAGTAGGTCTGTAACGAGGTGGATATTCGGTGATTGCGTGATATATCATAAGCAAAATTGAAATAGGGTTGCCAATGATGTGTATTATCAAAGTGACTTATTCTTTCTTGAGCAATACCTTTCCGTTGATCATAATTGAATTGGACACCGCCATATGTATCAATGCTCCCATTACGATAACGTACAGTAAGATAGGCGGAAGTGTTACTTTCGTTATAAGCATTGTTCAGGAGATCTGTCTCCATTGGCGATTTAGTTACAAACCACATGTTATTTTGACTTCCTCCGATTAGAACTCCCAATGTCGGAGTAGGCCAATAGACAACGTCGGAGGCTATGCGGAGATAATGGAATCTATCTTGTAATGAGTTATTATTTGTATTGCCGTAAAAGTAATTCCGACCATTACTACTAAATGTGTAATCTGCATAGTTTTTCCAATCCCAATTCTTCTCAGACAAGGTATGATACAAATTCAAAGTAGCTACTTTTCGATTCATATCAATTCTATTCGTGTGATTGTAGTCAATATTCTCTTTAGAAAGAGATAAATGCCCCCTTGCTTCAATCAGTTGTTTGGGCGATACTTGCCATTCGAATCCTGTTTGAAGACTATGTCCTCTATAAGGATTGGTCGTTGTTGTATCTGCTCCAATGGAGGTTGTAAGAGTCTCTTGATG
The DNA here is from genome assembly GCF_052173515.1 of Porphyromonas endodontalis. Lineage (GTDB taxonomy): Bacteria > Bacteroidota > Bacteroidia > Bacteroidales > Porphyromonadaceae > Porphyromonas > Porphyromonas endodontalis_A. The sequence goes on along the minus strand of NZ_JBQMYL010000017.1, from coordinate 15,259 downwards.
GCGTGTGTCAAAAAATTGATAGGATACATAATTCCTCCAATTCTTCTTGTTGTAGTTGATTCTTATACGTGCATTTTCGGATAGCAGCTTTCTATAGATAGCATCCATAGAAATAAAAGTACTGGTTCCTTCATTTGGCTTTTTCTTTGTGATGATGTTCAAAATGGCATCTCCTCGCATACCATATTCCGGTCCCGGATGGCGAATAATCTCCACCGCTTCTACGTCCGTAACACTCAAGGATGCAAGATATGCTTGTATCTCTTCATTTGATAATCTGAGCACCTGACGATTAACAGCCACTGTTAAGTTATAGAACCCAAAAATAGACAGCCCTCCACTTTCTTGTATTTGTACCCCCGGTATCAATTTTACACCATCCAAAATGTTGCCTCCGATGGATGCCGGATTTGCGGATAGATTATATCGAGCGACACTACCATTGTATGAAACAAAGGGGCGTTTAGCCGTTACAACAACCTCATTCAGCACTTTCTCTTTAAGTTTGATATTTATCTCCGGTATTTCTGTATTCGATTTATTCACCAAAACCCTATTCTTTTCGGGGGTATAATTTTCCCCAATATAAGAAATAACATATGAGTACTCGCCATAAGGTAATTCCTGATGGTAACGCCCTTGTACATCACATATCGTAGGATAAATTTTCGTTGAATCTTGGAGATTCTTAAATGTAATAATGGCATTGATAAGTTCTTCCCCTGAGATGGATTTAACCTGACCACTAACCATCCCTCCGACCTCTCCTTGTGCAAAAGCCGTTAGCATAGATAGCATAACAGAAAGCAATAACATTACTTCTCTTTTCATTGTACAACACTTTTCTTCATCAATGGTATAAAGGTATTAAACAATCTCATTTAATATACTGATTTCTCTTCTTGTTCTCTTTGAACTACTCCTTTAGTGTTCGTTTCCCCAAAAACCTTATAGTAAAGAAGTTGTGTGTAATATCGTTCTTGGCTCTTTGGTATTTTCTTACCCTCATCGGATCGGGGCAGAATAATAGACTATCTTTTCTTCTTTTTCGGTGTGGATTTGAAATTATTTTCGTAATATTGCACTCGGAGTACAAACCTTCTTGAGCCTCGGATGGGGGTGTGAAAAATAATTCCTCGCGCTGTTAGGATATTATAATGTATTGATGTCCCCAGATTGGAGGTCTCTTGAGGGTATTGTTTTAGGGAGGAGTATTTGAATTTGAAAACTAAAAATAGATTAGAAATGAAAGAGATTTACTTTGTTATGAAGAGACGATTTGTGCTGCTTTTGGCAACCATTGTGGCTTTTACAGCAATGGGAACTACTTCCATTTGGGCGCAGGAGTCGCTTGGAGTGACTGTTGCAGGCGTGGAAGTAACCAGTGCTAATGCTGCCGATCTTATGAAAGAGATTGTAAAGGAAATTGGCAATGGAACAGGTAAAATCAGTTATGATGCGTCGAGTTTCACGCTTACTCTTGATGGGGTAAAGATGGCGATTGAGGACTTTACAAATCCCATTCAGACCTCGTCTGAGCTAAACGATTTTATAATCGAATTGAAAGGGGATAATGAGATTACTTCCAAAGGTGGACGCCTTGAGCTGTCTAGCCTTAATAACGTAATTAAGGGTAGTGGCTCCCTCTCTTATGACGCTTCTGCTGCAGTTGCTATTTTTCTAGATAATTCTAATCTTACTATAGAAGGAGGCTGTACCGTAGATGTGAAGGGAGCTTGGGGTATTACGGGAGATATGGGGCTCTCCGAAATACTTCTAGTTAAAGCCTCTACTTTAAAGGCTAAAGGAGAAAAGGGCTCAATATCAGACTTGAAGGATATTAAACTCGAAGATTGTGTGATTACAGCGCCGGCCAATGCTAAGATTGTAGAAGGATTTGTTGTTCTTGGTGAAGAGGTGTGCACGGAACAAGTCGTGATAGAAAAGGTGAGTGTGGACTATGATATTACCGTAAAGGGTGTAAAAGTAAATGCTAGCAATGCTTCCGATATACTGGGTGATGGCTCTGTTTCTTACTCTGCGGAGACGAAGACTCTTTTCCTGCGCAATGCTACCTTAGAGGGTGGGGATAAGCCTGCTCTTGAGGTGAAGTCGGATTTGTATATTTCTCTAGAGGGGGCGAATACATTGAGTGCTACGTCTAGCGATGCTATCCTACTCGAGGCTGATGTGGAAATAAGGGGAGAAGGTTCTCTTAACGTTAAGTCTAAGGAGCAAGCAGGCCTTAAGGCAACCAAGGGTTTGACCGTGAAGGGAACGTCTATTGTTGCAGAGGGTGTATATGGATTCCTAGGCGATAAGAATAAATTGTCTTTTGCGAATGCAAAGGTAGAGCTACAGGGGAGTACAGCCTCTTTGTCCGGTTTTGGCGAAGTCGTATTCGAGGGGTGCCATATCCATACTCCCAAGGGAGCTAAGGTAGATAAGGGAGCTATTTATCTCAATGGGGCTATCTGCAAAGAAAAAGTATTGATAGACAAAACTATTGATTACCTCTTTGTGGGAGGAAAGACGCTTACGAGCGAAAATTACGAAGACCTCTTTGGGGATGGTTCTGTTCGTTATGATGTAGAAAAGCGGATTCTCACGCTTAACAATTTCTCTTTTAAGACAATTGCCGGAGAGTCCGGTATCAATGCTGCTAGCAAATTAGCGGATATTACTATTGTAGTTAACGGTACCAATACGATTGAGACTCCCTACTTTGGTTTGGCATTTTCTACCAATGCCCTCATCAAAGGGCAGGGAACCCTCAAAGTGAAAACAGGTAGTGCTGCCATTGCTTTGAGCGGAGCCACTCTTACGATAGAAGAAGGTGTTGATGTGGATCTTGAGAGTGACGATAATGCTATTACCGGGCTTTTGTCCTACCCGGGTAGTCTTGTTTTCAAAAAGGCCAAGGTTAAAATCTTGGGTGCAAAGGGAGCTATAAACAAGTGCTCTTCTGTTACATTCGAAGATTGTGCCATCCTCTCTCCCGAGGGGGCGAAGATGGAGGGAGACCGCCTTGTGCTCAATGGAGCTGCCATTACGACTCCGGTGATTATTGGTATTAAGGATGTTGCTGTAGACGAGGTTGAGGCTACCTCTGCTAAGGTGTGGGGCGCTTCGGGCAAAGTTCATCTTATGGTTGATACGCCCACTTGGGTGCGTATCTTCTCGCTCGATGGGGTTTGTCTACACGCCGCCGAAGTGGCTGGGTATGCTACTTTTGCTCTCCCCTCTTCGTCTTATATCGTAGAAATAGGGAATACTACTCGCAAGGTGTTGGTGCGCTAGTGTAGTCGCCATCTCCTTTTATTCCATAGGACTACGACCTCTCCCCGAGTGTGAGGTTGTGGTCCTTTTTCTTTCCCTCTTGAGAGAATTGTGCCCTTCTTGGCCCTATTCACAATAGCCGGCAGGGAATCTGCGTTAGTGTAATGTATGATTAAGATCTCCCTTATTACGATCTGTTACAATGCAGAGAGTACGCTATTACCTACGCTTGAGAGTGTAGCTCGGCAGACCTATCCTCATATTGAGTACATCGTGGTGGATGGGGCTTCGCGCGACAATTCTCTAGACTTGGTGCGCTCCATATGTCCTGAGGCTCTTATCACGAGTGAGCCGGATAGAGGCTTGTACGATGCTATGAATAAGGGGATTTGTAGGGCAACAGGGGACTATATTTGGTTCCTCAATGCCGGGGATTCTCTGCGAGGGGAGACCACGGTGCAAGAAGTTGTAGAGGCAATAGAGCAGGGGAGTGCACCCGATATTGTCTATGGAGATACTATGATTGTGGACGAAGAGCGTAAAGAGCTGGGGCTTCGCCGCCTACGCCCCCCTCATAATCTTCGGAAAAAAGACTTCTTACGGGGTATGTTGGTTTGCCATCAAGCCTTTGTGGTGGCTCGTCGTATCGCTCTTCCCTACGACCTTACCTATACATTGAGTTCCGACTACGACTGGTGTTTACGGATGCTTGAGCGTTCGCACGAGAATCGGCAGGTTCAAACTGTTTTGGTCGATTACCTGGCAGGAGGTCTCTCCAAGCAGAAGCATTGGCGTTCGCTTCGGGAGCGTTTTGCTATTATGCGCCGCCATTTTGGACTCATCCCTACCTTGTTGGCGCACGTTTCGTTTCTCTTTATTCGTAAACGTTGATGCACACGGTAGGTTCGATTCAGACTGAAGCCCTTTTTCGACTTTCTTCTCTTTACACTCGGGAGGAGGCGCGCTCGCTTGTCCGTATTCTTCTAGAAGGAATCTTGCACTTGTCTCGTACCCAGCTTCTTATGGCGTCGGAGAGACCTTTGGACGAAGGGCAGGAGGGGCAGTGTTGGGAGGCTGTAGGGCGTCTATTGCACCACGAACCTATTCAATACATTTTGGGTCATGCCCCTTTTGGTCCGCTCGATCTCTTTGTCGCTCCAGGGGTGCTGATCCCTCGTCCCGAGACGGAGGAGCTTTGTGCCACCATCGTAGAGCGACATAAGGGACAGAAGGGGTTGCGCATTCTCGATTTGGGTACGGGGAGCGGTTGCATTGCTTTGTATCTAGCACAGATGTTGCCTCAATCGGAGGTGTTTGCTCTGGAGAAGAGCGATCAAGCTGCCGCCATAGTTCAGAGAAATTTTGACCGATCAGGCTTGGGATCTTCTACTCCCCAACTCTTGCGTGGGGATATGCTCGAAGAGGGCTCTTGGGCTTCGTCTCTCCCTCCCTTGGATATTATCGTCAGCAATCCTCCCTACATCCAGCTTTCCGAGGCTGTGACTATGGAGCCTCATGTATTGGAGCATGAGCCGCACCTTGCCCTCTTTGCTCCGGAGGCAGATCCCCTGCTTTTCTATCGGGCGATATGCCAAGCCGCAGCACGGCTTCCTATGCAACCATCTGCCCATATTTACCTAGAGTTAAATGCTCTTCTTGCAGAGGATACTCTTGCTATCTTCGCAGAAGCTCCCCATATTCTCTCAGCAAGTCTTTTGCCCGATCTCTCGGGAAAATCTAGATTTCTCACTGCTACGCTTACTCCCAAATGACTCCAGAAAATCTATACCGCAAGGTCTCTTCTTATTGCTCTAGTGCAGAACGTTGCCCCGCAGAAGTAGCACAATGGCTTTGGCGTCATGGCATTGATGCCGAAGATCATAGCTTTATTATCGAAAAACTCAAAGCCGATAACTTTATCAACGAAGAGCGTTTTATTCATGCTTTTGCCTCCGATAAGTTGCGTTTCTCGGGGTGGGGGCCTTTTAAGATCAAGCAAGAATTATTACAGAGAGACTTGCCCGAGGGTGCTGTGGATCGTATCGTGCGAGAGGTAATGGATGAGGAGGATGCTCCGCGCCTTCTGAGAGAGATGCTTACCAAAAAGCTACTTTCGCTCAACGATCCTACTCCGGATGAAATACAACGCAAAGTAATTACTTGGGCAATGAATCGGGGGTTTGATCTCGATGAGATACTCTCTATCCTCAAAAAGTTTTAGTCAAGAGCTGTGTCTATCCATACCTATCGTTATGTACCTCCTAGGCGTTGGCAGACCTATCTCAAGGCTTGTTTGGAGATCCTTTATCCCCAGTACTGCCCGGTGTGCCATCATCTTCTTGCTCCCGAGATGGAGGGGATTTGTCCGGATTGCCTTCTCTCGCTCCCTCTCTATCATGATAAATTATTACATGCTACCGACCGATTAGAAGGAGGAGCTTTCCCTTTTGATCAACTCCTAGCCGGCTACCAATTCAGTCGCAACAACGCGGTGCAGGAGGTGGTACATAGTATCAAATACCAAAGAAATAGAGCTCTTGGGATTACCCTTGGACGTGTTTTGGCTCATCGTTTTGCCCTTTCTCCAGCGCGTTACGACCTATTGATCCCCATTGCTACGCATCCCAAAAGAGAAGCCCTGAGGGGCTACAATCAAGCCGAAGCTATAGCCCGAGGGGTAAGTATGGCAAGTGGAATACCCGTTGCAACAGCGGCGCTCCAACGGAATGGGAGACACAGCCAAACAATGGATCGCTTGCGCTCGATGGTAGGGGCATTCTCTTTGTCGCGTGATGTGTCGGCGGAGGGGAGCCGTCTTCTGCTCGTTGATGATGTGCTTACTACGGGAGCAACCTTAGTGGCGGCTGCAGACACATTGGCTCTCACAGCTCCCGAGAGCCTGACTGCCCTTGTGCTGGCTGTGGATGAATAGCCTCTCCTTTTCTCTCGAAATCTTTTTTCGAGCATCGTAAAAGTTCCTTGGAATTTTAGGGGAGAGATTGGACTATGTCCGAAATAAAATTCTATCTTTGCACTTGCTTTTGAGTTGGACTTTGTTCAAGTTAGTTGAAGTTGAGCCGATAAAACAGGGTAAACCATAGGATGGAATTTATCAGGATATTCTCTATAGCAAAGAGCCTTATCTCTATTCCCAATTCGTTTTTTGGGAAGTCTCGCTTTCTCCTCTTTACTCTTCTCTTTCTCTCCGCTCCCTCTCTGTTGTGGGCGCAAAGAGGGGATAAAACTCCATCTTTTACCGTCGTAGTAGTGGAGGAGGGGAGTGAAGAACCTATCCCCGGGGCTTTGGTGCAGCTAGAGGGGCAACGAGCCCTCACAGATGGTGAGGGAAAAGTCGATTTTCCCTTCCCTCAAAAGGAGCGATGCGAGGTGCTGGTTCGCATGGTTGGGTACAATGAGTATAAGAGCATCGTTAAGCCAAAAGCCAAAGGTCTACACTTACATCTCATCCCTGTACGGCTTGATGAAGTGGTAGTCGTGGGCGATAAACCGCGTAGCGAGTCTACTACTATTGCGGTACGCCTCGGGGAGAATGCTTTGCGTAGTGAGGCCAAGAGCTCTCTAGCCAAGGTATTGCAGGAGGTGCCGGGGATGAGTAGTATCAGCAGTGGTGCTACCATTATGAAGCCCGTAATACAGGGGATGCACAGCAGTCGTATCCTTCTTATAAATAATGGTGTACGGCAAGAAGGGCAGCAATGGGGAGCCGACCATGCTCCTGAGGTAGATATCTCTACGGCAACGAGTGTTGAAGTAATCAAGGGGGCTGAGTCTATTCGCTATGGAGCAGGAGCCATAGGAGGGGTTATTCTATTGGAGACAGCTCCTCTGCCCAAATGGGGAGAGCCGCTCAAGGGGCGACTCTCTCTCTCGGCAACATCTAACGACCGTGGGGCTGAGGTTAATGGAGATCTCTCGGGGAGCGTAGCGGCTCTTCGGGGATTGACCTGGCGCACGCAAGCCGCCTATTCGGTAGCTGGAGATTATGAAACTGCGAAGTATGTACTTAATAATACAGGAGCTAGAGAAGGTAGCTTTACGGGGGTGCTTGGCTTTGATCGTCCTCGTTTTTCTACGGATTTATTCGTGAGTTACTATTCTTCTCGACTCGGTATTTTTACGGGTTCGCATATAGGTACTCTCGAAGATCTCTTGGAGCGATTTGAGTTGGGAGAGCCTCAGGTCTTTGCCCCACGCAGCTATAAAATTGGAGCTCCCAAGCAAGAGGTACAGCATTGGCTTGTGCGCCTATCGGGGGTGTACAAACTAAAGCAGGGTGGTCTATTGCGGATGCAATATGACTTTCAGAACGATGATCGACAGGAGTTTGAGATACGTGTCGGCTCTCTGGCACACAAACCGGCTTTGGGGCTTCTACTAGCAAGTCATGGAGCTCAAGCTATTTGGGAATCTTCTAAAGAGCAGCCTTTGCGTTTTGTTGTCGGCTCTAGTGCTCAATTGCAGCAGAATAAAACGACCAATACAGGTACGGTGCCCCTTATCCCCAATTACGCCGGTCTTACATTTGGGGGCTATGGCATTACCAAATGGGTGCGCCCCTGTTACGAGGTAGCTCTTGGGGCTCGTTACGACTATAAGTACCTCAATGCCCTAGGCTATGGGCTCTCGGGCGAGGAGTATGGAGGGGAGCATCACTATAATAGTCCGTCGTTTTCGCTCTCGGGTCTTGTACGTCCTCTAGAGGGAATTACCTTTTCTTCCAATCTTGGTTTGGCTTGGAGAGCCCCTGATGTCAATGAGCTCTACAGCAAAGGTTTGCATCACGGAGCGGCAGCGTATGAGGAGGGCGATGCTACTCTGCAGCCCGAGGCTTCTTGGAAGTGGAATAACGAACTTCGCTATGCCAACTCTTGGATACATGCCTCTGCAACCGCTTTTTTGCAATCCATCGGCAACTATATTTTTGCAAGCCCCGAGCACGACCCCAAGACGGGGGGCGTTGCCGTGAAGGAGTTGGTAGCCGGGGTTTTTCCCATCTTTCGCTATCGACAGGTTGATGCTCGCTTTTGGGGTGGGGATGTACAACTGAGGGTGCACCCATTCAAGGGCTGGGAATACACTTTCGAAGGGCAGTGGATTCGCGCTATAGAACGCAAAACCGGGGGATATTTACCCTATATCCCCTCCGATCGCTACCGCCAGTCTATCCAATGGGAGAGCCACAATCTCTTCCCCCACAACCAATTCTCGTTTGGGTTGGATTGGGTTTTTGTCACAAAGCAGCGGAGGTTTGACCCTTCAATAGACTTTTTACCCACGACGCCAGATGCCTACCATTTACTAGGAGCATCGGCAGAGTATACGCACACTATGAGTCAAGGTAGATCGTGGAAGGTATCGTTGCGTGCGGAGAATCTGCTCAACGCGCTCTACAAAGAGTACACGAATAGGTTTCGCTACTTTGCCCATGAGAAGGGGCGAGATGTGCAACTTATCCTAGGTTACTACTTCTAGAATAACAAAACAAATAGATATACGACAATGAAAAAACTGCTCTGTACAACTTTCGCTACTGCCCTGTTTGTGCTCCTGTTTTCCCTTAGTTCTTGTGGAAAAATTACCCCGGAAAAGCCGATAAATCAGGCAAAAGAGCGTGGGCATGAGGTACCCTATAGTACCGATTTTATCTTTACCCCTTGTGAAGTGGCAGATACAACAGCCCTCTTTGTGGATAAGATTACGAATAAGGCCTCCTCTTTTACATGGAGCTTCTCCAATGAAAAAGCAAATCACACACCTCTTGCACTAAAGCGAGGTCAATGGTATCACTTAGAAATTGTGCTGCGTAATGCCTCCGGCTCCGATATCAATGCTCAATACATTACCCCAGAGCAGGCGGCTCTACATCAGTTCTTTTTTATAAGTCGAGAGCTAAAGGACGAAGCAAAGAAAACCTATCGCACCATACCAAGTGCTATCACCTATAAGTATGCAGAGACGCTGCAACTTGAGGGGAAGCGTAACCCGATTGGGCTAGAGGGTGCCTTTTATGTACATCCCGATGCCACTCCGGGTCACTTTTTCTTGAATGTGGTATTGGTACATGTATTGCCTCCCTCGACAAAGATTAACCGAACAACAAACTCTTTTTATCCCTTCGATCAACCTGCGCGAACTATGGGTACACGCGATCTTGAGTTGTACATCCCAATAGACCTACAATAACTAAATAACTAAGTAATAGAAACGCAATATGAAGAGATCTGTTTTTGCGACTCTTTTATTGTCGGTAGCTTTCTCGCTAGGGATCTTGAGTTGTAGCAACGATCCTAAGCCCAATATGTCGAGCTTTGTTTTGCCCGACAAGATCAGCATTGAGATGCATTGCGGTCACCTTCATGGAGCTGAGTTCCATGGGGATCCTTCCTATCTCAATATTGGTTTCCCCGACAAGGGGGTGCAAAAGGTAGATTTCAAACTCAATGCTGATGGCAAAGGGTATAGTATAGCCGGAGGGAACAACCCTGTCCGTTGGAAGTCGAACGTGATTTGGTCCCTGGAGATTACTTGCTACGATAAGGAGGGTAAGCGTGTCAATAATATGTTTGTGAAGGAGGGGGCTGAGGATCTGTTCCAACTCTTCATCATGGTAGACAATATCCGTAAATACTCCCCTGGGAGTAAGGTTGAGGGGCCTCTAGTGAATACAATTTTTGAAAAGGTAGGGGCGAAGTTTGTGTATCGCGATACTCATCCGGAAGAGCGAATGTTTGGGTATAGCCCCCCTGGCGAAAACTATGAGGTAAAGCTCTCTCGTAAGCAGTTGGGGCTAAAGGGGTATTTCGATGATCCGGAGACTCTCGAGGAGAGTAACCCTTTTATCGGACTTCGTGATAAGCATCTCTCTTACAATCTTCACCTCCGTATGGTGCGCTTTGCAACCCCTAAAAAGAAGAAACCTAATGGCTCTTACCGCTCTGCGTATGCTTGGGAGGAAGGTTTTTCTGCACTCTCTGTTTTTGAGCTAACAATCCCCATTCGAGTGGTGACAAAGCGCCCCTCTGATGATCCTAAAACGTTGGAAGAATATCTTAATGACCTCGCTGCCGAGTACGAAATGTCCAGAGAGGATATAGAGGATCTCTATAAAGAATCGTGGGATGTGCCTATAGAGGGAGAGGGGGCTGAGAAGTATTATATGTAATCCCTTTGTTTCCATACTTAATCGTCTATATTGAGCCCCTTTACCTTGGAGTCGTTTTTCATACCGCTCTCTAGGGTAAAGGGGGGCTTTTTCTTTCTACTGAAAGAGAGGTCGAAAGGCTCGGATCGTGGCCATTTCTTCTCTCTTTTTCTAGTCCTGTTTAGAGGATGGGGAAAGGGTTGTGTAGAGTACTAACGAGGAATGTAGTACCTTTACGTACAGAACAATGAAGATGAACGAGAATAAAAACCGACCGAGTCTCCTCACAGCCGAGCGATACCACGATATCAGCATGGGGCATCGCGTTGTCGGGCACGAGAGTAAGTGCCGCCATCTACATGGGCATAACTACCGTATCCACTTTGTTTGTACAGCTCCTGAGCTGGACGCCTTGGGGCGTGTGATAGACTTTGGTGTGATCAAAGAACGCCTTTGTCTTTGGGTAGAGGAGGCTTGGGATCATAAAATGATGCTTTGGCAAGAAGATCCTCTTCTGCCTCAATTGGAGGGGATTGCTCCCGAGGATTTGGTGATAGTTCCCTTTAATCCAACGGCCGAGGCAATGGCTCGTTATTTGGTGGAGGAGGTCGCTCCCCACAATTTGGAGGGTACGGGTGTTACTCTGGTGGCTTGTACTGTAGAAGAGACCGCCAAGTGCCGTGCGTCTTACCGCCTATTGCCATGCTAGACCATCTCGAACTTCCTGTAAACGAGATATTCTATTCTCTACAAGGGGAGGGGGCACAAGTGGGCCTTCCGATGGTATTTATACGTTTGAGTAGTTGTAACCTTCGGTGTAGCTATTGCGATACGGATTTTTCCTCTTTTACTCCAATGTCTTTGGAGGCAATTCTTGGAGAACTTACCTCTTTCCCTACGCACAATATCCTTTGGACAGGGGGGGAGCCTACCCTGCATCTTACTGAAGAGGTGGTCGGATTTTTCCATCAAAAGGGGTATAGACAGAGCATTGAAACCAATGGCACACGCCCTGTACCTCGTGGAATTGACTATGTCACGTGCAGTGCCAAACCTGAGGCTTTTCCCCTTTTGTGGGAGAATTTTCCTCATGGAGTGGATGAGTGGCGTTTCCCTTTTGGCGCGTCAGCTCCGTTACCTCCGGCGATAGAGTGTATTCCACCGGCACGCACTTACTGCTTAAGTCCTATTTACGAACCGGGAGAAGCAATATTGCAACCTCCTCATGCGTTGGAAGAGTGTATTGAGTATATCAAGCAACACCCTACATGGCGTCTAAGCATACAACTCCACAAAATCATAGGTATTCAGTAGCTCATCTCGTTGGAGCTCTCTTTTTTCTGCTCTTGCTTGGAGGTTGCGCAGCACGTAAAATACGCGATGCTGAGTATGCACACAAGGCGGGACGCTACGGAGAGGCTGCCGAGATGTACCGTGAGCTCTATCGCAAGCAGACTCGCAAAGACAAAGAGAAAAAGGCGTTTTTTGCTTTTCGTGCCGCAGAAAATTATCGTTTGGCACGTAATGCGCAGAGGGCCAAATCCTTTTATATTTCGGCGCGCTCTTATCAGTATCCGGATTCCATTGTGCTTTTGCGACTTGCGGAGATGGAGCAACGCCTAGGGCGCACTCGGGATGCGCTTGTAAATTACGAGGCCTTTTGTGTCCTTTATCCCAATGATTACTTTGCCAATTTGGGGAGAGAGAGTTGCCTGCAAATAGACGCTTTGCGTTCCAATCCCTCTCACTATCAAGTGCGTTTGGCACGCAACTTGAATTCGTCTCGAAGTGATTTTGGAGGGGCTTTTTTGCCCGATGGGAGTGCTTTTATTTATTCTTCGGCTCGTAACAAAAACCCGGATATAGAGAATAGTGCCATCACGGGGGAGAAGCCTAATGACCTCTACTATATCCACCAAGATGCCCAAGGACGATGGTCTCGCCCCGATAGTATCTCCGGAGGTATCAATACCTCTAATGACGAAGGGATGCCTGCTGTTTCTCCCGATGGTAACACCCTTTATTATACGATGGCGGAGTATAGCGATCTTTACGACAGAACTGCCAAAATCTATAAGTCCTCAAAAAGTGGAGAAGGAGGCTGGAGTGCAGGCAAAGAATTGGAGATCTGGAGCGATACGTTGCGTATGGCGGCTCATCCAGCCCTCTCGGCTTCGGGAGAGAAACTCTACTTTGTGAGTGAGGGAGGGTATGGAGGTAAAGATATTTATTACATCAACGTAGAAGAGATCGGGAGTGCTGTACCTACCAATATAGGAGGAGCGATCAATACTCCCGGTAATGAAATATCTCCTTTTGCTGTAGGGGATAGTACGCTCTATTTTGCTTCAGATGGGCATCCCGGTCTAGGAGGCTACGATCTCTATCGAGCTACGTTGCAGCTATCCGGAGAGTGGCTTTGCGAGCATCTCGGCGTGCCTCTTAATTCCCCTCAAGATGATTATGCCATGACCCTTAATCCTAAGCCGGATAAGAACAATACGAGCGAAGGTTATTTTTCCTCCTCTCGGCAGGATGCATGGGGGCGTCCACATCTTTGGTCTTTTACCCAACCTGCTATTCTTACGATTCTGGAGGGATTTGTTTCTGACCGCGAGGGGAACCCTATTGCAGGGGCATTTGTACGTGTTGTAAGTGAGACGAATCCCGAGACTCCTCTTGTGGCTACTACCCACGCCGATGGCTACTACTCATTAGATATAGAGGGGGGGACGCGTTATGTTCTCTTGGCAGGCGCCGATAAATACTTACGTGCCTATTCTTCTTTTGAGAGTGACACCGCTACCGAAGATGCCGTTTATGCCATTGATTTTACACTTGCTTCCTCTGTAGTGAGTGAAGTATTTCAAGATATATTCTATGCCTTCGATAGTGCAGATTTATTGCCGGAGAGCAAGGTTGCTCTAGATCAGATAGCTAAGATATTACAAGACAATCCCGAGGTAGTGGTTGAGCTTTCGTCTCATGCCGATCGGGTGGGATCCGATGCCTACAATATAGGCCTTAGTGATAGGCGCGCACGTGCTGTAGTGGATTATTTAAAGGGGAAGGGGATTCCGGCCGATCAGTTGCAACCCAAGGGATATGGCAAGTCACGTCCTAGAGTGATCACGTCCGCCCTTCATGCCCTTTATCCCCAATTTCCCGAAGGTACGATACTTGATGAAGCATTCGTTACTGCCCTTAGTGAAGAGGATAAGAAGATAGCGGATGCCCTAAATAGGCGCACAGAATTTATAGTTATAGACCGAGTAATGGGGGCTTCGGAGTTTTCGGAGAAGATGGAAGAGGAAAATTCTCCTGACGTTACCCCCGAGAAGTAATCCAATCTCCCTTTACTCGTTTTAATCTCTTAGTTAGAAATGATACAATACAAAGAATTAGAAATTCCAGGAGTTTGGCTTCTCACGCCTCAGGTTTTTGGAGATGAGCGTGGCTCTTTTACCGAGGTTTTACGTTTCCCTGAGTTTGCCGAAAAGGTCTCACCTTGTCCCTTTATTCAAGAAAATGAATCTTTTTCTACCCGAGGGGTACTGCGGGGGCTACACTTGCAACATGGGGAGGCTGCCCAAGCAAAACTCGTGCGTTGCATTCACGGGGAGGTGATAGATGTAGCCGTAGACCTTCGGTTGCAGAGTCCAACCTTCGGTCGTCATGTCGCCGTTCGTCTCTCTGGTACAACCAAGCAGCAGCTTTACATCCCTCGGGGCTTTGCCCATGGTTATCTTGTGGTGAGCGACGAAGCTATTTTTTCTTACAAGGTAGATAATGGTTATTCCCCTCAAGATGAATGTCATCTTTATCCCTTTGACCCTGAGATTGGGGTTGATTGGTTGCAATATGGAGTACCTAGAGAGCAGTTAATCCTTTCTCCCAAAGATTTGGAAGGTACTAGTTTGCAGGAATATCTTAAGGGTTAGATGTTTCACTTTTGATTCTCTTTCCTTACTTCTTAAGCCCAATGCTGAATGAAAATATACCAGTTCGTTTTTGATGGTAGGGAGCAACTCCTACATTATTACTATAAAGGGGAGGCGCTCATCCGCAAAGGATATCCCTTGTTTCTGCCTAACACCTCGCCCGAAGAGTGTTATGTGGCTTATCCCTCTTTGCTTGTGCGAATCGGTAGAACAGGTCGCGAGGTCGCCTCTCGCTTCTCACATCGTTACATCAATGGGCTAGGGGTTGGGTTTGATATTGTGCATCACAATCGTCTTTGCGACCTTATTGCCGCTCGGCAGCCATGGAGTGAGGCTGTGGCTTTTGAGTATGCTGCTGCCGGCATGATCGAAGATTGCTTTTTAGACGAAGGAGGGTTGCAACCAAGCTATCATCTTGAGTGGGGAGAATGGGATCTGGAGGTGACGGAGCCCATGATCCGCAAGGCTGTAGAGCAAATGTCCTACTTAAATATCATCCATGTAGGGGATATTTTGCTTGTTCGGCCTCAAATCTCGCAACATCCTGCGCTACAAGTTGAGCAGAATTATCGAGTAAATGCTCCCGACCTAGGGGAGTATACATTGCGGGTTAAGTAGGTGCTTTTAGCTCTCTAATTGATCTCTATCTAGAGCTTATTGAAGAATATATGAGGTCTCTTGCAGAAAAAGATTGGGTGTAAGTTTTTGTAGAATAGACATGTAACTAAGTTTAACGTTTTGAGGTCGGTGGAAAATTTGGCCAGGATGAAATAAAAGTCTTACCTTTGCAAACGCAAACGAGGGCAGGGGGCGAGCGAGCCTCCGCGAAACAGGCCTTGGTTGCGATGAGGATGAAAGAGATTTTCCCTCGAGGTGT
>NZ_JBQMYL010000016.1:0-37469 GCF_052173515.1 Porphyromonas endodontalis | reverse complement strand
GGGCCGCATTCACCTCCTACACCCACACCTTCGTCTATCTCTATCCCAAGCCAATTGAGTGCTTCTAATATATAGGCCTCGGCACCCGGCACAAAACGCTTGCTATCCGTATCCTCAATACGAAGGAGCATATCGCCACCAAAATGACGAGCAAACAGGTAGTTATACAAAGCTGTACGCACCCCTCCGATATGGAGTGGCCCCGTAGGACTAGGCGCAAACCGCACGCGTGGCTTTTGGGAGGTTGAAGTCATATTCTCTTCTTTATCTAGTGTATTGTGTTATTCTTTTCTATGCTTAATAGCGCAACAAAAGTAGCTATTTGTCGGGGATCTCCCAAGGGGAAGATGACTCTTTTTTCTGAGATTTAGTAGGAATAGCTCCTAACTAAAAACAAAGAGAGGGTGCACTTGCAAAAATGCCCCCTCTCCTCTCTTTTTGGTGATTTCTATAGCCTCATAGAAGAGGTGTTAAGAGACCAATTAACGGCTCTGCTGACCTCCCGGCTGACGTGCCGAGTAACTAATATTGAGTGCGTCGGCACGGCGAAGTTGATACTTAATATCCGATATAATCTTCATCTTCGTATCGGCATCAGCTTTGATAGAGATGGTCATAAGCTTCTTACGCTCATCTTGTATCTTAGCCTCTTCTTGCTTTACAAAGTCATAGACAAGCTCCGTATTCTGGATAATCTTGTCATTGATTTGGATGCAAGAGTTATTACCGAACTTTGCGCGATAGGCTGCAATGGGCTTACCTACGTAGAGATAAGACACGAGCGACTTCTCTTCGAGCTTTGTGAGCTCTGTAGCGCGAGGAAGATTGCTGTACTCTACCTTGGCGGTTACTTCGCGGATACTCGTAACCATCATGATAAAGAACAGGAATGCAAAGATAAGGTCGGGGAGAGAGGAAGTGTTGAGTTCCGGCATCTCACGTCCGCCATTTTTACTGAATTTTCCCATTACTATCTTCCTTACTAATTACTTGAGATTCGACAAAGGCATTTCGGAGAGGTGCATCGGGTACACTTCGAGGATCATCTTCTGCTTATCGGTGCTGAGCTCTTCGTAGGGAGTATTGAACTTCATACGAGCATACTCATCCCAAATCTCATTGTAAGCCTTGAGGATCTCATTTTGTACATTGATGAACATCTGATAACTCGTTTCTACCTCATTCTTAAGAGAGATAGCGTAGCTAAGAGTTGTAGTCTCAACCACTCCAAGCCCGGGTACCTCGCGAGTTTCCTTCTCGGGCAACTCAGGGCTATTCTTGGGGTTTACGACAAACTCTTTTACGCGATCCTTAAGCTGATCGATAGAGATAAGCTGAGTACTCTCGCCACCTGCCGTCTTACGTAGTACGGCAATCTGGTCCTTACGATTAACGAGCAACTGCATAATGTTGCGGTCGTTAATCTCTATATCATCATGTTGTTCTTCTTTGGGCACAAGCGGCGGAAGACGACGCTTAATACCCTTATCCGTATCCATTGAAGTAGTTATCAAAAAGAAGATCAGAAGAATAAAAGAGATATCGGCCATAGACGAACCATTGATGCCTGGTACTTTCTTTTTAGACTTAGCCATGCTCTTATTACTGATTTAATTTGATAATTACTTCTTTAGTGTACTACGGCGAATGGCACCCCAAATGATCAGAACGATAGTTCCTGCAATAAGTGCGTAACTACTGTAAAGCACCATATCGGCGGTTTTGAGCCAGCCCGCAGTGAGATACTTCTGAGAGTCTTCGTTTACAGCGCTCATAGCGGCAGGGTCTCCATTGCCAACGGCGTAAGTGATAACGAGTAGCAATACAAGAGCTACCAAACCGATAAGACCGGTAAGAGCCTTCTTTGAGTCCTGCTTAAAGCTTCTGAAGAAGCCGATTAGGGCAAAACACAAGGTAACCACTAGGGTTAAGCCTGTGAGTATGTATACCCATCCGAGGAATGCTCCGGTAAGCTCGTAGGCCTTATTCGTCCCCTCCATGTGCGAACCTCCCATAAAGAGAGAAAGGCACATAAGAACCGAGACAACCAGGAGAGCGAGGAACGTCCAACTGGATATCTTTCTAGATTTTGTTACAGACATAACTACTAATGGGGGTAATTACTTTTTAATATTGTACTTGATAACCAAGTCGAGAAGAGAGATAGAAGCGTCTTCCATCTTATTGAGGATAGCCTCTACCTTGCTGAGGATGTAGTTGTAGAAGAGCTGAAGGATAAGAGCCACAATAAGACCAAAGATGGTCGTAATAAGAGCTACCTTCATACCGCCGGCAACTACCGTAGGGCTGATGTCACCTACCTTTTCAATCTTGTCGAAGGCCATAACCATACCGACTACAGTACCGAGGAACCCGAGAGAGGGAGCCATGGCAATGAAGAGAGTAATCCAAGAGAGGTTCTTTTCGAGAAGACCACCTTGTACCCCACCATACGATGTGATAGAGCGTTCAACGATGTCAATGCCTTGATCCATACGCATAAGACCTTGGTAAGCAATAGAAGCTACAGGACCGCGAGTCTCACGAGCAATTTTCTTAGCACCTTCTACATCACCACGAGCAAGAGCATCTTCGATACCCTTAAGTAGCTTGTCTACATTGGTATCTGAGAGGTTGAGGTAGATGATACGCTCCATACAGAGAGCGAGACCAAGGATGAGGGCGAGAGCAATAATGGCCATAAAGTCGGCACCCCCTTCGATGAATTTCGTCTTAAGAGCCTGATGGAAGCTAGCTTCTTCGGCAGGAGCTTCGGCAGGAGCTTCAGCAGCTTCTTGGGTTTCCTCTTGATCCGCTACAGCAGGAGCAGCTACTTCTTCAGTGGCAGCAGCCTCAGGAGCTTGTGCGGGTTGGTCTTGAGCCCACGAAGCAGTGGTAATGCTCACTGACAACAAGGCGGTGCAGGCAAGAGTTGCAAATAACTTTTTCATCTTGACGTTGAGATTAAATTGTTCTATCTTTTTAATTTGTTCTATTATACTTTTCCTTTGATGGTGATAATAAGGTGAAGGAACACTCCTTTAGACTTTATTTCTCCCTCTCAAAGTTCTGCGGAGAGAATGGGATTCGAACCCATGAAACACTTTTGGCGTTTACACACTTTCCAGGCGTGCCTCTTCAACCACTCGAGCATCTCTCCTAACTATATTCACCGCACAGTATCCTTGTATTTTATCTTTGAATATCAGATACTTGAGCGAAATTCACGAGTATTAGGGCACTTCCCAACTCGTATTTCAACCGCAAATCTAATCTTTTCCCTGCAAATAGGGGCTACAATTAGCAAAGAATTATCGACTTCGAAGCCCTAAGTAACGAGATTACCTCCCTATTAAAGCACAAAAAGTCGACATCCACACAAGGCCTATTTTGCCGCCGTAATCAACTTTCTGAGCTTCTCCCCATCACCAACCGACCGGGCTAAAAAAGGAAACTCGGGATCGTTCTTTTTCTTCCTCGCTAGAAATCAAAAATTTCCAGCCCTAGAAATTTTTATTTTCCAGGCAAAAATGCTCCCCCATTCTGGGCAAGAAATTTTTCAAAACAGGACAGAAATCCAGCCGAGAATCAGCTGTCTTTTTTCGGGGTCTCTCTATAGGGCTGTAAAGAACGGAGCCACTCATGTATTCGTGGAGCAGATGTATCGGCCTCGTCTTTGAGTATCAGGATCCCTTCCATCAACCGAGACTTGGGAAGCATCTGCGTCAAGTGAGGCATTAGCTTTGCGATGCCGCTCTTTCCGCTTGTAGCAAAGGGCACCACTACTTTCCCTCGAAAATCATGCTGCGCAATGAAGGTTTTCACCACCCCGGGCAACTGACCGAACCAAATAGGTATACCTAGGTAAATCGTGTCGTAAGCAGCAAATCGGGGCACTTTTCTCTTGATTTTGGGATACACATCATTATTACGTTCCTCCTTGGCACGAGCCACTACATCACTGTATTCACTAGGATAGGGAACCTCAGGCTCAATACGGAAAAGGTCTCCTCCTACCTTACGGTGGATTTCTTCAGCGACCTGCTTGGTTACGCCTCCACGGAGGGAAAAATAGGCGACCAATACCTTCTTATTTTCTCGGGCATGGAGATTCGCAAAAGAGAAAAGCATCCCCAAAAAGAGAAATAGGATGCATTTGTGACCCCAGTGGCTGATTTGCGAAGTGGTTATGGAAAACTTATACATAGGATTCTAGTATTAAGAGGTGTACACATTAAGGTATTGCTGTACAATACTTGAGGTATCATAGCGATGGAGCACATCGGTGCGACATTGGGCTATTGAGCCTTTTTCGGTGGCACGGAGCATCTCTTCCATCCCCCTAGCCAAGTCTACAACATCTCGATAACGCGCCAAATAGCCCGTGACTCCATGAGTAATAATCTC
This sequence comes from Porphyromonas endodontalis, assembly GCF_052173515.1. Classification (GTDB taxonomy): domain Bacteria; phylum Bacteroidota; class Bacteroidia; order Bacteroidales; family Porphyromonadaceae; genus Porphyromonas; species Porphyromonas endodontalis_A. The sequence continues at coordinate 33,062 of NZ_JBQMYL010000016.1, read as the reverse complement.
GGGGATCCCTCCCACATCAAAAGCGACCGTAGGACACTCCATAGCAGCCGCCTCTATGATGGTATTGGGCAGATTCTCTTCGAGAGAGGGCGTTACATACAGATTGGCTGCGGCATAATGGAGAGCCATATCGTGCGGGGCTAAGTACCCCACACTCTTACATTCTATGGGAGCGAGCGACGAAAGTAACTCAGGATGGGATATTTTTCCAAAGAGAAGGGCAAGAGGCTTCTGCCCCTGAGCATAGGGCGTTGCATAGAAAATCTGAAGAGCCTTGAGCATCTCGGCAAAGCCCTTGCGGGGATCGTCGGTACGAGCCGCCCCAAAAAGGAGTATAGGTCTATCCACCGGCAAGCCCAACTGCGTGCGAGCCTGCTCACGAGGGATAGGGACAAACGTCTTGGAATCGAAGACGTTGGGTATAGCCTCCACGCGGCATCCCTGCGTCAACAACGACTGACGGGCTTCGGCTGTAATCCACTCGCTACACCCCACAAAAGAGGGGGATAACTCTTTGTAGAGAGCGCACTTAGCACGGAAAATCCGCTGTGCCGGATCGAAAAAAGGGATCCCGGGTTGCACCTGAGGGCAGTCATGACATCCCTCAGGCTCTGCAAAACGCCGGCAGTCTCGAGCGTGATGGCAAAGAGAGGTAAAAGCCCACTCATCGTGCAAAGTAAAGAGTACCTTTTTTTTCAGTTGTACCAAAGAACGTAGAGAGGAGAGCCCGAGAAAACCCTGATTGATCCAATGAATATGAATAACATCCGCCTCAAGAATAAGGGGATGGTGCTTAAGAGAAAATCCTGCAATCGGCAAGGAGACATCAAAAACGTGAGCCCGACGAAAGCCCTGAGCAACCCATGCGGCACCCACTTCAAGAGCTTTTTTCCATTGCGCAATCCCCCGAGAGTAAACACTATCGCTCCGTAAAGCATGAATGGCAGGTCCCCGATGAGAAGCGTGGAGTACGAGCATGGAAGCATCCAAACCAGCCTCACGCTGTGCCATCATCAGACGACGCGCTGCTATGGCTGCTCCTCCTGCACTATCACTGGTACAGAGATGGACAATTTGCAAGGGGCGTGAACTCATAGGCATGAAAAAGCACAAAAGAGATTCTCTAGGACTTCAAATAGAACGAGCCTCTCTCGCCTTGAGAGCCGGTGATAGGGCGGCAGTATAGCGCAAGAAGGTATCGAAAAGCACCATTTTGGCACTAACATTCCCTCTCACATGGCGTATAGCACTCTCGGTTGTACGATATATAGATTCGATATTGCCGGGAGTAACCGCCTCGTTCAAGGCAATAAATATGGCTTGCTCCCGATCTGTGGAAAACTGGGTACCGGCTCCCGTAAAATTGCCCGCAAAGCTAAGTCGAAAACACTCCTCGAAGTAAACCAAAGCTGCAACAATCCATTCCCTCCCCTCACTGTCCATCTTCTCACTTAACTTACGGAGCGCAACCACATCCTTACGCACTATGTCTCCAATAAGTTGTCCGAAGCATTCTGTGTATTTGGCAATGGCCGTATTGTTAGAAAGTATCTGACGCGCACGAAGCAGTATACCATCACTACGGAGGGCTGCACGCAACAAATCTCGCTCCTGTGCTTGTGGGTAAAACTGCCGTAGCCCCATTTTGAGTTCGTCTTGGGTGAGAGGGAGTAACTCAAAACGCTGCATTCGGCTCACGATTGTCTCCAAGAGCTGCTCCGTAGCAAAGCAAACCGATACAATTATCGTCTTATCGGGAGGCTCCTCCATCAGTTTGAGGAGTTTATTGGCAGCCGCCTCGTTCATGCGATCGGGCTCGTAGATAATGACCATACGATATCCACCCTCGCTAGAAGAGATACTCAGTTTGTTCTCTAAAGCGATGGCATCCTTGCTATAAATCACAGGTTGCTGCTTGCCGGCGTTGAGGTAGCGAAGCCATGTCTCATGATCAAAATAGGCTCCTTCGGCAGCAAACATTTCACGCCACTGAGACAAAAAGTTATCCGAAGGCGTCTCTACATCCGTAGCATTAACAACAGGAAAGATATAATGAACATCGGGGTAAGAAAGCTGAGAAAGCATCTTGCAATGCGGACACACCCCACAGCTATCCCCATCGTGAGGATCCGAACAATTGAGGTACTGTATCCAAGCAAGAGCAAGCCCAACACCGGGCATCCCATCTTCTATATCGAAAAGGATATTGTGAGGGATATGCCCCGTAGCGCTAATTCTTCGAAGTTCTTCTTTGAGCGACTCGTAGCCTATTATATCTCTAAACTGCATAGTAGTACTATGGCTTTGTGATGCCAACTTTTATTTGCTCGGCTCTACGAAGGTACAAACTCTCACGCAACAAAAGAGTTTTTGCTCGCAGTGAGGAAGTGAGACATCCACCATAAGATTATAGGAAACAGCCTCTCCCATAAAAACAAAAAGAGAGTGTAACAAAGAGAAGTTTCCCCCTCTTGCCACACTCTCTCCTATCTGTATTAGGAAGAGACTCCTATCTCTCTCCCCTATGCAACACTAGCGTACCCGAATAGATTTTCCGGGGCGAAGGGTTGCCTTTGCGGTCATATTGTTTAGCTTACAAAGCTTAGCAACCGTAGTGCCATGTCGCTTAGCAATCGAAGACAGGCTATCACCCTCTTTGATGCGGTGCGTCTGAGGCGCTTTTTCCTTTGCACGCTCGCGACTGTTGGCAGATTGCTTATACTCCGTAGCTTTCTCTTTGTTATTTGCAAAGAGTTCTCCGTAGCTAGGACCGGCTCCATCAGTGTTACCACGACGGAACACATAGGTATCACGCTGTAGCACACCGAGGGAGAAATCCACAATCTGCGTTGGGTTGATGGGAATCCCCATAAAGCGAAACTCTAAATGCAAATGAGGGCCGGTAGAGCGACCTGTAGAGCCGCCTAAACCAATAGGATCGCCGGCTTTCACCACTTGATCACGCTGCACCAACTGACGGCTAAGGTGACCATAAACGGTCTCTAAACCATTGGGGTGACGGATCACAACGTAGTATCCAAACCCTTTACCTTCGAAATCTCGGATACGAACCTTACCACTAAAGGTCGCGCGTACAGTGTCTCCCGTATGGAGAGCGAGGTCTATACCTCGGTGATTACGACCAAATCTGGAACGATAGCCGTAGTTCGAAGTTACCTTTACCTTTCCACTGAGGGGCATCACAAAGCCCTCACAATTGATCTCGAAACTAGAGGGGATGTCAGCAGAATGCTTACCAGCGAAGGGGTTGACATATGAGCTCCAGCTATCCACTCCGTAGAGGTCGATGGCTGGTGCTTCAAGGGCTTCACGCGCGCCTTCAAGCTCGCGCATATTCTTTTTTGCCTTGATTTTCTCAATCCCCTTAACACCATCAGCATAAAGCGTTGGCATCTCTGTGGAATCTGCACTTTGGGACGAAATCCCTTTCTTGCTCTTGGTCGTCGCAACCGCTGTAGTGCGTGCCGACTTCTTCTTTCGAGGCTTCTTTCTATCCAAGGAGTAGGCCTCGAGAGGCAAGCTAAGTAGAGCTACAAACCCCACTAAAAGCAGGGAGCGAGCGGTTGTTAGCTTCGTTCTTTTCATTCTGTTCTTACTTAGTTCATACTTGGCATTCAAGGAGCGCTCCTCCTATTCTACCCTATTTGTCCGATCGCAAATGTAATAGATTCTACCGAAACGACCACAAAAAAGAGAAGAAAGGCTACTGAAAGGGGGGCGTTTTTATGGTTATTTGCAAAGAAATAACACTCTCCATCCTGCTATCCAATACTCCCCCAACGCTTACTCTTAGGATATATTCTCTCCAATTCTTCTGCCAAAGCGACCAAATCCGCACCCTCTAGAAGAGCATCCCGCTCAAGGATTTCCTTTACCGTTTGAGCTGCAGCGTAGAGGATATTGAGGTCTTTCGAAGGCTCTGCAAGGCGCAATCCCGAGAGGTCGCCACTCTGCCGAGTTCCCTCTATGTCCCCGGCGCCCCGCAATTTGAGGTCTTCTTCCGCAATGAAAAAGCCGTCGTTGGAGCTGCACATCGCCTCAATTCGTTTGATAGCAACGGGGCTGATGGTGCGCTTAGAGAGCAACAAACAATAGCTCTGCTCGGCTCCACGCCCTACTCTTCCACGGAGCTGATGCAATTGAGCCAATCCAAAACGATCGGCATTCTCGATAACCATAACGGAAGCATTGGGCACATTTACCCCAACTTCTATCACCGTAGTAGAGAGCAAAATAGGGATCTTACCCGTGACAAATTGCTCCATACGCTGCTGCTTCTCTTGGGGTTTTAGTTTGCCATGCACCCACGTTACATTGCGATCGCCAAAGCGATAACGATATTGTTCGTAACCTGTTTCCAGATTTTTGTAGTCGGAGTCTTCCGTCCCCTCTATCATAGGATAGACCACATAAATCTGCCTACCGGCAAATAACTCTTGCTCCACCAATCGAAAAACCTCTTCGGAGAAATCGTCGAAATAGTGACGTGTGGAGATCGGCTTACGCCCCGGTGGCAATTCATCTATCACCGAAATATCCAGATCTCCGTAGAGCGTCATCGCAAGAGTACGTGGTATAGGAGTCGCACTCATAATGAGTACATGAGGGAGAAGATCTAGGCTTTTTTCCCAAAGACGAGCGCGCTGCACCACACCAAACCGATGCTGCTCATCAATAACGGCAAGAGCAAGATGTGCAAATTGTACTCTCTCTTCTAGGAGGGCATGTGTGCCGACCAGCACACGCAAAGACCCCTGAGCAAGATCTTCCAATATGGACGTTCGCTCTCGCTGCGGTGTGCTACCCGTAAGAAGCGCCACCTCTATACCAAGGGGGGCTAGTTGGCTACTCAATGTTTCGTAATGCTGCTGGGCGAGTATTTCCGTAGGGGCCATCATACAAGCCTGCCAACCATTATCCAACGCTAAAAGCATGGCAAAAGTAGCAACAAGTGTCTTACCACATCCCACATCTCCCTGCAGAAGGCGATTCATCTGCAGTCCACTCTGCGTATCGTGCCGGATCTCTCTAAGCACCCGCTTTTGGGCTTGGGTAAGATCGTAAGGGAGGCTAGAATAATAAGAATTGAAGTATTCCCCCACCTGATCGAAGAGGTAGCCTTTGAAGTGAGACTTACGCTCTCTCTTTGTCAGTTGCAGTGATAGTTGTAAGAAAAACAGTTCTTCAAACTTCAGCCTCTGCGTAGCTTTCTCCAGCGTTGCGTCGTCTTTTGGAAAGTGAATGGCGTAGAGAGCCTGAGGCAATGGGATTAAACCCCAACGATTTCTGACCTCTTCTGGCAACGTTTCTTTGATATACAGATGGGCTATTTGGCACAATCTCCCGATGGCGTTGCGCAGATTCTTACTATCCAATCCCGAGCGTTTCATCTTTTCTGAGGTGTGATAGACAGATAGCAGCCCACCCGCGACTTGGCTCGCACGCTCAATAGGCGTAACCTCAGGGTGCACAATATTATAATAATGCCCAAAAGCCTTGGGGCGGCCATAGACGATATACTCTCGCCCTGCGGGGAATTGCTCCGAGATATAGTCCGACCCCTTAAACCACACCAGCTCAATAGAGCCCGTAGCATCCCTAAAAGTTGCTTTCAATCGAGCTCTTCTCCCAAATCCCTCAAGCACATAATCCGAGATTATCCCCCGAAGTTGTACCTCACCTCCCCCATCTCGCAGTTCTCGCACAGTGAGGATGCGACTACGATCCACATAACGAAAAGGGAAAGTGTAGAGAAGATCTCGAAACGTATAGACCCCTAATTCGCTCTTCAACAGTTTACTCTTACGCTCTCCTATGCCAGGGAGATACTCAATAGCAGTCTGTAGATAGTCCTTATTCATGGCAAAAAGGGCTTAGAGCGGGGCAAAAGAAAGGGCTTCTTAGCGATTCGCTGGAGAGTTAAGTGCTTGACGGAGAAAAAGAAGGTCGTGGGGGTGAGTGATTTTTTTATTCTCGGGATTAGACTCAACAAGCTCAATAGGAGTATCATACAGAGCCTCATACACAGAGGCATCGTCTGTAAAATTCGCACCACCATCCGCTTGCTGGTAAGCAACTCGGAGGCGTTCTAGGAGGAAAACCTGAGGGGTTTGCACCGCTACAAATTGAGCTCGATCTACCGATTTTGATCCCACCAACGGCTCGAGGTGTCGTATAGAATCCGTAAGAGGTAGATAGGGAATTGCAGCTCCTGACGCCTCAGCTGCGGCAAGAAGAGCCTCTATTGTCTCTCCCGAGACGAGGGGACGCACAGCATCGTGCACTCCAATAAGGGCATCAGGATCTACAGCGAGAGACTCTATGGCATTGCGCACGGAGAGAAAGCGTGTAGCCCCACCCTCTACGATTTTATGCTTGAGATCAAAAGATTTCTCCCGACAAACTTGCTGCCAATACTCCTGATAATCCTGGGGAAGAGCCAGTGTAATACTCTCTACATAAGGAGCAATGGCGCGTAAAGTATGCATCAAAATAGGAAGCCCCTCTACCTCCACAAATTGTTTGGGAAGAGGGCCTCCAAATCTAAGTCCTACCCCACCGGCGGGGATCACGAAGTGGCACTTTGGCATACTTCTATGGGCAAAATCTATTTCTCTCGGATAAAGATATTGATGGGAATACCCGAGAAATCCCAATTCTTACGAATCTGATTTTCTAGGAATCGCTTGTAGGGATCTTTTACCCATTGCGGGAGATTGGCATAGAATGCAAACGAAGGCACTGCCGTGGGCAACTGGGTTACGTACTTGATCTTGATGTATTTCCCCTTCCACGATGGTGGAGGAGTCTCCTCTATAATAGGCAACAACACCTCGTTCAACTCGTGAGTTGGGATGCGCTTCGAGCGGCGTTGGTACACAGCATTTGCCACCTCCAACACCTTAAATATACGCTGCTTAGTGAGGGCACTAATGAAGAGAATGGGGAAATCCGAGAAGGGAGCAAGACGCGAACGAATTGCCTCCTCGAATACACGAATTGCCTCATTGGTTTTATTCTCCACGAGGTCCCACTTATTAACGCAGACTACCAACCCCTTGCTGTTTCGCATCACAAGGGAGAGGATATTGACATCTTGGCTCTCAATACCTCGCGTTGCGTCAATCATAGCAATGCAGATATCACTATTTTCGATAGCACGTATCGAACGAATCACCGAGTAGTACTCAAGGTCTTCTTGCACCTTGCCTCTTTTGCGAATCCCTGCGGTATCTACGAGGTAAAAGCTGAAACCAAATTTATTGTACTCCGTATAGATAGAGTCTCGCGTGGTGCCGGCCACATTCGTTACAATGTTTCGCTCCTCCCCTATAAAGGCATTGATAAGCGAAGACTTACCGGCATTGGGGCGACCTACCACGGCAAAGCGAGGGAGTTCCTTCTCTGTTTCGCTCTCGTTTTGCTCGGGGAGCGAGTTGACGATAGCATCCAAAAGATCTCCGGTACCGGAGCCATTGATCGCACTAATGGCATAAGGATCTCCCAAACCGAGAGCGTAAAACTCGGCACTTTGGTAGCCGATCTCGAATGTATCTGCCTTATTAGCGACCAGAAGAATAGGCTTCTTGGCACGTCGAAGTAGCCCAGCCACCTCCCGATCCAAGTCGGTCATCCCAGCCATTACATCCACAACGAAGAGGATTACATCGGCCTCCTCTATTGCTATCTGTACCTGCTTATTTATCTCGGACTCGAAAACATCCTCACTGCCGGAGACCCATCCTCCCGTATCAACGATGGAGAACTCGTGCCCCGTCCAGTTGGTGTGCCCATATTGACGGTCGCGCGTTGTTCCTGATATCTCCGTTACAATAGCTTGTCGGCTCCCTACCAATCGGTTGAAGAGCGTGCTCTTCCCAACATTGGGGCGACCTACTATGGCTACTAAATTACTCATATATTGATATTATACCTTGCTCATTTTGAGCGAGTTTTCTTTCTTTAGAAAAGGAGAATTTAGTCTAGCGAATAGCCAAACTCCGATAGATCGCGATCATTTTGTCGCCAATCTTTCTCCACACGCACGATAAGCTCTAAGCGAATGTGCTTATCGAAAAATTTCTCTAGAGGGCGACGAGCTGCAATACCGAGCTTCTTAATCGCAACCCCTTTGTGCCCTATGATGATCCCCTTTTGGCTCTCCCGCTCCACCATAATAACGGCCCTGATGTCAATACGATGAGAAGATTCTTTGAACTCTTCCACCACCACCTCTACGGCATAAGGCACCTCTTGGGTATAGTAGAGGAGGATTTTCTCTCGAATAATCTCTGATACAAAAAAACGCGCCGGGCGATCGGTAAGCGCGTCCTTCTCAAAATAGGGAGGAGCAATGGGGAGAAGTTCCTCAATACGCTTCTTGAGCGGCTGCACATTGAAGCGATTGGTGGCAGAGATAGGGAGTATTTCAGCTTTGGGAAGAAGTGTATGACACTCCTCTACCAGCTCTTCGAGATGTTTTTGATCGGTAAGGTCGATTTTATTTATTACAAGGAGAATAGGACACTCAAGGCGCCCCACAGCTTGTAAGAAGTCTAGATTCTTCTCCCTGCGCTCCACTACATCGGTCACGTATATAAGCACATCGGCATCAGTCAGCGCCTGATCGGAGAAGGCACGCATACGCTCCTGGAGCTTGTAATTGGGCTTAAGCACCCCGGGAGTATCTGAGTAAACCACCTGCATATCGGGCGTATTGACAATACCCAATATGCGGTGGCGAGTAGTCTGAGCTTTGGATGTGATGATAGAGAGACGCTCCCCTACAAGGTAATTAAGAAGCGTAGACTTCCCTACATTGGGGTTACCTACGATATTAACAAACCCTGAGCGGTAATTCTGAGGATGCTCAGCGGGGGGAGAAAACGTACTATCCATCATTTAATTGCAAAAGCCCTAGTAGATTAGTCTTCCTTAGGATCATACCCCCACTTGAGGTACACAGCACCCCAAGTATAGCCGGCACCAAAAGAAGTAAGTATCAGGTTATCTCCCTTGCGCAACTTCTTCTCCCACTCCCACAAACAGATGGGAATAGTGGCAGAACTGGTGTTGCCATACTTCTCAATATTGATCATGACTTTTTCTTGAGGTACCTTGAGGTAACGCCCTACCATGTCTATGATACGACGGTTAGCTTGGTGGGGAACAACCCATGCAATGTCATTATTGGTAAGGTTATTACGCTTCATAACCTGCTCGCAAACGTCCGACATGCCATTTACAGCATACTTAAATACGTGACTACCTTCTTGGTAAACGAAGTGCTCACGACGCGCTACGGTCTCTGCAGTTGCCGGGCTGGCAGACCCCCCCGACTTCATGATAAGGTGAGGACGCCCTACCCCATCGGTATGGAATATAGAGTCCATCACACCCACGGGTTCTTCTGTTGCCTCTAGTAGTACACAACCGGATCCATCACCGAAAAGAGCACAAGTCTGGCGGTCTGTATAGTCTACAGCGGCAGACATTTTCTCTGTTGCCACAATTACGAGACGCTTACAACGCCCGGAACGGATATAGTTAGCACCCGTCTCTAGTGCATAAAGCCAACTGGGGCAAGCCGAGACAAGGTCGAACGTAAACGCATTGGCACAACCACTATCGTGTGCTACAATAGACGAAGTAGGAGGGAAGTGATAGTCCGCCGTATTGGTTGCGAGGAATAGCCCCTCTACGCTTAGGGGATCTATATGGAAACGCTCTAGCATTCCCTTTACAGCCTCGGTTGCCATATAGGAAGCACCTTTGGAGGGATCCTTTAGGATGCGACGTTCTTTGATACCCACCCGAGTCATGATCCACTCATCGCTGGTGTCGACCATCTTTTCTATATCTGCGTTGGTCAACTTATCCTCTGGCAGATAGGCCCCTACTGCAGTAATGGTAGCGTATATTTGATTCATCATTGTAGTCTGTTTATGCGTTATATATCAATTTGTAGCACTAATGATCAGCGAGAGTTTGCTCTCCGAGGGGGACTCAAATCCCCTCCTCATTCTTCCGAAAAGAGAGTGTATCCGCTTTCCAAGCACTAAGGTAGTAAAAATAGGACAAACCTATCATCTACAAGAGTTCTAGTGAGACAAAACGGCTCGGAGAGAATACAAAAACTTCGAGGTATATGCAGGATCCTATGGCATAGTGCCTACATTGTTACCTCGAAGTCTCTTTTTCTCTCACTCAGTAACCCTTAAATGCAAATGACCAACACTGCTAGGGGCAAAGATACCGAGAGAGCGACACCTAGAAAAGTTGCTTATTCTTCACTCTTGGCGATAGCGAGTTTACCTCTGTAGTAACCGCACTCGCCACACACCGTATGGTAGATGTGCCAAGCACCGCATTGGGGGCACTTTGCTAGGGTAGGCATAGCTGCCTTATCGTGAGTTCTGCGCTTGAGAGTTCTGGTTTTCGATTGTCTACGTTTAGGATGTGCCATTGTTTGATTCCTTTATATTCTTACTTATTTATTATTTGTCGAATTGTATTTGCTCCAAGTCCGCCCAGCGTGGATCTTTGGCATTCTGCTGCTGGTGAAGGAAAAAGGACTCCACCTCTTCGCTACAAGCACCTTCTTCGTGCACTTTGCGCATAGGCATGGCCAAAACCACTAGCTGCCAAAGGATTTCGTCTAAGCCCATCTCCGGTTCGTTGCGCGACACCATAAAGTCACTATCAGAGACCTCCTTTGTCTCTGCCCCGAGAGCAAAGCTCATAGGGAAAACAGCCTCAATTTCGGCATCAAGAGGAGCATTACAGCGGTCGCAGAGAGTGCGAACCGTACCCTCTAGCACGAAGTCGATCTCAAAATTATCTCCACTACGCGTCCCCTCCAGCGTTACTTTTACGTCTCCCCCAAAGATGTCGAAACCCTCGATAGCGGCGAGAAAGGAATCATCTAGGGTATAGACAATATCAAACTCACCATCGGGTAACCCTCTAAGGCTAAGTATGTAACGCGCTTCTACCATGCTTTTATTCTAGCGTCTTGTTGCAAACGGGCACCTAGATGCTCGTCAAAAATTCCCTGCAAAGTTAGTGCTTTTTCCGATAACCTTGCACAACAAATAGCCCCCAACCTCTCTGTTTCCACTTTCTCAGTATACCAAAAGCACATTGGGTGCCTTCTGTAGGCTTAGAGAAGGAGCGGAGAAGAAGAGCAGGCCTTATCTCCCATAAAAAAGAAGGAGCACAAATGCCATTCCATTACAGAATGTCACAGTACTCCTCTTAGTGAGGTTCGTGGCGGAATCGAACCGCCGTAGACGGTTTTGCAGACCGGTGCCTAACCACTTGGCTAACGAACCATCTCTCCGTGAGAGCACGAATACAAGGCATCTCCCCTGTTTCGTAGTGCAAAGGTAATAATAAACTTTGGATGTACAACTCTTCCGCCCAAAAACGAAAAATAAATCACCCAAAACGAGAGCTCCATTCTGGGTAAAACATTTTTATTTTTAGGCCTGTATTCCATCTTTTTTCAGCCGGCATTCAACCTTCTTTTCAGCTACTTGTTTTTATTGTAGTCGCTCTTGCTCAATTGTCAAGTGTACCCTCCTCACAGGAAATACAAATCAATAATAATATCACACAATAAGTGTTCAAAAACAGGATTCCAGGAAAAAAAGCCCTACTTTTGCACCAAAAGAAGCCGACAAAACCGGCATTCGATTACAAAATCGTATCCAACCCTTGCGAAAGCATAGGATAGAAATAACGTAGCACATAGACGACTATGAGTAGTAAGACAGATGTAAAGAAGGCTCCTTTTTGGCGTAGAGCCTTTTATCTCTACTATGATGGATTTCGCTCCATGAGTCGCACCTCTAAGGTTTTGTGGACTCTCGCCCTTATCAAATTGTTTATCATGTTTGCCATCCTACGCCCCTTCTTCTTCCCACGCATTGTGGGGCAGCAAGGGGATAAAGAGCAGCAAGCCAACTTTGTTATGGAGCAAATCACCCATGAGAAATAGCCTCCTTTAGAGAGATTGAAAGAGAAGGAAATAAAATAATCACAATATGGAAATTGAAGCATTACTCACTTGGTCGAGGGCGCAATTTGCCCTTACGGCCTGCTATCACTGGCTCTTTGTGCCACTCACCTTGGGGCTAGGTATTATCATGTCTCTAGCCGAGACAAAATACTATCGCACACGCAAACCGGAGTGGAAACACTGGGCTCAATTTTGGCAAAAGCTCTTTGGTATCAATTTTGCCATTGGTGTTGCTACAGGTATCATTCTAGAATTTGAGTTCGGCACCAATTGGTCGAACTATAGTTGGCTCGTAGGCGACATCTTCGGGGCTCCCCTCGCAATTGAGGGTATCTTGGCTTTCTTTATGGAAGCAACCTTCATCGCTGTCATGTTCTTTGGTTGGAACAAAGTGACTCCTCGCTTTCACCTCGCCTCCACATGGCTCACCGTGATAGGGGCGACCATCTCGGCTGTTTGGATTCTTATCGCCAACTCATGGATGCAAGATCCTCAAGGGATGGTTTTCAATCCTGCAACGGTACGCAGCGAAATGGCAGACTTCTGGGCGGTGGCTCTCTCCTCTACTGCCATCAATAAGTTCTGGCATACAGTTACCTCTTCTTGGCTACTCGGCTCTATATTTGCCCTTGCCATATGTGCCTACTACATGCTTCGCAAGGACAAAAAGCACCATGAGTTCGCTCTCGCCAATGCTCGCATAATTGCTCCTTTTGGACTTATCGCAGCTCTTCTTACGGCCTTCACGGGCGATACCAGTGCTGTAAACGTGGCTGAGCGTCAACCTATGAAGCTCGCCGCTATGGAGGGATTGTACAATGGAGGAATGAACACTCCGGAGGGAAAATCTCTTGAGGGAGGGGCTTCTCTTAGCCTATTTGGCATCCCCAAGAGTGGGATACCTGCACCGGGAGAAGAAGCCTTCTACTTTAATATAAAGGTGCCTAAGATGCTATCTCTTATGGCCACCCACACCCCCGATGGCTATGTACCCGGCATCAACAACTTGCTCGATGGTGGATATTACCTCCCCGATGGCTCCATCGCCCTCAGCGCTGAAGAAAAAATGGAGCGTGGACGTACAGCTCTTGCGGCCCTCACCCAATACCACGAAGCTATGAAGGCAGGGAATCAGTCGGAGATGGATGCACAAAATAAGATCATCCAAGAGAACTTCCCCTACTTTGGCTACGGTCACATCAACGATCGCAGCGAACTCATTCCCAATGTCCCCATTAACTATTACTCGTTCCGTATAATGGTAGGTTGTGGACTCCTCTTCATTCTCGTCCTTCTCATCGCTACCATCTTTGCACGCAAGCCGGAGAAGTACAAAAAGATGCGCTGGTTCCACATACTAACCATCGTATGCCTCCCTCTTGTTTACCTTGCAAGCCAATCAGGATGGATTGTAGCCGAACTCGGACGCCAGCCCTGGACTATCCAAGACATCCTCCCGGTACGAGCTGCGGTATCCTCAATAGAGGCTTCTAGTGTAATGATCACATTTGCCCTTTTTGCCCTCCTCTTTACGGTGCTCTTGGTGGCAGAGATCAATATCATGGTGAAATCGGTAAAAGAGGGTCCCGCACAACAGGGTACATCCTCCGAAGAAACAAATAAGTAATCCCTTATAAGCAAAAGAAAAGAGACTATGGACTATTCATTTTTTCAACACTATTGGTGGCTACTCGTCTCGCTGTTAGGGGCGTTGCTTGTATTCTTGCTTTTCGTGCAGGGAGGGCAAACATTCATTTGGCCCTGGCAAAAAGATGTCACCCTACAGAAGATGATTATTAACTCCTCAGGGCGCAAGTGGGAGTTTACCCTTACTACCCTTGTAACCTTTGGTGGGGCATTTTTTGCCTCCTTCCCCCTCTTCTACTCCACCAGCTTTGGTGGTGCTTACTGGGTTTGGATGCTCATACTCTTCTGCTTTGTCATCCAAGCAGTATCCTACGAATACCAGTCAAAGCATGGCAATGTATGGGGCAAAAAGACCTTTCATACCTTCCTTGTACTTAATGGTATTTTGGCTCCTGTATTGCTTGGAGCTGCGGTGTCAACTCTATTTACCGGAGGCAATTTCCTTGTGGATAAATCGGTGATCTATAATTTCACTCAAGCTGCAGGCCCCATCTCTGCATGGCAACCCTATCATGGCATTCAGCTCCACGGATTAGAAGCTGTGCTCAATCCTTGGAATCTAGTGCTGGGTATTGCCGTCCTTTTCTTAGCTCGCACTACTGCCCTTCTCTACTTCATCAACAATATTGATGATGAGGCACTCCAAACCAAAGCGAAGAAGGCGCTCCTACCCAACGCCCTCATCTTTGTAGTGTTCTTTGTCGCTTACGTGGTATTCTTAGTAACGACAACAGGATATACCGAAGACCCAACCACGGGCGTTATCAGCCTCGAAAATTACAAGTATCTGCACAACTTCCTAGCTATGCCTATCGTGCTTATTATTTTCTTGATAGGGGTTGTACTCGTGCTTGCAGGTATTGCTCTAACTCTCTTCAAGCCCGCATTCCACAAGGGTATTTGGGTAGAAGGCGTGGGTGTTGTCCTTGCGGTTCTTGGATTGCTACTCGTAGCAGGATGGAACAATACGGCTTACTATCCCTCCCTCTTCGATATGCAAAGCTCCCTAACCCTGCGCAATAGTTCTTCAAGCCCTTACACCCTGCAGGCGATGAGCATCGTATCTCTATTGATCCCCTTTGTGCTCGCTTATATCTTCTATGCTTGGCGCTCTATCGACAAGAAAAAGATGACTCGTAAGGAGATTGAAGACAGCCATCACACTTACTAACTTTACCTCTTCTATATAATTGCTGCGCCCTGCCTCGTGAGTTAAACTCGCTAGGCAGGGCTCCTTATATCCTGAGACTCATTCCTCAACTAGGATATGACATAATACGAAAAAGGCCTCGATGGGATGAGAACCTCCTCTCCTCCCTTAATAGAATCCCTGTACCTCTGAATGTACAAAGAGGACGATAGAAACACACCTTACTCCCCCTTTTCCTTGCCCCTCAGCGACCTTTTAGAAAGACTTCTCCATCTCCGTAGAGGATTCTATGCCCTATATGTTTTAGGATCGTGTATTCCACCTCTCCGTTTCTTAGCGAGGTTGGTACGGATTGCTCCCCTCCAGATAAAAAGAAAAAGAGGCTCCCTCAAAAAAAGGGAGCCCCAAAAGTGTTATGAAACGTGTAGCGAGACCCGGGATTGAACCGGGGACCTCATGATTATGAATCATGCGCTCTAACCAGCTGAGCTATCTCGCCATCTATTTTGGAGAGCGGTAAAGCCTTCACTTTAGGCCACTCTCTCAGAAAGCAGTGCAAAGGTACTACTTATTTTCATTCCCTGCAATACCTAAAAGCATTTTCTATCCCTAATAAAATCGGATATAGCATCATTGGCAGAAAACATTCCTCTCATTGAGAGAAAATAAGAGCCTACACCCTACTTAGTGGAGGAGAATAAGAGAAGAGGATCTCCGCTCTTAGCAAGAAATAGCCAGGAGAAAGAGGGCTTGCTCGAAGCGAGGATTAACGATAACCGGAGAGCTCAATTACCTCTAGGTCGCGCAGCTGCTCCCCATCTACCACCAATCGAACTAAAGTACGTACAGGTTGCCACCCCTGTATCCCTGCTGCCCCGGGATTGATATGCAAGAGGTTATTTTTTCGATCGGGCATCACCTTGAGGATATGGCTATGACCGCTAAGAAACAGATGGGGTTGAGTATGAGATATCAATTCTTTGGCTGTAGCCGTATATCGCCCTGGGTAGCCTCCAATGTGAATGAGAGCAATGCGTGCTTTTTCTATCGTTACGGAGAGCGTTTCGGGGAAGCGGTGCCGAGTTTCGCTATCATCTATATTTCCATAGACAGCATAGAGAGAGGCAATATCCTGCAAACGCTCAGCAAGCAAAAGAGAACCTATATCTCCACAATGGAAAATAGCCTCGCACGTCCCTAGATAATGCGCATAACGCTCGTCCCAATAACCGTGAGTATCGGAGAGAATACCTATTCTCGTCATGATGGTCTAGATAAAAGAATCCGCCCCCACACTCCTTCCCTTAGTCAGAAGGCATTGCGGAAGCGGATTGTTAGTACCTCTGGGGGATATCCCCTCTAGAGAGATTTTTCTTATTCTGAGCTTAGAAGAACTTAGCGCGATTGTCCACAATATCCATATCACGCATGAGCTGTTGGAAAGCTCTATAACCAAGACCTTGACCCAAAGCGCGACGTTGCTGACGGAGTTGTGCCTCCTGAGACTGCCCTACGGGCGTCTTGATCTCACGAAGAGGCTTCACTACCATTACTTCAGTACCTGAGCGGAAGGGCTTAGAAATAGCATTTATAGCCGTAGTCATAGCGTGGGCACTCAACATAGGAGTAACAGAACCACGAGCTACCAAACTTACACTAGGGATGGTATCTACACTAGCCTGCATAGCCACGGCATAGCCATCTAGATCGGCAATTTTCTTTCCTTCCAAGTCTGTCGCGAGTTTATCACCACGCTTCTCCATTGTTAGGTAGTCTCGAATGTCTTCCTTCACATCCTCAAAAGGTTGTGTACCTGCAGGCACCTGCTCTTTTACCGTAGCAACAACGAGGTTAGCATCTCCACAACGGAATACTTTCTCATTTACCTCACCGGGCTTTGCCTTCAAGAGCCAGCTTACAGCTTCGCGAGACGAAGGAATATTGGCAAGGTTAATCGAGGTGGGTTCTACACGAGCATCACGCACAACTTCGAGACCCTTTGCCTCAGCTTCCTTAGCCATCTCGTCAAAAGATTTGCCGCTAGCCAAGATATTGTTGATAGTAGAATACTTTTCGCTAAAAGTTCCTTCGCTGAAGGTTACAGGCAAGTTGATATAAGCAATCTTGTACTTAGTTGCTTCGGGCATTGCCTTAGCCACCTGCATAATCACCTTAGTTGCCCCTAGCGTAGAGGTGAAAGCACGCCCTACAGGCACCTTGTAAAGGGTGTCAAGTTTTTGCATAGTAGCCATAGCTTCTGTGAGCGTCGTATCCGGCATCCCCATGCGATCTTGGAAGATGATATAACCACCTTGAGCCTTGGTTTGAGGGTCTGCGGAGTAACGCATAGCCATATCAGCAAAAGCAGCTCCACCATTGATAGCACCAACAATGCTGTCTGCCTTAGTAGCATTCAGAGAGTCGAGTACAATGATACGAGCTTGAACGCCCGATGGTGCAGACTTCTTTGCCATCACCTTTACAAGGGAATAGCTATCATTTTCTATAGAAGGAGTATTAACGGATCCCACCTCAGAAGACTCAATAAACTCTACGAGAGAAGAGGGCAATTGGATATCACGAAGTTCTTGTCCGGACATGTAATACTCAGGAGCAAAAGCTTCAGAGTGATTACGAGTGATCGTGCTAGCATCGCTTGCGCCAAGCAGACTTGTACGAGTCTTATTCATCAAAGCCAAAGCATCTGAGTAGTCTTTGGCACTGGGGCGAATAGCTACGTTGATATACTCCACACGCGTAAAAGGATACTTCTGGATAAACATGCGAGGGTGCTTGTTGTAGTACTCACGCACCTCTTCGTCGGTAGCACGTACTGTAGTGTCGGCAAGGATAGTGCTAGGAGTACGCACCACAGCAACATCGCGAGAAGGCACATCCGAAAGGAATTGTGCATCCACCTTATTGATGGCATAGCTACGAGTCATGATCGCATTGAACTTAGAGCCCAAACGTTCATTGCGCACCGAGCGAAGGAGAGCATCCCAACTATTCTTGATCATTCGCATCTGCCCTTGTTGCTCCGCAGGGAGTTGGGCAATTTGATTGTCAGAGATTTGTTCAAGGAATGTCTGCACAGCATTGCGGTCACTAGGGTTAATACCCAACTGCGAAATAAACTGCTGCGCTTGGTATGCGGGGGAAACGCCATCACCCAATACAAGGGCGATCAATTCTTCAGGAGTAACCTTTAGACCTAGGGCATCAGCCTCCTTCTCTAGAGCAATGCTCTGGATGTACTCTTCGGCAAGCTGATTATTGAGTTGCATGCGCTGCTCATCTGTAAGATGATTGCCATTAGCTTCGGCAGCCTCTTGCAGCTGTTGCAACCGTTGGTGATAGTCTTCTGCCTTGATTTTCTCGCCGTCAATCTTGAGGGCATAGTTGTTACTCATCTGGAAGAGGGTTCCGCCTGAACGCAATCCGTCTCCGACAATAAACGCGAGGAGGGCAACCCCGATAACGATAATCAGGAGGCCGGCTCGGTTACGAATCTTCTGTAATGTAGCCATATATGTACTATATCTTTTATTCTTCGTTAATTGCTACCTATTCAAAGCGCAAAGGTAAGAAACAAATGCGAACCTAGGTATTCCAAACTCGGTTTTTAGGGTAAAATTTATAGGGGAAGCAGGTGATTTAATTTCAAATATAGGCCTAAACTTCTTCTAAAATCAGTCTAATTACTAGGAGGGAAGCAGGCTAAAAGTGGCAACAAATTGGGTATCAGCATCTATCGGGTGGAGCGGAAGGATCCCTCTAAGCAGCTTTGCGTCAGCATCAAAGCGAGGGGGATTCGCAACTTCCGAGGCTTGAGACCATGCGAGAGCATCCCCTTTTTTAGCAAACGAAGCTATTTGATAACGATAATGAGCCTCAGGCATTCCCAAACGCTCATAGAGCCGGTGTGCCAATAATCCCATAGTGGAGCGCACATTGACCTCAACGGCAGGATGCAACAAGACTTCGCCACGCACCCCTCGATAGGTGAGCATATCCACCCCCACAGCTCCTCGATAATGGGGGGCAACTCTCCTCTGCAAAAAATCGCGATGTATCGTTATTACCTCCTCAAGAAGCCTCTCTCCTACTACAGAAGCCAACTTCTGCCAAAGGATCCGAGGGTGATACACCTCATTATATAGGTATCGACATTTTTCCGTAACGAAGTGCGACAGGCCCACAAAATCCACTCGCCCCTCGTCGTCTATCCGGTACTCGGCAGCCCAATCTTCTAGTTTATCAAGAAGGGGCTCTAGACTGACTACTCCATTTTTTTGTCGCTGAGCCATGAGGGTACGACGGCTCTCTTGGGACAACGGCAAGACGTAAGGTAGCACCCCTCGCCCCGAAGAAGAAAAAGGGAGCTTTGCCAAAATAGCCCCGGGAGCCAGCGCAAGACAAGCCTCCTCCAGCTCCTCGTCGGTATAACAAAATCGAGGTGTAATTTTAGAAGGGACAGGCAACCCTTGTAATAGCTCTACCGACAGGCTCCGATCGTATAACTCAGTTGGGTAAGGGCGAGAGTACGAGTCGGGGATATCCAACAGGGGGAAGCCCGAGCGAAATTGCGAAAAGAGAGGGCGAAGGGTAGGCTCCGGCCCCCAAAGGGAGAGGCGCAAAGAGTGATGAATCGTTCTCCCCAACTCCACCTCTTCTGCCCCAAAAACGTGAGCAAGGGGGAAGGGCATTTCTTTTGAAAATCGAGGGGCATTACAAGGCAACCAAACCCAATCCTGCTCAGGATTGGGGGCAATCCATGCAGGCAGATAGGCAAGGTCGCGCCTCATCTGCCGAACAATACGAGGGGGCGTGTAGCTTACACTCGCTTGATGCGCAAGGGCAACTTCATTACCACAATTAAAGTAAAAAAGTTGCCCACAGGGGGAATTCTTTCTATCCTCTTTCGGGGGCATTAGCTCAGCCATTACCTCTCTAGTAAAATGGAATAAACCCTCTATTTGCGACCATAATCCGCCGGGATCTCTCCCCAAACCTCCGTCTTCCACTTAAGTAGCGGCACACGCACTTCGGGGGGATTTTGGGCGAGCCAAGCTTCTGCTCTCCGTATTAGATCGAGGGCAAAGGCACTCTTCTCGCTCGGTTTGAGGGTCGTTTTGCATTTCCCGGTACGCACCCAAGCCATAGCCGTACGGCTATCACTATAAATAGGTGTACGCACGCCTTGCTGGAGGCAGAGTGCCATGGCGTGTACGATAGCCAAAAACTCGGCAATATTATTCGTTCCGAAAAATTGTTGGGAAGCAAAGATTACTTCATGCGAATCCGCATTTACCCCTCTGTACTCACACATGCCCGGATTTCCGGACGAGGCTCCATCCACAGCAATGCTCGGGAATATGGGATAATCAGCCCCTGACCTTCCGCCCTTTGCTCTCGTACCCAAAGAAGAGGGTAATGGGGAGCCGGAATAGGCGCGCTGAGCCTCCAACTCCGTGGAGAAAGACTTGTACTTTGCCCCGGCGAAGCCCTCGACCTGCTCTTTACACTCCCCCCAAGAGGCGTAAACGCCAGGGATTTTACCGACCCATACGACGTAAAACTTTTTTACCATTCCCCCTAAAGGTGCCCAAAAATATCCCCATAGACGCTCGTATCGTGGATGTACTCGAAGTCCGCTTTGCTCTGGGCTTCACTCTCGTCCATCTCCTGCAATTGAGCCTTATAGGGCGTGGTCTCGCCTCCTCGGCCGGACTTATCAAGAAGTTGTATCAAATAGGTTAGGATATTCTTTCCCACAATACCATCCTCTACATAGCCTTGTAGCAGTTGGATCGCTTGGGAGAGGTTGCCCGAGAGCTCCTCAATATGCCCCAGACCGCAACATGCATCTTCATTGAAAGGATCCTTATCAAGAGCTGTACGGTAGGCCGTTTGTGCCGCCGGATAGTCCCTTTTGGCTAGGGCAATGTCAGCTTCGTAAAGATGGAAACGCTCCTCCTCGGGGAAAGCACGGAAGGCTTCGCGAAGAAATTCTATCGCCTTATCCCATTGCTCAAGAGCGACTAAAGCCTTGGTTTTATAGAGCGAGGAGGTGGGTTCTTCGTCGTGTAAATCGATGGCTTTCGTCGCTTCGTCCACCGCACTTTGCCACTCCTTCTGAGCTATATAATTGGCGGCCAAAAGACGATGCAAGAGGGCTAGGTCTTTCTCCTCCTCAGTGAGAGCAAGAGCTGTTTTGAGGTCTTCTATAGCCTTGTCGTATTGCCCCTCTTCGTACTCGGCTTTCGCTCTGTAAATACGAGTCGTAAGGTGGTTGGGCTCCTCTTCTACGAGTAAATCAAGATGCTTCAGAGCCTGCCGTGTAGCCCCGATCCTCATCAAAGTCTCGGCAAGATAGTAGCGAGTTTCGAACTCGGGGCGCAGCTCTAATGCTTTGGCAAATGCCTTAATAGCAAAGGGATATTCCCCTATCTTGCTCGCCCGAAGGGCATCAAACTTGAGTACATCTGCATCTCGCTCGGCTTGTGGAGAGGTGCTCTCTACCGAGGTTGCGGGCGATTCTTCTTTGGGAGTTGCCCCCGAAGAGGGTTTACCAAAAAGGCTCTTAAATAGTTTCATATACTTAGAGAGATGGTACAAAAAGAGGAGAAATCAAAGCCTCTGCAAAACTATTGCTTGAGACTTTAATTGCTCCTCTACTCTTATTTATTAGACGGATTATTCAGGCTCACGCATGTTGGTGAAGACATTTTGTACGTCTTCGTCTTCTTCGATCTTCTCGATGAGTTTGTTTACTTTCTCTGCTTCTTCTGCAGTTACATCTCGGTAATCGTTGGTGATACGAACGAAGTCTACCGAAGAGATTTCGAAGCCGGCTCCTTCTAGATAACTCTGGAGTGCCGCATTTTGTGCAAACTCACCATAAACAATGAGTTCGCCATCTTCCTCCTCTATTTCGTCCTCTACGCCAAAGTCGATAAGCTCAAGGGCAAGTTCTTCTAGGTCTACACCCTCTTTTGCCACAAGGTGGAAGACGCACTTATGATCGAAGAGAAACTCTAGGCTCCCCGTTGTACCCAAGCTACCACCATGCTTATTGAAGTAGCTACGAATGTTGGCAACCGTACGAGTAGTATTATCTGTAGCCGTCTCTACAAAGATGGCAATACCGCTGGGGCCATAGCCTTCGTAGTTTACTTCTTTATAGTCCGTAAAGTCTTTGTCGGTCGCCTTTTTGATGGCACGTTCGACATTATCTTTGGGCATATTTTCCTTCTTCGCCGTCTGCATCAAAACGCGTAGGCGCGGATTGGTATCAGGGTCGGGACCACCACTCTTCACAGCCATGGTGATCTCTTTTCCCAACTTGGTAAAAACGCGAGCCATATTGCCCCAACGCTTCATTTTGCGTGCTTTACGATATTCAAACGCTCTTCCCATATAGTATGATTCGTGCTATTATTATTTCTTTCTCTGTCTCTATCCTTTTCATGCTTAGCGCAACTCGGCTCCCAACTCTTTCTCAAGAAGGGTGCGGACGCGCTGCATCGTTTTTTCGATTTGCTTATCGGTGAGTGTAGCCGTGGCATCCTGCAAATAAAAACTCACGGCATAGCTCTTCTTTCCTTCGGGGAGATTCTTGCCCGTGTAGACGTCGAATAGCTCTACCTTCTTTAGTAGCTTCTGCTCTGCCTTACGAGCCACAGCCTCTACCTGTGCAAAGGTAACTTCTTGCCCCAATAAGAGTGCAAAGTCTCTCTTTACAATGGGGTACTTGACAATCTCTTGCGCTAGGAGAGCTTTTTCTCTCCCTGCTTCCATCAAAAACTCTCGGTCGAACTCTGCATAGTAGACCGGCATCGAGATGTCGAAACGGCGGAGCAATTCAGGCTTAATCTCTCCCATCCACACAATCGTATGCTTCTTCTTTCCCGGCATCTGATAGGCCAAGAAATCGGAGAAGATATCGTTGCTTCCCATCTCTAGGTGTAGGGAGGTGAGGGGGATATTAAGGCGACAAAGGATGTTTTCCACATCGGCTTTGAGGCGGTACACATCGATAGGTTGCTCTTTGGGCGCAAGCCAATTGGTACCACCATACGTACCCGAGAGCCAAAGGCCAAACATGGCACGCTCGGAATAGGCTCGGAGTACATTACGAGAGGCCTCATCCCCGAGAGACTCTTGCGGCATAGCCTTATGACGATAGCAGTTGCCCCACTCAAAGAAAGCGCAACTCTGCTGCTTATTATTAAAATTGCGAGCAATAGCTTCCAAACCGCCAAAGAGGAGTGTCTCACGCAATACGCCTAGTTCTTGACTAAGTGGATTGAGAAGATGCACAAGCTGCTCGGCAGGATAGGTCTCCAACCCTGCGTAATACTTCTCTGCCGTAAGGGAGTTGGAGAGGATCTCTTGGTACCCACCCCCCACAAGCTGCTCACTCAAGAGGAGCTCAGTATGGTAGTCTTTGTCCACCTTGCTTCGGGTGGAGAGATTAGCTCGAATGTAGCCCTTGAGTGGCACTTCGTTGTAGCCATAGATACGGAGCACCTCCTCTATCACATCCACCTCACGACGCACATCAATGCGGTAAACCGGCAGATTGAGGAGCCAGCCATCGGGCCATTCCTCTTGTACTGTTATATCTAGAGATTGCAAGATGCGTAGTACCTCTTCATCGGGGATCTCGGCTCCGATAGTTTGGGTAAGGCGTGATCTGCGTAGCGTACATACAGGATGCTCTACCGGCATTTGTCGGCAATCGATAACCTCGCCAACCACTTTCCCGCCGGCTAGCTCTTGCAGAAGAGCCACAGCTCGGCGCAAAGCATACGAAGTAGCTGCAGGGTCTAACCCACGCTCGAAGCGGAACGAACTATCCGTATTGAGGGCGTGTGCACGTGCCGCCTTACGCACACTGGTACTATTGAAGTTGGCACTCTCTATAAAAATGCGCGTGGTAGTATCAGATACACCGCTCTCGGCACCGCCAAAAATCCCTGCCATGCAGAGGGGGTTGTGCCGGGCATCGCAAATCATGATCTCACGGCCATTCAGTTTGCGCTCTACACCATCGAGGGTGGTAAATTGGGTACCCTCGGGGAGTTTTTCTATATGAATTTCCCCTCCTGCAACCTTATCTGCATCAAAGAAATGGAGTGGTTGCCCTACTTCGTGAAGGACAAAATTGGAAATATCCACCAAGAGACTAATCGGGCGAACACCGATAGCGGCAAGACGCTCGCGCAACCACTTAGGACTCTCGCCATTGGTCAAGCCCTCCATCGTTACACCTTGGTAGCGAGGGCACTCCTCGGGAGCTACATCCACAGAAACCATGATGGGCTTACCATCTTTCAGGTCGCTAAGCACGCGTTCTGCCGAGGGGAGTTTGGCTTCTTGGGGGCTACCATGCCGTGTAAGGTAGGCAGCAAGATCTCTCGCCACCCCAAAGTGCGAAGTGGCATCTATCCGGTTGGGCGTAATATCCACCTCAAGGCAATAATCACTCTCTAGGCCAAAATATTTAGCTGCCGGAGTACCGACAACGGCCGTTTCGGGCAATACCATAATACCGCTAGAGTCCGCACCAACCCCGATTTCCACTTCGGAACAAATCATCCCAAAGCTCTCCTCTCCGCGCAGTTTCGACTTTTTGATAACGAAACTCTCCTCTCCACTATAGAGAGTGGTACCTATGGTTGCTACGATTACATGCTGACCCGAAGCTACATTGGGCGCCCCGCAGACAATCTTAAGAGGCTCGTCGCCTCCTACATCTACGGTTGTACAATGCAAATGATCGGAGTTGGGATGCATTTCGCAGGTCTCTACACGTCCTACGACAAGCCCCTCTAAGCCACCCTTAATGCTATCTACTTTTTCTACACTCCCGGTCTCTAAACCAATGGAAGTAAGAGCATCGGCTACTTCCTCGGGCGACATAGTAGCCACCTGAGGGAGGTAATCGCAAAGCCACTTATAGGAGATATTCATATATCTATTACGTATAAATGCCACCACGCTGGATAGGCGGCAAACTATGATTTACACACTAGAGCACCACCTACTCGAGAGGGAAATCCCTACTAAGAAGAGGTGCTCTGCTTTGCAAAAGTACGGCTTTTCGCTGTAATGCTATCGTCTAAGGGCAAATACTTCTCTTGGCAGAGAAAAGAAATGCTTAGAGGGGAGCTTTGATGCCAATTGAGTACCTTTGAAAGCGATATGGCAGCAACACATTCAAACAACTCCATACTACGCGAGAGTATCCGCTTGGTAGGCTCGGGGGCCGCAGGTCAGGTGGTCGCCCTCTTGTTGCTCGCCGTAATCGGTCGCCAGTACGACCAAGAGACCATGGGTGTTTTGGGCAGTTTCCTCTCTTGGGGAGGCCTTCTTGCCATTGCTTCCGGAGCCCGTTACGAGCAAGGTATCGTGGTAGCCAGTGCCGAAGACGAGGCTCACACGCTCTACCACCTTGCCCTACGTATTTCCCTTATTTTTACCCTGGCACTCCTCCCAATAGCCCTTGCAGTTGGGTACGTAAACCCCTCTCTTACCCCTCTTGGAAGCAGCATCTACGCCCTCCCTTTCTTCGTCTTACTCTCCACTTGGTACAACGCATCCGCCCTGTGGGAACTGCGGCACAAGAGATACAAGATACTCGCCAAGATGCAGTTCATTAAGGGGGTGGGAAACAATCTCCTAAAGGCAGTATTCGGCTTTGTAGCGGCTACGATCGGCTCTCTTATCACCGCCCAAATACTCTCCCTTATCGCCACTTTTCCCCTCTTCTTTAGGTCGCTAAAAAAGGGATCCAAAGCCCCTACGACCACCTCCCTCGGATCGGTTGCCAAGAAGTATAGAGGATTCCCACGCTATGGTATTGTGCAAGCACTCATCGATAACCTACTCGGGAGCCTCCTGGTGCTGATGCTACCACTCCGCTACGGATTGGCAGAGGTAGGGTACCTTACCATGGCCATTATGCTGGCGAGACGCCCCCTACAACTCGTGGCAGAGAACCTATCGAATGTCTACTTCCAACGCCTTAGCGAATGCGTATCCCAACGCCAATCCATCAGGCAACTGACATATAAGTTGCTACGCAACACCCTAATCGTAAGCATCCCTACAGCGCTACTCCTCTCCCAAGTGGCACCCTACTTGGTCAGCCTGGTTGTAGGGGACAAATGGCTCCCCTCGGCCCATATTGTGGTATGGATGCTCCCCATGTGCATCCCCAATTTTCTCAACTCAATACTCAACACGCTACCCGATATTTTTACACATCAAAGACAGAACATGTGGGCGCAAGTGATCATGCTCGTTCTCGACGTGGCAGTAATTGCTCTCGGATTTACGCTCTTCGACTTCGATCGCTTCGTCCCCTTCTTCTACCTCTTTATAGCACTAGAGCAGATGGGCTATCTGCTTTTCTTACTCCGATTTGTTTGGCATTATGAACGAACCCTTGTCGACACCACAGCAGGCAACTAGCGTAGCTCGGGGAGAGGCTTTCCGCACGACGGACAGCGCATTCCTCTCCTCCAAAGGCATCATACAGCACTTCTCCACGGCACGGAGTGAGCAAGACTACCTCCAAAGAGCCGCCGAACTCAATGGCTCGTGGCACTATATATCCGATACCCACCTCGCCCCCTCACATGATATTTTTGCTTTTGTAGATCATCGCTCTACCCTCTCCCTTTACTATCGGATTGAGGGGAACAAAATTCGCTTTAGCGATAATGGGTTCGACCTAATCTACCCCAACGAGGCCCGAATAGAGACGCCTCCCTCTACCCTTCTCTTCTTCTCGCAATGGGGATTCACGCCCGAAGACAGCACACTGCACCCCGATATTAAAAGAATCCCCGTGGGATGCGGCATACACTTCTCCCCCTCAACCGGAAAAGTGACAACCCTACGCTACGACACTTCGCTCTACGAAGGTCCCCGACTTGAGGGGATTGAGTACGAAGAAGCCAAGCAACTCTTCCGTGAGCGACTCTCGTGTGCTATGGATCGCATGGCTCAGCGGCTAGAGAGTCATTCCGTAGTGCTCCCCTTAACGGCCGGACGCGACTCTCGGCTCATTGCCCTTGCCCTCAAAGAGAGGGGCGTCTCCTCCGTATCCACCTGCACCTATGGCGCTAGCGAAGGAATACACGAAGTACAGCGAGCCGGCACGATTGCTCAAAAACTGGGCTTCCCACACCATTTCATTTCTACCCTACCCACAGGCTACGACAAGCGAGGCTATACCCAAGATGCCGAGGCCATCAAGTACCTAAAGTACATAAGTGGACTTGGCTCGGGCTACTTCTTTGCAGAGTACACCACAGCGCAGCAAATGGCGCAACGCTACCCGGGAGCCGTGGTCCTACCCGGGCATAATGGAGATATTATAGGGGGAGATAATCTACATCTTCGCTTCGTAGAGGGAGCTACTCGCCTAGAGACTAATGCCTATCTAATGTGCTTTCACGAGAATGGGAATCGCCGGCTTGAGCGTAACGAGGTCGCCCAATTAGCCGACCTACATCAAACGCTCCTCGCAAGTTACCCCCAAGACAAAACCGCGATCGAACTCTTTGAGACCTTCCGCAACCGAGAGCTGATGCCCAAGTACTATATCAATTCATCTCGCAGCTGGCGTTACTTTGGGCTATCTGTTTGGATGCCCTTCCTCGACAAAGATCTGTGCCAATTCATGCATAGTCTACCCGCACCCTACCGCATCGGAAAACGACTCTACGAAGAGGTCTCTACGGAGCTATTCCGCGAGGCAGGCATCTCGTTTGCCAATGATTTCTCGGTATACCAACAATGGCAAAAACCAGCGTTCCGAGTAAAACAACTGCTCCGTCCCTTCTTCGTTTATCAACACTCTCGTAGGCGCCGCCCCCTCTTCCCCAAAGGAGACCTCATGGGATTCCGGCAGCTGATGGCGGGGGATCTTCTCAAAGAGGTGCAGCACAAAGTACCATGGCACCCCACTACCATCAATGGACTCTCCTTTGCTTGGTGGTTGCAGTACAATAATTGCCTCCCCACAAACTGACCGCTAATTTCCCTTCCGACACAGGCTAAAAAAAGAAATTTTCTAGGGCAGAAGTGCACATCATTTCTGCCTGAAAACTTTTTTGTTTTAGGGCAGAAAAGGAGTTGCTTTTTGGCTGCATTTCTTGAGAGGAGACACTCCGCCACTCATCCGAGTACGGCAAACTCCCCTCGCATGAAGCATCTATCACGGGGTCTGTTCTCCCAGGAGATCGGAAACACCCATCAGCGAAAGAGGGCTCTCTCGCCTCAGCCAAACCCTAAAAACCAGAGAGAAGAAGAATATCCCCCTATAAAATCAATCGAACCATTCTGAGCATCCCATTTTCTACGAGGAAGGAATAGGCAAAAAGCATTGTGTATACAACATTTTATTGTACCTTTGCAGGGCTAAAGGTGCAAGGGGCACCTACATCCGTCTTAGGATATTTGGCAAATGGTCCTATAGCTCAGTTGGTTAGAGCACCTGACTCATAATCAGGGAGTCCTTGGTTCAAGCCCAAGTGGGACCACAAGAGAGGAGGATAAAATCTTCCCTTTACGAGCAAGAACTCTTGCTCATTCTCTATTTAGAGGCAGCGGCTTCTTAGAGAGACGATACTTTACCATAAGTCTCAGGGCATTAGGGCTCCATAGCTCTCCTCTAGAGACAAGACGCACGGGGCTGACTGGCTTTGACAGCGTGACGAAGGGGTAAGTAAGCATGTAGTGAGTTGTTGTTCCCTCACTTTAATATCAGACTTCAAAATTTTTAGTTGGCGAAAATAATTACGCTCTCGCTGCCTAACCGAAGAATAGTAAGTTAGCTTCATCCTTGAGCCGATAGGCTCGGACGAGACGTCACCCGAAACTCTTGCTCCGAAGTTACTCGAGTTAGGTGATGCACAAATATCGGGGCTTGGGGCTGCTAGGTCTATGGGGCAGCATTCCAATATTTCATAGGCTAAGGGATGGTTGTTGGTTGCTCTGTCCGCGCAACGATCCCCGACAATTCCAATCAGAGATAAACATGTAGAAAGCGTATTCATTCCACGTTTGGACGAGGGTTCAATCCCCTCCAGCTCCACTTTAAACACTGATTCCTTAGGGAATCACTGGGGAAAAGACATTGGTTTGTAAATTGAAAACTCCTTTATATCGTGAAGGGAGGATAGAGAAACGATACCCCATCTCGTTGTAGGTGTATCCAGCCTTTGCTATGAGATATCAGACATGGCAAAAAAGAGAAGTAGAGAAAACAGACCCATTATCAAAAGGAAATACCTCGAGCCTAGGTAATAGTTTTTATCTATATCATCATTTAAAAATATAGCTTGTATCCATAAGCACATTACTCTACCTTTGCCGCTGTAAACAATTAAACAAAGAAAGATTATGAACAACAAGATTTTTTCTATTACAGGATTGAACTCAAAGGATTTGAAAGGTGTAATTAGTGGATTGGAAACGCTGCTCGCTTCTTATCAAGTTTACTACAACAACCTCCGTGGCTACCACTGGCACATACGTGGACCTCTCTTTTACCAACTACATGCACAGTTTGAAAAGTGGTACGATGCTACAGCGGAGAAGATTGACGAAATCGCTGAACGTCTCCTACAGCTGGAAGCTATTCCCGAAAACAGAGTGAGCGTACTTGTAGGTCAAAGCAAGATTAAGGAAACTACCCAAATGAGTGATTCAGCTCAAATCTTGCCCGAAATATTGGACAACTACAAGGTGCTCATGGCTATCGAAAGAGAGACATTGCGTACAGCCTCTGAAGCTGGCGACGAAGTAACTGTAGCTCTGATGGGAGACCTTTTAGCGGAGCAAGAGAAAGAAATCTGGATGCTTACGGCTTATCTGAACTAAGCAACAAGCCTTTTCTCCTACACCCAACTACCCTTTCTCAAGGGTAGTTATGGCAAACTAAAAAAGCCCTCGTATACCGAAACTATCGCACACGAGGGCTTTTCTTTGGTCTGGATAGGATTCGAGTCTCTACAAACTCTTCTTCCTACATCATTTCTACCGCTATACTTTCATTAAGCACAACACTGCCCCACACCAAATGCTCCATTGCTATCATTTGACACACCAAGCTTCCACAATCTCGAGTGTTCTGCTAAACTACTGAATGCTCCATTGTTATCTTATGCAAAGCTTCCCTTGCGAGGTTGCTCTCGCTTTTTGAGCAAAGATATTCTCCGCTTCTATCCTATGCGAAGCTACCCCCAAAGGATATTTTGGGAAAGGCTAACTTCTCACACCGAAAGAGAGACAAAGCTTTAAGTATGCGTATCAACACCAACAAACCTCGGCTTCTAATCTCCTTTTCTTTTTCACAAATAATCGTTCATAGTATTGTGTAGTTCAAAAAATAGATATACCTTTGCACTCGAATTCAGAAGAACCTTCTTCAATTTTTTGAAGGGGAGTCTGTTTTCAAGGAGAGATGGCAGAGTGGTCGATTGCGGCGGTCTTGAAAACCGTTGAGCTGAGAGGCTCCGGGGGTTCGAATCCCTCTCTCTCCGCCGGATGGCTTTAAGATGACCTCTAAATGGTCATTAGGGAAGCTTTCAAAAGCAGACAATCGTTGTAAGACCTCGGTTTTGCAACGATTTTTCTTTGTATATAGCCCTATTGTCTGATGGCATAAATCCTCTTTTGACAATCATCTTTCGGTCATATTCTGCTACACATAGTAAAAGAAAGAACTATCCTACTTCCGTTTGAAGTTGGGAACTTTCCTCAATGAGCATTTTCCCGAAATGTTGGGAAACAATCCACTCATTATTGCATGGTCGGACGAAGCGCTGACTGCCTACTGTGATGCCGTGGCACAAGGCTTCTCTTATCCCGAAGCCAATAGCATGGCAAGGCAAGCGAAGTCCTGTATCAAGGGCTCAATTTCTCCCGACACGATACCCTTGTTTCCGTCTTGGAACGGGAGTTCGAGCGGGAACTTCCGTCACCTCTTCCCGGAAGACACGCGCCGATACCGAAATAGAATCTGTTACTGCCAAAGAGTTGGTAGATAAAGAGTTAAAAAAACAACGCAGAGAAAAGCGTTATCTACTATGGTCCCTCTACACTTGCAGGGCTCATGGCTAAGCTGAAACTTCTGCATAAAGCGCCTGCAGATTTTGCGAAAACAGCCCTCCAAAAAAGCCTAAACAGGCAAAACAGATCAAAATCAAACACTCTTTACCGATTACGAAATGATACAAGCCGAAACCCCTGGAGCAACACGAATACATACAACCCTATCCAAAACACTATTATGAGTGTATTTTATCTCAAACTCACGTAGTTCTAATAAAAATTCATATCTTTGGTTGTCTAAAGCAATGTTTAGGTGGTTCCACAAACGAGCCTAGAGATTGAACGGTATGCAACAAACAACAAATATAGTAGAGTATGTCCAATACTAATGAGAGATATAAGCTATACCGATCCTGCTCGTTCAAAACAAGCAAGACGATCACCCAAGAGTACAGCACCTCGTTCTACGCGGCTACAGATATGCTCCCTGAGGACATACGTGATGCGATCCACAGCCTCTATAGCTTCGTCCGTATTGCCGATGAGATCGTCGATTCGTTTCACGAACACGATCGGGAGAAGCTCCTAAGAGACTTCGAGCGAGACTATGACGAGGCCTACCGAATGGGCATCAGTACCAATCCGATCCTATACTCCTTCCAGTGGACGGTCAAGCAGTACAACATCCCAGACGAATACATACGCTCCTTCTTGACGAGCATGAAGTGTGACCTTGAGAAAAAGTCCTACGAGACAGAGGAGGAGATCGCCAGCTATATCTACGGCTCTGCCGATGTCGTGGGGCTGATGTGTCTGAAGGTATTCTGTCGAGCAGATGAAGCTCTATTCGAGCGACTCAAACAGCCTGCCATGCGCCTCGGATCGGCATTCCAAAAGGTTAATTTCTTGAGAGACCTCCGAGAGGACTATGTGCTACTCGGCAGGCTATACTTCCCTGGGGTCGCCCTAGAGAGCTTCAATGAGGAGGCCAAGAATAGTCTCATCCGAGAGATTGACCAAGACTTCTGCGAGGCCTACGAGGGGATCCGACAGCTCCCTCGAGAATCTCGCCTCCCCGTCTACGTAGCCTATCGCTACTATCGGCAGTTGCTACACATCATCCAAAAGACACCTGCCCCGAGCCTGATCTCGAGACGGGTACGAGTAGGAGATGTCCAAAAGATGCTCATCTTGCTGACGGCAGTACTCAAAAACAAATTTAATCGACTATAACCCATGTACCCCAAAGAGAACATCGTCCTCCTGGTCGATGCAGACAATAACCCCATCGGAGAGATGGAGAAGATCGAGGCGCACCGCAGAGGTATCATGCACCGAGCTGTATCGGTACTCGTCTTCGACCCCGAGGGGCGGTGGCTTCTGCACCGAAGGGCCCTAGACAAATATCACGCAGGGGGTCTCTGGACCAATGCCTGTTGCACCCATCCCTTCGTAAACGAAGAGCCTCGAGAGGCTGCACGCCGACGGATGTTTGAGGAGATGGGTATGGACATTACCCTCGATGGACTCAGACATCTCTTCGATTTCACCTACAGAGCCGAGTTAGACAACAGACTTATCGAACACGAGTACGACAGCGTATTCGTCTACACTACTCCCATAAAACCGATCCCCAACCCAGAGGAGGTCATGGACTGGAGGTATATTGACATGAGGGCACTAGAGGAAGAGCTCGCAGCACAGCCCGAGAGCTACACCCCATGGTTTAGAATAATCTTCGAACAAGCGAAACAGCATCTTTACAAATATGAAGGGGTGTCGGCTTAAATGGATAGACTGGGTAATTGTTGCCCTAGTGATGGTCTTCTACACCTATGGGGCATTCGGTCTTGCCCGAGAGGAGACGAGAGAGCTATACACCTCTCTAACCCCCCTGGTACTGCTATCTTCTCTAGTCATCCTCTCTGTCTATGACCGTAGCCCCAAGCAGATCAAGGCTCTGATCTACATGCTCTCGGTGGCCGTCGTAAGCTTCTGTGTCGAGGTCCTCGGAGTCGCCACTGGTGTCATCTTCGGAGAATACAGCTATGGCACAAGTTTAGGACCGAAAATTGGTGGAACACCGCTACTCATCGGCATCAACTGGATATTCCTAGTCTATGCAACAGCAGCGATACAGGCTCC
>NZ_JBQMYL010000015.1:0-52191 GCF_052173515.1 Porphyromonas endodontalis | reverse complement strand
TGTCCTTCTCTTGGGATCTTTGGGCTATCTCTCGGCAGTGGTTGCCTATCGGGCCGGCAAAGACACGCTCCGTATTAGGCGTCTTATTCGCCTCGCCCATTTCTCAGGATTGCTTTGGCTCTCAGGTGCTATATGCCTATTCTTCAAGAGTGAGTTGTGGATCCTCTTTTTCTCAGTAGCTTGCGTATTTATGCTTTATAGCAATATTGCATTGAGTCGTGGGCATAGTAAATCTCGTAATAAATGACTTATAATAAAAAGGGAACCCCACGGCGCTATCGTCGTGTAGTAGTGCAAGGGACAGCTTCTGAGGCTACTCCACTTATGGGTATGCTCTCTCAGTTGCTCCCCAATAGTAGCCGTACAACCCACAAACAATACCTGAGAGATCGTTGTATAAAGGTCAATGGTCAGGTTGTTTCTGAGCACAATGCCCCAATTGCAGTGGGGGACGAAGTGGTTGTATATAGTGTGGGGTTTGCTCCCGTATTGGACAATACAGAGGTAAAAGTGCTATGGCAAGACGATTGGTTTATCCTGGTGCAAAAAGAGCCAGGAATCCCTACAATCGCTTCCAAGCCCGGGGATAAACATACGGTATACCGGATTGTTGCAGATCACTACAAGAGTGGAGATGCTCGGGAAAAGATCTTCCTACTCAATCGCCTCGATCGGGATACACGAGGATTAATCCTCTTTGCTCGTGATCGAGAGGTGCAGCAGGAGATTTTGGATAATTGGGAGAAATATATTTTGAGTCAGACGTTTGCCGCCTTGGTCGAGGGGTTTGTACCCGAAGAAAAAGGCGAGTTTGCTCCCCCTCCCAAACCTAAAAAAACGGTAGGAGATAAGGATACCAAAAAGAAGGTGGTGCCTTCTCGCCGCTCTCGAGCTACCTATCAGGTAGAGGAGAGAGCCTCGTGGCGAATCCTTCTCCGCATCTCTTTACTAGGGCGTTATAATGGCATTCGCAGTCAGCTCAACGAGAAAAAGTGTCCCTTAGTGGGTGAAAGCAAAGGTGTGATCAAGGGAGCTCCCTCTATCGCCTTGAGCCAACAAGAGCTAGTGCTGTTGCATCCTGTAACAAAGGAAAAGCTTTGTTTTGAATCGCCTGTTCCTTCCTTTTTTTACAAGTTACTACGCCGCCGTTTGACCACCTCAGAGCGCAAAATCATCGAAAAACGAACAGAAAACGAGAAGGATCTATCCATAGATTCTCTCAAAAAGATAGACTGAACTAAACATATTAGCCTATGTATCGGAAATTAAAGAACCTTTCTTTCCTCAGCCTTTTTTGCTGTCTAACCCTGCTTTTCTCGGGAGCAGCCAAGGCCCAGATGCAGAATGACATTGTTACTTGGAAAGCCTCTCTAGAGGATAAAGGTACGGCAGAAAAGACTCTTGTTTTCTCTGCAAAAATCAAATCTGGGTGGCATATTTATGATCAGAATATGCCGGAAGATGGCCCCAACTCTACGGAGTTTAAGTTCTACAAGCTCCAAGGTGCCAAACGAGTGGGGGGCTTTGTTGCCGATCGTAAGCCTCACGAGGCGTATGAAAAGCAGTTTGAGATGACGGTACGCTCTTTCGATGGAACCGTTACTTTTCGCCAGAAAATCGTTGTTACAGATGCCGATAAGTTTGCTATAGAGGTCGGTGTAAAATCGCAAGCCTGCAACGAAGAGGCGTGTCTCCCTCCGGATGGGATTGAAGTTTCTTTTTCTTCCAAAGATCTTAAGTCTAAGGCTGTGGATGCAACGGCAGAGGCCGATGGAGCTACAGATGCTGCACTGGCCGATAGTACCGATACGGCAGTGGCTGATAGTGCCCTCGCTGCAGCGGCATCTTCTTCTCTCGAAGGAGATAAAGAAGCTCTATGGACTCCGGTAATTGACACCCTCAAAGCCTATGGAGACGAATCCCTGAGTCGTGCAGACGCTTCTCTCTGGCAGATTTTCCTTTTCGGCTTCTTGGGTGGGTTAGTGGCCCTTATAACTCCTTGCGTTTGGCCGATGATCCCTATGACGGTGAGCTTCTTCCTTAAGCGGACTAAAGAGCGCAAAAAAGCAGTTCGCGACGCTATTCTCTATGGGATGGGTATCATAATTATCTATCTAGTATTGGGCTTGGCTGTAACCATTGGTTACGGAGGGAGTAAGCTAAACGAGCTTGCTACCAATGCTGTTTTCAACCTCATCTTCTTTGCTCTATTGGTGCTTTTTGCAGTATCATTCTTTGGGGCATTTGAGTTGGTTCTCCCCTCTAAGTGGACCAATAAGATGGATAGCAAGAGTGACTCAACAACAGGGTTTGTGAGCCTCTTCTTCATGGCATTTACCTTGGTACTCGTCTCATTCTCGTGTACGGGTCCCATTATCGGTACGCTCCTTGTACAGGCTGCCTCTATGGGGCAATACTTAGGGCCGGCCTTGGGTATGTTTGGTTTTGCCTTGGCTTTGGCTCTTCCTTTCTCCATTTTTGCCATATTCCCCAACATGCTTCAGGGGCTACCCAAGAGTGGTGGATGGCTCAATTCGGTGAAAGTTGTAATGGCATTCCTCGAATTGGCTCTCTCTCTTAAGTTCCTCTCCATTGCGGATTTGGCATATGGCTGGGGTATCTTAGACCGTGAGACTTTCCTCGCATTGTGGATTGTGATTTTTGCCTGCCTTGGTTTTTATCTTCTTGGGAAAATTCGTTTCCCCCACGATACGCCTATGGAAAAAGTTGGGGTGGGGCGTTTCTTCCTAGCTCTCATATCCCTGTCGTTTGCCGTCTATATGATACCGGGGCTTTGGGGTGCACCTCTTAAGGCAATTAGTGCTTTTGCTCCTCCTCTTTATACGCAAGACTTTAACCTCTACGAGGGCGAAGTACATGCAAAATACACCGACTACGAAGAAGGGGTGGCCAAAGCGCGTGAGATGGGTAAGCCCATTCTGCTGGATTTCTCCGGCTATGGGTGTGTCAACTGCCGGGAGATGGAGAATAATGTTTGGATTGACAGCAAGGTAAAACAGCTACTCGATGAAGATTATGTTGTGATTACTTTGATGGTCGATGATAAGACAGAATTGCCCGAGGTTATAGAGGTTACAGAGAATGGCAAGACCCGAAAACTACGCACCGTAGGCGACAAGTGGAGCTATCTACAGCGTAGTAAGTTTGGTGCTAATTCACAGCCTTTCTACGTTCCCATAGACCATGCAGGGATGCCTTTAGGTTCTTCGTATCAGCACGATTTGGATATCAGCAAATACGTTCACTTCCTAGAGAATGGGAAGAAAGAGTTTGCGGCTCGCAAGGATGGTAAGCCTATTCCCTCTCTTCCTTCGCCCTCCGCACAACAATAAACAACAATGAATAGCAAGGCAGAGAAACTTGAAGCTTTTGCTCGCCTCCTAGATGTTCTCGATACCCTAAGGGCTCAATGCCCTTGGGATCGGGAGCAAACCAAAGAGAGTATCAGAGCCAATACGATAGAGGAGGTCTACGAACTCTCGGAGGCCATCTTGCAAGAAGATTATCAGGATATGAAGAAGGAGCTCGGTGATGTGCTCCTTCATATTTGTTTTTATGCCCTCATGGCTCAAGAGGAAAACCGCTTTGATATTGCGGATGTATGCAATACTCTTTGTAATAAACTTATCTTCCGCCATCCTCATGTGTACGGAGAGTGTGTTGTAAGTACAGCCTCGGCAGTGACCTCACAATGGGAGCAGATAAAACAGCAAGAGCGGGGAGGAAACAAAACGGTGCTCTCGGGCGTCCCCAGCTCCTTGCCCTCTTTAGTAAAAGCCTATCGCATCCAAGATAAAGCCCGAGCCGTGGGGTTTGATTGGGAAGAAGCGCAGGAGGTCTGGACAAAGGTGCAGGAGGAGATACAGGAGGTGCGCCAAGCTCTTGAGACAAAAGAAGCCGAAGATATCGAAGCGGAGTTCGGAGATTTGTTGTTTGCGGTAGTGAACGCGGCTCGGCTCTATGGGGTCAATCCCGATAATGCATTGGAGCGCACCAATCGTAAGTTTATATCTCGTTTCGGTTATATAGAGAGCCAAGCCAAGGCGCAAGGTCGGGATATAAAGGATCTTACTCTAGGTGAAATGGATGCCCTCTGGGAGGAGGCAAAGCATCTAAAGCACTCGCAAATCTGATCTAGGCCGAGGATTATTCTTAATTATTTCTTCTGTGATCTGCCCTATTTGTCACCATCAGCAGCAAACTCCTGTGGGGATTGCTTCGGATCATTTGGTGAGTGGGAAGAGTTTCCCACTCGTGCGTTGTAGTCATTGTGGGCTTATCATGACCGGATCCCTTCCC
Source organism: Porphyromonas endodontalis (assembly GCF_052173515.1). GTDB lineage: Bacteria > Bacteroidota > Bacteroidia > Bacteroidales > Porphyromonadaceae > Porphyromonas > Porphyromonas endodontalis_A. Next base: position 47,871 of record NZ_JBQMYL010000015.1, on the reverse strand, counting down.
GCAAAAGAGGATCTAGGTGCCTACTACAAAAGCAATAACTACATATCGCATAGCGATGTGCACAAAGGGCTTATGAATCTCCTTTACCACGCGGCAAGGCGCAAGATGCTCAAGCAGAAGGGCAAGTTGGTAAAGCGCGCTACCCCTCATCAGGATGGGACTTCTCCTCGTCTTTTGGACGTGGGGTGTGGTACGGGATACTTCCCTCATCACATGCAGCAGCTGGGCTACCAGGTCTCTTGTGTGGAGCAAGATGCCGAGGCTCGTGCGTTTGCTAAAGAGAAGTTTGCACTCTCGCCATCAGAGGCTTTGCTGCACACCAATTGGTCCGATCACTCCTTCGAGGTCGTTACGCTTTGGCACGTTTTGGAGCATATTGCAGACCTTGAGGAGCATATGCAACGCCTGTCTCAACTTGTCACTCAAGGGGGAGCTTTGCTGATAGCTGTCCCTAACCCTACAAGCTACGATGCTCAGCTCTTGCAAAGCGAGTGGGCTGCTTACGATGTTCCCCGTCACGTATGGCACTTTACCCCCGATAGCCTGATAACTCTTGCCGAACGGTACGGATTCCGTTTGGAGAAGCTCCGCCCTATGTGGCTTGACGTCTATTATATTGCTCTCATGACCCAGCAACAACGAGGGCGTAAAGGCCTAAATGCATGGCTTCGGGCAGTGGCAATTGGGCTTTGGGGTAACGTGCGGACTCTGATGGATGCACGTGCCGCAAGTTCGCTTATTTACCTCTTTCGTAGAGTTTAATCTAATGAAACGCTTTTATCTCTGCCTATTTTTCTTTTGCTGTTTGGGCTTATCGGTGGGCAGAATGCAGGCTCAAGACTCTCTTCGGTGGAGTGCCAATCTTGGAGCCGAAGGCTTCTTTCGCAACAACGAATATGCCCAATCTTATGGCACGGGTTACACGCTACCCGGGTATCGTTTGCAGGGGACTATTGCCTACTCCATGCCCGAAGTGCTCTCGGGGGCTACCATAGAAGTGGGTGCCCATGCCACGGGTTTCTTTGGGGCAAGACGCTATCCTACGGGTACATGGTGGGCTGAGCTGCCCCATTGGACGGACGAATCTACCGTGAGCGCCGTACCCCATCTTGTCCCTCTCTTCGGTGTTTTTCTCCGTGCTAATCCCCATCTTGAGGTGCGATTGGGGCGAATTGACAATAGTCGTGCGCACCAACTTATCCAGCCTTTGTACAACCCCGAATTACTTTACTCTGCCGATCCGGAGATGGGCGTACAGCTGAAGGCCAATTATCCTTGGCTCAAGAGCGATTTTTGGATTGACTGGCAGAGCTTCACGTTCCGAGCCGATAGGCACCAAGAAGCATTTACCATGGGGCTCTCTCTTGACCTCCCGATTGTGGAAAAGGATCCCTATTCTCTACGTGCTGTAGGGCAGGTTGTGGCTACACATCGAGGGGGAGAGATAAGTTGGCATCGACACGATACGGTGCATAGTTACTTGGCATCTGCTATAGGGATACGTGCTTCTTGGGCATTATCACATGGAAGAATTGAGGCGGCTGCCTATTATCTTCCCTCTCTCCTTAGGGCAGAGGCTCCGGCGCCTATGGGGCATGCTTTTTATGCCACCTTGGGGTATCAAAGGAAACATTTGCTTACGGAGCTTTCTTATTGGAGGGGAAGTCACTTTGTCTCTCCCATGGGAGGACCCTTTGTCAATAGTCGAGTGCTCTGGGAGGGGCCGTTGGTTCGGGATCAAGAGCGGACTTCGTTTTTGGGGATTCGAGCGCATTATCAATTCTTTTCTACCCCTCTTGTGCAGATGGCATTCGTTGCCCGAGGGTGGTATCATCTCCTTGATTTGGAAGGAGCCCCGAAGCGTTTTAGCCACGCTCTAGAGTTAAATCTTGCGCTTACCCCCAGCTTCCATTTTTGATTTTTAGCCTCTGGTTAGGGGTGAATCTGATAACCTTCTCTCTTCGTAAAGAGGGGAAGTTTTATATTTTCTCGGGATAGGTGAGTATGGTTTCGCCTCCTTCGCTTATAAGGTGTAGCACGATGGGGGTATCGGGTGATAGCTGAGAGGCCGTTACGGAGTGGCACTTTTGGAGGAGGGCAAGGAGGAGGCGATCTCGCTCGGGGATGGTGGGAATGCCCCACAACTCTCGTGCCATGGTTAGCTCGTCAATCAAGGCATGCGTATCGGGGCTAGCGCCCACTTCGTGTGCTACGTTGTGCAGGAAGTCCTTGTTCATAACCACCTTCTTGCTATGGGTGTCTAGGTTACCCTCTGCCAGCTTTACGGCCTTACCTACCATAATACCGAGGCTGACCGAGGCAAAGTGCATCTCGTGGGCTATACTGAGAGCATCCCCTATAAAATTGCCGTAATGCACAAAGGCTTGGGGGGGCAACTGGGGGTAAAGTGCTTTTATATAGGCCTCACTTTTGGCTCCTGAGTTCATGACAAGGCGGGAGGGGCTAAGGGCAAAGGCCACACTACACTCTTTGCGTAGGGAGTCTACAAAAGCCTCGTGAGAAAAGGGTTTTACGATGCCGGAGGTGCCGATAATGGAGAGCCCTCCTACGATGCCCAAGCGAGGGTTGAAAGTCTTGGCAGCAAGAGCAGCCCCATCCGGAATACTTATGGTAACATCTATGCCGCCCTCGGGATAAAGGGCTCGGAGCTCTTGTGTGATGGTACGGCGGGGCGTGGCATTGATAGCAGGGGAGCCAATGGGTAGCCCCAACCCGGGCAAGGTAACTACGCCTACGCCCTCTCCTTGCAAAAAGCGTAACTCATCTCCCTCTACAAGTTCTACAGTGGCTGCAATGATATGCCCATGGATTACATCGGGGTCGTCTCCTGCATCTTTTCGGATGGTCGCACGAGCCTTGGTGGGAGATAGGCGTTCTACGCTCTCGATGGGGAGGGTTATAATTTCTCCACCAGGTAGGGCTACCTCTATCTCTAGCTCTTCACTCTCGTAAAGTAGAGCCATAAGGGCAGCTTTGGCTGTGACTGTGGCGCAGGTCCCTGTGGTGTATCCTCGTTTGAGGGGAAAGTAATCCGGGATATAACGGCGTACCATGCGGTACAGTCCATGTTGCCCCTCTACCAGATGAAAGTGAGAGGGGAGCGGTGGGCGCACTACAACGTAAATGCGAATGCCTGCACGGCGAGCCGCCTCTATTTTCTCTAAAAAACCGCCACTCTCTCCGCTCTCTTTGGTTATGATGGCATCGGGATGGATTCGGTTAATGGGGGCGTCTTCTCCCTCTTCGGGCGTGTAGAAGATCACATGCTCCTCTGGGAAGCCCTCTTTGCGAGCAATATCGAGGGACTCTTGGCGTGATAAAATGCGAAATGTTGTCTCGCGCTGTTGCCAAAATCGCCGAAGCTTCCCAATCGTTTGGGTGCCGGTGAGAGCCAGCAGGTGCTTAATTCCATCGTCAAGCATCCTATCTACAGCCTCTTCGTAGCTTGTGCAATAGGTTATATCCGGGTCGTGAGGCGGATAGTTCCTCTCCAAACGGATAACGGGGATCCCCAGCGATAGACTTGCCACTCCTATATTCTTGTGTAGCTCTTGGGCAAAGGGGTGGGCAGCATCAATGATAAGGCGGATCTCGTGGGTACGACAAAACTCCTCTATGGCAGGGGCATCCATCCCCCCCGTAATGCGCTGCACAAGGGGATCTTCTACCTTCTGTTGCTCTCCACGTGTAGAGTAGTAAAAAGGTTTCCCCCCCTCGCTGAGCGTGTCGATGGCTATACGCCCCTCAGTGGTACCTCCAAAGACGAGAATCATATAAGAGTGGATAGATTTGCTTATTTGCGGAAGAGATGTTTGAATTCGTCTGCATAGAGCCGTGATATGCCCTCGCGGTGATCAATGGCTTTGCCTACTACGAGTAGGGTGGTGAGGGTGAGATTATTCTCGCGCACCAGTTGAGTAAGTTGGCTTAGCTCTCCCCGGTAGATTCGTTCCTCCTTGTGTGTGAGTTTATAGCAGGCTGCAACGGGTGTATTGGGAGGGTAAACTTGTAGCAGTTCTGCCTGTACTCGCTCTACAATGGCCGCACTTAAGTATATGCACATGGTGCTTTGGGAGCGCGCCAGTAGGTGGAGTTGCTCTCGCTCGGGCATGGGAGTGCGCCCTTCGCCACGTGTAAGAATAATAGTTTGCACCTCCTCGGGAATGGTAAACTGAGAGCGTAGTGCTGCGGCAGCTGCTTGGAATGACGAAATACCCGGAGTGATGTGGTAGCTCATGTTGTAGCGGTCGAAGAAAGCCATTTGCTCTGCAATTGCCCCATAGATACAAGGATCTCCTGTGTGTAGTCGCACCACAAAAAGCCCCTTGTCGTAGAATTCTTTCATAAGAGAGAACTGTTCCTCCAGATTCATATTCGCCGAACTTCGTATCACAGCCCCCTCTTTCCCATAAAGGGTTAGCTCTCGGGGTACAAGGCTGCCTGCGTAGAGGATCAGGTCGGCTTTCTGGAGCATCTTTTTCCCTCGTACTGAGATGAGCTCCGGATCACCGGGGCCTGCCCCTACAATTTCGATATGCCCTTGAGAGCGATCGCACGAAAGGGGAAGAGCTACGGCAAAGGTGAAGTCGTTTTCGTTTTGGGTGGAACCTTTCGTCTTCTCGATAAGAAGTCGCCCCTTTTGAGAGGAGGCAAGAGCGGAAGCCTCAGCTACGCCCCATGCTCCGGTAGTCTCGTATACTTTTTGCGAGGGGTGTGGCACCTCTATCTCACCAAGTTGTGATGCCGTATAAATTTGGGGAGAGGGGCAGGTAAAGTGCTTGGCAAGATGAGCTATGAGAGGCTCGTCTTTTTTTAGTTCTATCGTGGCAATCTCGCCGACAGCAAGGGGAGAAATGCCTGCACTTATTAGAGTTTGCTCTATCGTATCACTAACACCAAGGGTAGGGCAGTCTCGTTTACAACCCACCCCGAGCGTAAGAAGCGGAGTATAGTACGCTAAGTGAAGAATATTTTGAGGAGAATAGATGCTATACCCCACGGAGATAAGGAGGTCATATTTTGCGAGAGGTATATCCTCGTATCGGTAGAATACATCTACATGGGGAGGGCGAGAAGCTTCTAAATGCTCAGCGCCTTGGTTGCGCACTTCTAGTAGTAGGGCGGTCTTCTTCCCTCCCACGAATGCAAATATCGCCTGATTCATCTCTTGGGGAGAGGCGGTGGTATGCCATCCCCACTGACCAGCGAGAAGGTCTAAAGCCCAGAGGTCTTGATTGTCGCTTTGGGTTGTGATAATGGCTTCTCCGCCCGTAATGCCGGCCAAGTGGCGTGCCAATTCGTTGCCGCCTCCCACGTGACCGGATAGTACGGGTATCACAAATTTGCCGGTACTATCCACGTTCACCACAGCCGGATCGTGGTACTTGTGAGCCACCTGAGTTGCAATACAACGCACACAGATGCCTAGAGCTCCAACAAAAATGATAGCAGAGCATTCTCCAAAGTGCTCCTCTATAAAGGATTGATAAGAGTTGATAAAATAGGTGCCCTCGGCCTCTCCTTTGTAGTAAATGATGGCGTTGGGAAGTTCTTTTTGTATGGTGCGAGCGACTTTTAGCCCTGCTTCTGAGATTACTACTAGGGCAGTCTCTTTCTTCTCTTTACTCATAACTGAAGTACAATATATGGTGGAGCTATCTATTTTTTTCTCCTGTTTTTTCGTCACAAAGGTACAGATTCGCCCCCGAAGAATGCGATACTTTGGTAGATATGGGTCAAGGAGGCTGTATAGTGGGCGTGAAACGCTCAAAAAACGCTGCCTGATAAATAAATCGCTACAGGCTAAGAAAAAAATATTTCTCAGGCAAAGAGGGAGGGGCTTTCTGCCTAATAAATCCGAGGAAATAGGGCAGAAATATAGTTGCTATTAGAGTGGAATTTTGTACCTTTGCCGCGCTGATTATTATCGAAAGATAAAGAAGCTCCAATAATGGCAAGGTGCTGAGCGAGTCTCTGCCTTGGTACTACTCGAAGAGAGGGCCCCGTCCAAACCCTCTAAAATGCGAGGTAGTGGGTGACAATGGTAGTGGCTATAAACCGCATAGTATTGAGCCGGAAGAGGAGCAGTAAGTAACACAATTGTAAGTAAAAAGAAGAAATGAACTCTGTAAGTTACCAGACAGTATCGGTGAACAAGGCAACTGCATCCAAGGAATGGGTGATTGTGGACGCCGATGGTCAGAGCTTGGGTCGTTTGTGCTCCAAAGTAGCGAAGCTTCTTCGTGGTAAGTACAAACCCAGCTTCACTCCACACGTAGATTGTGGCGACAACGTTATCATCATCAATGCCGAAAAGGTTGTGCTCACGGGCAAGAAATGGGAAGATCGCGTCTACCTTAAGTTTAGTGGCTACCCCGGTGGTCAGCGCGAGTTTAGCCCCCGTGATCTCCAAAAGAAGGGGTCTGATCGTCTCTTCCGCAAAGTAGTAAAGGGTATGCTCCCCAAGAATAAGTTGGGTGATAAGCTCCTCAACAATCTCTACGTATACGAAGGTAGTGAGCATGCACATACCGCTCAGCAGCCTCGTACTATTGACATCAACACTCTTAAATAACCCCTCGGATGATGGAACAGATTAATGCAATAGGCCGTCGCAAGTGTGCCATAGCACGTGTATATGTAACCGAAGGCACAGGTAAGATTGTAATCAATAAGAAGGATCTTGCCAATTACTTCCCCTCTAGCATTTTGCAGTTTGTAGTGCGTCAACCACTCAACAAGCTCGAAGTTGCAGAGAAGTACGACATTAAGATAAATCTCCGTGGTGGAGGTTTTAAGGGTCAGAGCGAAGCTGCTCGCCTTGCTATCACACGTGCTCTTATCAAGATCAACCCCGAAGACAAGGCTGCGCTCCGTGCCGCAGGTTTCGTAACTCGAGATCCTCGCGTAGTAGAACGTAAGAAGCCAGGTCGTCCCAAGGCTCGTAAGAGATTCCAATTCAGTAAGCGTTAATCTCCTTTTCTTTTCCCTCTATTGCTCTCTATTATGGGGGAACAAAGATTTTTCTTTGGGTACGATAGATGGGAAGAATACAGATTACTCGCGTTTAGTATCTAAACTGCTTGGATGGCTCTTTATTCACCACCTCTTGTACAAACATCCGGTGGGTACAAATGAGGGGTAGAACCCTACCAAGTGGTTGCAAAATCAATGGTTTAATCAATTAAGAACGTAAACGAAACAAACAATATGGCATCGATCACATTCGAACAGCTACTCAAAGCCGGGGCTCACTTTGGACACCAACCCCGCAAGTGGAATCCCGCTATGGCTCCCTATATCTTCATGGAACGTAATAACACCCATATTATCGACCTCCACAAGACAGTTGCTAAGATAGAGGAGTCTACCGAGATTATCCGCAATATGGCACGCAACGGCAAGAAGATCTTGTTCGTAGCCACCAAAAAACAAGTAAAGGAACCCGTTGAAGAACTCGCTAAGTCTGTAGGCATGCCCTACGTAGTAGAGCGTTGGCCGGGTGGTATGCTTACCAACTTCCCCACCATCCGCAAAGCGGTAAAGAAGATGGTGCAAATCGACAAGATGAAGGAAGATGGTACCTACAGCAACCTCTCAAAGCGCGAAAAACTCCAAGTAGAGCGTCAGCGTGCTAAGCTTGAGAAGACGTTAGGTTCTATCCAAGATATGAATCGCTTGCCTTCGGCTCTCTTTGTTGTAGACATCACCAAAGAGCACATTGCCGTGCGCGAGGCTACTCGTTTGGGCATCCCTGTATTTGCTATCGTAGATACCAATGCGGATCCTAAACTTGTGGATTACGTTATCCCTGCTAATGACGACTCTAGAGAGACTGTAGAGCTTATTATGGGTGCTATGTGTAGTGCCATTAGCGAAGGTCTCACCGAGTATAAGTCTCAAAATGTAGAAGAAGAGGTAAAAGATGAAGCAGCTGTAGAAGGTGCTCGCTCGGGCCGTCGTACGCGTACCGGTGCTCGTCGCGAACGCTCTAAGGAGACTTTAAAAGAGGCTCCCGAAGCTACTAGCGCAGAAACCGAAGCTCCCAGTGTAGAAGCTGAAACTCCTGCTGCCGAATAAAAATTCTCTTTTCAGAAAACATACTAGTAATAAAGGAAATGGCTATTTCAATCCAAGATATTGCAAAGCTCCGCAAGATGAGTGGAGCAGGGCTTACGGACTGCAAGAACGCCCTCGAAGAAACAAATGGAGACTTCGACAAAGCTATGGAGATTATCCGCGCCAAGGGTAAGGCTGTAGCTGCTAAGCGTTCTGATCGTGAAGCTGCCGAAGGGTGTGTACTTGCAGACCACGCTACAGGGTTTGCAGCAATCGTATCTCTCCAGTGCGAAACTGACTTCGTAGCTAAGAACGAAGGGCATATCCAATTGACTAAGGATATACTCAACGTGGCAATGGCTAAGCAACCTGAGAACAAGGAAGCCCTTCTTGCTCTTACGCTTGCTGATGGTCGCACGGTGGCTGATCACATTACCGATCGCACCGGTACTACGGGAGAAAAGATGGAGCTCGGAGCTTACGAATTCGTAAAAGCTGAGCATACAATTTCTTATATCCACCCGGGGAATAAGCTTGCCGTTGTTGCTGCTTTCAACGAAGCAGTTGATCAAGAAATGGCTCGTATGACAGCTATGCAGATTGCTTCTATGAACCCCGTTGCTGTTCGCGAAGAAGAGGTGCCCCAAGAAGTGGTAGAGCGTGAACTAAAGATTGCTCGTGAGAAAGCTCTTGAAGAAGGGAAGAAACCCGAGCTTATCGATCGCATTGCTCAAGGTGCTTTGCAGAAGTACTATAAGGAAAATACCCTCCTACGCCAGGCTTTTATTAGCGATGGCAAGATGGATGTGGAAGCTTATCTCAAGACGGCAAGTAAGACTCTTACAGTGAATGCTTTCCGCCGCGTGACACTGAATGCAGAGTAAAGCACTTCCTCTCTTTCTCTCTCCGGCTTCTTACTAGATAAAGGGGCTAGGATGGAGAGAAATGGATAATGTACTATTTTTATACCCACTCATCCTTATTTTGGGATGGGTGGGTTTTTCTGTATCATTCTCCCTTTTTTACCGCTTCATAATACTAGAATATCAACGATTTCTTTTTGTCTCTACTATTGTGAGGAATAAATAAATTGCTATCTTTGTGGTGTTGGATTTCCTCTTTTTAGAGGGTGGGTTTTGGAGCTTGCATGCCAAAAGACCCAGTTCTCGGGGAGAGTCCCGGTGCAGATAGATAACGAACAATTTAGATATGTCTAACACTAAATGAAATTGAAAATGAAAAAGTTTTTTGCGGCACTTGGTGCCTTGGCAATTGTAGGTATGGTTGCCGTGGGATGTGAAGGGAAGCAACCTAAGGTTGAAGACTCTATTACAGTAAAGCAGAGTGGAAAGGATGTTACTGCTCTTACTATGAGTGTTGGCGACAAGGTAACGATTACTACTAATGCAGCTTCTGCAGCAGATGGTGCTCTTGTTGTGGTTGCTAAACCCGCTGGTTTCACGGTAACAAGTTCTGATCAGAACATTGTAGCAGCTTCTAATACAGCTCTTGAGGCTAAGGCTGCTGGTACTGCTAAGGTTACTTTTACTTCCGGTAAAGCTAAAGTGGAAGTTGCTGTTACAGTGAAAAAAGGAGAAGATGTAACTTTCGATCCTAAGAATTTCCTGGGGAAAGAGATCTATATTCCTAGCGACAAGAAGTTTGAGATGATGAAGGATTGGAAAGCTGAATTGCTAAAGGCTTATGGGTCTATAAATTGGGAGTTTACAGCTTATAGTAATGACAAGGACTCGGAGCGAACATATCTCTTTGTTGTTAAAGACGGAGTTCAATCTGTGCTAGGACGTGTAACTTTTGTTCATAATCCTACGTCAGGCCCCAAGTTTATCTCTGCTGAAGCAGGCTATCAATTAGGTTTTTGGAAAGAAGAAACTCAGAAAGCTCTTCTCGATCTCTTTGGTTTTGTTGATAACCAGAAACTTGGTGCTAAACTGCAGGATGAAACACCTGCTGCTGGTGGTGAGAATAAAGCTCGTGGGTTGGATGCTATTATGTTCATGAAAAAGCAAAAGGGGGAAAATGGTCAAGAGTATGAACATGTGACTCTTCAAATTTCGGAATTGCAATCTAAATCTGCTACTACTCTTAGCAAACGTATGCCTTATAGTATCCCTTATGAAAAATGAAATAACCTTTTTCTCTTAAGGATTTAGTAAGAAAGCCCTTGTATCTGCCGCTAGATATGAGGGTTTTCCCCTTCTGATATTGCCTCCCACGTGGTATCCTCTCTCCTTGAAGGATACGATGTGGGAGGCTTTTTTTATCCCTAGAGATGCCATATAGTAGCTAATTTGTACCTTTGCACCCATAAGAAATAAAGAGAGAACCATATTATACAGATATGATGACCGCTAATGAGATACGTGCCGCTTTTGTGGCATTTTTTGCTGAAAAGCAGCACCATATAGTCCCCTCTGCCCCTATGGTGGTTAAGGGGGATCCGACCCTAATGTTTACCAATGCCGGGATGAATCAATTCAAAGATATAATCCTTGGGAATGTGGAGGCAAAGTATCCGCGCGTTGCAGATGCTCAGAAGTGTCTTCGCGTGAGTGGTAAGCACAACGACCTAGAGGAGGTGGGGCACGACACCTATCATCATACTATGTTTGAGATGCTCGGGAACTGGTCTTTTGGCGATTACTTCAAAGAGGAGGCCATCTCGTGGGCATGGGAGTTCTTGCACGATCGTCTGGGTATCCCTGCCGACCGCTTATATGCCACCATATTTGAGGGAGCCGAGAGCGATGGCCTAGAGAGGGACAACGAAGCAGCCTCCTATTGGGGACGCTTCCTCCCCCAAGAACGGATTCTCGATGGTAACAAAAAGGATAACTTCTGGGAGATGGGAGAGACGGGGCCGTGCGGACCTTGTAGCGAAATTCACATCGATTTGCGAAGCGACGAGGAGCGTATGCAGCAATCCGGTAGGGAGCTCGTAAATCGGGATCACCCCCAAGTAGTAGAGATTTGGAACCTTGTATTCATGCAATATAATCGTATGGCAGATGGCTCTCTATCTCTTCTCCCGCACAAAGTTATTGATACCGGTATGGGCTTTGAGCGTCTTTGTATGACCATGCAGGGGAAACGCTCTAACTACGACACCGACGTTTTTCAACCTTTGATTAGAGCCGTTGCCGAGCTCTCGGGCATTCCCTACGGGAAAGAGGAGAGTAGCGATGTGGCAATGCGTGTAGTTGCAGACCATGTGCGCACTATTGCATTTGCCATTACAGACGGGCAGCTCCCCTCCAATGCTAAGGCCGGTTATGTTATTCGTCGTATTTTGCGTCGCGCTGTACGCTATGGATATACTTTCTTGGGGCGTAGAGAAGCCTTTATGTATGCTCTATTGCCCACTCTTATTGAGTCTATGGGAGGGGCTTACCCCGAACTAATAGCTCAGAAAGACCTGATTCAAAAAGTAATGAGAGAGGAGGAAGAGAGCTTCTTGCGTACGCTGGAGGCCGGTATCAAACTCCTTGATAAGAAAATAGAAGAGTTAGGGAATAAGGGACAACTCTCGGGGCACGATGCTTTTGTGTTATACGATACATTCGGCTTCCCTCTAGACTTGACGGAATTGATCTTGCGTGAGCATGGTATGACTCTCGACCAGGAGGGGTTTGATCAAGAGATGGCAGAGCAGAAAGCACGAGCACGGAGTGCTGCTCAACTTGAGACGGACGATTGGGTGACTCTCGCCGAGGGGGAAACTCTTTTTGTCGGGTATGATCAAACGGAGGCAGACTGCTCTATACTTCGCTATCGCCACGTAAAGCAAAAGAATAAAGACTTCTATCAAGTTGTACTCTCTGTTACTCCTTTCTATGCCGAGATGGGGGGACAGGTAGGCGACTCCGGTATTCTTGTAGACGAAGAGGGCGTGCGTTATGCCATCGTAGATACGAAACGAGAGAATAACCTCCCCGTACACCTTATGCCCAAACTCCCTAATGATCCCGGACAAACCTTCCGTGCCGAGATCAACCAGGAGCGTCGTCGCATGGCAGAGGCCAACCACACAGCAACACACCTCTTGCATCAAGCCCTTCGCACGGTACTTGGGGAGCATGTAGAGCAGAAGGGATCTTTTGTAAGTCCGGAGGTGTTGCGCTTTGACTTTTCGCACTACAATAAACTCACCCCTGAGGAGATTCGCCAAGTAGAGGAGCTTGTAACCCAAGCAGTACGTGCCGATTACCCCAGAGAAGAGCATCGTAATATACCCATTGCCGAGGCTCGTGCTATGGGGGCTATGGCTCTCTTTGGAGAGAAATATGGCGAAGAAGTACGCGTTATGAAGTATGGCACTTCTATCGAATTGTGCGGGGGGACTCATCTTCCCTCTACGGGTATGATTGGCTCTTTCCGTATTGTATCCGAGAGTTCGATTGCTGCCGGAGTACGTCGTATCGAAGCCGTTACCGCAACTAATGCAGAGGCATTCCTCTACAAACAAGAGGATACGCTTAAGGAGATAAAGGCTCTTCTTAACAATACCCCAGATGTGGTAAAGGCTTTGCAGAAGCTCCTCAGCGAAGAGAGTGCCCTCAAAGCTGAACTTGATACTCTGCAACGTGCCCATGCAGTAAGGCTCAAAAAAGAACTCTTGGCATCGAGTGCCGAGCGTTCCGGCTATCGGATGTTTGTGCTGCAGGGAGAAGAAAAAGCCGATACAATCAAGGATATAGCCTTCCAATTGCGAGGAGAGTTACACGAGCCATTCGTTTTTGTGGCGGCAACTACAGAGGGTGCAAGAGGGCTTCTTACGGTAATGCTGAGTGAAGAGGCCATTGCCTCTGGGCTCCACGCCGGCAATCTCGTAAAAGAGGCTGCACGATTGATCCAAGGTGGCGGTGGTGGACAACCCCACTTTGCTACAGCAGGGGGGAAAGATGGGAATAGGCTTCCTGAGGCTCTAGAGTTAATTCTATCCCAAGTAGACGCACATGCTAGATAAGCCATGTCGTTAGCGACCTCTCCCTCCTACATTGCTCTAGATGTTCTCAACGAAAGGTGGCTACCTTTCTATGCGAAAGGTGGCTTCGATCGGTGTCTAGCGATTGTGGACGAAGAGGTTGCAGCAAAGGCTGCTCCGCGTCTTGCTCCTCTATGGACTTGTATAGAGCCTTGCAATCGTCTTGTTATTCCCGGAGGGGAAGAGGTGAAATCCCTCACTCATGTGGGAGAAACGATTGACTGGCTACTTGCACGATCAGCCACTCGTTCAACCCTATTGGTCGCTGTGGGAGGAGGGGCTTTGCTCGACTTTGTGGGATTTGTTGCCTCTATATATAAGAGAGGGATACCTTGTGTCTATGTGCCTACCACTCTCATGGCCATGATTGATGCTTCTATCGGAGGGAAAACAGCGGTTGATTATGCCGGAGTAAAGAATCTATTAGGAGCCTTCTCTCTCCCCAAAGCTGTGATGATAGACCCTCAATTTCTATCCACCCTGCCGCAAGAGGAAATCCTCTCGGGGTACTGGGAATTGGTGAAATATGGACTTCTCTCCTCAGGAGACCTATGGAGAGAGATTAAAGCTTTCGACCCTTTTGGCAGTATAGACTCTTGGCTCCCTTTTATAAATAGGAGTGTAGCTATCAAAGAGCAATTTGTAGAAGCCGACTTTACCGATAAGGGGCTTCGCCAATGGTTAAACCTTGGGCATACTATAGGTCATGGGGTGGAGGGACTATCCCATATCCGAGCCCAAGAAGGATCGAGTAGGGTATTGCGGCATGGAGAGGCCGTGGCTATCGGGCTTGTATGTGAGCTTTATCTCTCCCATATTTTGCTTGGTGCTGATAAAAGTTATCTCTCGGATCTTATCGCTCTTATGCGGGAGTATTTTTCTCCTTATACTTTTTCTTGTAAACATTATCCTACTATCCTGTCTCTCCTTCATCAGGATAAAAAAAATGAGGATGATACTGTTTCTATTATTGCCTTTAAGTCTCTGGGAAAGATGGAGAAACTCTCTTGTACGGACGACTTACTCAAGGAATCGCTCGATTTTTATCGAGAAATGTTTGGTCAGTAGAAAAAAAGTATCTACCTTTGCAGCCGTTGTTCGGGATGTAGCTCAGTCCGGTTAGAGTACGCGTCTGGGGGGCGTGGGGTCGCTAGTTCGAATCTAGTCATCCCGACAGAAGTTGGAAGAAGCACTTTGCATAGTCTTGCAGAGTGCTTCTTTTTTATAAAGAGGAGAGAGAATCCTCCTTCTCTTGGGATAGAAGATCAAGCGAGGAGAAGCGAGTTTTATCTATCTATCAGGATCGTTAGGATATCGTAAAGGGTACTTGTATATCGCTTTCTGTTTTTCTTTACAGGGTAGAATTCCCTTTCTGTATAGGATGTCCATTGTTACTTATTTCAAGACTTCTTTGGAGCCTAGCAGAAAGATTTTTAAAAGAGATATCATTAAACCTCTTGCCTATTAGGGGATTATTGTTATTTTTGTATCTGTAAGATGAGGCAAGGGGGTGTAAATAGAAAGCTAATTATCGCGCTTGAGAGTATCCTCAAGTACCCGAATTCGCAGATTTCCCGAGAGCAGGGAGGGGTTGCGTTGTTCCATGATAAAAGAAATTTCCCCCTGATGTATTGTATTGCATAAGAGAGAGCAAAGAGGTAAAGAGGTTGTATGTTTAAGAAGCGTTGGGTCATAATTCTTTTCGTCCTACCCGTTTTGGCTTTGACTGTGTCTCTCTACACGCAGTTTCGTTTCCTACGAGACATGCACGAGATGCGGCAGGAGTATTTTATCTCCAACATAAAGAATGCAGTAGATCAAGCTGTAGAGGAGGTAGAGCGCGAGGCCATCGCTCAGTTTGTCGCTAGTCAGCTCGACCTTCGTAATGTGGTTTGTAAAATGCAAGATAATTGTCGGGAAGAGGAGCGAAGGGCACTACCATCGGTTCTTGACAAGCGTATCAAAGATCTTGTTTTATGGAATTCTTCGGCCAATCGCTCTCGTTTTTCTGATCGCTCAATGGCATATTTAGAAGATACCCTCCCACCACCTCCTCCCGTTATAACGGATTCTCGTTCGCTTTTTACAATGGGAATCCAGAAGCGATTGCTCGATGCCTATCTATTTCATCAGGATGCTCTTAATGAGGTGATACTGAGTTCTATTATAGACTTAGAGAGTGATATTCATCCCTCTTTCGACAAGATTTCTTACTCTTATCTCGATGCTTGTCTCAAATATTCGCTGGAAAGAGTAGGTGTATACGAAGACTTTATAGTTCGCATTTACGATAAAGAGAACCATTTAGTGTACGAAAAGGGACCTTCTCACAATGCCCTCGCTACTCCGGAGAATAGCGTACAGCATACTCTTTTTGATAAGATTGCGATGAGTAATTCGGGGCAGGGGTTCGTAGAGGTTGTCTTTTATGAGCACGATAGATACATCACAACGCATACCTACATAGTTGCTACGATGTTTACTACACTGGTCTTATTGGTCCTGTTTGCCGTAGCTCTAGTTTTCTTTGTCCGCCAACAGCGTTTTGAGCGAGGTCGAAAAGACTTTGTGCACAACATGACACACGAGCTGAAGACCCCTGTCACATCAATAAAACTAGCTTCTGAGATGCTTGATGATGACGTACTTGTAAAAGACCCGGCACGCCGTCAGCGATTGTTAGGAGCAATGCAGAGTGAGACTAAGCGGCTCTTTTTCTTGATAGAGAAGATCTTGCAGTTTACGCTTGTCAATGAGAGTAGGGTACGATTTAATCCCTCTTTATTCGATGCTCATATCCTGCTAGAAGATGCTATTACGGTCTATTCTTTTAAGTGCGAAGAAAAAATGGGAGTAATGACTTCGGACTTACGTGCGAAGAATAGCTATCTCAACGTGGATAAGATGCACTTTCAAAACATTATATTTAATGTATTGGACAATGCCATCAAGTACTCCAAACTCAATGTGCCTCCTAGACTTTATTTGTCTACATCGAACCCTAAGCCCAAAGTACTTCGCATTGAGATAAAAGACAATGGTATTGGCATATCGCGCAAGGACCAACGTAATATATTCCGTCAGTATTATCGAGTAGATACGGGGGATATACATGATGTAAAAGGTTTTGGATTGGGGCTTTCCTATGTAAAAGCCACGGTCAAATCTATGAAAGGGCGCGTAAAAGTGGAAAGTGAGATAGGGATAGGAACAACCATGATCTTTGAGTTGCCCACAGAAGACGCACCCTTAGATGAACAATAGTACTCCTTTAGATTTTCTATTATAGAGGAGTTAAGAAAAAAAAGAAACAATCAATAATAAGTAGCTATGAATGAAAAAACGAAAATCTTTTTCTGCGAAGACGATGACAATCTAGGTCTCTTACTCAAGGAATATCTTGATACTAAGGGATTTGAGACGCATCTCTTTCGCGATGGTGAAGAGGGGCTTCATAACTTTGAGAAGACAGAGTACGACCTCTGTATCCTCGATGTAATGATGCCTCGTAAGGATGGTTTTACTCTTGCTAAGGACATTCGTGCAATCAATACTATGGTGCCCATTATTTTCCTCACGGCAAAGACAGAGAAAGGTGATGTGCTTCATGGCTTTGAAGTGGGGGCTGATGACTATGTAACAAAGCCATTCAGTCTCGATGAATTATTAGCTCGCATCGAAGCTATATTGCGACGTGTAAAGGGTGTTGAGTCTAAGGTAATGCCCTACTACCAGTTGGGTAAGTTCTTTTTTGATATACAGAAGCAAACGCTCACAATTGGTGAAAAGGTGATTAAACTCACCACCAAAGAGAGTCAGCTTCTCAGCCTCCTTTGCTCTTTTGCAAACGAAACTTTGGAGCGCAACTATGCCCTTAAAACAATTTGGGAGAACGACAATTACTTCAATGCTCGTAGTATGGACGTGTACATTACCAAGCTACGTAAAATCTTGAAGGAAGATCCCTCTCTCGAAATTAAGAACGTACACGGAAAGGGATACCGCCTCAATACGACTTTGGGAGACGGTGTGCCCGAAGATCTTGTAACCAAGATTTAAGCAAATAGATAGGTCTAAGCCTATCCATCAATGGCTTGGGGAATGAGTGCTACCAGCCCCTAGTGGGTGTATGAGGTGATTCATTCCCCGTATTTTCTATGTGCAAAAAGGAGACGATTTTCTATCCAGTGCATCGTGGAAAAAGGGCTAAGGATTTTACGAAAGAGATAAAATAGAGAAGTTTTTCATTGCTATGAAAAGATTTGGATTGTGTTCGGATCATGCTGGTTTTGCTCTCAAAGAAGAGGTGAAGAAGATCCTCTCCGATCTGGGGATTGAGTATCAAGATTTTGGCACTTACAGCGAAGAGCGTGCAGATTATCCCGATTTTGCACACAAATTGGGAGAAGCTATTGATAGCGGACAGCTAGAGTGGGGGATTGCCATATGTGGCTCGGGTAATGGCATATCTATGGCTCTCAATAAGCATCCTCATGTGCGTGCTGCACTTTCTTGGAACGAAGAGATTGCAGCACTGGGTAGAGCGCACAATAATGCCAATGTACTTTCACTCCCTGCTCGGTTCGTTTCGTTAGATGAGGCTAAGAAGATTATAATGGCGTTCCTCTCTACAGATTTTGAAGGGGGACGGCATGAAGCTCGTGTGGCAAAGATCCCTCTTTGTTAAGAATAGAGGGAGACTCCTAGATATATTGAGGGGAGGGACTTTAATAATAGTCTCTCCCTTTTTTGTTTCTTCTCGTGAAAGAATATTCGCTAGATGCGAGAAAATTCCTACTTTTGTAGGGTTCCTGCACTTTCTCAAGGGAGAGAATTTAGGATACCAGATTTATTTTTTATTACCGAATAGCGATGATTAGTTATTTCCCCTCGCAGTGCGATATTCTCTATGCCGTAGAGCATAGTGTCGTTTTTTCTGATCAAGACCTCGAGAGGCTCGGGTGGCTTTTTGCTTTAGAGGGCAAAGTGGATCCCCAAGAGCAAGCCGAAGGAGATTATATAGGACCTCGTAGTGAGATTGTTTCTCCTTGGAGTACCAATGCTGTAGAGATTACTCAAAACATGGGTATTGAGGGGATTACGCGTATTGAGTTACTTAGACGCGTTAAGGAAGAGCAACCCATATTCGATCCTATGACCGAATGTGTGTATCATACTCCCGGGGCATCTATATTCCATACGGATGCAACTCCGGCCCCCATTGCGTACATCGATGATATTGCAGCTTACAACCAATCTGAGGGGCTCGCTCTAAGCGAAAAAGAGATTGATTTCCTTCAAAATCTTTCAAAGCGCCTAGGGCGTAAACTTACGGATAGTGAGCTATTTGGCTTCTCTCAGGTTAACTCGGAGCATTGCCGGCATAAGATATTTAATGGCACCTTTGTTATTGATGGAGAGGAGCAGGAGCACTCTCTTTTCTCCATGATTAAGGCTACTTCAGAAGCTAATCCCAATGGTTTGGTATCCGCTTACAAAGACAATGTGGCTTTCATCAAGGGGCCAAGGGTGGAGCAATTTGCCCCATCTTACGGAGATCGCCCCTCTTTGTTCTCTACTAAACCGATAGATACTGTACTTTCTCTCAAGGCAGAGACACACAATTTCCCCACAACAGTAGAGCCCTTCAATGGTGCTGCCACGGGTACCGGAGGGGAGATACGAGATCGTATGGCAGGAGGAAAGGCTTCGATCCCTGTGGCTGGTACGGCTGTATACATGACAAGTTATCCTCGTCTCCAGTCTGCCATTCCTATGTCTATGGAGGCTCGCCCTTGGCTTTATCAGCATCCTCAAGGAATTCTTACAAAGGCCTCCAATGGAGCCAGTGACTTTGGGAATAAGTTTGGTCAGCCCATTATTACGGGTTCACTACTTACCTTCGAACATCAAGAAGATGACAAGGCTACACGTTATGGCTACGACAAGGTAATTATGCTTGCCGGGGGAATCGGCTATGCTCGCCAACGAGATGCTATCAAAGAAGAGCCTAAGGCGGGAGAGACCGTTGTAGTGCTAGGTGGTGATAACTACCGTATTGGTATGGGTGGTGGCGCTGTAAGCTCTGTAAATACAGGGCAGTATAGTGCCGGCATTGAGCTTAACGCCGTACAAAGAGCCAATCCGGAAATGCAAAAACGTGTAGAAAATGTGGTGCGAGCTCTTGCCGAGAGTGACGATAATCCTATCATTAGTATTCACGATCACGGAGCCGGTGGGCACCTTAACTGCCTTACAGAACTTATCGAAGCCACGGGTGGAGAGATAGACATTGATGCCCTCCCCGTAGGGGATGCCACTCTATCAGATAGAGAAATTATTGGCAACGAGAGTCAAGAACGTATGGGCTTACTCATCGAAGAAAAAGACTACGAGCGAATTGCTGCTATTGCTGCACGAGAGAAAGCTCCTATATATAAGGTAGGTAAAACGACCGATAGTCACGAGCTTTGCTTTGGAAGAAAATCTACCAAAGAAGAAGCAATCCATCTTGCTGTAGAGGATATGCTTGCAAAGCCTCCGCGTACTATCATGAGAGACTCTACACTGGAGCATTCTTATCAAGACGCTACATACGACGCTCAAGCACCTGAGAAATATCTCCAAGGAGTGCTCAGTTTGGAATCCGTTGCCTGTAAAGATTGGCTTACCAATAAGGTAGACCGATCTGTGACAGGCCGTATTGCTCGCCAGCAATGTTGTGGAGAGCTACAGCTCCCTCTTGCAGATCTTGGTGCTATTGCTCTCGATTATCGTGGAGAGAAGGGCTATGCTACAACTATTGGGCATGCGCCTCAAGCAGGACTTATAGACTCTGCTACGGGTTCAATACTCTCTATTGCAGAGTCTTTGACCAATATCGTTTTTGCCCCTCTTACCGAAGGATTACAGAGTGTTTCGCTAAGTGCCAATTGGATGTGGCCCTGCCGCAATGAGGGGGAAGACGCACGTTTGTATCGTGCTGTAGAGGCTTGTTCAGATTTTGCCATAGAATTGGGTATCAACATCCCCACGGGGAAAGACTCTCTCTCTATGACACAAAAGTATCCGACAGAGCCATCCGTTGTAAGCCCAGGCACCGTTATTATATCGGCAGCAGCTCCGGTAAGCGATGTTCGTAAGATTGTAACGCCGGTTATTCAACCTGTTGCCGGTTCGTCTCTTTTGTACATAGACTTTAGTTTTGCGCCCCTTGCATTAGGCGGATCTGCCTTCTTCCAAAGTCTGGGAAAGGTCGGAGAATCTGCTCCAACAGTTGCTAATGCGGAGTATTTTGCAGATGCTTTTGCTGCGGTACAGTCCCTGATTAAGAAAGATCTTGTACTTGCTGGGCATGATATATCTGCAGGGGGGATGTTAACAGCATTGCTCGAAATGTGTTTTGCCAATACCAAGGGAGGGCTCTCTATTGACCTCTCAGAGCTAGTGGAAGAAGACCTTACCAAGCTCCTTTATGCAGAGAATCCTGGGGTACTACTCCAAGTAAATAATCTTGATAAGGCTCAGAAGGTGCTCGATGAAATGGGCGTTGCTTTCTCTGTAATTGCGACTCCCTCAGAAGAGCGTACTCTCTCGATTAAGAAGGGAGATAAATTGATTACTATCGACATAGATAAGGCTCGTACGGATTGGTATCGCCCATCATTCTTGTTAGATTGTTATCAATCAACAGAGAAACTTGCTCAGGAGCGTTTTAATAATTATCCTATTCAACCTATCCGCTACCGCCTACCTCAAGACTTTTCAGGGAAGAAAACCTCTTTAGGACTTGATGCAGACCGGAGTAACCACTCGGGTATTGTCGCAGCCATTGTACGAGATAAGGGTACGAATGGGGAGCGTGAGATGGCCTATGCTCTTCACCTTGCAGGTTTTGACGTAAAGGACGTACACCTTACGGACCTTACCTCAGGACGCGAAACGCTCGAGGATGTACGAATGCTTGTTTTCTGTGGTGGATTCTCCAATAGTGACGTGCTCGGTTCTGCCAAGGGATGGGCTGCAGGTATCTTGTACAATGAACGAGCAAAAGCAGCTATTGATGCTTTTTATGCCCGCCCCGATACCCTAAGTTTGGGTGTCTGCAATGGTTGTCAACTAATGGCTGAACTAGGCCTTCTCTATGCCGATAAGAGACCTCGACACAAAATGTTGCACAATGAGTCGCAGAAGTTTGAGAGCTGCTTTGTTGGGCTAACAATTCCCAAAAACAATTCGATAATGATGGGTTCACTTGCTGGTACTACCCTTGGAGTATGGTGTGCCCATGGCGAAGGTCGTTTTGCCTTTGACGCTCCTGTTGATAAGTACAATGTTGTTGCTCAATACGACTATAAGACCTATCCCGGTAATCCTAATGGCTCTCCGGAGGGAGTTGCTGCCATTTGCAGTGATGATGGTCGTCACCTAGCTATTATGCCACATCCAGAGCGATCTGTATTCCCTTGGCAGTGCGGTTTCTATCCAGACGGTTCGCATGAAGTAACTCCATGGATGGAGGCTTTTGCTAATGCTTTTGCCTGGTTAAAGGAGCACTAATAACTAGTTCTTGGGAAGCTGATGGGCAAGGCAGCTTATCTTTTAGCCCTAAGTCGGATAGAGGGAGTAGGTGCTATTACTCTCCGTCGTATCTTAGAGGCTGTAGATGATGTCTGCGACATATTTTCCAATCCTGCTATTTTAGAAGGTGTGGCACCTGCGCTTTATAGGCGTGTGGTGTCGCACCTTTCTCTTTCTGAGCTCCTTGAGAGTGCCGAGCGGGAGATAGAAGAGGCTCAAAGAAAGCATATCGATACATTTGGATTAGGGGATGCGGACTATCCTCAGTTACTTGCTGAGTGTGCAGACCCACCTCCTGCCTTCTTTTATTTTGGTAATAGAGACGCTTTGCGCTCTCCTCATTGCATTAGTGTAGTGGGAACAAGGCGGGCTTCTCGTTATGGCTTAAAAGCAGTAGAAGTACTACTTGAAGATTTGGCGAATAAGATCCCCGATCTCGTAGTGATTAGTGGCTTGGCATTTGGTATCGACGTAAAGGCTCATAAAGTGGCTCTTGACTTAGGAATCCCCACTATTGGTGTATTAGCTCATGGTTTGGATAGGATTTATCCAGCGGCTCACCGCAATATTGCTATTGAGATGCTCAAAAAAGGGGGGTTGCTTAGCGAGTATTCCTGGGGGAGTAAAGTGGAACGTCACCATTTTGTGGGGCGAAATCGTATTGTAGCAGGCCTTTCTCATGCCACCCTTGTGGTAGAGAGTGCTGCCCGTGGAGGTTCGCTTCTTACTGCTGCAATGGCTTCGGGTTACGGACGGGAGATATTCGCTGTCCCAGGGCGTATTACGGATTCTACCTCTGTGGGGTGCAATCGCATCATAGCATCTATGCAGGCCGTCCCTGCCATTAATGCTGATAGTATCATATCCGTATTAGGGTGGGGAAAGAGTAATGGAGGGGAAGTGGAAAGCTCATCTTCTCTTTTTGCTCCTCAAGATCTTCCGGACGACCCTGTATTACGCCTCATTGTAGAGGAAGAAACAATACACTTTAACGACTTATTGATGCGCTTGGGGATCTCTGCCGCGGAGCTATCTAATAGATTATTCACGCTTGAGTTTGACGGCTTCATTAAGCCTCTCCCCGGAGGCCTCTACTCCAAATCATAATTGTCAACACCATGGAAAGACGATTACATATAGTATCTTTTGATATTCCCTATCCTGCAGATTATGGAGGAGTAATAGATGTTTACTATAAGATAAAGGCTCTTGCCGACCGAGGTGTTAGCATAATACTCCATTGTTATCAGTATGGACGACCCGAGCAAAAGGGACTGGAGGGTTTGTGTGAAAAGGTCTACTATTATCCTCGCCTTAGGGGGATATTTTCTGCACTATCACGTGAGCCCTATATCATTTACAGCCGTCGTTCTCAAAGCCTTCTCTCCCATCTTTTGGAGGATGATGCGCCTATTCTCTTTGAGGGATTACATACGTGTCATTTTTTATCTCACCCTGCTCTTAGCAATCGGCTTCGTATTGTTCGAGCCTGCAATATAGAGCATGAGTATTACCACTATCTGGCGAAGGGTACTCGAAGTCTATTCAAGAAGCTTTATTTTTCCCTTGAGAGTCTTCGGTTGCGTCTCTTTGAGAAAAACCTTCGTTATGCACATCATATCCTAGCAATTACCCCTCGAGAGCGAGATTATTTTGCTTGCCGCTATCCAGAAGTAAGGGTAGAATGGGTTTCGGGGTTTCATGGAGATCAGGAGGTGAAGAGCCAACCGGGGAAGGGAGATTACTTCTTATTTCATGGTAAACTCTCTGTATTAGAGAATGAACTTACAGCAAAGAGATTGATTCGCCTAGCTCCTCAACTTCCCCTTCCTCTCGTAATAGCAGGACGAGATCCGTCACCTAGCCTCCGAAAATGTGTGCAGAAAAGCGGAAATGTTCGTTTGGAAGCCAACGTATCAGGCGAACGAATGGAGCGTCTCATTGAGCAGGCTTCTGCACATATCTTGGTCACAAATCAGCCAACGGGGCTTAAATTGAAACTACTCAATGCCCTTTATTCCGGTCGTTATATTATAGCAAACGAAGAGATGGTCTACGGAACGGGACTAGAGGAGTGCGTCTATAGGGTAAAGAGCGATGAGGATATTCTACGTCAAGCCTCTGCCATTGCCTCCAGAGAGTTTACCCTAGAAGAGCAGGAACGGAGAGCAAAACTCTTATCGCCACGTTATGATGATTTCTACAATGCACAACTTCTTCTTGAGATCCTCCCAGAGTATCCAGACCTCTGATTGAAGCCTCAAAAAATAAAGGATTTGTACCTAGAAACAAATAAGACGTATAGCTATTTTCTCCTTATAAACTAGCCTGTAAAGTTGTACTTTGTCTGATTATTAAGAGTTGTTCTTCTACCCCTATTGTTACACGCCTAAAGTGCAATATAGTAAGGGACTTACGCTTTTTCTTGGTTGTTGATAACTTGTCGTTTCATAAAGTTGTTTCTTTATATCTGTTTGATATTTAGTAGATTATAATGCTACTTCTTCGTAGTCTATAAGTAGTTGTGCAAGGTGCTGATTCTATAGGTAGTTAGCTATATCATTAGCCTCATTGTGGATTTTCTCGGTTTGTTTAGCCCAAAAATAAGCACTAGTTTTGCGTTGTGATTGAACAAAGAGAAATACTGATTTTCCCTGTTCATTCAGAGTGAAGTAGAGGGATAGGTATACTATCTCAATAGACCAAGTTACACCTTCGGATAGATAGGAAGGAGAGGTTGATTACGCTGTATTATTGCTCTGTTGTAGGGCACTTAAGGCGAGTAGATTTTCTCTCCCTAGGGGGAATCTCTCCTCTTCAAAAGAGGGTATGATAAGGATTGAAACAAGAAATATAGAACGCCTAAAGAGAGAATATGGAACAGAACGTAAATAGCATATGGCAGGAGTGTCTCGTACACTTGAGTTCTCATATTCCCTCCAAGCAGTTTAATACTTGGTTTCATCCCATAGAGCCCGTGCGCTTAGAAGGGAATGATACCATCGTGGTAAAGGTGCCTAGTGCCTTTTTCTGTGAATATATTGAGCAGAATTTTGCACTCCAAATGCAGCAAGCCTTGCGGTCTGTACTTGGCGAGCATGCTCGACTAAGATACCTTGCAATGGTGGATAGCACCTCCAATAACACGACAGAGGGCTGCTTACTGACTTCTATGTCCGAAGCCTCTCTTTCTACATCCCCTGCAAGTATCCCTCAAGGTATTTCAGTCCCTCACAACGATGTCGGGGCAACAAATCCCACTCAATGGGACACGAAGTTACTCCCTCCTTTTACATTCGATTCGTTTATCCGAGGGGAGTCTAATGATGTAGCTCTTTCTCTTGCTCGTCGCATTTGTGTAGAGCCAGGGGATGCTATGATGAACCCCTTCTTCATCTATGGACCTCCCGGGGTCGGAAAGACGCATATGATGAATGCCATGGGGTGGGAAATACTCCGTCAGCATCCGGACTTGCGTGTGCTCTACGTCACTACGTTGCAGTTTGTACAGCAATTTACAGCGGCAAGTAAAAATAAGAAGGTCCCCGACTTCATCAAGTACTACCAGCAGATAGATGTATTATTGCTTGATGACATCCAAGAATTGGAGGGGAAAGAGCGTTCGCAGCAGGCTTTCTTTGAGATATTCAATCACCTATATTCTCTTGGTAAGCAGATTGTTCTCACATCGGATCGCTCCGTGAGTGACTTTAATGCGTTGAGTGAGCGCATTGTCTCTCGTATGGCAGGCTCTCTTACAGCGCAGATCAAACGCCCGGATCTTTGTCTTCGTCGGGAGATTCTTAATAAGCTTGCAAGTCAGGGAGGAGTTGTCCTTACAGAAGAGGTGAGTGACTTTATTGTCAAGAACGCTTCCCATAGTGTGCGAGAGATCGACGGTGTCCTTTCTAGTATCTTCTTGAGTGCCTCCGTTACAGGTAGCCCCATAGACCTTTCATTTAGTCGGGAGATTTTGTCTCGCACCATACGGCTAGAGGAGAGAGAGGTAACGTTGGAGAATATACAGAGGCTTGTGTGTGAGAACTTCCACATCCCGGCACATCAAGTAAAAGGGAAAAGCCGTCGCCAAGATATTGTTATGGCTCGCCATGTTATCATGTTTTTGGCCAATAAGCATACCAAAGAGTCCCTTTCTAGCATCGGGCACTATCTGGGAGGGAGAAGTCATGCTACCGTTATCCATGGCTGTAATTCTACCCGTGATGCCATATCCATAGACCACGAATTTGCTACAACCATCTCCAAACTAGAGCAGCAATTGCAGTGCTAGCTCACAGGATAGAAGGGTGGCGGATAATCGACTTTTTGAGTAGAATTGGAGCTAGAGGACCCTCATTGAAAAGTAGATCATAAATGCTCAGGTTGGGCGTAAAATCTGTGCCATTCTCACCCTTGAATACCTGGTAGTAGGGGACTTGAGCATTAAAATAGGGGTCGAAAGCAGGCTTTTTGGGACGTATAGAGAGACGAAAATCCTCGGGATAGGTAGCTTGATACGTCTCTGTTTCTGTGATTGAGATATCCAAATGCATTAGCCCTGCGATAAGTTCCATTAACTCCAGATTAAAGTCGTACAAGAACGTATATCGCTTTCGATAGAATGGCTCAATATCGGGAGCATAATACTCGTAAAAAGGTGCCATACCATAGCAGCTTTTGAGTGTTTGCCAATGTCTTGCACGCCAATTATTCTGCTCCGATATGCGTACTTCTCGGATAGGGCATTGCTCAGAGGCTCCTTGCTCTACCGGAATGCTTAGCTCTTGTACGCCATCAGCCGCTAGTATGCGACATCTATTGCGATAGGTTTGCTTGATATAATGCTCACAAGCCTCTAGCAGTACTTTACCAGAGGCTAACTTTGCGAAATACTGTATGGGAGGGGCGTAGGCTGTAGATAATATCATAGGGCTTGTATGCCGTACAATCGATTGCGATGTATTGGGCCATAATGGCGAGAGTCCATGCTATTGAGGATAGAATAGGTTAGCAACCAAAACTCATTAGACCGAAGTACTAAACGATAGTAACTACTATCTGCCCCGTTAGAGGTTAGCGAAAGAGTATCCGATAGGATAGAAGCAGTATGTTTAGGTTCTGAAGAGGTGTTTCTCTGGGCGTTTGCAGAGAACCAAGACTTGCCATTGACATAGATAACCCCTGCGTAAGATTCGATAGTATCGCCAGGAAGCCCTGCAACCAATAGAGGCAATCTATGGGTGTCTCTCCTCTTCCCTTTGTTTTCTAGGGATGCAAGAACAAGTTCTCCTCGTTTGGGAGAGCCTATTCGTGCCATCAGAAGGTAACGCCCTGCATATTTCCCTAAAGCCTCGCTATCCTTGGGAACATGGTATACAAAGCCCACCCAAAGGCGCAGTAGCACTACTAAGATGATAAAAAAGATCGGTAGGGCATAGTACCTCCATACTAGACGGTTCTTTTTCATTCTCTGTTTGGGTGACATCTCGCCAAATAGGGAAGGTGATTATTACCACTTGGTTACTTTACGGAACATACGATGCCAGCGAATCTTTCCGGAGAACAGGCCTTTGTCTTTATCTAAAGAGAGCCAAAGAAGAACCGGTTTGCCTACCACATGATCTTCGGGCACGAAGCCCCAATAGCGGCTATCGGCAGAGTTATGGCGATTGTCTCCCATCATGAAATAGTAATCCATGGCGAAAGTATACGTATCCTTAGCCTCTCCATCAATCTTGATAACGCCATTACTATCTATGACCACGGAGTGTCTTTCGTAGGCCTCTATGCAACGCTTGTAGAGAAGAAGGTTATTAGGAGACAACTTGATAGTTAGTCCCTTTTTGGGGATCAGTATGGGACCATAGTTGTCTCGGCTCCATCCTAGTTTAGCTTCTACGGGATAGGTAAATCCTTCGCTGTCGGGTTCTACAATTATTTTGAGTACTCTTGTATCACTTTGTAGCTTTTGTAGCATCTCTTCGGTGAGAGGGAAGTGATAGAAAGAGCTCTTACCCCCTTCTAAGGCTAAGTCAAAACCCATGCTTGATAGGGAACTAGAGGTTTCGTGAGATAGCTGTATGTATCCGCGATCACTTTCGCTAATACCTAAAGTTTCAAAGTCTCGTACCGACAAACCTTCTGGCTTTGCTTGTACATAATAGTTGAGTTGCATGTACTTGGGGCGAGCCTGTTTTTCTCCATTAATATAGAGATCGTTATTGCGAATCTGTAGGGTCTCTCCCGGCATTCCCACGCAGCGTTTTACATAGTGGTCGCGACGGTCTACGGGGCGATACACTATCTCTCCAAATTCAGATGTGTTTTTCCACACTACATCTCGCCCATAAAGCGCGATAAGGGTATAGTAGTCGGGGTTGGGAACCTTTACAGCTACAGTATCTCCAGCGGGGAAATTGAAAACGACTAGGTCTTCGCGCTCTACATGACCTCGCCCAGGGAGGCGGCGATATTTGAGAGTAGGTGTTTCGCTATAGCTCTTCCCTCCTAAAAATGTATTATGAACAAGAGGAATGGCCAGAGGCGTATTAGGAAGCCTAGGTCCATAGCTCAGTTTATCAACATAGAGATAATCCCCTACAAGTAAGGTCTTCTCGAGAGAAGAGGAGGGAATGGCAAAGTTTTGGAAGAAGTAGATATTGAGTAGAGCTACCCCTATAACACAGCAGACAATATCGCAGAGCCAAGCGCAAATATTACGCAACAGGCTATTTTGGATGGAGTTATACCAATTCCATTTGATCTTGTGAAAGAAGTAATAGTCTATGATAAGAGGAAGGAAAATCAACCATAGCCAACCTGCCCAAATGGCAAATGCGATAAAGAGGAGAGATACAATAACCCCTACAATATTGCGTCGGGTTAATAGGTTTTTCTTCTGCGTGCTATTGTGTTGCATATATGCTTAATATTAGGTTCTTAGTTCTTAGATTAGATGGATTTAGTCAGAAAATCCGAGCATCATTCTCATGGAGAGTACACCGTGATGCGCAACCGCATATTCGGCAGCCAGTACAGCTCCAAGGGCAAAACCCTCTCTTCCGAATGCTTCGTGGGATAGAGTTAGCTCATCAACCGGAGAATGCCACTTGATGCTATGAATGCCGGGAATCTCTCCTATTCGCTTGGCTTCTATCGGGAGAGTGTGAGGATCTAAATTTGGGGCAAGTGCCCATCCCTCCAAATTAGGAGACTCTTTTATTATATCTTCCGCCAAAGTGATAGCCGTACCACTAGGGGCATCAAGTTTGTGTACATGATGTGTTTCCTCGAGAGAGACACTGTACTCGGGTTCCTTCTGCATGATTCGGGCGAGTTGCCGGTTGAGTTCAAAGAGGATATTTACCCCTAAACTAAAATTACTGGCATAGAAAAAAGTGCCGCTCTTAGAGATCGAAATGTCATCTTGTAGCTTCTGTACATCGTCGCGCCAACCCGTTGTGCCCGATACTACCGGCAAGCCTTTATTGATTGCATGTAGGCAGTTTTTGTAGGCAGTTTGGGGAGTTGTAAATTCGATACAGACATCAGCTGGCGGCAATTGCTGTTGCTCGGTAAAGCATTCACCATCAGCATCGAAAATCGCTGTAATACGATGTCCTCTTCGTATAGCCTCTTTTTCGATGGCTTTTCCCATACGTCCATAGCCTACTAATAGTATATCCATGAGTCTTAATATATCTGAGATGGGCACTGTTTCATTCTTAATCCTCCCTCAAAAGTACGAATAACTAGTAGAATAGTGGCATTATGGCCGAAGCAATAGCCCCGTGATGTGTGTATCCTAAGAGGTTGGGAAGGAATTATCGTTGGTTCTTATACAAGGCAATAAAGACGAGAATTCCCGAAAGAATGATGGCTAATATTGAAAAAATATCCAGCCTAACGGACGAAAAAAGCCAGCCTGCAATTACAAACCAAATAGCCGAAATGCAGGTCACTTGCAGGGCAGAAAGTTTGCGGCGAGGTCTTGTCATTGGTAGATAAGGCTTTAGAGAAGATCAAATAGTTCGGGCCGTGGCATCCAATAGCGGAGGTCTTCCCCCTTATGCCGAGCAGATCTAATTTCCGAAGAAGAGATCTCCATGAGAGGGGCATCATGCAGTAGAGTGACATTGTTATTTTCCACCTCTTTGGGGAGGGTGTATCCAGGGCGCGGATAAACCAAGATAGGGTATTGCTCGATCAATTCTCTCCAAAGATACCAGTGCTCGATATTAAGCCAATTATCGGCTCCCATTATGAGGATAAATTGGTACTGAGGGTAATGCTCCCTCAGTTTGTCCAGAGTATATATCGTGTAATGGGGGGCTGGTAAAGTCTCCTCTATGCGGCAGCAAGCAAATCGAGAGTCATTGACTATCACTTCTTCGATAAGGCGGCATCGCTGGGTAAAGGAGAGTTCTGTAGCCCTAGGCTTGAGCGGATTTTGAGCTGTGGGAACAAACCAGAGTTGCTCTATCCCTTTGTTATGGCAGAGGATATAATTGGCTAGCGCCATGTGCCCAATGTGTATGGGATCAAAAGAGCCTGCAAAGAGGGCAATTTGGGGCTTTATACTCTCCATATCCATGGGGCTTTTGAGAGATGATTAGTCGTTAATCCCTAATGTGAGACGTGCCAAATCGATTTCTTCGGGTACACCTGTATATTTCCCGTGAGCGTCACTAAGTTTTACACAGTAGCTCCACTCCTCTCGCTCGGTCATCTTGCAGCGCCATAGTTTCATTACAATGTTTGATGGGGCTACACCACAACCGGTATCGTTGGTAAGGTTAGTGCCAATACCAAAGGAGCAACGGATATGATCTGCACAATAGTTACGTATCTCTATAGCTTTGTCCACATTAAGACTATCGGAGAAGATGATGTATTTGATTTTCGGATCCACCTTTAGCTCTCGATAACGGGCAATTGCTTTGTCTACAAATTGGAAAGGATCTCCACTATCATGGCGCAAACTCGTATATAGCTGGGCATGTTTTTTGCTGAAATTCCTCAAGAAAACATCCGTCGTATAGGTGTCTGTTAGTACAGTACCTAAGTCTCCGTCATAGACATTGATCCAGTCTTCCATTGCCATATAGTTTGCCATTTTGTAGCCGTATATGGCTCCATGGAATTGAATCCACTCGTGGGGATGAGTACCCGATACATTGAGGTTATATTTGTGCGCAAAGTGCACATTGCTTGTACCAAAGAAGTGTTGCGGAGCATACTCCCGCATAATACACGTGATTTTGTCTTCTACCTCGTAGCTAAAGCGTCGGCGCATCCCGAATAGCGAGAAGTTTAGTTGCTCCCTTTCTAGTCGGGTAGCCTTGTCTATAGCCACTCGCTGCATGTACTCCTCGTCCGGAGTGATATTCATCACCCGATAATACAATTCACTTACTAGTGCTAGGATGGGCGTCTCCCAGAGAGTTACCCGATAGAGAGGCCCCTCCGCATCTATATACAGATGCCCCTCGCTGTCTTGTGTGATGGTAAGCTCATCGGGATTGAAACGAAACCCTCTTAGCATATCAATGTGAGTGGGAGGGATATAGGGCATTCGATGGGCTATGAACTGCGCTTCGCTATCACTTAGGGCAATTCGAGACATATGGTCAATCTCTTCTCTTAGCAATTGGGCAAACCCCTTGGGATAGATGCGATGATCCCGATCTATGAACTTGAAGTGTCCATAGGCATAGGGGAATAGTTTGGCATAAGCGTAGCCTGTAGTAAACTTATACAGGTCGGTATCGAGAAGACTATTGATGATCATAAGAGAAGAGAGTAGTCTTTGAATGGTTTAGCGGAAAAATGGAAAAACATTGCATACCCACAGAGCATGGATAGGCGGAGTGACTTGATATAGTGAATGCTCAAGATCCGAGAGTAGAGTGGTTCTGCTCTGATCTTGCTCAACCACTACAACTATTTGGGCAACTTGAGAAGCCAATAGATGAACCGAATCGAAGGGTGCGATAAGAAGGGTAGGAGTCTTTCTCTCCGCTTCTGCGAGTGCTAGATCTTGAGAAAATTGTTTACCTCCCCAATACCCCTGTTCTATAATGCGAGCATGGGGTAGGTTAGCCGCAGAACTATTGGAGGCGTGGAGAAGATGTACTATTTTACTCACATTCCCACCTCCTAACGAGTAACTTGCAGCAAGGTCTGCCACCAATTTATTCAATCGTTTCTGAGCTTTTGAGCTTTTAGATGGAGTGGTAAACAGGATGGGACGAGCACTGGCATCCTCCTTCAGGTTAGATTGAAGCGTAAAACGGAGGGCATCGATCGTTTCAGGAGTATCTGAGTAGTTCCCTCTCTTGCGATGCAGACGAAGCGTTGAGATAAGGGCTTTTTGCCAGAAGGGGGATAGTTGTCGAGGCTCCAAAACACTCCCTCGTAAGAGCCAAGCATAATAGATTAATACAGTAGGAATAATCAGCCCTAGAAGCAAAAAGATGATCTTGACCGAGAATGCTCCTACGGGAGATGGCTGGATAGCTGGGGATGCGGTAACTTCAATCAAATGGTCGTAGCGTAGTACTTCTCTATTACTTATGGTACGAGCCAGTCTCTGTTGCAGTTCTTTTATCTCTTGCGTACGAGATTCTGTCGTGAGACTAGCGGAAACAGAGTCGGGATGCGTTAGCCTATGAAGTGCAGCCTCTATCATCTCCTCCTCTTTGTCTAAGTCAAGCGTTACATTGTAGCGCACTAGAGAGTCCAGATCGACCAGCATCCCGGCAAGAATCTGCTTTGCACGTCGCGCAGAGCCTGTGGTGGAGACTTCCACATTGAGAAAATTGGGAAGTTCATTCTCAATCTCCATATCCCAGTCGTACTGAGCACGAGTTTCTGTTACACTCCGTCGTGTGATATAGATGGGTTTGTCTGAGGCATAGGATCTTATTCCGTATTCTTCCCATCCTGGGTTGTCTTGTAGTATTACTTTTCCTACAGGGGTCTCAACGGTACTATTCCAAGGTAATAGTATGGAGTATGAACTCGTCCCTTTTAGCTCCTTCCCTTGATATACCCCCTTTATTTGGGAGAGTTGTAATCCGTCAGCTTCTTGTCGTACTACCAAGGTAAAGTAGTCGGCATCAACAGCATCGGGAAAAAGAAGTCTGAAAGGAATGTGATTGTATATATCGCGAGAAGAAAAACCGCTTCGTTGAGCGTATTCTACTTCGAAACCCACCCTCTTTCCTGTTCGATAGATAATGTCCGCTGAGACAATCCATCCATAGATTTGAGCTGCATCGAATGCGGGAGTATGCTTCCAAAGAGGCTCTTCTTTTCCAGAGTTTGCATCTACGAAGACCTTATCAGATTTAGGAGTCTGTATGGGGAAGCGTGTCATTACAGCCATGCGGTACTTATTATTCCCGATAGCAGAACTATTCCCTAACATTTTGATAAAGCCAAAGGCTATCACCAATGATAGGGCAAACCAATACCAATTGAGCACTACAAGGCGAACAAATGCAGAGAAAGACATGCGCTGTGGAAGAACAGTCTTTGAAGGAGAGAAAGTAGAATCCATATATGATTAGAAGGGTTGAATACTTTACAGAGGAGAGCTTAGTGTTATTTCTGAGTCATGATATCGAGTACAAGTCGATCCGTCTCATTCATTCCTACACGGCCAATACTTGCAAGATTACTTATGGTAGAGTCTACACTCTCGTCTACAATGCCTTCACTACTAGTTACAACTTTGTGTTCCATAGCAAGTAGGGCAGAGAACATGGCCGTAGATACTCCACTTGAGACCTTCATACTGCAGCTCGGTTTGGCTCCATCGCACAGCATCCCTGTAATGTTGCCCACCATATTTTTTATGGAAAACTCGATTTGTTCTCGACTGCCTCCCATTAGGTAGGTCAATCCACAACTCGATCCTGTTGCAGCCACAACGCATCCACAGAGAGCAGATAGGCGACCTAATTTTTGCTTTACGTAGATCACCATAAGGTTGCTGAGAACCAATGCTCGTATAGTTTGCTCCTCGCTTGCACCCTCATGCTGTGCAAAGGTTAGTACGGGTAGGGTCGCCGTGATTCCCTGATTGCCGCTACCAGAGTTACTCATAACGGTAACGGGAGCACCATCCATACGGGCATCGCAAGCTGCACTTGTGTAGGTAAGCATCTCCGTGAGAGCCGAGTTCCCGAGATATTTCTTTCCCCAATCCCCCTGTATCATCTGTCCAACAGAGTGACCGTAAGAGCCTTTGAGACCAAATTCACTTGCTGCTTTATTGAGTCGAGCAGCCTCTTGTATGAAAGTAAGTTTCTCTAGAGGAGTTGTGGTGGCAAACTCATAGACTAGATCAAAAGTAAGTTGTAGTCCTTCTGCTTCATTGCTTGACCCTTGTGTAGAACAATTATCGCCGGAGAGTTGATCTAGGAGAACCTCATCATCCCGACGTATGTAAGCGATATTGCGGTGGTTACTTTGGATAATTGTGCTCGCTGTATGGTTAGCTCCTTGGAGGTTAATTTCTATATAGAGCTTATCTATATCGCCTTCTTTGAGACGTATAGACATGATCTTTTTGTCTACTAAGGCTTTTGCTTGCGCCAGCTGCTCTTGGCTAAAGTTTTCTAGTATAGTAAGATCCTTCGAAGGGTCTGCCAAAATAATTCCTAGAGCAACGGCAATGGGAAGCCCAATCATTCCCGTACCGGGGATGCCTACTCCCATGGCATTTTTGAGCATATTGGCACTTAAGAGAACCTCTATAGACGTAGGAGATTCCCCAAGAGTTTGGGCAGCTTGTGCAGCCGCTAAAGCCACAGCTACAGGCTCTGTACATCCCGTAGCGGGTATAACTTCATTCTTGATAAGCTCAATACACTGAGCTTCTATTTCTGGAGTAAGCATACAATCTATCAACGGAAGAAAATAAGTTCGTATTGTTGTGGGAGTAGTTTTATAGCGTATTCGTTTGACAATACCATTGATACAATTTGGGAAGCCCCTCTTCTATAGAGGTGGTGTATTCCCACCCAAGGGTTTTGAGGCGAGAGGGATCTGTAAGTTTTCGTCGGGTACCATCGGGGTGAATATGATCGAAGGCAATAGTGCCTTCAAAGTTGACAGCATTTCGTACCTCTTCAGCAATTTGAGAGATAGAATGCTCTACACCTGTGCCCACATTGAGATGACAATTGCGGATTTCTCCTCTAGGAGCATCTGCCGATAGATGAGAAAAATCAATGTGATTCATTACGTAGATACATGCTGCTGCCATATCTTCACTCCACATAAATTCGCGTAAAACAGAGCCCGAGCCCCAAAGTACAAGTTCATCCGAAGTGATACCAAAGGAGGCAAGACGCTCGGTAATTTGATCTAGGGAGGAGTTTTTGTCCAATCCCGAGATAGGACGCAAGTCAATATCGCGTCGTAAGGCTTCCACGTCTGCCTGGCGAAGGAGTTTTGCTAAGTGCATTTTACGCATCATAGCCGGTAGTACATGACTATTTTCTAAATGAAAGTTGTCCCCGGGACCATAGAGATTGGTAGGCATTACTGCGAGATAGTTGCAACCATATTGTAGGTTGAAGCTCTCACACATCTTGAGCCCTGCGATTTTGGCAATAGCATAGGGCTCGTTGGTATACTCTAGAGAAGAGGTCAGGAGGCAGTCCTCTTTCATGGGCTGAGGAGCATTGGCAGGGTAGATACATGTACTCCCTAGAAAGAGGAGTTTCTCCACATGATGGTGATAGCTCTCGCCAATCACATTTTGTTGTATCCCTAGGTTCTTATAGATAAAATCTGCCCGATAGCGACTATTGGCAAGTATCCCTCCAACAAAAGCTGCTGCAAGGAATACGTACTGAGGCTGCACTTTGTCGAAAAACTTGCGAACAGCTACAGCATCAAGGAGGTCAAGCTCCGAATGGGTACGAGTGATGAGATTTTTGTATCCCTGTCGCTTGAGCTCTCTATAGATGGCACTCCCCACTAGCCCTCGGTGACCTGCAATGTAGATACGGGCACTCTTATCCATAAGTATGATGGCAGAAAATTTTTATTCAAAGTAGTTGTAGATGGAAAATCCTCCCTGCTTTAGGTAGGCTTCTCGCTTCATAAGTTGCACGTCGCTTTCCATCATATCGTGTACAATATCAGCAAGAGTATACTCCGGTTGCCAATGCAGAAGATTGCGAGCCTTAGTTGCATCTCCCAAAAGAACCTCTACCTCAGTAGGACGGAAATAGACTGGGTCTACGGCAACGATGGCTTTCCCAACTAAACTGCGTGCATGAGAGAGAAATTCTTTCCCCACAGTCTGAGCTACGCGATCGGCATCTATAGCAGTAACCACCCCCTCTTCATTCAATCCTTTTCCGCGGAATTCGATAGAAAATCCGACTTCAGAAAAAGCGAGTTGGACGAAGGTACGTACCTCTGTAGTGACCCCCGTAGCTACCACATAATCGTCAGGGGTATCGCGCTGCAAGATGAGATGCATAGAGCGTACATAATCTTTGGCGTGCCCCCAATCACGTCGTGCCGAGAGATTGCCTAGGTAGAGCCGATCTTGTAAGCCCATGGCAATGCGGCTGGCACTTCTGGTTATCTTGCGAGTTACAAAAGTCTCTCCACGGAGAGGGGATTCGTGATTAAAGAGGATGCCATTACTGGCATGTATTCCGTATGCCTCCCGATAGTTCACCGTAATCCAATAGGCATAGAGTTTGGCAACGGCATAGGGGCTTCGGGGGTAGAATGGGGTAGTCTCCCTCTGAGGCATCTCTTGCACAAGCCCAAAGAGTTCGCTGGTAGAGGCTTGGTAGAAACGCACTTTATCTTCCATACGGAGTAGATGTATTGCCTCTAGTAGACGAAGAGTACCCAAAGCGACAACATCGGCAGTATATTCCGGCAGCTCAAAGCTAACCTTTACATGGCTTTGTGCTGCAAGATTATATACCTCATCCGGAGCAATCTCTCCAATGAGACGAGTCAGCCCCTGCCCATCTGTCATATCAGCATAGTGAAGGTAGAAGTTACGCCCTTCTAGGTGAGGATCTTGGTAAAGATGATCTACACGCTCTGTATTGAATAGAGAAGAGCGGCGCTTCAGCCCATGAACTTCGTATCCTCGTTTGAGTAGGTATTCGCTCAAATAGGCTCCATCCTGCCCTGTGACACCGGTGATAAGGGCCTTTTTTCTAGAGGTAGGTGTACTCATATCTCACTCTTATGGCAAAGTTTACTTTATGGAAAAAATAAGAGAAGTAGCCCCAAGGGTTATCACATCTCCATCAGAGAGTTGATGCTTCTCGCCCGGGTCAAGCTCGCGTGCATTCACAAAGGTCCCTGTCATGCTATCATCATCCATAAGGATAGCAACTACATTTCCCTCTTTATCTTTCTCTATGGTTAGTAGCGATTGATTGCGATCGAGGCTTGGGTCTGCCGTGCGAATGGCGACCTCAATTTCCGTATGTCTATCATTATAACGGCCTATCCTATTGAGCCCCTCGTAGAGAGGGAATTGTGCCGAATAGCCAAATACATTTTCTACAACCTGCAAATAAGCAAGAGGTTGCCCCTCTTCGCGTTTGTCCAGGCGACCTGTACTCCCGCCCTCCATTTGCCTGGAAGCTTTGGGGGGGCGTAGGGTAAAGGCAAGTTGTCTATGACACCCGGGACAAGGAGTATCCACATGACCATTCTTATCCAAAACACTCCGAATCCAAGTAGCCTCAAGGCGTTTCTTACAATAGGGACACAGTATGTACTTCATGTTGTTTTATGCTAAGAAGGAGGTTTCTTGGAGGATCAGCCAAACAGTATAGATGATGTAGACCAAGAGAAGAGCTATCCCCTCCAATCGTTTGATCTCACGCTTGCCGTAAAATAGAGTAAAGACAAAGAGCAGTACAACAGCGAGCAGCATTACTCCATAATCTAACAGGGTAATGCCTTCGGTTTCAATGGGGCGGATAGTGGCGGTTATTCCGAGGATTAGTGCAATATTAAAGATATTGCTACCTACGATATTGCCTATTGCCATATCTACTTCTCCTTTTCGTGCTGCGACGATAGAAGTGGCAAGTTCGGGTACAGAGGTACCCACTGCAACGAGAGTAAGCCCTATCACAGATTCGCTAACTCCTAGAGCACGAGCAATGGCAGAGGCTCCTTCCGTGAATAAATTTCCTCCAATAATGAGCATTACAAGGCCCCCTATTACCATCCCAATAGATAGCCACCAACCATAAATTTTGATTTGAGGAGCATTACTATCGGGTTGCTGCGCTACATCTTTCCCCTTTGTCCCCTTCTTACGAGCAATGTAGAAGGTGTAACACATAAAGAGAAGAAAGAAAAGAAGCAATACAAGACCATCACCATGATCAAGGCTATTTATGGTGCTATTATGTAGGAGTGTGTCATTAGCAAGTAGAATGAGAGCAATGGAGATAACAAACACCATAGGGACCTCGGCATACAATGTGCTCTTACCTACTCGCAGTGGGGTAATAATAGCTGTGACGCCTAAGATAGTCAAGATATTGAAGATATTACTTCCTAGGACGTTACCTAAGGCAATACTCTCTTTCCCCTGTATGGCACTGGAGAGACTGACGGCAAGTTCGGGAGTAGAAGTACCAATAGCAACAACTGTAAGCCCAATAACAAGAGCCGACACCTGCATCCGTCGAGCAATAGAGCTAGCCCCATCGGTCAAGAAGTTGGCTCCGTAGAAGACTAGAGCCAGCCCCCCAAGCAACATGCCAATACTAAGAAGTGTACTCATTTTTCAGTAGGTTGGGGGGTATAAACGAGAAGACTTTGTTTGCGTACGCCAATCTCTATACGATTGCCGGCCAGTACAGACTCTCCGTCAATCTGAGCCGGGGCTTTATCATCGCACTCTCGCTCTATCACAATATTAGCCCCTCTATAACTATCGACACAGCTGTTTTTGTCTATATTTTTGGTCACAAGCTGTAAGGCAACGTGCCCAGCGAGTAGGGGATCGAAGGGGCGTAGAATGACAAGATCGAGTAGCCCATCGGAGGGACTTGCATCCGGAGCTATATAGAAGTTATTGCCGTATTGATCTATATTGGCTGCCGTAACAAGAAAGGCTTTTGTCTCAATGATTTCGCCATCAATGGTAATGCGGTACTGTTGGGGACGGAAAGCGATGTACTCATCAATGGCCGCTTTGATGTAAGTAATCAGCCCTCGGCGCGAAGTCTCGGCATACCGCTTGGTCATCTCCGCATCAAATCCCACGCCGCAAGTACAGAAGAAGGGTTTACCATCAACCAAACCTGTATCTATGGCTGTGGTATGCCCTTCTGTGATTACTCGAACAGCCTCGGCATCGCTGGAGAGAGGGAGTCCCAAGGCTCGTGCTAAACCATTACCACTCCCCTTGGGGATTATTCCCATTTTGACGTGAGAGCCATGCAATGCACTCGCAATCTCGTTGATGGTACCATCTCCACCCACAGCAATGATGCTGTCTATATCATTTTCTATTGCCTCCTTTACTAGGCGAATGGCATGACCCTCTCCTTTTGTATAGGTGATTAGTAGCTCTTCTTCTCTTGAGTTGTAGGCATCTGCAAGAAGCCCCGGGATACGGGTCTTGGAGCCAACTCCGGAGATGGGATTAATGATGGCAAGTATGCGACTAGGCTTGAGCATGAAAGTCTTGTCTTCTAGGGAATGATGATTAATGGCGATCATGGCGGAGCAGTCGCTCACGAGCTATAGC
Source organism: Porphyromonas endodontalis (assembly GCF_052173515.1). Classification (GTDB taxonomy): domain Bacteria; phylum Bacteroidota; class Bacteroidia; order Bacteroidales; family Porphyromonadaceae; genus Porphyromonas; species Porphyromonas endodontalis_A. The sequence continues at coordinate 8,431 of NZ_JBQMYL010000015.1, read as the reverse complement.
CTCATATTGCGTCCCAGGGCGCCCATAGTTGCAGAAGGGCACAATACTAATCCCTCCACGAGGGCTAAAGTCACCCGTTACCTCTATGTATTTGGGATTCATCAGCTTGATGAGATCGTCCATAATGATATTGACACAATCTTCGTGAAAAGCACCATGCGAACGAAAGCTGAAGAGATAGAGTTTGAGACTTTTGCTCTCTACCATGCGTTCGTCTGGGATGTAATCGATGTAGATTGTAGCGAAGTCGGGTTGCCCCGTAATGGGGCAGAGAGCCGTAAACTCCGGGCAGACAAAGCGAACCCAGTAGTCACGTTGGGGATGCTTATTGCTGAATGCCTCCAGGACTTCCGGAGCATAATCTTCTTTATACTCAGTTTTTTTACCAAGGAGCTCAAGCCCCTCTTCTGATCTATCCATAGAACTTATAGTATATTCTGTTTGTCTCTACAAAAGTAGTCAAACATACGCTTATACCATTATTCTTAGTTGCTTTCTCCTTAGGGATTAAGCTAATAGTATCGATTTTCCTCCTAGCAAGGTAAGAGTAGGGCGTGGGGAGCTACTGAGGCAGGTGCCTTAGACGATAAGGTTTGGGGTAGAGATTGTTGTACCTCGTTCCAATGTTTTTGACAAATCCGAGCGGAATCCCTTCGTAGCAAACGAGGCAAAATCCTTTGGGAGTTGAGGGGAAGGATGCAAGAGTTTCTCCTGCTAAATACGCCAATGCTTGCTCCCTATCAAGAACTATGGTAGGGAAGGCTGAGATGTTGCAAAGCTGACTATAAGGGAGCAGAGGAGAGGGCACTATTTCTTTCCCCTTAGATTCTCCTACAGAAACCCCTGCTGACAAAATGCGGATGGCTTTTGAGGATGCCAATTCTTGGTATTTAGGGAGGAGCTGTGAGGGGATCCACTGTATAACCTCAGGTGCGACGGGGGATATAACGAACTTCCCCACTTCCCTTTCATCTCCCTCTTCGCAAAGGAACCAACGTCTATCTATATCAGAAAATGAAATGCCGGATGTTTCTTTACGTCCTGCTTTTCTCTTTGCTGTTTTGGAGAGTGGAGTAGAAGAGGTGTTATTATCTTCCTCTTGAGGCTTGTAGAAAGCGGCGAAATAGAACCCTTCTCCCATGGTTATCCCGGGGAGGAAGTGCCATCCAAGCCCGCCTTTCCCCTCAACCCAATGCCATTCTTCGGGTGGGGTAATCGCAGCGATAGGGCTGGCATTATGTTCTCGCAAGAGATATTCCGCCTGCTCCTCGTCTTCGTGTCGATTAAAGGTACAGGTACAATATACGAGCATGCCACCAGGCCGTAACATAGCCCACGCAGCATCAAGAATCTCTCTTTGGCGTAGGGCGCATTCGTTTACTGATTGTATCGACCACTCCAGACGAGCCTCCGGCGTTTTACGGAAGAGACCTTCGCCCGAACAAGGAGCATCTACTACAATCATATCAAACTGTGCTCCTGTTGCTGCCAACTGATCCGGATAATTGTTGGTAACTATCGTATGGGGATAGCCCCATTTCAAGAGGTTCTCTCGCAATATCTGAGCACGTTTGGGAATTGGTTCGTTGGCTACGAGGGTACTATGCTCGGGTAAAATGTCGAGTAAAAGGGTAGATTTTCCCCCTGGGGCGGCACATAGATCTAGCACCTCTATGGGATGTTTAGGGATGAGAGGCGCTAGCTGGGCGAGAGCCATAGAGGCAGCCTCTTGTACATAGTACATACCAGCGTGCCACAGGGGATCGTGAGCGAAGAATGGGCGCCCCTCAAGTCTATATCCCTCTTGGCACCAAGGGATCGGCGTGGCAGGGTAAGCTGGGGAGCATGCCGCATTGTAACGCGCACATTTGCGGATATTGAGACGAAGACTTACGACAGGATCGGTATCATCCAATGCAACTAAAAGGTTTGCAGCCTCTCGTGGAAAGTCCTGCTCAATCTGATGAACAAAGTCTTGAGGCAAGGGGGGAATAAGATCGGCCATAGTGCTATCCCTCTAGGAGCCTAGGATGAAAAGGGTAGGGACCTTCGCTAACGAGAAAGGCTTCTTGCGCCACTGAGCAATGGAGCGAGTCTCGATATGCTCCTCTTGCCCCGTAATATCTTGAGCAACACAAAGGCGAGTAGTGGGCCGGCAGTGGGCAAGCAAACTCTCCATTATCTTTTCGTTGCGATAGGGAGTTTCAATGAATAGTTGAGATTGCCCTTCTTCCGTGATGCGCCGCTCTAGCTTTGCGATGCATTTCTTTAGCTCGGTTGGCTCTTTGGGGAGATAGCCTGAGAAGGCAAAGCACTGACCATTAAGACCGGATGCCATCAAGGCTAGCAGTAGGGAAGAGGGGCCTATAAGGGGTACCACTCGTATCTTGTGCTCATGGGCTAGACGAGCTACTCTAGCTCCGGGGTCCGCCACTCCGGGGCATCCGGCTTCGGAGAGTACTCCCGCAGACTCTCCCTTCTCCATCAGAATAAAGGCCTCACTAAAGGTTGCCTCATCGGCATGTTTCCCGATCTCTATAAAGGTGATGGGGTCTATCGGTTTATGGGGACAAAAGAGCCTAATTGCCCTACGTGCCGAACGAATATTCTCAACAAAGAATAGGTTCAATTGCTCTATTATGGGAGCATTCGCTTGAGGAAAAAAGTCCGTTATACTACCCTCTGCAATGGGTACAGGTAGCATATAGAGGATGCCGGAAGAGTTTGTCATAAGACGTTAGGATGCTCCTATTTCTTAGGTTTGGCAACGATGCTTACTTTCTTGATGATAACATCTTTGCGAGGTCTGTTTTGGTCGTTGGTAGCCACACGCTGTATCTCCTCTACCACATCCATACCACTTACCACTTCGCCAAAGACGGTGTATCCATTGTCAAGGTGGGGTGTTCCTCCATAGAGCTTGTAAGCCTCTCGTTGCTCGGGTGTGTACTTGCGTCCGGTGCGAGCCTCCAGCTCATCAAGATCAAGATCGGTAAAGTAATTCCCCGTCACAATGTAGAATTGCGTAGACGAAGAGGCCTTTTCTGGATTCACCTCATCCCCTTCGCGAGCCGCACATAGAGCCCCATGCTTGTGAAAGAAGCGCGTAAGATCAATTTCGTGCGGAATGCGTGTGCTTATGGTGTCTTGGCTCACATCTGTAGACGAAGTAGCCCCTCGAGTCATCAGGTTGCCCCCTTGTATCATAAAGCGGTCGATGACACGATGGAAGAGCGTGCCCTCATAGCTATGAGCGCGTACTAGCTGCAAGAAATTGTCTCGATGGCGTGGGGTGCCATCATAGAGAGCAACCACAAAATTTCCCTTGCTGGTCTCTATCTTGACAAAGAAGGATGCTTCATTGGTAAGAGGAGCCGTATATTGAGCTTTGAGCTGAGTAGTGAGGGCGATGAGACAGAGGAAAGAGAGTACAAGTCTTTTCATATTAATGGGGGTAATGTATCGTTGGTTGCATTAGCAGTAGCGATAAAAGCCTTTGGATCCTTCTCCAGCACATATTGTTTAAGCCTAGGTACATCTTTGCGCTCTGCAATCATAAAGATGATATCGCGCTCCACGCCTGCATACATCCCTCTACCATGTAGATAGGTGGCACGGAGCTGTAGTTCGTCTATAATAAGAGCACGTAGTTCTTGCGGGTTTTCGCAGATGATAAAGATGGCTTTGTTGGGATTCTCGGGGTTCATCAGGTCTAGTACCTTACCATACACAAAGATGGTGACAAGGGAGTATAGAGGCACTCTTAAATCACGGAAAACGATAAGCCCGAATAGTACCACAAGCGAATCGATGAGGATAATGAGGTTGCTGGTTTTGATATTGCGCCCCTTGCCCAAAACTCGAGCCAGTACGTCGGTACCGGCACTCGTGCTCCCTGCTCTAAAGGTGAAGAATACCCCAAGCCCCAAAATCGCTCCTCCATAAACAGCGGCAAGGAAGGGGTCGTCTTCTATGATGGGGAGCCCTTTGGTTATATGCGTCGTGATAAGGTCAGTCAGCAGGGCAATCAGGAGGAATGTAGCGATGGTTTTCCCTCCGGAATAAATGCCGAGCTTACGAGCCGCCAGCAAGAATAGAGGGATATTGAAGCACAGGGAGACCTTACCAATGGGTAGCCCTTCGGGGAAGAGTGACCAAAGCCCCTCTGTTAGGTGATTGATACCAATGCTGATACCATATACACCCCCAGGCACAATCCCTGCCGGTGCAATAAAGATGGAATAAGCCGCGGCCTGAAGGATAGCACCGATGAGTACCAAAAATAAATCGTTGGCAACTTGCTTCCCCGTGATTGTTGGATTGGAGATGAATGGATTCCTTCTCATTTTCATCCGGATGAATAGGGTTTCTTCGTTTATATCACCTAATTGTTTGGCTGCAAAGGTAGGGAAATTTGGACTAGTTATCCAGCCCTCCGACAAGAGCCAAAGGAGGAAATTCTAGCAAAAAGCCTAGATCTCAATCTGCGAAAAGCGAGAGGGGAGCTGTACAACCCGAGGCGAGCAAGGCATTTTGGGCTTGTTTAGGGCGTATAGGGGGCGGTAGAGCGTTTGCCAGCGCCGAGCACGGGAGAGTATTTTGTCTGAGGGAATTGCCTTGTGATGCGTAGTGTAGTAGATCGTTTTGGCTCTGCGCTTGAGGTGGGCTCCCCACGAGGCATCCGTCCGTTGCGAGTCTTGCGTACGGAGTTGGAGGCGTTTTAAGTCGCAGTATCCCGTGTGAACAAGGTACAAATCGGTCAGAATGTGATAGTTATGCCCCTTAACTCGATGAAATCCCGACCCCCATTGCAAGGGACGAGCCAAAATGACAGCCTTGGTATAGCGCGAACTCAATACAGCGTAGTGCCTTTGAGCGAGGAAAGAGCGACTACTATCCAACGTCTCTTCTTCTCCGATGCGCTGCCCCAAATCCAACCCTAATGCACTAGCACACGAGGGAAGATCTTGTCGAGAAAGGTACTCGGCAAGCCCCATTTCTCTTTGGGGATCTACGATAAGGAACTCATCAGCATCACAGCCTATGACAAGATCGTATCCCTTAGCAAACAACTGCTGTGCAAGAGAGCTGAGCAAGCCGATACGATATTTATCCCCTTGAGCTCGGGATAACGTACGATGCTCCCAACGTTTTACTTGTTCGGGGATAGCTCGTGAGGGGATTGCCTGCTCCAGTCCGTCTAGGTATATATATAGGTGTTCGTAACCGAGTGCTTCTCCATAGTAGCGTACCCAGCGATTGAGAAAAAAGTCATCGTTTCTTGCCATTGTAATGGCAGCAATGCGACGTGGAGTGTAGGCTGTCTTATCCATAACGTTTAATCCCCAGCAAAGGTAGGAGATTCTCACCGAACCCCTCTCTCTTCCATGGGCAACCTCACAGAAGTAAGCATCTAAATGTCTCCCCAATCTCGTAATTGCCTAGTATCTTTCAGTATAAATTAAGTACATTTGCACCAATTAGTGTAAGGAGTCGCTCTCGTGAGCGAAATCCTCTGACTTCGAGAGAGAAAACAAAGGAGCAAACACCATTGAATTATGGCAAATAAACCATTGCAATTCGTTCTTATGGAACGCAAGATGAATGTCGGTCCTCAGGCAGGAAAGACGGTACAAGTTGCCCATCCTACGGGCAGACGTCGTGTGGACTTCCGCAGTTTCTTCGAACGTGTAGCAAAGTCCACCACATTTAATCGTCAAGAAGTGGAAGCCGTATTGAACTACGCCACGGAAATTGCATGTGATATTGTAGCCAATGGCGACATCGTGGAGTTCGGAGATTTGGGTGCACTGAGTCCATCGTTCAAAAGTAAGATAGTGCCACAAGGCGAGGTTTTCAACGTGCAGAAGCACATCGAAAAACCAGTCGTTCGCCTCAGTCCTTCAAAGAAATATTTTACTCTTACCGATGTCACTTACGAACAGACAATAGCTAAGCCCAAGAAAGGCTCAAAAAAGCCTACTCCACAACCCAATGAAGGTGGTGGCTCAAACGAAGACGACGGACTTTAATCGAACTTGCGGAGCAATTGCCGATATCAGCATTCACTCCGTAACTGCTTTTAATTGTTATACACGAAGAAAGATTTATGTCTAAAAAGAATCAGTCCAACAGACTAACAACCCAACAAAAGGGATCAAAAGGGGTTGTCGGTATTTTCGGAGAAGAGGCGAAACTGCATGACTTGACCGTTGGAGAGATTTCGCATCGTGTCGTAAAAGAGCTTCAAAAAGAATATCCACAATTGGAATTTCGATATAGGACGAGCATCAAGAAAGAAGAGATTAATGAAGCCTTAAAGAAAATTGACCCAGATTTGGGGCAGACGCTTTTCGTTCCAAATTCAAGTATTATCCCTGATGGCGGAATTGTTGAAGTGAAAGACGACAACGGCAATTGGAGAGTAATTTTGGTTTCCGAAGCAAAACATCAAGGAAAGGATATAGAAAACATCAAGGCCGGCAAACTCGTTGGGAAAAAGAATGACCAAGACCTTATGGCTGCCGGCAATGCTATTGAGCGTTCGCACAAGAACATATCCGAAATTGCCAATCTGATGCTGGCAGAGTCGCACTTTCCTTATGTATTGTTCTTGGAAGGGTCGAATTTTCTTACAGAAACCATTTCTGTGAAGCGTCCTGACGGAAGAGTCATAAAACTCGAATACCATTCGGGGATACTGAACAGACTAGACAGACTGACCGCTGCCAATTACGGTATGCCTATCAATACAAACTTGTGCAAGAACAAGTTTGTCAAACATAACGACAAGGCAATCATGCTTCAAGCAACCTCTATTTACACACAGGGAAATGGAGAAAGATGGGGTGTCAACAAGATGCTCGAAATTATGCTTGATATTTCAAAAACTTCTCTGCAAATATTGGGTAGCGATCTATTTAAGCAGCTAACTCTGAAAAAGTAATCAAAATAGAATTTGGAGTATGGCAAGGAAGGCGACAAATGAATTGCTGCAAAAGGCAAAAAAGCAGAAGAACGATGAGTTCTATACACAGCTTGCTGACATAGAGAGCGAATTGCAGCATTATAAAAGTCATTTCAAAGACAAAGTGGTATATTGCAATTGCGATGACCCACGCATCAGCAACTTTTTCAGGTATTTTGTTTCTCATTTCAAAGAGATGGGAATCAAGAAAATTATTGCAGCCTGTTACAAGGAGCAGAATATGGACTTATTTAATACAAGGGAAAACAAACATGGATTTTTCTTTGAATATACAGGTACGGAATTAACTGACAACGACCCGAAAAAAGCCAATGTCGTTTACTTCAAAGGAGATGGCGATTTTCGAAGTCCGGAAAGTATTGCCTTGTTGAAACAATCGGACATCGTTGTTACCAATCCTCCCTTTTCTCTATTCCGAGACTATGTTACACAATTGATTAGATACGATAAGCAATTTCTGATTATCGGGAACATCAACGCCATTACCTACAAGGAAATCTTCAAACTCATTCAAAACAATAAGGTATGGCTGGGGGTTAATCTTGGCAGAGGAATTTCGGGGTTCATCGTGCCGGAACATTATGAACTCTACGGGACGGAAGCACGGACAGATGATTCGGGCGACAGGATTATATCCCCCAATAATTGTCTATGGCTTACTAATTTGGATAATTTCTTGCGGCATGAAAATATCTTGCTAACTAAAAGCTATTGCGGACACGAACAAGAATATCCCAAATATGACAATTATAACGGTATCAATGTCAATCGAACGCAGGATATTCCGCAAGATTATAACGGATATATGGGTGTTCCGATAACATTTCTGCATAAGTTTAACCCTAAACAATTTGAAATTGTCAAGTTCCGAAAAGGAGACGATGAGAAAGACCTATCAGTAAATGGAAAGTGTCCTTATTTCAGGATAATCATCAGACCGAAATAAACCACTCTTAAAATGAAAGGATATTGCCAATAAGTATCAGTTTACATCATTAGTACTCTTTTGTTGCATCAATCTCTCCATATCCCTTGCAATCTTTTGGTCGGTGATTTGGGCATAGATTTGTGTGCTGGCAATGGACGAATGTCCCATCATCTTGGCAATGCTCTCCATCGGAATACCAGCTTCCAAGGTCAGCGTGCCGAAGCTATGTCGTCCAACGTGGTAGCCCAGCGGAGTACGAATGCCACATGCCAAGCCCACGACTTTGAAATGGGTAAGTAGTTTGCCCTTGCTCATTGTTTCAAGGAATATCTTGTAATTACCCTTATTCTCTTCTTCAAAATCTAAAAACCATCAAGCGGAAGATCTTCTTCATCTCAGCCTCTTCCTCCCCGATACGAACCTTTTCCTCTATTCTTAATGACCACTCAGGCGATTGCTAATGACCATTCTTATAAAAGCTCATTAGGAATTTGATGAAAGCTCATGAGCTTTTT
>NZ_JBQMYL010000014.1:0-55115 GCF_052173515.1 Porphyromonas endodontalis | reverse complement strand
TGTCGGCCTCTTTGGGGCTATTCTCCATTCTCTGCATTCTTTCGAGCTTGCCGCTTCGTGCGCAGCAGCTTTCGGACTTCGAGCTCACCACTACCGTTACCAATGGGGTCTGCACCAATGATGGAAAAATAAAAGCAGAGGTAATTTCGAAGAATTCGAATTATACGATTCAATCGGTTGCCTACAACTTTATCAATCAGAAAACAGGGGCACTCGTTGCTCCTGCACAGACAGTAACCCCTGAGGCTACCGGCTTAGAGGCTGGAACCTATAAAGTCGAGGCTACGATTATCATTAACCCGGGAGCCTCTACGTTGAAATTGACAAAGCAGAATATAAAAGTAACCTCTTCGTATAAAATTCCTACCATCGCTTTTGCGAGATATCGCCCCTCTTTTAAGAATAGCGCTACGGGAATGATCTCCGTGCGGGTAACCAATGGTAGTGCTAGTCAGTACACAGTAAAGCTAACGACAGTTCCTGCCGGATATACGGGATATCGGGAGTTTACTTTTGCTGCAACAACCGAAACAAAGTATTTCTACAATCTACCTGCAGGGGGATACAAGGTGCAACTCTCAGACGGGTGTAATACCTACCAAGAGCAAGACGTATATGTATCCGATGATGGATTGCCTCCTAGTGTGGAGAAGCCTTTGCCAGAACCTATTAAAGAGCATTGCGGTTGGTATAGCTTCCAGAGACCTCTTAAGGAGAATAATCCCTATATGAATAATATCGATACTCTGAAAAAGTATTTGGAGATCGGATTCGATAAAAAAGCAAATATAAACTCAGGCAATACCTCTTGGAAGACTTTTGAGAACTTACCCGCTACATTAGACGATGCTCAAGGTATTGCGTTTGACTGGTCCAAGTACCCCGGTAATACTCCTCTCTCTCTCAGACTAAAGAATGGGGATACATGGTATAAGATGGCACATGCCGCTGAAGCAGATCGCTATGTGCTCGCATATCGAGTTCGAGGGACGAATGAGATTAAAACATATGATTTGACTTTCTATGATAAAGCTCCATGGGTTTCTTCTTCTATAAATTTCGCAGGATTCCCTTGCAACGGAGAAAAATATTCGAGGAAGACTTGGCTTTCTGGACGTGAGGACGTTGCTTACTGTGCTCCTGTTACAGTTACCATAGCGGAGAAAGATAATCCGGGAGTAGAGGTTACCGCCCCTCTTACCCTTACAGCCAATAATATTGGTTGGCAGAATTGGGCCCTATATAAGGATAAAAATGATCCTTCTAAGCCCTATATGTTCGACCCTCAAAAGGAGTATATCATTACTGTAAAAGACGCAAACAATGATGTGCAGAAAATGGAGATGGGGAAAATGAATCCCAACTTGAAGTATTTTCGAAAATACAGGGTGGTGGATTATTGTAGAGGAGTAAATGAGACCAATTTTTATTTTGGTTATGGTATCCCGATCGCTAAAGTTATCCCTAACCCCGGAGATCACAATGCATACTCCGAAAGTACGGACATTATATCCCTCGCGGGTTATACAATTACCTTGATAGAAGTTCCTGCTGGTTTTACCCCTGTAGCACACTTCCTTCTTAAGTTGAATGTTCCCTATAAGGTGCCTGATAACTTTGGGAAAGAATGGTTTACCCCCTTTGGGAAAGAGGGGCTGACTGGCTATTATAATCAATTTGAATATGCCATGCTTGCTCCCGGAGATTACAAAATTAAGGTTAAGGATAAATGTGGTAATGAACGGATAGAGACGTTCAAGATTGAGCCGCCTGTTGAGGTCTTTTCACTTGGTTCGCAGTCTCCTGCTCCTAAGATTGAGGTGAAAGAATGTGGGCGTATGCGTATTTATCCTTTCTCTAAGGGGATAGAAAATCTTCTCCTTAAGAATGGTCTCTCCTATACCGAAGATGATCTCTATATACAGATAACCGAGTTGCCGGTAGGGGTGAATGCAGCCGACGTAAAGGTGGGTACCGGAGGGAATTCGCTGTGGCTACAAGCTAAAGCTGCTTCGGATAAGCTCTATTTCGACTTGCCTAGGACCAACGGCACAATGAAGATGAGTCTTAAGATAAAGAGAATAGAAAAGGGGAAAGATGTAGTGATTTACCCGGATTGTATCCAGAATGAGACCTCCGTAGACTTAGCCAATGCCGGCCTTGGCTACGATCGAGATACGTATGTAGGATACAAGTGCCCTTCCGGCAAGAGTGGCTATATCTCTTTTATGCCCATCAATTATGTGGGGAAACTAGATGTTGCCATTCGTAAGGCAGATGGTAGTGGGGCTGTTGTAATGGAGCAGAAGAATGTAACAGTGGATCCCACTAAGGGTATTGAATTTGTTTTAACGAGTACCACATCCTTAGACGATAATTATCTCCTCTATATCAAGGACCTTAAGTGTAACAACGATAATGATAAGGGCGCGCCTATTATCCTGTACGATGTTGTTTCTAAAAGTATAGTGCGTACCACTCGTATTAAGTCTAAGTATTGCGAGGGAGATCCTATTCGCCTAGAAGCTCTCACATTGGGAGGAAAGGTTGAGTACCAGTGGATCCTGCCCGATGGCACTAGATATCCATCTTCCGGTCCTTCTAAGGATGCAAGGATTTATGAAATCCCTTCTGCCACTAATGCTCATCACTCCGGGAAGTATACTTTGGTAGCGAAGAATGTATTTTGTGAAGGCGCTCCTACGACCTATACCATAGAATTTACTCTATCTGTAGCCCCCATCGAACTTTGGTGGGCGAGTGATGCCGAAGATGCCAATTGGTTCAACGTTAAGAATTGGCGCAGTAAGGATGGTGTAATGGTAAATGCGATCCCGGCTCTCTGTACCACGGTGCATATACCCTCTGAGGTAGACAATTTCTTCCCCAATTTGGATCCTGCTGTTTCGAAGTATGATCCTTCGGAGGTGACCTATGGAGAGTCTGAGTGTAACGATGTCTACTTCCACTACGGAAGCCAAATGGGGCGTCCTCAGATGCTGCGCTATAGCCACGCCTATGTGGATTACAACTTTGGGAAGGTGCAAACTGATGGCTCTCTTACACATCATGCCGAACCTCATTTCGCCCGAAGCGATAAGCGTTTGATGGCACGCGACCGCTGGTACATGCTAGCGACTCCGCTCAAGAATATCCTCTCAGGAGACTTTGGCTTGGCAGGTTATCCTATGACCTTCCAGCGCCACTTTAAGTCGGGGCTTACCGCTGCTTCGGGGCTTACAGAGGGGTCTTTTGAGAAGCCTGTGAATACGTTGAAGGAAAATATGGATTCATTTAACCATGCTATTGCCCTCAAGGTGGCAGGTTATAATACAGGTAAGGTTGGGTACAAGGACCACAAGAACCTTAATGGACTCAATGGTATTATCCGTATTCCCTTCTATCTGAATAGAACTGTGGATACCCATTATCCCCTCCATAAGTACGATAGTGGATCTACGACTTCGAAGTTCCGATACTATAGTATGAGGACCCTCGCTCCCATGACTAAGTTCGATAGTTATGTTCGTAAGCCTCAGGAGGATTTCCGTTTTGTCTTTGAGTCCGGCGTTACGAAAAAGATTGGAACTATTATGGTGGCTGGAACTTCTGTACAGGGCTATGCTTTCCAGCTTTCGGGAGATACCAATTCCGAGTTGCGCATGGTGGGTAATCCTTTTATGAGTGCGATTGACTTCGATAAGCTGGTAGATGTAAATAATACCCTCATTGAGCCCTACTACTACATCTTTACGGATAATACGTGGAAGACTTATTACAAGGGGGTTACTTCTCCGGCTAGCACCTTGCAGAAAGAGATCCTTCCGCTTCAAGCCGTTGTGATCAAGAAAAAAGCAACCGGAGCTCTTCTCTTCCCGACTGAGGGCGATAAGAATGTACTCCTCGCTCCTAATAAGGATTGGACTCTAAAAAGCCTCACGACGAACTCAAGCGACCCCGTGCGCAGGGTATCCGTAGTGGCAACGAATAGTGCAGGACAGGGTGGAGAATCTATTTTGCTCCCCGACACGGAGCTATCACCGGCACCGGCACTCTTCTATCCGACCATTGACGAAGTGCCTACGGTTTACTTTGTGGATACCGAAGTAGGTACCCCCAACATAATCCAATCGGGAGCTTCTCTCAGTGTTGTACCTATGGGGGTACATAGCTCACTGATGGGCACTATCGAATTAGACTTCTCCTCTATCACGAGCAACCTATTTACCCGCGTCTCTCTCTACGACCGCGCCACGCGTCGTGAGCATGACCTCATCGCGGATCCGCATTACACCTATCAGAATGGTGCAAACGAAGGTACTCGCTTCGAGCTTCGCATGGAGTACCCCGGGGTGAAGTCGGTAACCTCTCCTCATACAGCAGGCGATCTACTTCGCGTTATCCCCGGTGAGGAAGGCTATCGAGTAGAGAGTGCCGTAAGCGTACAGGGCTATACTCTGTATGGAGTAGATGGGAAACAGCTTACGATGGACGAAGGGGTAAATGCTCTAGAGTTCGTTGTGGATCGTGTTCATTGTCAGTCTGTAACGCTGATTAGAGTGCATTTGGCAGATGGCTCTACTCTCACACGTAAGCTCCCGGCTCTCTAAGGTTAGAAACGCCTAAACCCATATACTTTTTCTCCGCCACCTTCGCTTCTCCGAGGGTGGCGGAGATTTTTTGTACTTGTCTCTGAACTCGCCTTATCGCCTATTCAGTGAGAAACTCGTAACTTTACCGCTTGATAACAAAGTGATTAGATAATGCATAAAGACGATATAAAGTACATTGGTTCGGCTCAGATAGACTCAGCGGGTTGCAAAGGGTGTGGCAAACAGCCCCTTAATAGCTACGACTGGCTCTCGGGTTATGCCGATGATATAGACCGCAATAAATATGTGGAGGTTCAGTTTAAGAATACCCGCAAAGTAGTCTTTACGAACCCTCTAGGGCTGGAGGTACACAAAGATGATATAGTGGCGGTAGAGGGGTCTCCCGGAGTGGATATAGGGCGAGTGGTACTCACAGGCACACTGGCGGCTCTCCGATTCCGCCGCCAAGAAGCCCATAGTCGTGAGCCCATCCGCCAGCTTTTCCGCCTAGCTACCCAGAGCGACCTTGATCGTTGCGAGGAGGCAAAGCGCCGAGAGCATGGTACCATGATTGAGGCACGCCAGATAGCCGAGACGCTGGGTTTGGAGATGAAAATAGGCGATGTAGAGTACCAAGGTGATGGGAGCAAAGCCATCTTCTACTATATAGCCGATGGGCGTGTAGACTTCCGTAAACTCATCCGCGTGCTGGCAGAAACCTTTCATGTGCGCATCGAAATGAAACAGATTGGGGCGCGTCAGGAGGCCGGGCGTATCGGGGGAATTGGGCCATGTGGCCGTCCGCTCTGCTGTGCTCAGTGGATGACCACCTTCAAGAGCGTTAATACGGCTGCGGCTCGTTACCAAGATCTTACGCTCAATCCCGAGAAGCTCACGGGGCAATGTGCCAAGCTCAAGTGTTGTACCAACTTTGAGGTCAATGCCTATGTGGAGGCTCAAAAGCGGATGCCACCGCGTGATGTGGTGCTAGAGACGGAGGAGGGAAGTTTCTATTTCTTCAAATGGGATCTCCTCAAAGGGGAGGTGACCTACACTGCAGAGAAGAATCGTTCTACCAATGCATGTACGATTACAACCCGACGTGCTCGGGAGGTGATTGAGATGAATCGCCGAGGAGAGAAACCTGCAACTCTACTTGAGGAGCGGTATATAAAGAAACCTGTTTCGCTGGATATTCTAGACGAAAATCTCCTTACTCGCTTCGACGATAAGGGGCGTAAGCGTCGCAAGGGCAATGGTAGCAATAATCGAGGTGATCGTACTTCTCGCTCCCGTAATGAGGGGACAAAAGAGACTATAGAAAAGACAAATCCCGAACGTAATACGCACTCAAATCCCAAGAGAGAGACGGATACTCCCTTAGTCGAGGGGGGCGTCTCTGAACGTAATTTGCCTAGAGAAGAGGGGGCAGAAGAGGGGCGCGTAAGCAATCGTCGTCGCCTCCCCGGGGATCGTTATTCCAATTCTCGCCGTCGTTCTCCACAAGAGTCTCGCGAGGGTGAGGGCTCACACCTTGAGATTGAGGGTGGAGCTCGTAGAGAGAGGCGTACTCCAAGGATGAGTGGTAACCGCCCCGTAGGCGATAGACCGATAAACTCGGAGGGAGAATCTACAGCTCGCCGAGAGCATCGTTCGCAGCGCGATAGGCGTCCCTTCCGCCCGGGAGGGGAAGCTCGCCCTATGAGCAAAGAAGCAGATTTTAACCCGGAGTAATTGGCCTAGAGGGAGAGTTCCATACTATGTCTCAAAGGTTCTATCGGGGGATTCTGGCTCTACTTAGCCTATTTTTTCTTCTTCCGCTATTGGGTGTAGTGGGGTGCCGTCCTACACGCGAAGCCTTTATTGTGTACGAAAAAGTACCCAAGGCGAAGTGGGATCGTGGGCAACAACTTTCATATCGCTTCTTGATAACGGAGGCGCATCATCCCTACTATTTTGACCTTCTTATTCGGCATAATAACAATGTAGAGTACTGCGACTTTGAGGTGTTGGCAACGCTCAGTAATGGGGCTTTCTATGAGCGACGAGATACGTTGCACCTTCTTCTTTCGGAGCAGGAAGGCCTTTGGAGAGGATCGGGAGTCGCTCTTACTGAGCTTTCTTTTCCCTATCTACATGGGGTCCAGTTCCCAATATCAGGTATATATACCTTGACTTTAGAACCATGTAGTTTGCGCCCCTCAATCCGAGGAATCGAGAATGTAGGGGTTGCCTTTTGTAACCGAGCCAAAGTTTGTTGGTAAGGGAGGAGAGGAAAATTCCCAGCTGTTTTTCCTCTCGGAAACCAGTTGGTTTATTTCAATTTTTCACTCAGAAAGGTAGAGGTATTCTGCCTGAAAAATATTTCATTTTAGCCCTGCACTTTTCGGAGTGTAGGGCTGTTTTTTGAGAACCCTCATGGGAGGGGGTTAGGAAGCTAGGTTTTCGCCTATTTCCCATTCATGAGAGGAGGAAAGAAGAGAGGAGTGTTCGGAGATCCCGAATGACCCAAAAAGGGAGGCTTCGCTAATTGGTGCGAGGGGAAATGTTTTGTCAGAATGGGAAAAGATGTGAGACCTTAAGTGTGATCGGTCGCTAGAGAGAGAGGGGATTGGGGTTTTAAGTCACCCTAGCCTAAAGGCGGATAGCCCCCCTGGTCTATTTCTCGGCAAGGGAGAAGAGGAGTTGCCAGAGTTTGTCGTGGGGCGGTGTGGCGTGAAGTTCGATCTTTTGGTGGCTTACGGGGTGCTCAAAGACCATAGAGTAGCTTAGGAGGGAGATGCTTCCGTCGGGGTTAGAGCGCGGTGCTCCGTATTTAAGGTCACCCTTGATCGGGCAACCCATACCTGCAAGTTGAGCGCGTATTTGGTGGTGTCTCCCCGTCAGTAGCTCTATCTCCAGCATTTGGTAGCGCTCTGCCGTGGCAATTCGTCGCCAGCGAAGGTGTGCTCGCTTGGCATCGGGGTGATTCTCTTTTACGATGTAGGTTTTGTTTTGTTTGGCATTGCGCCAGAGCCAATCTATACACTCTCCTTGTGTGCCTTTGGGGCTGTTTTGTACCACAGCGCGGTAGGTTTTGTGTACTCCGCCCTCGGCAAAGAGTTTATTCATGCGTGCAAGAGCCTTGCTGGTTTTGGCAAAAAGGACCAATCCGCCCACCGGTCTATCGAGCCGGTGTACCACGCCCACGAATACATTCCCCGGCTTATTGTATTTCTTTTTAAGGTAGAGGGCGACCATGTCCTCTAGGGAAGGGTCGCCCGTCTTATCTGCGTGAACAATCTCGCCCGGCAGTTTGCTTACGACGAGAAGGTGATTGTCTTCGTATACGACTTTCATTAGCAATTCATGCCGCCACAGCAATGAATAACTTGCCCCGAAACGTAGGCGGAGAGGTCGCTTGCAAGGAATGTTGCCACCCCTGCCACGTCTTCCGGCGTACCACCACGGCGTAGAGGGATCTGCGCAGCCCACTGCTTCTTTACATCTTCTGAGAGTGCATTGGTCATATCGGTGATGATGAAACCGGGGGCAATGGCGTTGGCGCGGATGCCACGAGACCCGAGTTCCTTAGCGGTACTTTTGGCGAGACCAATCATACCGGCCTTGGAGGCGGAGTAGTTGGCTTGCCCTGCATTACCGCTCACCCCTACTACTGAGGCCATATTTATAATGCTACCGCTACGTTGGCGCATCATAATGGGAGTTACAGCATGGGTTAGGTTGAATGCGGATTTGAGGTTGACGTTAATCACCATATCCCATTGCTCCTCGGTCATGCGCATGAGTAGCCCATCGCGAGTAATCCCCGCATTGTTTACCAGAATATCGATAGCGCCAAAGTCAGCAGCTACGGCCTCTACCGTCTTGTGAGCATCGTCAAAATCGGCAGCGTTGGAGGTGTATGCCTTGGCTTTTACGCCCATAGCATTGAGTTGAGCGATGAACTCTTCTACCTCGTCTGTGATCCGAATATCTGTAATGGCTACGTTTGCTCCCTCTTGGGCAAAGCGGAGTGCAATAGCGCGACCGATACCGCGACCTGCGCCCGTTATAAGGGCAGTTTTTCCTGCTAATAAGTTCATGATTTCTCTGTATTATCGTTGTTTTGATCTTGTTTTTGTGTGGGGTAGTGGTGTATCTCTCCTCTGTAGCCAACGCCTCGGAATACTAAATACTCGGCAGCTCGGCGTAAGGAGTCGAACTCTTGGCTCCCCATGCGGCGCGTTTGCCGGTGTATGTAGGGAACTTCCAGCCCCTTGAAAGCGTGTTGTAGGATATTGGCAGTCATCTTGACATCGCGCACCGAGAAAATGCCATCTCGGTTGCCCTCCTCCAAAATGGAGGCAATAATATCCTGCTCGCGGAGGTCAAACTTATAGCGAACCCGCTCCACACGGCTTATATCGTTGAAGAATTGAGCCTTGAGAGAGCCGTTGCGCATGACTACTTGCAAGATGGTATCCATGTGGGTATAGATGAGGCTCATCAATTTCTCGGGGGCAGACCCCTTGGACTCTGCCACAGCCTCAAGCCGCTTGCAGAGGAGATCCAACTCTCGCCCTACTACGGCATAGAAGACATCGCTCTTGCTATTGAAATACATATAGACGGTACGCCTACCCCGTTTGGAGGCCTCGGCAATATCGTTCATGGTGGTTTTTTCTACCCCAAAGCGTGCGAAGAGCTGACGAGCTACGTCAATAAGCAACTCGCGAGTGCGTAGGCTCGATTGCCTTATCTTGTTCTTACTCGGCGTCTTCATCCTCTACAAAGTTATACATTATACATCATAGAGCCTAATTTTTGCCTGCAAAGTCTGAGAAAAGTCCCCTTTTATGTATGCTTTTCTCCCTATTTCTCGGGTGGCTATTACTGAGTAATTTACCTAGGGGTAGCCTCCACACAATTGGGGATTGCGTAGAAAAGAGAAGGGGAGTACCTTTGCCTTGGAGAAAAAAGTGTGCAGGAGAAGCTTTTGGGGGGTAGTAGGGAACCCAATCTCTCTTTCTCCTGTTATACACAGATATATAAAACGCATAATATGAATAGGTACATTTTACTTCTGATTTCGTTGCTGATATGTTTTGAGGCAACAGCTGTTACCCCTACTCCTCCGCCCAGTGATGCGAATATCATCGGGCACGTTGTAGATCAAGCAACCGGAGAGCATCTGCCCGGTATCTCTGTCTTTGTTAAGGGGACTAACATCGGTACTGCCACGGATGCTTCCGGGCATTATTTCCTTCGCCACCTACACCCCGGGGAGGTTACCCTTGTGATGCGAGGCATGGGCTACCTTACGCAAGAGAAAAAGGTAACCGTGGTGCGAAACAAAATTGTGGAGGTCAATTTCGAAGCTCAGGAAGATGCCGTCGCCATTGACGAAGTGGTAGTCTCCGCCAACCGCCAAACCACGCTCCGCCGTTTGGCTCCTACTGTCGTAACGATTGTGGATGAGAAGGTTTTTGGCAAAGTGAACGCGAATAATCTACTCCAAGGCCTTGTGTTTCAGCCCGGGGTGCGCGTGGAGAACAATTGCCAAAACTGTGGATTCAATCAGGTGCGTATCAATGGCTTGGATGGACGTTACTCACAGATCCTTATCGATAGCCGCCCTATCTTTAGTGCCCTAGCCGGCGTGTACGGTATTGAGCAGATTCCCACCAACATGGTAGACCGCGTGGAGGTGGTACGTGGTGGAGGTTCGGCTCTTTTTGGCTCTTCGGCTATTGGCGGTGTGGTCAATATTATTACCAAGGAGCCTAATGGCAATAGTTTTTCCATCAATGAGTCCGTATCGTTTACCGGTATGAGTAGCCCTGACAATAACCTTGGTATGAATGCCTCCCTCGTCTCCCCCGACAATAGAATGGGAGCCATGCTCTATGGTCAGGCTCGCTACCGAACGCCTTGGGATGCCAATGGCGACGGCTTTAGCGAACTTGGCAAACTTAATGCACGTACCGTGGGAGCTCATTTCTACCTCAAGCCCAGTGATTACAGCAAAATATCGGCGGATATTCATACCATTCAAGAGGATCGTCGAGGGGGAGATCACTTCGATTTGCCCGATCATGTCGCTGCCGTCTCGGAGCATCTCGGGCACAGTATCTACAGTGGCAACCTCAAGTACGACCTTTTCTCTCGCAACCTCAAGCACCACTTTCAGGCTTTTGCCTCGGGGCAATCTGTGGACCGTAATAGTTACTATGGGGGGCTCGCAGATCGTGCGGATGAGCTAGGGAAGGAGTTCGGTAAACTCGGAGCTCCCGTACCTAAAGAGCTGTATGGCGATAATTACGGAGTTACTCGCGGACGTACCTACATGGGAGGAGTGCAGTACAATTATAGTGCAGATCGTCTGCTCTTTATGCCTGCTGAGATCCTGTTGGGTGCGGAGTATGTGTATGACTTCCTCGATGACAAAATGCCCATCCGCTCGTGGCAGCAACGGAAAGACGACAAGGGAAACGACATCCTCGAAGGGGGCAAACTCCTCTCGGCATTCCCCGGTATTCATCAGCATGTGCACAATGCAAGTCAGTTTGCTCAGGTGGAATGGAAAAATCAGCACCTCTCCATCCTCTTGGGTACGCGCCTCGATGAGCATTCGATTGTGGGCAAGCCGATTTTAAGCCCGAGAGCCACTCTGCGTTACAACCCGACTAAGGAGGTTAACCTGCGTGCCTCATACGCTAAGGGTTTCCGTGCTCCTCAAGTTTTTGACGAAGACCTACACGTGAGCATCGTAGGGGGTGAAGCCAAAAGGGTAATCAATGGAGAGGGATTAAGACCCGAAACTAGCCATTCGTTCAATATGAGTGCCGATCTCTACCACCGCTGGAAGGGAATTAGCGGCAATCTTCTTATAGAGGGCTTTTACAATCGCATTATTGACGTCTTTGTGAATGAGGAGCAACCTTCGCAAAACGATGGCGTGATGCGCCTCTTGCGCACCAATAGTCAAGGAGCGCGTGTATACGGATGCAATATAGAGGGCAAGTTAGCATGGCGTAACCTCCAGTTGCAGGCAGGCTTTACCTATACTCAGAATCTCTACGACAAAGCCGTGGAATACGGTGAGTATACCGAGTTCGATGCCTCGGGAATGCCGATAATTGACGCGGATAAGAAGGTACAGAACCGTAAATTGACCGACCGCCGGATGATGCGAACGCCCAATGCATACGGTTATTTTACCCTTGGCTATGAGCCGATTCATGCCCTCTCTTTCTCCTTCACAGGTACTATAACGGGGCCAATGCTTGCACCCCATACGATAGAGTATGGAGCCGGTAGCGCCCAAAGCGATAGGGAGGCCAAGCACGATGCCGGCATATTTACCGAGCACTTCAAGAGCCATGGCGTTGCGCCCGAAGATCGGATTGTGCGTATCGACGAGCTGACGACTACGCCCACTTTCGTGGAGTTGGGTGCGAAAGTATCTTACCACTTCGATATTTTCCGCCACAGCGAGATTGAGTTGTACGGCGGTATTAATAACTTCCTAGACGCGCGCCAAAAGGATTACGACCAAGGTGCCGGTCGGGATAGTGCCTATATCTACGGGCCTACCCTCCCTCGGACGCTCTACCTAGGTTGCCGCCTCTCCTTTTAGGGCGAGCCCTGTCCCCTTCTTGCCCCTGCTCCCTTCGGCTTCGGCCGTCGGGATACGGGGCGTTTTTTCTTTTCCACCCCTCGTGTGATAAGTTCGACAGGAAGGAAAGAATTTTGTGGGGGCTCTCATTCAAATTTGCGCGCGGAGGGAAAAACATTTTCGTGCCCACGAAAATTTGAACTTGAGCGGATGTGTATTAATTTGTTTAGATACAGGTTGTTAGCATGATCGAGGGGTTGTCCCCTCCGCGCCCCTCCCCAAAAAAGTTGTTACCTTTGGGTTCGGATAAAGAATACAACCCTCTTTGCCGGAGGTAACAGCCAATGAAGCAGACTACCCTTAACCTCGGGGGACGATTATTCTCCCTCGCTCAGCCCCAAGTAATGGGTATTGTTAATGTAACTCCCGACTCCTTCTATTCGGGGAGCCGCGTCTCGGGAGAGGACGCTCTGCGCGCTCGCTTTGAGGAGATTGCGCGCGAAGGGGGTACGATGATTGATCTAGGCGGCTGCTCCACACGCCCGGGATGCACGATGCCGAGTAGTCAGGAAGAGATGGATAGGCTGCGTCCTGCCCTCAAGCTCTGGCGTGATGAGTATAGCGACATTCCCCTATCGGTCGATACCTTTCGTGCCGATGTAGCTGCCATGGCTGTGGAGGAATACGGAGCCAACCTCATTAACGATATTGCCGGAGGGTGCGAAGACGACAAGATGTTTTCTACGGTAGCTCGTTTGGGTGTGCCCTATATCCTGATGCATCTAGAGGGGCGTGTTGCGGGGATGCACCACGAGGCGACTTACCTCCCCGATGTGGAGACGGCCGTCCTCGACTACTTCGTGCGCAAGGTAGACACTCTCAGGCAACTCGGAGCCAAGGATATTATCCTCGATCCCGGCTTCGGCTTCTCTAAATCCCCCGATGATAATTACCGCCTTTTGGCACGCTGTGCAGAAGCCCTTGCGCCCCTGCAACTGCCCATCCTTATAGGCGTCTCTCGTAAGCGCATGGTCTGGCAGTTACTCGAATCCTCCGCTGCGGAGGCTCTCAACGGCACTACTGTACTTCATACCATAGCCCTACTGCAAGGGGGGGCAGATATCCTACGCGTGCATGATGTGCGCGCTGCTGTGGAGGCGATTCGCCTTGTAGAGCGGATGCGTCCCTACCTCAATTTATAATTCGCTTAGCCTCGCCCTAGAGATAATCCCCCTCCTAAAGACAATGCCCATGCCTCTACTCTGGCTCACCTTCTCCTTCAAAGACGCCATAGACGTGCTGCTTGTTGCCGTCTTTTTGTACTACACCTATCGCATCCTCAAAAGCTCCGGCTCCAAAGCGATCTTTGTGGGTCTCTTTACTTTTGTGGCCATTTGGGTGTTGGTTTCTCAGATACTGGAGATGCGCCTCATGGGGGCCATCCTCGATAAAATTGTGAGTGTAGGAGCCTTGACGCTCATCATCATTTTCCAAGACGAGATCCGAAAGTTCCTTGTGGGGATGGGCTCTACTCGCCGGTGGCGTGCCGTACGCCGTTGGTTCAATAAGGAGGCGCGCGCGGCTGAGGTGGAGGAGAAAAAATATATTGCTCCGGTGGTTCTGGCGTGCCTTAACCTTGCCAAAAAGAAAACAGGAGCCCTCATTGCCATTCAGCACGCCATGGATCTCTCCAATTACATCCATACGGGCGAAATGTTTCGCGCCGAGGTCAATGCCCGACTGCTCGAAAATATCTTTTTCAAAAACAGCCCCCTGCACGATGGAGCGGTGATAATAGCCGAAGGCAGTATCCGTGCTGCAGGATGTATCTTGCCCGTATCGGGGGTGGACGACCTGAATAAAGACTTGGGCTTGCGTCACCGATCCGCTCTCGGACTCTCCCAAGAAACCGATGCCATGGTGATTATCGTAAGCGAAGAGCGTGGCAAAATATCCTATGCCTATCGCGGAGAGATACACCAAGATATAACCACAGAAGAGCTTCGTCTAGCTCTTGAAGAAAACTTCTAATCTCCTTCGAAATATGTCTATGAAACGACTTATTCTCCTCCCCTTTCTCGCCTTTTGTCTTTTTGCCGAGGGGGGACTCTCTAGTTATGCCCAGTCTCGAAACGACAAGCAAATCTACTTCGATGCCCTACAAACAACGGGTACTATCCTCTCGAGTGTGCAGCGATATTTTGTGGATACAATAGACCTACCAACCATCCATGCTCTAGGGATGAATGCGATGCTGTCGCGCCTTGACCCCTACACCGAGTACATGACTCCGAAGGATGCTCAGGCCTTTCGTGAGGCCACTACCGGTGTCTATGCCGGTATCGGAGCCATCATCAGTCAACGCCCCGATAGCACGGTGATCATAAACGAACCCTTCGAGGGGCAACCGGCCGAGAGGGCAGGGCTCAAACCCGGAGACCGTATACTCAGGATTGATGGGAAGAGCTACGCTCGCTCCACTACGCCCGAAGTTAGCAATGCGCTAAGGGGCAAGGAGGGTACGGAGATTCACCTCGTGGTGCAACGTGCCGGAGAGCCGGCTCCCCGAGAGTTCCGCTTTATGCGAAAAAAGATTTCGCTCAATTCGGTTGCTTATGCAGGGCGATTGGCAGGCGATATTGGTATCATTAGGCTCTCTCAGTTTACTCAAGACTCGGGCAAGGATCTCCGCGAGGCACTCTCCTCTCTTACGGCGACTTCTCCCCTCAAAGGCCTTATAATTGACCTGCGAAGCAACGGAGGGGGCGTGATGCAGTCCGCCATAGAGATCGTAAGTCTCTTTGTTCCCCATGATACGGAGGTATTAAGTGTGAAGGGGCGTGACGCCTCGAGCAACAATAGCTACCGCACCACATCTGCGCCCATTGCCTTAGATCTCCCTCTTGTTGTGCTTATCAATGAGGAGAGTGCGTCCTCTTCTGAGATTGTGGCCGGTGCGCTGCAAGACCGCGATAGAGCCGTTATCATTGGCGAGAAAAGCTACGGAAAGGGGCTTGTGCAGAGTACGATACAAACCCCGGGTGAGGGGCTGCTAAAACTTACTACGGCTCGCTACTATATCCCTAGTGGGCGGTGCATCCAGAAGATTGCCTACAATCACCTGGGAGACCGCGCTCAGATTGCTGAAGAAGATAGCCTAGGAGCCGCTTTTTCTACCCTTGGCGGACGTACTGTATACGATGCCGGAGGGATTATGCCCGACCTCAAGGTGGAGGCAGATACTATGGCGAGTATGCTTGCCTACATGAGTGTAGATACCCTTGTATTCGACTACATAACGCGCTACGAAGCAACCCATAAAAACCTCGCTTCGCCTGAGCAGTTCCATCTAACGGATGCCGAGTACAACGATTTTATCACCTATCTCTCGACTCACGGATTTACCTATCAACCCCGGAGCCTTAAGTATCTCGATCAGATGCAGGAGCTGATAAACTACGAGCAGGTGCCCGAGAATGCCGCTAAGGAGATGGAGGCGTTGCGCAAAGTATTGGAGCCGGATATCAAAAGGGATGGTACGCGATTTAAGCGAGATATTAAGGAGTACATTGAGTCGCAGATCATGCTGCGTCGTTACCACAGAAAGGGCTACTTCGGATTCATTATGCCCGGAGATAAGCAGGTGAAAGCAGCTTGTGAGGTATTGGCTAATCCCTCTCGTTACAAGGGTCTCTTGGCTCCTCCAAAGGGAACCTCTCCCGCAAAGAGAAAAGTGAAGTAGAGTAAGGGGACACTTTTTCTTCCCTAATTTTTCATCAGAAAATAGCCTAAAACGATAGCAAGTTTTGGGCTATTCTTTTTTATTTTCCACCCAAAACCACAAGGCATTTCTACCCTAAATCGGAAATTTTTTCACCCAATGTTTAGAGTGTTCTCTCCTGAGGTCCCAATTCCTCCTAGGGGATGGGCAAAATGGAGTATGGGCAAAAGAAACCCCTCTTTCTGCACCTTCGCGCTCCGATGTACGGGGAGTAGAAAGGCAAAAAGAGGGGGAAATGCGAAGAATCCCGATCGCTTAGAAGGTCCACTTAAGACCTAGGGTCGGCATTACGAAGAAGCGATTTCCTGCAAAATTGTAGCTCAACTCCCATTCTGTACCTACGCTCAGACGGAAGTCGTCGTCCACGCCTTCGATCTTGTTTAGGTTGAGCCAGAATTGGGGTTCAGATAGGAATATAACGGGCGTTTTTGCCTTGCTGTCCCCATCATACCAGAGGTCGATAAAACCGTTGAAGGAGCAGAGTCCCTCTGCAAAATGGTAGTACCACGTTCCTGTTAGCTGTGCCGAATGGGGACTCTTGTTGCCGCGGATGTACTTATACATAGGGGTAACTGTAAATCCATACGAGAAGTCGGGAGCATTGAGTGCGTACGTACCCCCGAGGAGGAAGGCACTGTGGAACGAAAATTTGTTGGTTAGTCCGCCGTTGTACTCAGCGTGGATAGCAAAGGGGGCTTCCCAGAACTTAAATTCACGAGCAATCTCCCAATAAGCACCGCGTATGCCACTCCCACCGTAATCCATATCGATGAAGAAGAAGGTGTTACCCCACTTGTCGGGGCGAAACATCTCTACCGTGGTGGTGAGACGAGGACGAGCAGGAGCCTCCTTGCTGTAAATATGGCGACCGAAATCGTAATGCATTTGAACGTTTTGCGCCTTGGCAAGACGAGGTACGGCACAAAAGGCAACCATCGTTGCCATAAAGAGAAGTAGCTTTTTCATTCCTTATTATTTTCCGTTTTTGTTGTTTCGTTTGATTTCTTGGGTTCGGGTAGGATCAGGTTGAGGACAACCGCAATGAGGGCCGAGAGCCCAATCCCTGCTAGAGAGAAGTTGCCAAATTGCATGATGGCACCCCCAATCCCCGTTGTAAGCGTCACAGAAATGATGACAATATTGCGAGACGAACCGAAGTCTACCTTACTGTTGAGGAGGTTGGAGATGCCGGCTCCGGCAATGGTTCCGAAGAGAAGTAGCATAATGCCGCCTAGTACGGCTTGTGGGATGCTGCTAAGAAGTGCGCTGACCTTACCCACGAGAGAAAAGACAATACCCGTAATCGCAGCAATGCGGAAGACCGAAGGGTTGCTCACCTTGGTTAGAGACATAGCCCCCGTCACCTCGCTATAGGTGGTAACGGGAGGTGCCCCGATGACGCTTGCCACAAGGCAGGCAAGTCCATCCCCGAGCATGGTGCGGTGTAGCCCCGGGTCTTTGACAAAGTTTTTCCCCGTAACACTATTAACCACGTACACGTCTCCGATGTGCTCAATAACCGGCGCAATAGCTACCGGAATCATGAAGAGAATGGGCTCCCAAGAGATCTTGGAGGGGAAGATTAGCTTGGGAAGAGCGAACCAATCTGCCTCTGCTACTTTAGTGAGATCGACCTCACTGGGGAAGAATATGAGAGCTAAGACATACCCCACGACAATGCCACAAAAGATGGGGATGAGTTTGATAAGACCGCGGGTGTAGAGCGTTACGATGATGGCCGTCGCGAGCGATGCTGCAGCCAGCCACCAATTGGTCGATGCCATATTAACGGCACTCGGGGAGAGCGATAGCCCAATGAGCATGATTACTGGGCCTATTACGATGGGCGGGAAAAGCCTATTGAGTAGCTTAGTGCCCTGCCAGCGAACCAATGCTGCCATCACAAAGTAGACGGCCGATACACCTATCAAACCAAAGAGAGCTCCCTCCAATCCGTATAACTCCGTTGCCTTGACAATAGGGGCAATAAAGGCAAAACTACTCCCCAAGAAGATGGGGACTTTACCTTTTGTTACAAGGTGAAAAAGCAGCGTGCCGATACCTGCCGAAAATAGGGCTGTAGAGGGATCTAGCCCCACCAATAAGGGGACTAATACCGTCGCCCCAAAGGCTACGAAAAGATATTGCACACCTACAATACCCTTTCTGATAGGGGTTAAGTCGTTTGATTGGTTCATCTCTTATTTTATTTTGACAAAGCTATTCTGCCCACAAAGGTAGCAGAATCCAGCGCAATATCTTCTGCCGTGTGCAGGTTATTCTCTCTTTGGCACGCAAGATGATAGGAGAGGAAAGCGGTGTTTATACAACGAGAGGACGAGAAATTTTCCCGCCTGAAACAAAAAGGGTGAGAGCAGAATGGATCCACCCTCACCCTTTAGGAGTTGATTTCTAAAGCGGTTAAATTTATTCGCTTACGAGTAGGCGATAGGCTTTAGACCCCACGACGAGGAAGTAAGTGCCCGGGGTTATTCCCTCTAATCCAATGCGTAGAGCGCCCTGAGCATCGCACTGTATCTTACGCAATAGTACTCCATCGAGTGTTGTTAAGCGCACTTCTGCATGGGCTTTGGCACCTTGCAACTCGGTATAGCTCGAGGCAGGATTGGGCGCAACAATAAGCGAACGAGAGGAGAGGGCAGGCTCCGTAGAGGTCAGCTTTTGCACCAAAGAGTCCGAATCTTTGAGGATGAAAATACCATCATTGGTGCAGACATAGAGTTCGCCTTTCTCATTAAAACGAGCCATATATACATCTGTGGGAGTAAATCCTTCTGTAGCTCCAATTTTGTAAAAGACTCCCTCTTTGGTCATCAAATAAAACCCTTCTGTCCAGCAAGAGATCCAGCGATTGCCTTTTGCATCAATGGCAACATGATTGACATAGCTAGAGATAAAACCATTGGAGGCTCCGTAGTTGGTATATTCGTTAGTAGTTAGGTTGCGCACCTGTAACCCTGTATTCGTGCAGATATACATCGAGCCATCGGGGGCGAAAAGAATGTTGCGAACGTTATCGTCGGGGAGCTTATGTGCACTCTTTGTGAGTGAGGTGAACTTACCCCCTTTGTACTGAATGGCGCCAGCTACAGAGGAGAGCCAAAGTGATCCGTCGGCCCCCGGAGTGATACCCAAGAGTGAGTTGGTAGGCAATCCTTGCTCCTGCTTTATCGTTTCCCACTTGTTGTTTGCATATTTGGCAAGCCCTCCGGAGAAGGTGGTGACCCATGCCACCCCTTCGGCATCTACCCATACATCGGTAACGGTACCTACCGGTAGTTTGCCTTCTCCTACGCCGTGGTTGGTCCACATCTCCATAGTTGGGTTGTAAACAGAGACACCCCCATCGTAGAAGGCAGCCCAGAGTTGTCCCTTGGCATCAAGAGAGAGGCGACGAGCATTCAAGCCAATCAGTCCTCCATTCGCTTGGGTAAAGCTTTTCCACTTCTTATCGGCAGCATCGTAGTGACTTATGCCCGAAGTCGTTGCCACCCAGAAGCTCCCTCCATTGGAGAGCAGTATGTCTTTGCAGACATTGCCCACAAGTCCATCGCCCGAGTAGAGAGCCCATGTATTGTTTTCTGTCTGGTAAGCCACCCCAGTCTTGTGGGTTGCAAGATAAGCCTTGCCCTCGGAAGAAAACGTTATATCGAAGATATCTTTGGCGTGCAGGCCTTCGTTCTCTCCAATGAGTAGCCATTTTCCACCTTCTTGGTGGCATACTCCAAAGCCATCGGTGCCTACCCAAAGTCTTCCTTTTGTATCAAACATCACAGTGGTAAGGAAGTTGTCGGGTAGCCCATTTTCGGTCGTTTGGGTGCTCCATCTTGTGCCATCGAAGTGTTGCAGTCCGTTCTGCGAAGCAATCCAAACTTCCCCTTCGCGAGTCGTAATATCTTGGATAGATCCAAACGTATTAGACTCCTCTAGCAGTTTCCACTCCGTGCCTTCGAAGTAGTAAACACCGCTCTCGCAGCCTGCCCACACCTTACCATCCTTACCTGTTGCAAGCGTAGTGAAGGTGGTAAAAGGGTTGGAGGCGGGGTGATAATGGGTGCGCTCTGCTCCCTTGATGTAGGTGAGCGTAGCTCCATCGGCTACCCAATAGCCGCCCTTTCCGTCCTCTAGAATATCTTGAGTGAAGCCTCCCTCTAGGTCACCGCTCTCCGTGGTATAGAAGGTCCATTCTCCCTGTGGTGAACGTATGGCAAGCCCCTCTTCGTTGGCGGCAAGCCACATATTTTTATTCTTGTCTAGGAAGAGTTGGTTTACAGCCTTTCCCTCTAGAGAACCCATTCCTTGGAGCATTGTCCAAACTCCTCCCTTGAGGAGAGCAACCCCCTTGTTGGTGGCAGCCCATAGGGTGCCTTGGCCGTCGAACTCCAAATCGTAGACCTCATCGCTAGGGAGCCCTGAAGAGGTGTTGTCAGTACCGAAGCGTACCCACGTTTGGGCTTGTAGTGTAAAAAGGCTTGCCACGAGGGCAGCGGTGATCAGAAAAAGTCGTTTCATCAAATAGCTATTATGGTTGAATTATTGCTCAAGAGTTTTGTGTTTAGAGCTCCATGCGATAGCGGATGGGGCGCTCAAAGGGAGGTGTATTACCTTTAGAGGTAGCGGTATAAATCACATCATTCCACTTACCTAGCATGGTGCCACGCATGTCAATTGGAGCATCCTTTATAGCATCGGAGCTGTAGGTCTTGCGCTGTGTGAAGTGATAGTTTAGCACATCTTCGGCTTCTTGGCTCTCAGTATCAGCAACGAAGCTACCTGCAAGAGCCTCTTGCCACAACCCATTTTTGCTTTTTGTTATGAAGAAAATGCGGAAGTCGTCCGTGCCTACAAGCGCGCTTTTGGGCGATCCATCAGAGTTTTTCCCGTCTTCGGAAAGAGTTGTTATAAAGTAAGAAGAGTCTAGTTCTACCTCTGTTCCATCCTTCAGGATGGCAAAAGCGGAGCGATAATTGCTCTCCTCTTCGTCGCGACTTATCACATCTACAACCTCGCCTTTGGGGGCTGGGTGCCGGAGAGCCTCGAAGTCGTTGAACCAAATAGCACGCAAGAACGAAAGCACCTTTACCGTGCCATCTTTTTGGATGAAGTAGAGCATTGGGTTATCCCAGTGCTGACCTTTATTGATAAACACAATCTTAGAGCACTCATCTGTAAGCCCCGAGACTTCGTACTCGTCGTTGGCAGCGTAGAAAAAAGGTGCGAGGGGAATGTCTTGGATAGGATAGAACTCCCAGATCTTCTCTCGGAGGGATTTGGGGAAGCGCAGCCAAGCCTTGCCGTCTCTTAGGATGGCTTCAAAAGAAATTTCCTCCTCAATGAGCATAAGACCCAAGGGGCACTCTTGGACTTCCTCCTTGCCAGAAGTAGAGGATTGCTCTATATTGGCAGAGTCTTTTTGCTTATCTGAGTGGTTGCTACCGCAGGCGGGTAGGATAAAAAGTCCCAAAAGGGCTGTGATTACAATACTGTTTACGAATTTCATAGTTTCTGTTTTTATTTATATGTCTGTGTTGCGTCTACGTCGCACATTTCTGCAATTTTGGAAGAGGTTAGCTCAACAGGACTGCCCATCCCTTCCTTACGGGAGAGGGTGAAGTTGCCCGTTTCCTTGATATCAAATGCCTTTGCCTCTTGCCCATCTTCACGTTCGCGATGAAATAGATTGAAGGTGTAATTGCCTTTTTGTCCCTCATCAAGCCAATCGGGGCCCTCGAAAGTGCCTCGATAGACCTGTCCCCAAGTGCCTTCATAACGATCCATCAGGATTTGGATTTTGTAGTCCGAGGTGAGCACGATTACGAGAGGAGGATTGCCCACTTCGTTTAGTATGGGGTAGCGCAATTCGTGCTTTACCATAAAGGGGAGGATCTCAAACTCTTTGCCCGAAGCGTCTTTGGCAAAAACGGTTACGTAGGTATTGTCTACCACTTTAGACTCAAAGCTCTTTATATCCCGGAGCTCTTTGATCGGAGCACTGGCATTAAAATCTTTGTACAGCACCGCTTGGAAGATATTGAGCAGCTGTACTCGTCCGTCGCTTAGCAGCATACAGAGCATAGGGTTTGTGTCTTGACCGATGTCGCCAACAAAGATATTGATGCAGGAGCCTGCAAGGCGGGTTACTTCGAACAGGTCTTTGCCTTCGGGATTTGCCACGTCTTCGGGGAGGTATAGCGAGCTCCCGAGACTAAGCTCTTGGCGCAGTCCTAGGAGTAGGTGTAGGGAAACTCTCCCATCCTCTAGGAATACTTCGTAAGGAATATCGCCGTCTACACTAGGGTAGGAGAGCTTGATGGTGTCTGACTTTGTCGTCTCATTTGTGTCTTTTTCTTGCTGTGATGAGCCTTTTTTACCGCAAGAGAGGAGTGAGAATGAAACGAATAACAGGATAAATAGAAGTGTTTTCGTTTTCATGGATGTCGTTGTTTGGAGGAGGATAGTTGGCTAGATAAGGCAAAGTCCCTGCTCTTCTGTTCTGCAACTCTGCGAGCGGAGTGTGTGGTGAAAGGTGGGGGCTGAGGGACTTGAGCAGTCGTCTAAAAAGCCATGAAGAGAGGCGTTGAGCATTCGAAACGCTCCGCCCCTCTTCAAGTGCCTTTGGGTATTACTTCAGCGGTTTGATGTGCTGAAGATTTACGGGTTTGATCATATTTTCGGGACTCAAGATGGTGTCAAGGTCTTCCTTTGATAGGATGCCATGCTCAAGTACGAGGTCGTAAACGCCACGTCCTGTCTCCATAGCTTCCTTGGCAATCTTGGTCGAGTTCTTATACCCAATTACAGGGTTAAGAGCCGTTACAATGCCGATGCTGTTGCGGATGTAATCGCGACAAACATCTTCGTTGGCAGTGATGCCATCGACGCAAAGCGTGCGGAAGGTATCCATCCCGTTCATGAGGAGGTCGCAGCTTTCGAAGCAGCATTGTGCCATCACAGGCTCCATTGCGTTAAGCTCCATTTGGGCAGCGTCGCCGGCCATAGTCACGGTGAGATCGTTTCCGATCACCTTGTAGCAAACCTGGCTGAGCACTTCGGGGATCACGGGGTTAACCTTACCGGGCATGATCGAAGAGCCGGGCTGCATGGCGGGTACGTTGATTTCGTGTAGACCGCAGCGAGGACCCGAAGCAAGAAGACGGATGTCGTTGCCAATCTTGTTGAGTTTTACAGCGATACGTTTGAGGGCACTAGAGTAACCAATCATTACCGAGGTGTCGCTCGTTGCTCCTACAAGGTCTTCTGTCAATTTGATGTCCCAGCCTGTGATATCTGCCGTAGCCTTGATGCAAGCTTCTGCATAACCCGGTTCGGAGCAGATACCTGTACCGATAGCCGTTGCCCCCATATTGATAGTGAGGAATTGCTTAGCCGCAAAATCGAGGTATGCCAATTCTTCTTCTAGGATAGCGGCAAAACCGCCGAATGTTTGTCCTAGAGACATGGGCACGGCATCCTCAAGTTGGGTACGCCCCATCTTAAGGATATGGGCAAACTCTGCACTCTTTTTGCGCAGGGATGCGATCAGTTCTTCGAGGTGAGGACGCAGAGCAAGGTGCGTTGCATAGAGCCCAAGGTGGATAGCCGTTGGGTAAGCATCGTTGGTCGATTGGCTGCAATTGACATGATCGTTGGGCTGTAGATATTTGTATTCTCCGGCCTCGTGCCCCATGATTTGTAGGGCGCGGTTGCAGATCACCTCATTGGCATTCATATTGGTGGTAGTGCCGGCACCACCTTGGATCATATCCACAGGGAATTGATCGTGGTGCTTGCCTTCGAGGATTTCTTTGCAGGTGGCTACGATGGCGTTGTATTGCTCATCGGTGAGCAAGCCGTGGGCATGATTGGCAATAGCAGCCCCCCACTTTGTGTAGGCTAGCCCATTGATAAAAAGGGGATACTGATCTAGACGGAAACGACTGATCTGAAAGTTTTCGATGCCGCGCAGTGTCTGCACTCCGTAGAGCTTATCTGCGGGGATTTGGCGTTCGCCCAAAAGGTCGCTCTCTAGGCGGAATTTAGAGTCGGGATTCATGTTCGAGTACGCTTATTAATAGTATTGTATTTATAGAATTCTCTGTTTGTACGCCTTTTGTTTGAGGACAAAGATAGCCATTTTAGTTAGCTTTTGCCCCCTCCTGGTACATAAAGCAAGGCAAAACGGGAGGGGTGTGGGATCGGACGCTCCATCAGGGCGTTGTAAATACGCAGGCAGGCATAGGCATCGAGGGCGGCGTATAGTTGCTGTTTGAAGGAGAGGGTAGGGCTTTCCCAATTGGTCACTCTCTGAGATTTGCTAATGCGCTCCCCAAAGATGATGGCGTAGATATTCTGCAATCCGGCATCGCGTATGCCATAGGCAGGGCATAGGCTCTGCAGCTCGATAAACCCCTCAGGCTGCACCTCTGCACGGCGGCGCATTACCTTGTAGTCGTCGCGCAAACTTAGCCCAACTTTCAAGATATTGGGGTTGGCAAGAAAGGCTTTGAGGCGGGGTGTAAAGTCTGTTTTATTTACACGGATAAGGTAAGCATCCTCCAGCGTAGAGATCTGTATCAAAGCTACTTCTGCGGTTTCACCTCGGGTGAAACAGGGTTTAGACTCGGTGTCAAAGCCCACAACGGGCTGCCGTTCTAGCTGGTCGAAGATCGCTTCTGCCTCTTCTGCTGTCTCCACGAGGTGTATTTGCCCCGGGAAAAACGCGGTATGAGAGAGGGTGGCGATCTCCTCTTTTGTAATATGCTCCTGTAGGGATTCCATTTTCTTTTCGTTAAAAATCCTCTGTTGTAGGCTCTAGTGGGGTCTCTTCGTCAGGCTCAAGACTCTCGGTAAACTTTAGGTGATGCAGGGCACGTAGGGCAGCCAAGATGCGATCGCCCCAATAGGTGCCAAATTGCTCAGAAAGCTCGTAGAGAGCTAGAGGGATGAGGTCGAAGACTTCGTCGCGAAGAAGCCCAACAAAGTTGCCGATAGGTTGATAAATATCCGTAAGCGTCTCCGAGAGGCGTGCCGTAAGAGGGCGGTCGCTATACTGCATCTCGGGCGATAATGCCTCAAGGAAGAGGTCGCCTCGCCCAAATTGCTGCTCCAAACCTCGCTCTACGAGGGTGTACTCCGTCTCGCTTACGTACTCCGGGAGAAAATACTCCTCCTCTTTGTCGAAGAGAGCGGCATCGTCTCCGCCCGATTGCAGCAGGGGCAGGGTTTTGATGTAGAGGAGGGGGAGTATCCTCAGCAACTTATCGGTAAGTTCTGCCGGAGCCATCTGTGCGGCATCGTGCAAGAGGGTACAAAAGGGGACGGCTACTGTGGCAAATTCGAGTACCTCCGGCGTGAGTGCGGTTTGAGATTGTTTCATCACAAGTGGGGGAATGGGTTACTTGGCAAACCTGCCATGGGCGATAAGCCATTCGGCAATTTGCACGGCATTGAGAGCCGCCCCTTTGCGGATTTGGTCGGCAACGCACCAGAAAGTGATGCCCCCAGGGTGTGCAATATCTTGTCGGATACGCCCTACATACACGGGGTCTTGATCCGCGGCCAAAAGGGGCATCGGATAGCGGAGTTGTTTGGGATCGTCCACAACAACGATGCCCTCTTGTGCCTCAAAAGCACGACGCGCCTCTTCGGGAGTAATTGCGCGTTCGCCCTCTACCCATATCGCCTCGCTGTGCGCTCTCAGCACCGGAACTCGCACGCAGGTTGCACTCACGGCTATTGAACTATGGAGGATTTTTTGCGTCTCATGGTACATTTTGAGCTCCTCTTTGGTGTAGTCGTCATCGGCAAAAACATCAATATGGGGAATCACGTTGTACAGGAGTTGATGGGCAAACTTATTAACCTCAAGGGGTCTGTTCTCTGCCTCGTCTCGTACCTGCCGGCGTAGCTCTTCCATAGCTAGGTTGCCGGCTCCACTGGCTGCTTGGTAAGTCGCCACATGCACCTGCCGCAGAGGGGTTATCTTATTGAGGGCATGTAGAGCCACCACCATTTGTATCGTAGAACAATTGGGGTTGGCAATGATATTTCTGGGTGTGACGAGGGCGTCGGTCGGGTTCACCTCAGGCACGACGAGAGGTACATCCTCTGCCATCCGAAAGGCACTCGAATTGTCGATCATCAGTGCTCCGTGGCGCGTAATTACCTCGGCATACTTACGAGAGGTGTCTCCTCCTGCGGAGACAAAGGCTACATCCACATCGCGGAACGCATCGTTGTCTTGCAATTCTTCTACCTTGCATAGTTGCCCTGCCACCTTGTATTCTTTGCCTGCACTGCGAGAGGAGCCAAAAAGACGGATCTCTGTTGCCGGGAAGTTGCGCTGCTCAATAAGGCGCATAAACTCGCCGCCTACGGCTCCCGAGGCTCCTACAATTGCTATTTTTATACCCATATTTCTGTAGACTACTGACTAACTCGTTGATTCTATTCGCACTCACCCTTGCACGGAGAAGAGAGCCCTCGCCGTATGGTGTTGTCTCCCACAAAAGTAGTCACTTTGGGTGGATAAACATCGCCTTTCGCCTGCTTCTGTGGGGAGCTACGTCGTGTGGTGCCCCTTGACTTGCCCTTGTGGCGTGGTGCTGTCTAGAAGAGTTGCAACCCCCCTCTCAGCTAGGGGTAAATTTCCCTAAGGGAGAGAGGCTCGAATTTCTCTGGGTGAAAAATTTTCCGTTCCTGCCCAGAATTGCACTCCATTTCTACCTGAAAAATAAAAAAGTTCTGGGCAGAAGAGGAAGTACTTTCTGCCCAAGAAAAAGTAAGAATCTAGGCAGCCATTTTTTCTTCCTTCCCTTTCAGGTGAAAAAGAGTGTGTACTCGGGTTCCTTCTACCAATCCGCTGTGCAAAGCTCCTCTACGCCGTCAAGTGTGAGACCTGTGCCATCGTCCCCGGCTTTATGCCCAAGGAGGTAGCAACTTCTTCCGCTGGATTCGGGTAGACGTAATGCCCCCAATTGAGCGGATTCTTCGTAACATTTTATCCGAGAAGGGATTGTTGTCCGCCATTTTTGTAGGTTTTTGCTCTCAAGTAAAATCCCGTTTCCTCCTGCATACGTTGGGGAGGGGTTAGGCTAAGATTTGCCCGATAGCGGGATTTGTGCTACTTTTGCGTGGTCATAGATTATATAAGTGAAATAGAAATAGACAAGAGATACAAATGAACAGTACGTTTACCACAGAAGCTCCTCGCAGAGGCATCGTAACCGTCTCTATCGAAGCTGCCGACTACGAAAAGGCAGTGAAAGAACAACTCCGTAACATCCGTCAGCGTATGGATATGCCCGGTTTCCGTAAGGGCATGGTACCCCAAGGTATCGTAACAAAGAAGTACGGAGCTTCTGTAAAGATCGAAGAAATCAACAAAATGGTGGGCGACAAGCTCTTTGAAACCCTCCGAGAAAATAATGTGGAGTTCCTCGGTCAGCCCATGATTCAACCCAATGATCAAGATCTTGAGAAGGGGTCAGACTTTACTTTTTCTTTCCATCTTGCCCTTACTCCCGACTTCAATATACCTCTCTCTTCGGACGTGAAACTTCCCTATTACACCGTAAAAGTGGGAGAAAAAGATATCGATGAGGCAGACAACTACATGCGTAGAGCCTATGGTAGCATGCAACAAGCGGAGGTAATGGGAGAGGACGACTCTCTCTATGGTCTGCTCGTAGAGTTGGACGAAGAGGGGAATCCCAAAGAAAACGGTCTTCGTAAAGAAAATTGTCTCCTTCTGCCCAAGAGCTTCAAGGATGAGGCCGAAAAGGCAAAGTTCAAAGATGTGGCTCTCCACTCTGTAGTGCGTTTCAATCCCTACAAGGCAGATGGCGAGACGGATGCTATCACCAGCAATCTCTTGGGCATCAAACCCGAAGAAGTAGAAGATCACAAGGGAGACTTTAACTTCGAAGTAGAGAAGATTAATCACTTTGTAGAGGCTGAGCTCGGCGAAGAACTCTATAAGAAGGCCTTTGGCGAAGAGACAACAATCAAAGACGAAGCTGCCTACCGTGCTGAGTTGGCAAAGCGTCGTGAGATGGAGTATGCTTCCGGTTCTAACAACCTATTTGCCAATAAGTTGATTGAATACGTAAAGGCAAATATTGGCACTCCCGAGTTTGATAAGGAAACTTTCCGTCCCTTCGTTGCTAACATTCAGAAGAAGAATAACGAAGACCTTACAGAGGAGAGCTTCCAGTCCATCATAGACTATGTCTTCTTCACAACAGCTCTCCGCCAGATGGCAAAGGCACAAGGCGTAGAGGTTACAGATGAGATAATCCGTCAAGAAGCTCTTGGTGAGATTCGTCAGCAAATGGCGGCTTATGGTTATAGCGGTCTCCCCGATTCTATTTTTGAAACACTTGTAAAGTCTCACCTCGAAGACGAAAACAAGCGTGCCGAGACTGAGCTAAATGCAACAATCCGCCTTGTGGCTCTTGATGCTCAGAGCAAGGTAACTCTCGAAAAGAAAGAGGTTACTTCCGAAGAGTTTGAGAAGCTCTTCCATGGCACAAGTGAAGAATCTGCCGAAGAAGCATAAGGTAAACTAAGGAGAGAGACTGCTCTCCCCATCCATAGTTGCAGCACTCTTCTCCCCTTGGGCTGGGAGGGGTGCTGCTTCTTTTTTAGTAGCAGGAGAAATAGAAGAACCCTATGAATGTACGTATAGAAGAGGGCTGGAAAAAGGTGCTCGCCCCTGAGTTTGATAAGTTTTACTTTGAGGCTCTGACCGACTTTGTGCGCAAGCAATATCGGCAAGGTGCGGCCTATCCTCCCGCCGGACAGATCTTTAGAGCCTTTGATTGTTGCCCCTTCGATCGGGTGCGCGTTGTGATATTGGGGCAGGATCCCTACCATGAACCCGGGCAAGCCGAGGGACTGGCTTTTTCTGTCCCCGAGGGGATTACTCCGCCTCCTAGTCTACGCAACATTCTGCAAGAGATTGCAAGTGACTTGGGGCATCCCTCCATCATACAGGGAGGGCACCTAATGCCCTGGGTAGAGCAGGGGGTATTGCTTCTCAACGCCACGCTCACGGTGGAGGCACACAAGGCTGCTTCGCATCAAGGGCGGGGCTGGGAGACTTTTACCGATGCCGCTATAGAGGCTCTTGCCAAGCAGCGCGAGGGGCTTGTCTTCATGCTTTGGGGTAGCTCTGCACGGCGTAAGGCCGCCATGATACCCCAAGGGAAACACTTTGTACTAGAGGCTCCTCATCCCTCTCCGCTTTCGGCACATCGTGGCTTCTTAGGCTGTCGCCATTTTAGTAAAGCCAACGAATATCTCCGCCGTCGTGGGCAACAGCCCATTGAATGGTAGAGCAACGCCCTCTATCCCCATTGACTAGGAGATAAGGGCGTGTGGTAGCAATGAAAAAGCCTAGAAGGCTAAGATTGTAGTATCCGAG
Organism: Porphyromonas endodontalis; assembly: GCF_052173515.1. Lineage (GTDB taxonomy): Bacteria > Bacteroidota > Bacteroidia > Bacteroidales > Porphyromonadaceae > Porphyromonas > Porphyromonas endodontalis_A. The sequence goes on along the minus strand of NZ_JBQMYL010000014.1, from coordinate 25,695 downwards.
CTTAGCGCATCTTGAGTGTCGCCAGAGAGAAAGCGGCAAGTAGCAGGGCTATAATCCAAAATCGAACAACCAACTTATTCTCCTTCACGAGCTTTTTGGGTACATCAATAAGCACTCTTGTATCGACATTTTGCACCGCTTTTTGGAAGTGATGGTGCAGCGGAGCCATCCTAAAGATACGTACAGGCCCTCCTGCTCTTCGCTTTGTGTGCTTGTAGTACGCCGTCTGGATCATCACAGAAAGCCCCTCTACAACGAACAATCCGCATAGGATGGGCAAGAGGAGCTCTTTGCGTACTAAGATGGCAAAAACCGCAATGATTCCGCCCAACGTGAGGCTCCCCGTATCGCCCATAAAGACCTGTGCCGGATTGGCGTTGTACCAAAGGAACCCAATAGTGGCACCAACAAAGGCTGCCGCAAAGATCACCAGCTCTTCCGCCCCCGGTATATACATGATATTGAGGTAGCTAGCCATGTTGATATGGCTGGATACGTAAGCAAAAATAAGGAGTACAACCCCCACCGGTGCCGAGGAGCCTGCCGCCAGTCCATCCAGCCCATCCGTAAGATTAACGCAGTTGCTGATAAAGGTCACGATGAGGGTGGCAACTACGATAAATAGAATCCATCCGACAACCTCTTTGTGCTCAGCCTTGACGGGGAGGAGGTCCGCATAGTCGAAGTTATTGTTCTTGACAAAGGGGATGGTGGTCTTGGTGCTTTTGGTTTCTACGTTGGAATAGGTCACATTAGTGATCTTGCCTTCGTGTCGTACCTCCCGATTCTCGCGGATCGAAGTCTCGGGGCTAAGGTAGAGTACAAGCCCCAAAACGAGACCGAAGAGAGCCTGCCAAACTAGTTTGTACTTGCCCGATAGTCCTTTTTTGTTGTGCTTAAATACTTTGATATAGTCGTCAATAAAGCCAAGAAGCCCCATCATCACCGTGGTGATAAGCATCAAGATAATGTAGATATTGTCGAGGCGAGCAAATAGGAGGGCAGGTATAAGTATCGAGATAATTATGATAATTCCCCCCATGGTGGGTGTGTTTTTTTTGGATTGCTCCCCCTCCAACCCTAGCTCCCGGATCGTCTCTCCAATTTGTTTCTGACGCAATTTGTCGATAATCTTGCTCCCTACAAGTGTGGCAATAAGGAGCGAAAAAACGAAGGCGAGTACGGCTCGAAAGGAGACATAATGGAGTAGGCGCGCTCCTGAGAGTTGCCAATCTTGCATTAAATCTGCTAGGTAGTAAATCATATGAATAGAGGCTGTATTTAATTTGCTTGGAGGGGTGTGTTGCGGAGGGCTAGGCGGAGTTCCTCGCGGTCGTCGAAGTGATGGCGCACCCCATGGATCTCTTGATATGTTTCGTGCCCTTTGCCGGCAACGAGTATTACATCGCGTGGGGTGGCAAGACGGCAAGCGGTGGCAATGGCGCTGCGTCTATCCACATTGGTAAGGCATTGAGCCTGTTCTTCGGGGGTTAGTCCTGCCATCATTTCGTTGATGATGGCTTGAGGGTCTTCGTCTCTGGGGTTATCGCTTGTAAGGATCAGTAGGTCACTCCTGCGGAATGCCTCCTGAGCCATGATGGGGCGTTTCCCTCGGTCCCGATTCCCTCCAGCTCCTACTACGGTGATCACTCGCCTCCCCTGAGGTACTAAAGGACGGATGGTTTCTAAGACTTTGATAAGGGCATCGGGGGTGTGAGCGTAGTCTACAATACCGATTCTCCCCCCCTCGGAGATGACCTCAAATCGCCCTTCTGCCGTTTCAATCGTGCTGAGGGCTTGGAGCAAAACGTCTTGCTCGAGATCTGGCAATAGGAGCCGTGCTGCGGCATACACTAAGGTGATGTTGTAGGCATTAAACGCCCCTACAAGGGGAATCCATACGGAGCGGTTGTTGAGGAGTAGCTCTGTGCCTCGGAAGTCTCCCTCCACTACTTTGGCTTTGAAGTCGGCAAAACTCTTGAGTCCGTAGGTGTACTTCTTGGCGGAGGTGTTCTGCAACATTACAGAGCCGTTGCGGTCGTCCGCATTCACAAGAGCAAAAGCGTTGGGAGAGAGTTGGTCAAAAAACAGTTTCTTCGCACGTATATACTCCTGCATTGTGCCGTGATAATCGAGATGATCACGAGTGAGATTGGTGAACAATCCACCCACAAACTCCAGCGAACCTATGCGCCGCTGATGCGCCGCGTGGGACGAAACCTCCATAAAGACATGGCTACACCCGGCTTGTTGCATCCGGTAGAGCAACTGGGCTAGGGCTATCGGATCGGGGGTTGTGTGCGTAGCTGGGATAATTTCGTTCCCTATTCGATTTTCGACCGTGCCGATCAATCCCGATTTGTAGCCTAGTCGCTCAAAAAGACGATGGAGCATAGTGGCGGTGGAGGTCTTGCCATTGGTCCCCGTTACCCCCACTAAACGGAGATGTTTGCTCGGGTAGTGCCATAGGGCTTGAGCTAGGGCGGCAAGAGTTTCGTGTGCCGAAGAAACTGCAATATACGAGGCATCCGCTTGCTCGAATAGCGTCTTCTCTTCTTGCGAGAGCACGTGCTCCCCTACAATGTATTTGGCCCCTGCCGTTAGAGCTTTGGGCACAAATTGCCAGCCATCCAGCTCTGCGCCCGGGATGGCAACAAAGAGACTGCCTGAGGTTACCTTGCGAGAGTCGTTGGTAATATGCTCTACAGAGGGGGAAGTCCCTGCCTCAAAATCCTGTTGGGGCAGGTGCCAAGAAGCAACGGCTTCGAGCAGCATCTCACGGGATAGAGACGCCGGTTGTAAGGAGGTATTGAGGGGTTGATCAGATTTCATGAGGGAATAATTTAGCAAAGATCATCCTTTGGGCACAACAACCCAAGAGGACTTGTTCTAACGTTTTTGTGGGGTTTCTGCCTCTGGCTCCGGGGTTGCAGGCTTTGGCTGGGCAGCTGTGCGATACCCCAAGGTGAGCACGATGACATCGCCTTTTTGGAGGGGCATCCCATAAGCGCGAGACTGTGCAATTACGTGCCCTTGCCCCATAAGTCGCACTTTTGCTCCGCGGATTTGGAGTTGATATAGCGCCTCACTAACCGAGAATCCTACGAGGTTGGGCATAACGTTTTTGGGGACATCGGTATGAGCGCGTACCCTCCATTTCCCTTCGGAGATCTCTTCTACCGAAACCGGAGTCTCGTGTTGTATCTTCTTGTCTATCTCTAAGTCGGCTTTCTCTTGTGCCGCAAATTTGGAGATGGCACCTAGTCTGCCGGAGGTGATATGTACCCCCTTGAGTTTATCCTGCTTCGGTACCATTTCGGTTACGCTGCGGGCTGTCCCACGACTGGCTACCGCCTCGGCAATGGCACGAACTACCGCTCCGGGTTGCTGCCCTGCCGAGTAGACCGCTCCGGGAGGCAGCATGACAGTAGATATCACAGAGTAGCGAGGGTTGTCGCTGGGGAAGTATCCACAAAAAGAAACATAGTGCCCACAGTGCTCGTAGGTTCGTGTTTTAGGATTAAGGGTTTGGGCTGTACCTGTCTTGCCACTAATGGAGACAAGAGGAGAATTGACCGCCTTACCCGTCCCATCTACGACTACACCGCGGAGCATGTGGCGTAGTTGCTCGATAGTTCTGTCGCTACAAATGGAGTCGCGCAGCACTTTGGGTTGAGCAGAATAAATTACTCTTCCCGATTTATCCACGATACGATCGACCAAATAGGGGTTCAGCATTTTCCCTCCGTTGGCGATGGCGTTGTAGAATGATAGTATGTTGATGGGTGGGTGGCGCGATACATAGCCAAAGGAGAGCCATGCCAAGGTGGTTGCGTCCCACGTATCTACTGGTTTGATTCCACTCTTTTGTGCTCCGGGGATCTCTTGGCAGCAAAGTTCGTCGAAACCAAGGTCTAGGAAGGCTTTGCGGAAGTCGTTGGGCGAGTCGTGGAAGCCGCCTACAATCATTTTGGCGATACCCACATTCGAAGAGTACTTCATCACCTCTTCGTAACTAATGGTGCCATACCCTCCTCTATTGGCGTTGTGGTCGCGAACGAACCTTTTTCCATATTCCCAAACTCCGTTCCCAACGTCTACCATTTGCTCCGGAGTGACGATACCCCTGTCTAAGGCAATCATCATACTTACCGGCTTGATGGTACTCCCGGGCTCTACAAAGTCGATGCAAGCCGAGTTGTCGCGCTCTTTGTAGGTGGGGTCTTCGGCTAGTCGCTTGAGGTTGCTGATGGCAACAATTCGCCCCGTAGATGCCTCCATTAGGATGGCGGTGCCGTAGAGAGCATTGCTCGTCTCCAGTACCTCGCGGAGGGAGTTGGTGGCCACACGCTGCAGCTCCGGATCTATCGTAGTGTAGATGTCGCAGCCATGGATGGGGGCTGTGGTAATGATACGAGTGCCCTTGCGTGAGGCATAGGCTACCTGAGAGCGTCCGTCAGCTCCCGAGAGCACATCGTCGTAATAGGCTTCGAGCCCACTTTTTCCTATCCCGGTTTCTTTGTTTATTGAGCCTATTGTGGCATCGGCTAAGTGGTTGTAAGGGCAGGCGCGTACGTAACGATTTTGAGACTTGAAGCCTCGATAGTAGGGACTTCTCTTCTTATTCCCTTTCCTGTCGTAGCGGTACATTACAAGCGAATCGGTGAAAAACGCATTGTACTCGTAGTAGGTGATAAGGCGACCAATGGGGTCTACGATAGGGTGTGCCTTGCTATTTCTTGTCTTCTGTATCTTCTGGCTCCATTCGTTAACGAGCTGATTGTGCGATTTTTTTGCTTTTATATCGGGGAAGTGACGCAGCACAGCATCGGCAAGGGTGTCGAGTACTCTTCGCTCGCCGCATTGCTCATACAGATTCTTGAGCCCCTCAGCTTTTAAATCTAAATCAATCTTGTAGTAGGCAACGGTTACACGCAGAGGCTCTCCCGTGGAGGCATAGATATTGCCTCGTAGTGCGATCTCCTTTTTCTCGCGAGGCCCATCCAGGGTTTTGCTAACGGCGACCCACTTATCTCCCTCTACACAGCCCGTCTTTGTGGCACTGATAACGATCGCAAAGAGGGAAAACAAAGAAAAGACCACAAAGAGGGTATGCCAAATACGCATGATGGAGCGTTTGCGCTTCTCTTGAGCATGATGCTCCCGCCGTTCTTGCACAGAACGTGGCTCTCGTTTGGCCTTAGATGTGCTTTCTTTGCCGCTGGGGTGAGTCTGTTCCATAAACAATGGTAATCGAGATAAATTACTCCTCCCTTAGATCATTGGGGATTGGGACGTATATAATGTAGGGGGCAGAGTCTGCAGGCGCTAGCGTGATGCCCTGCTGTCGGAGTCTCTCCAGAAGATCTTCTTGAGTGAGGGCATGGGTAAGCTCCGATGAGATAAATTGCTGCCGCTTTGTGTAGTCGTCCATTTCGGTTTGGAGCCGTTCTTCCTCTTTGAGCTGACCGGCGAGGATGTAGTGCAGCGTGATATTAAAAATAAGACTAAACAATATAGTGACGAAGACCAAGCGATAGGGACCTGTCAATATGGATACAAATCGATCGCCTTTGAAACCCATGAGGGAGCGACCGAGGAGGCGTCCGATGTTGCTTGCTACGGAGCCTTGCGAAGATTTTTTCTTCTGTTGGGGTGTGGATGAGGGTTGGGATTGTGCCTCTTCTGGGGTTGAGGAGACTTTCTCTTGGGGCTTAGACGAAGACCTGTCTACACCGATGCTCTCTCGAGTAGACGGCGCGGAGAGTATCGGCTCCTCCTCTTGTGATCCCTTTCCTTCCGGAGCTACTTCTCCCCGAGAGAAAGACTGCTCAGGAGCCTCTTCTTCGTCCTCTTCTATAAAATAACTTTCGCGAAAATGAGTCGCTCTCTCGGGGGATGACTTAGTTTCTCCATAGGAAGTCTCATTAGAATCCCCCATGATTGGACTCTCATCTCTATTCGGATTGTCTCTATCCATCCCTATAATTCCCCCTAAAAATAACTAGACAAAGGTACTAAATAAGATTTGAAAGATCAAGATGTATGGACGCGTAGCTGAGGGAACGCAAAGCCAATGCCCTCTCGGTTGAAGACCATATAAATCTCCCGATTGATGTCCCAATACAACTGCCAATACTCTTCGGTGTGGCACCACCCTCGTAAGAATATATCTACGGAGCTGGCACTCAGTTTGCTAAGAGCTACCTGATGGGCCGGCTCGGGTAGGATGCGTCTTTCGTTAATGGCAATTTGTTCTAGGAGCGCGCGTACTCGTTCGTAGTCGGTGTTATACTCTACATTCACCACCCATTCGCAGCGTCTCAGTTTCATTTCGCTGTAATTGAAGAGGGCGTCGCTTGTGATTTTGGCATTGGGGATATAGATGGACTTATTGTCCACTGTAGTAAGAGTGGTAAAGAAGATGGCGACACGGCTTACAATCCCTTCTACTGTACCCGTAGAGATGTAGTCGCCTACCCGGAAGGGGTGCGTAATCAATATGATAACGCCGCCGGCCAGGTTTTGCAGTTGCCCACTGAGCGAAGCCCCGATAGTAACTCCGGCAGCAGCCATAAGAGCGGCAAATGATACGGGGGCTACCCCTAGGGCATTAATGGCGGCAACCACTACGGCAATGAGTAGGATTACCTTGAGAATAGAATGGAGGAATCCACGTACAGCAGCTTCTAGTTTACGGCGTTCCATGGCACGATCTGCCACCCGAAGTAGCCACTTTACAATGAGGCGTCCTACATAAAATATAAGCACCGCGATTAGGACGCGGACGCCAAAATTGATGGCTTTCTCTAGCCAGTCTGAGAGAAGCCCCCCGTAGTCGATGTTTGTCAATTTATCGGGAGTTAGCACCTCTGTAATGGGAGGAGCCGCTGTGGCAGTTGTGTCTATAATGGGTGGAATAGCGGGCATATCTAACGTTGTTTAGAGGTCAGAAGGAGGGGTATTACTAATGGTAATGGCAGCAAGACGCGCTTTTTGTCGGGGTGTAATGTGGGCAGGGAGACAAGAAGCCGGGAACAAAAGAGTGTGACCACATGGCAGCTCTACTTCGTAGCCGGAGCAGTCTCTGACCGATACACTTCCCTCTAGAGCGACAAAAACGACGCACTCGTTCTCTCCCGAGGGAGGCATGTAGCATAGGGGTTGGGTGAGCGGAAGGGTGGAGAATACGAAGTAGGGAGTTTCTAGCAGTACATTGACTTGGTTAGGCTCCTCGTGGTAATCAATGCGATAGGGCGGGGTGGCATCGAAGTCGAGAGCTCTCTCTGCGGCTTTGAGGTGTAGAGGACGTTTCTCTCCGGCACTATCTAGACGATTGTAGTCGAAGATGCGGTAGGTTACGTCCAAGGCTTGTTGCACCTCTAAAATAAAAGAGCCTGCCCCGATGGTGTGAATGCGCCCTGCCGGGATATAAAAGAGATGACCGCGAGCGATGGGGTCATAGCGGAGAAGGTCCGTAATACAGCCGCTTTTAATGGCTTGTTGGTACTGCTCTTGAGTTGTAGAGGCGGCAAATCCTGCCGAGAGACGAGCTCCTTTTGTTGCATCTACAATGTACCACATTTCGCTTTTCCCGTGAGGGAGCCCAAGAGAGGGGGCTAAAGCGTCCGACGGATGCACCTGTACTGACAGATCCTCACGGGCATCAATAAACTTGATGAGGAGGGGAAAGCGCGTGCCGTAGCGGCTGTAATGCTTTTCTCCTAGGATAGAACGCCCGGCTTGTTGCATCAGTTCTGTGAGAGAAACTCCTGCCAAAGGGCCCTCTAGTACCACAGAAGTATGCCCCTCCATGGGTGACAGCTCCCAACTCTCTCCTATCGCTCTGGGCTCGCTTAGGATGCCTTTGTAGGGCGCAATGCGGTAACCACCCCACAGTACGGGGCGGAAGATCGGGGCAAAGCGCAGAGGATAGAGAGGAGTATTCATCCAATCAAATAGGAAAATTTAGGTGTCGTACACCTGTTTATGGATTGTTTTCGCGCGGATTGTTGGCGCCATTAGTCCGATTTTTAGCTTTAATGGCATCGCGCTTTCGCAGTACAAAGTAAAGTACGATAGGGAGGAGCAGTGAACCTCCGAGGATAAGGTAAAAATCCCAAGAGGGGACAATACGCTCTTTGAGCAGGGCATAGAGGGCAATCCCTATTACCCATAACTCTAATCCTATGACGAGTAGGAGCGTGCGTTTTTGGGAAGGTAAGGATGACTTGACCATAACTCCTAAAGCTAAAAGGGTTTAGCCGCGTATTTTGTGTTCCATCTCAAAGGGGATAATCATAGACAGCTCTACAAAGCCCATGTATTTTCCTTCTTCGTACCAAGGAATTTGATAGATGAGCTTTTTCTTTCCCTTCTTTTCTATGGTGTACACATGCTTCTCGCCGTTCTCCATCATACGCACGAGCAGAGAACGTGCGGGCTCGGGGTGGCAGTCAAGAATGTTCTTTCCCATCAAGTCTGTCCCGGGCTTTTGGTTTACCTCTTTGCTTTGGTTATTCATGTAGATGATGCGTCCCTCGCGGTCGCATACGGTCATCGCAATGTCTGCTTCTTTTAGGAAATCTATCATAAGGCTACTATGGCTCTCTATGGGTTTTGTCTTAATTGTGGTGGTAGGGTTCGTTGTTTAGTATAGTAAGAGCACGATAGAGTTGCTCTACGGCAAGGAGGCGAATCATATTATGAGTGAAGGTAAGGCGACTAAGAGACAGACGCTGAGGGATGGCGTTGTACACCTCTTGTGAAAAACCAAAAGGCCCTCCTACCACCCACGTCCAACGCTTGGCGCCGGAGAGCATCTTCTTCTCAAGCAAAGTGGCTAGCTCTTGACTCGTGGGTTCTTTGCCCTTTTCGTCGAGTAAAACCACCTCGTCGCTGGGCTTTATCCGTCGTAAGATTTGCTCGCCCTCTAGCTGTTTGAGTCGTGCTAGGTCATAACGAGTTTGCCCTCCCGATATGTTGGGGATTACCTCTATTTCAAAGGGGATGTAATGAGAGATGCGCCCACAATACCCCTCAATGAGAGAGGAGAGTAGACGATCTTCTGTAGGTCCCACAACGAGGAGGCGCACTTGCATATACTCTCTCTATCTAGTATACTCTAAGCTAAAAGAGGCAATGCCCCATCTCGTACTGAGTAAGGGCTTGCCTTTTTGTGATGTCTCTATTTTCTTCTCCCTCCGGAGAAGCATTTTCTTTTTTCCTTCCCTGCCTTTGTCGTGGAGGTTAGAAAGGAAGATCGTCGCCTTCGGCAGGAGCGTTAAACTCGCTCTGTGTCTGGGGAGCTACCTGCTGTGCCTGAGAGAATGAGGGGGCTCCTCCGGAGATCCCTTGGGCACCACTGTATCCGTCCATGGGGTTCATAGATGGCTCTGCACCACGCTCTACGCGCCATGCGCGGATGTCTGTATACCAACGGCCATTGAACTCACGGCTCTCAATGTCTACGGAGACGGTAAGGGTTTCTCCCTCTTGGATGGCAAACTCGTCCACCTTATTACCAAAGGCATTGAAGCAGATCTTTTTGGGGTATTGGTCGAAGGTTTCCAATACATATTCTTGCTTTTTCCACTGATTGCCAGCCTTGCTTATCCCTGAAACTTCGGGGAGGACGGCTATAATGCGACCTTGAATTTTTAGATCCATATTCTGTATCCTATTTGTATGAATTTTAGCGAATTGTGGGCATGAAGCCAATGATATGGCGTACTTCTTCGAGTGTCTTACGGGCACTTTCTCGAGCACGTTCTGCTCCCTCACGAGCCACTTTATTAAGGAACTCTTGGTCGCTACTTAGCTCTAGGATGCGTTCGCGGATGGGAGTTGTGAGGGCAACGAGATCCGCAGCGAGCTGAGCTTTGAGGTCGCCATAACGGATAGAGCAATCGTTGTAGGCGGTAAGATAGTGCTGATAGGTCTCTTCGGACGAGGCGATTTTGAGTAGCGTAAACAGATTGGCAATAGGCTCCGGCATTGTGCTATTAGGCTCCGTGGGTCCGCCGTCTGTTACGGCACGTTTCACTTTTTTGGTAAGGGCCTTTTCGTCGTCGATGAGGTAGATGGCGTTTCCTTCGCTCTTGCCCATCTTGCCGGATCCATCGAGCCCGGGTATTTTTATCGCCTTATCTCCAAAGTGCCAGGAGGCCGGTTCGGTAAAGTATTCGGTCTGGTATATCGTATTAAAACGGCGTGCAAACCGACGCGCCATTTCCATGTTTTGCTCCTGGTCTTTGCCTACGGGCACCTTGACGGCCTTGTGGATAAGGATGTCGGCCGCCATCAAAGAGGGGTAGGTGAGTAGCCCTGCATTTACGTTGTTGGGTTGCTGGCGCGCCTTGTCTTTGAAGGAGGTGGTGCGTTCTAGTTCCCCTAGGTAGGCATTCATGTTGAGGTAGAGATACAACTCGAGTACCTCGGGTACATCACTCTGCCGGTAGATGGTTACTTTGTTGGGATCGAGCCCACAAGCGAGGTATTCGGCAAGTATCGTATTGGCACCGCGTACGATGTCTCCAGGGTGGGGATGGGTAGTAAGAGAGTGCCAGTCTGCGATGAAGAAAAAACAATCGTACTCATGCTGCATCTCCAAGAACCCTCGCACAGCCCCAAAGTAATTCCCCAGGTGGAGGTTCCCCGTGGGTCTAATACCACTTACTACTCGTTCCATTATTAGTATGTATTATTCTACAATCTCGTGCAAAGGTAGCAAAATTAGGTGCGTTGTACAATGTTTTCTTTTTCCCTTTTTGGAGAGACCTGAATACAAAACACCCTCAAAAGATCTGCTCTCTTGAGGGGGGCTCACTAAACAACTATATAACAACTTTTATTTGGAGCGGAAAACGAGACTCGAACTCGCGACCCTAACCTTGGCAAGGTTATGCTCTACCAACTGAGCTATTTCCGCAGGTAGGAGACCGTCAAAAGTCGTGATGCTCTCCGTATTGCTGCTGCAAAGGTAATGCAAATAAATTCTTCTGACCAAATTTTGAGCAAGATATCTCGGTTTAAAAGAGGTTGTGTTCCCATTCGGTAGCGGACTATTTCAGAAGTCCTTCGAGGGAAGCCTTTGTAGCCTGCTAGATGGTTTGGAAAATCCTTCAGGTGAAAAAGCAAAAAAACACAGCTAAAAAGTACTTCCGTTTTTGGCTGAGAAATTTTTGATTTTAGGCTAGAAGTCAAAAATTTTTTGCCCTGTGGATTTTTTATTTTCGGGCAACGTTTTTGCCCCCATGGGGGAGGCTGTCGATTTTTCCCAAGGACTGCCTTTTGGTCGGGCTGCCTGTGGAGTATCGGCAATATGGCGAGTTATTACTATTTTTGCACGAGATATACTACAACGTACAACTGAAGATAGAGATGACTAACGACCCTTCTACAAAGAGATTTAAGCGTACCCTTGTTACAACTGCGCTCCCTTATGCCAATGGACCTGTGCATATAGGTCACCTTGCCGGTGTGTATGTTCCTGCGGACATCTACGTGCGCTACAAACGAATGCGAGGAGAGGAGGTGTTGTTTATTGGGGGGTCTGATGAGCACGGAGTGCCCATCTCTCTCAAAGCCAAAGCCGAGGGCATCACACCTCAGCAGGTGGTAGATCGCTATCACACGCTCATCAAGGAGTCGTTTGAGCAGTTCGGTATCGATTTCGATATCTACTCTCGCACCTCTAGTCGTGTGCACGCCGAAACGGCATCTCAGTTCTTCCGCACTCTCTACGATAACCATAAATTTATAGAGCGTACGAGTGAGCAGTACTACGATCCTAAGGCAGAAGCCTTTTTGGCCGACCGCTATATCGTGGGAACTTGCCCCCATTGTCACAAACCCGGTGCCTATGGAGATCAATGTGAGTCTTGCGGTACATCTCTTAACGCGACTGACCTCATCGATCCCCAAAGTACCATCAGTGGAGCAAAGCCCGAGCTGAGAGAGACGACCCATTGGTACCTGCCTTTGGATCGCTACGAAGATTGGCTTCGTGAGTGGATACTCGATGGACACAAAGAGTGGAAGAGCAATGTATATGGTCAGTGTAAGAGCTGGATTGATATGGGGTTGCAGCCACGCGCGGTGAGCCGAGACCTTGATTGGGGAATCCCCGTTCCCGTGGAGGGAGCCGAAGGTAAGGTGCTGTACGTTTGGTTTGACGCCCCCATCGGTTACATTAGCAATACAAAAGAGCTTCTTCCCGAGACGTGGGAGACGTGGTGGAAAGACTCGGAAACTCGCCTTATCCACTTCATTGGTAAGGATAATATCGTTTTCCATTGCATCGTCTTCCCTGCCATGCTTAAGGCTGAGGGGAGCTACATTCTCCCCGACAATGTGCCGGCTAACGAATTCTTGAACCTCGAAGGGGACAAGATTTCCACGAGTCGGAATTGGGCAGTTTGGCTGCACGAGTATTTGCAAGAGTTCCCCGGCAAAGAGGATGTTTTGCGCTATGTGCTTACGGCTAATGCGCCCGAGACAAAAGATAATGACTTCACTTGGCGAGACTTCCAAGCCCGTAACAACAATGAATTGGTAGCCATCTATGGCAACTTTGTGAACCGTGCCGTTGTGCTTACCCACAAGTATTTTGAGGGGAAAGTGCCCGAGATGGGAACGCTTACAGAGTATGACCAAGCAACTTTGCAGGAGGTGGCCGATTTGGTGCCGCACCTTGAGCGTCATCTTGATGAGTTCCACTTCCGCGATGCTCTGCGTGATGCGATGCAGATTGCACGTATTGGGAATAAATATCTTGCCGATACCGAGCCTTGGAAGGTGGCAAAAACGGATCTCTCGAGGGTGGCTACTATTTTGCATGTTGCCCTCCAGATCTCGGCGAATCTGTCTATTGCTTTTGCGCCTTTCCTCCCCTTTAGTACCCGTCGTTTGCTCGATTTGCTTCGTGTTGTTCCCTTCGATTGGAGCAGTTTGGGGCGTGCCGATTTGCTCGCGCCCGGGCATCAGCTGGCCGAGCCTTTCCTCCTATTCGAGAAGATAGAGGATGCCGCTATTGATGCCCAGATGCAGAAACTTGCTGCCGCCAAGGCTGCCAATGATGAGGCCAAGCGTAAGGCTGAACCCATTGCCGAGAACACAACCTTCGACGATTTTATGAAGATGGACCTTCGTGTCGGACGTGTTTTGGAGTGCGTTAAGGTGCCTAAGAGCGACAAATTGCTCCGCTTCCGCTTAGACGATGGACTCGAAGGGCGTACCATTGTTTCGGGCATTGCCAAATATTACGAACCCGAAGAGTTGATGGGTAAGAACCTTGTTTTCATTGCCAACTTCCCCCCACGTAAGCTCATGGGGATTGAGTCGCAGGGGATGATCCTCTCGGCTGTGGATTATAAGACAGAACGCCTCCAAGTAATGATTGTGAGCGATGATATTGCTCCGGGTAGTCGCTTGGGGTAAGCACTACTCGGCTCTAAGTTGTCTCTCCAAGTTTAAGCTTTTATTCTTTTATGCAGCTGTCAAACAGATATATTGCACGTCTCGTCTCTTTGGGAGTTTTGCTCCTTTCTCTTGTGGCTTGTAGCCCCAAAGGGGAGGAGACGATAACGTTACACATCTTGCATACTACGGATGTGCATGGCAATTTCTTGCCTTTCGACTATGTGAAGGAATGCCCCACGACCGGCTCTATGGCTCGTCTTGCTTCTTATGTGGGAGCCTTGCGAGCTGAGGGAGAGCAGCCTATCCTATTGGATGGGGGAGACCTATTGCAGGGAGAGCCTATTACCTATTACTACAATTATGTAGACACCACAACAAAGCACGTTGCGGCTCGTATGCTCGACTACTTGCAGTACGACGCGATGGCTGTGGGCAACCACGATGTAGAGACGGGGCACCGCGTGTACGACCGCTTTGTAAAGGAGACTACATGTCCTCTCTTGTCTGCCAATATTTTACGAGACCCCAAAAATCCTGAGGCAACCTACTTTACGCCCTATACAATGGTAGAGCGTAGTGGAGTACGTATTGCCATCCTAGGGCTTACCACTCCGGCTATCCCTCAATGGCTCCCTAGTGAGCTTTACGAAGGGATGTACTTTGCCGATGGGCTAGAGACGGCGCGCCATTGGCTCCCAATTATCCAAAAAAAGGAAAACCCCGATGTGGTCATTGCCTTGCTACATGCGGGGCGCGTGGATAAAGAGGGGGAGAGCAATGAAAACTTTGCTACTGCTCTTGCGGATTCCGTTGCAGGTATCGATCTCATACTCTATGGGCACGATCACCAGCAGCACGCCGAGCAGCGTGTAAACCCCAAGGGTGATTCTATTTTCATCATCAACCCTGCTAATCATCTCGATAGGGTGAGTGATGTCTCCATTACGTTGCACAAGAAGGATGGCAAGGTGGTCAGTAAGAGGGTCGAAGCTCGCTTTACGGAGCTGGATGCCTACGACCCGGATGAGGAGTTTATGAAGCAGTTTGCTCCCGATGCTACAGCTCTTGAGCACTTCGTTAAGCAGCCTGTTGTCAACCTCCTTACGGCGATCCGCACGGAGGATGCTCTGTTTGGCTTTTCGGATTACCTTGCCTTGATACATGATATTCAACTCACCATTACAGGGGCAAAGATCTCCTTTGCAGCTCCCCTCTCTGTTACCCAAACGCTTCCGCGAGGGGAACTAACGATGGGGCGGATGTTTGCTTTCTACCCTTATGAAAACTACCTCTATGTGATGAAGTTATCGGGGCAGGAGATCAAAGATTATCTGGAGTATTCTTATAGCCACTGGGTGAATCAAATGAAGTCGGCAAGTGACCATATCCTTCTATTGGAGGAAAATGCGGATTCTTCTTCCCGATTCAAAACAAAATACCCCACGTTCAATTTTAGTAGTGCTGCGGGGATTGACTATACAGTGGACGTGAGTAAGCCCGCAGGTCAGCGCGTCAAAATAGAGAAGATGTCGTCGGGAGAGCCTTTCCTTTTGGATGATATTTACACAGTCGCTCTCAATAGTTATAGAGGGAATGGCGGAGGCGGCTTGCTTACAAAAGGGGCAGGTATCCCCAAGGATCAGCTGGCAGATCGCATTCTCTGGTCTACGATAAAAGAGGTGCGTACCTATATGATCGATATTTTACGCTCCAGAGGCTCAGTTCTTCCTCCTCTTGCTGCTCGTCCTAATTGGCACTTTGTTCCGGATTATTGGGCTGAGAGTGCCATCGTTGCAGATCGGCAATTCCTCTTCGGTAAGCAGTAATTTTTTTTTCCATTGCGCTGTGGCTAATGCACTAAAAGGTCTGGTAAAAGACACTGCCGTATATGGTTTGTCCAGTATTTTGGGGCGCTTCCTCAACTGGGCTTTAACCCCGCTCTATACCCGTGTTTTGGTCTCCACAGGAGAGTTTGGTGTGCAAACCAACCTCTACGCCTGGACGGCTCTTCTTATGGCTATCCTTACCTATGGTATGGAGACCGGCTTTTTCCGATTTGTAAATAAGGAGCCCAATCCTCAGCAGGTCTACTCTACAACCCTTATCTCGCTGGGGACTACCTCCTCGCTCTTTGCCCTCTTGTCCCTTCTCTTTTTAGCCCCGATTAGTTCGCTATTGGGGTATGCCAATCGGAGCGACTTGGTGGCAATGCTCATCTTTATTATCGCCACAGATGCCTTTATGGCAATCCCCTTTGCCTACCTTCGTTACAAGAATCGCCCTTGGCGTTTTGCTACCATAAAACTGACTTTTATCGTTCTTTCCATTGGGCTTAACCTCTTCTTTTTCTTGGTTTGCCCTTGGATTTGGAGAGTCGCTCCCGAGTTGATCTCTTGGTTTTATGACCCCGAGTTTGGCGTTGGGTACATATTTGTTTCCAATCTCATCGGAAATGGCGTTATCTTTTTGATGCTGCTGCCGTATATATTGCCCGCAGGATGGCATTTTTCATCACCCCTGCTCCGTCGGATGCTTGCCTATTCGTTGCCTCTTCTCCTCTTGGGAATTGCCGGGATCTTCAATCAAATGGCAGACAAAATACTCTTCCCGATTATTCTTACTGACCGCGTGGAGGCTGAGGCACAGCTCGGAATCTATAGCGCTTGCTTCAAGATTGCTATGGTCATGGTGATGTTTACACAGGCCTTTCGCTACGCATACGAACCCTTCGTCTTCAACAAAAGAGAGGGAGATGAGGCTGAGAGACGACGCTCGTACGCCTTGGCTATGAAATACTTCCTCATCTGTAGCCTATTCGTTTTTGTGGGCGTAATGGCGGGGATGGAGGTCTTGCAGTATCTCGTGGGTGCCGACTATCGGGAGGGCTTGAAGGTAGTGCCTCTGGCCATGTGGGGCGAACTGATGATGGGGGTTTACTTCAACCTCTCGCTCTGGTATAAGCTCGTAGACAAAACTTGGTGGGGGGCTCTAATCTCCTCTTTGGGGTGCCTCTTTACCATTGTCATCATCTGTTGGGGGGTACCTCGCTATAGCTATATGGCTTGTGCTTGGGCAAGTGCCATCAGTAATACAGTGATGGCTGTTGTATGTTATTTGCTCGGACAGAAATATTATAAGGTAGAATATGAACTAAAAAATGCTCTATTCTATTTTATAATAGCAGGTATTGCAGTAGCTATCGTTGCCCTGAACCATCGCTATATAGCCCCTGTGATGCCGTGGCTCATGTGGGCTGTGAATATAGCAGTAGTGGGAGCTTTTCTTTTTATCGTTATCAAAAAGGATGTGCCCCTTAGGGCTATCTTACAACGGATTAGGAGATAATTATGACTAATGAACCCAAAGGGCGAGACGACGAAGATCTCGACGAAATTTTCCCCGATAAGACTCCGGAGGCTCCCAAAGATAGGAGAGAAGAGATACGAGAGTATCTTGCTAATCTTTTTGACTTCCGCTCCGATAAGGAAGACGACTTCAACACCCTAGAAATGGTGCGTGCGGACGTGGACTTCCGGGGTACGAAGCTTTGGATTCTCATTTGTGCCATTTTTGTTGCCTCTCTTGGGTTGAATACCAACTCCACGGCGGTGATCATTGGTGCGATGCTTATATCGCCCCTTATGGGGCCGATCATTGGCTTTGGTACAGCTCTTGGTATCTACGACTTTGAGTTGCTCAAGAAGTCTCTTCGCAACCTAGGTCTAACGACCCTCTTTAGTGTACTTACTGCCACTATTTATTTTATCCTGACTCCTATTACCGACTCGGGGAGCGAGCTCCTAGGACGTACCCAACCCAATATCTATGATGTGCTTATCGCCTTCTTTGGTGGTGCGGCAGGGATGATTGCGGCAAGTACCAAAAGCAAAGGGCAAGTGCTCCCAGGAGTGGCTATTGCTACGGCTCTTATGCCTCCGCTCTGTACCGCCGGATATGGTATTGCCACATGGCAGTGGCACTTCTTCTTTGGGGCTTTTTACCTGTTCCTCATCAACTCTGTTTTTATCGCATTGGCTACCTATCTCATGGTGCGACTTTTGCGTTTCCCCAAAAAAGTTTTCCTTGATAAGGAGCGTGGACGCAAGGTGCATCGCATCCTCATTACTATTGCCATTTGTACCATTCTCCCTTCGTTGTATTTGAGCGTTGGCTTGGTGCGAGATAGCATTTTTACGCGCAATGCCAAGTCGTTTGTGGAGAAAGAGCTTTCACTCACGAGCACACAAGTGGTTAAGTATAACCTCGGAACGCAGGATGGGGTGAGGGTGCTAGATGTTGTCCTTTTGGGGCAACCCCTAGAGAATTCTGAGATAGATAGTTTGCAAGGTCGCCTCAAGGATTACGGACTTGCAGGCACTCAGCTTCTGATCCATCAGGGCTTTGAAGATAAAACAGACCTAGGAGAGTTGAGGAGTACCGTACTCAAAGACCTCTACGAAAATAGTGATGCCATTATACAGCGGCAGCGGCAGGAGATCGACTCCCTCAAGCAAATTATTGCAAGAAGGGACTACTATGATGAGCTTGAAGGCTCGGTAGTAGAGGAGATGAAGTCGCTCTTCCCCGGCGTGGAAAAGGCCTTTTTGGTGGTTCCGGTTCAGACGAAAAACTCGGTTGATAGTACGCTCAATGTGGTAATACGTCCTCGCATGGGTAGCGTCCTCTCCGGAGCTGAGCAGCAAAAGATGATTGCATGGCTCTCGGCTCGTACTAAGGCCAAATCCATCGATCTAATCATAGAAAGTCGAAAGAAATAATCGTTAATAATAAATTCTCATGAAGCTAAAAAGAATTCTACTCTCAGTAGCTCTTCTCTGTGGCATCGGCACAACGGCGATGGCAGACAAGGGGATGTGGCTACTCAATGAGCTCAATCAGCAGAACTACGAACGCATGAAGGAGCTGGGCTTTAAGTTGTCTCCCGAGCAGCTCTATAGCCTTGGTCAGCCCAGTGTGGCAAGTGCTGTCGTGATATTTGGTGGGGGCTGTACAGGTATTACGGTATCTAACGAAGGTCTTATCTTCACCAACCACCACTGTGGTTTTGGTGCTATCCAGAGCCAAAGTACGGTAGATCATGACTACCTCCGTGATGGTTTCCGCTCTAATAATCATGCTGAAGAACTCCCTATCCCGGGGCTTAGCGTTCGCTATCTCCGCGAGATTGTGGATGTAACTCCTCGTATCGAAGCTGCCGTAAAAGGAGCTAAGAGCGAAATGGAGCGTATGCAGATCATCGAAGAGTTGAGCCACAAAATCAATGCAGAGTACACCAAGGGCTCTACTGTAGTGGGTGAGGTAACACCTTACTATGCAGGCAACAAGTACTATGTGGTTGTGTACAATGTATTCCAAGACGTGCGTCTTGTAATGGCTCCTCCCAGCTCTGTGGGCAAGTTCGGTGGTGATACCGACAACTGGATGTGGACACGCCATACGGGCGACTTTAGCGTCTTCCGTGTGTATGCTGATGCCAACAACAATCCTGCACTTTACAGCCAAAACAACAAGCCCTACAAGCCTATTTCGTATGCACCGGTTTCCCTCAATGGCTATCGTGAAGGTGACTATGCTATGACTATCGGCTTCCCCGGAAGCACAAACCGTTATCTCACTTCTTGGGGGGTAGAAGATGTAGTAAATAACGAAAACTCTCCCCGTATTGAGGTGCGTGGCATCAAGCAAGCTATCTGGAAAGAAGCCATGGAAGCCGACCAAGCAACACGCATCAAGTACGCTAGCAAATATGCCCAAAGCTCCAACTACTGGAAGAACTCTATTGGGATGAATCGTGGGCTGAAGAACCTTGACGTAGTAAACCGCAAGCGTGCCGAAGAAAAGGCTTTCGAAGCATGGATTGCCAAGAACAATTCGCAAAGCACCTATGGCCATATCCTTCCCGGTCTTAAGGCTGATTATGCTAAGAGTGCTGCTATCTCCAAAGACATCAACTACCTATACGAAACACTTTGGGGCGGAACGGAGATTGTTCGTTTGGCTCGTGATGTGAATTCTGTAGGCCGTATCCAAGCAGCAGACATGCCTAAGTATAAGGGCCGTCTCGAAGAGCTTTACAAAGACTATCTCCCCTCTCTCGATGTGAAGGTACTCCCCGCCATGCTCGACATTGTACGTCAGCGTGTAAGTGCAGATTGTCAGCCCGATATCTTCAAGTTCATCGATAAGAAGTTCAAGGGTAGCACAGAAAAGTATGCTCAGTACGTATTCGAGAAGAGTATCGTACCCTATGCTGATAAGGTAAAAGACTTCCTCAACCTCCCTGCCGACAAGCAGAAAAAGATCTTGGATAACGACCCCGCTGTTGCTCTTTTCAATAGCGTACTCCCTGCCATTATGCAGGCACAAGGCAAAGCTGAGGAGATGATGCTGAATATCGAGAAGGGTAAGCGTGAATACTTCGCTGCCTCTCGCATTATGGATCCTAACCGTCAGATGCCTTCTGATGCGAACTTTACCATGCGTATGAGCTACGGCTCTATCAAGGGGTATGCTCCCAAAGATGGTGCTTGGTACAATTACTATACAACGGAACAAGGGGTATTTGAGAAGCAAGATCCTACAAGTAGCGAATTTGCCGTACAACCCGAGATCCTCTCTCTCCTCCGTAGCAAAGACTTTGGTCAGTATGGCGTTGGTGATCACCTCCGTCTCTGCTTCCTCTCAGACAACGACATTACCGGTGGTAACTCTGGTAGCCCCGTCTTCAATGGCAATGGCGAGTTGATCGGTCTTGCTTTCGACGGTAACTGGGAAGCTATGAGTGGGGACATTGAGTTCGAACCCGACCTACAACGTACCATTAGCGTAGATATTCGCTATGTACTCTTTATGATCGATAAGTGGGCTAAGATGCCTCACCTTATCAAGGAACTCAACCTCGTAAAGGGTGCACAACGCGATCTAATGCCTGCGGATAAGGGCGGCAATTGTTCCCACAAGAAGGCTCAGACTTGTGCTAAGAAAGAGGAGTGCAGCAAGGAAAAGAAGAGTGCTGAAAAGTCGGCTGCTTGCACCACTGCAGTGAAAGATGGCAAGGCCTGCAAAACTGAAAAAGCTTGTGCTACCGGTCAAAAGTCCGCTGAAAAGAAAGCGAATTGCTGCTCTACGATGAAGGATGGTAAGCCTTGCACTGCCGACAAAGATTGCGCTAAAACGGGTAAGCCCTGTTGTGCTACAGGTAAGGCAGCCGCTGAAAAGAAAGCGAATTGCTGCTCTACGATGAAGGATGGTAAGCCTTGCACTGCCGACAAAGATTGCGCTAAAACGGGCAAGCCCTGTTGTGCTACGGGTAAGGCAGCCGCTGCAAAGAAGGAAAATAGCTGCTCTACGATGAAGGATGCTAAGCCTTGTGCCGGTGACAAAGATTGCGCTAAGTCTGGTAAGGCTTCTTGCGAAAAGAATAAGGCAGCTGCTGCAAAGAGCACAAATAGCTGCTCTAAGATGAAGGATGGTAAGCCTTGTACCGGTGACAAAGATTGCGCTAAGTCTGGTAAGGCTTGTTGCGAAAAGAATAAGGAAGCTGCTGCAAAGAAAGTGGCTAAGAAATAATCATCTTACTCTCATAGCCTGAGGGCGAGACGATTAAAGATAAGGGGTGATAGGCATTGCCTATCACCCCTTTTTTGTTCCCAACGCCCGCCTAGGGGGCTTTCCTTCACCACGTCGTCCTTTCTTGTGAAGGTAGTGGTGAAAGTATATATGGGTTTAGGTGTTTCTAACCTTAGAGAGCCGGGAGCTTACGTGTGAGAGTAGAGCCATCAGCCAAATGCACTCTGAGTAGCGTTACAGACTGACAATGAACACGATCTACAACGAACCCTAGAGCATTTACCCCTTCGTCCATCGTAAGCTGTTTCCCATCTACTCCATACAGAGTATAGCCCTGTACGCTTACGGCACTCTCTACTCGATAGCCTTCCTCACCGGGGATAACGCGAAGTAGATCGCCTGCTGTATGAGGAGAGGTTACCGACTTCACCCCGGGGTACTCCATGCGAAGCTCGAAGCGAGTACCTTCGTTTGCACCATTCTGATAGGTGTAATGCGGATCCGCGATGAGGTCATGCTCACGACGCGTGGCGCGGTCGTAGAGAGAGACGCGGGTAAATAGGTTGCTCGTGATAGAGGAGAAGTCTAATTCGATAGTGCCCATCAGTGAGCTATGTACCCCCATAGGTACAACACTGAGAGAAGCTCCCGATTGGATTATGTTGGGGGTACCTACTTCGGTATCCACAAAGTAAACCGTAGGCACTTCGTCAATGGTCGGATAGAAGAGTGCCGGTGCCGGTGATAGCTCCGTGTCGGGGAGCAAAATAGATTCTCCACCCTGTCCTGCACTATTCGTTGCCACTACGGATACCCTGCGCACGGGGTCGCTTGAGTTCGTCGTGAGGCTTTTTAGAGTCCAATCCTTATTAGGAGCGAGGAGTACATTCTTATCGCCCTCAGTCGGGAAGAGAAGAGCTCCGGTTGCTTTTTTCTTGATCACAACGGCTTGAAGCGGAAGGATCTCTTTCTGCAAGGTGCTAGCCGGAGAAGTAACTCCCTTGTAATAAGCCTTCCACGTATTATCCGTAAAGATGTAGTAGTAGGGCTCGATGAGGGTAGTATTCACCTCTACCAGCTTATCGAAGTCGATCGCACTCATAAAGGGATTGCCCACCATGCGCAGCTCAGAATAGGTATCACCCGTAAGTTGGAAGGCATATCCCTCTACAGAGGAACCTGCCACCGTGATTGCCCCGATTGCCTTATTGCTACTCGTCTCGAAAACAAAGCGGAAATCCTCCTCCGGGTTACGAACATAACTATCTACCCTACCCATAGGCGCAAGAGTAGCCATATAGTAGTAGCGGAATACTGAAGTGCTGGATGCATCAATGTATTTGTGGAGGGGATAATGAGCATCCACGTTTCTATTGAGATAGTAAGGAATTCGGATAATCCCATTGAGCCCATTAAGGTTCTTGTGGTCCTTATACCCCACCTTACTTGTATTATAACCTGCCACCTTGAGGGCAATAGCATGGTTAAATGCATCCATGTTTTCCTTCAACGTATTCACAGGCTTCTCAAAAGAGCCCTCAGTAAGACCGGAAGGATCGGAGAGCCCGGACTTGAAGTGACGCTGGAAGGTCATAGGATAACCTGCCAAGCCAAAGTCGCCTGAGAGGATATTCTTGAGCGGAGTGGCTAGCATGTACCAGCGGTCACGAGCCATTAAACGCTTATCGCTTCGGGGGAAGTGAGCTTCGGCATGATGTGTAAGCGAGCCATCAGGTTGCACCTTCCCAAAGTTGTAATCCACATAGGCGTGGCTATAGCGAAGTAATTGAGGACGCCCGAGCTGACTTCCATAGTGAAAGTAGACATCGTTACACTCTGCTGCTCCATAGGTACCTTGTACCGAAATTGCAGGATCTAGGTTGGGATAATAGTTATCAACTTCGGAAGGAATATGTACCGTAGTACAGGCGGCAGGGATGGCATTAACAGTAACACCATTGACGTTCCTCCAATTGTTTTTATCATACCAATTACCATTGGCAGCATCAGATGCCCACCAAAGAACGGGAGGAGCAACCGAGAGATCAAAGTCTATGGTAATGGTAGTGGGTGCTCCCTCACAAATCACATTAGTAGCCTCGAGTCTGTAGTGTCCTGAGTGCTTTGTTGCTTCACTATGAGCAATCTCGGCTACACGCCCTGTAAGAGTAGAACCATCTGGCAAATGCCATGTATAGACAACTAAGCCTCCCAAAGAGATAGCTTCGAGCGTAATAGGCTCCCCTTCGCAATACTTTGTCTTGAGACGTGTAGTACGTACAACACTCGTCGAACTCAAGTCATAGAGAGAGATGGGCGTGCCATTCTTATTATCATTAAGACACTTACGGTCTTTGAGGTAGAGTAAATAGTTATCCTCAGTAATAGGAGTAGTTGGCTTTAATTCGATGGCAATAGTCCCTCCAGAAGCTGCGAGGTCTACATCTTGCAAAGAGGCTACAGGGGCACCTCCACTAAGCGGGCGAATCTCTACATCTAGATGCCCTACATAGTTAAGAGGCTCAATATTGAAGAAAGCATACGTACCCGATGGACACTTATACCCCACATAAGTATCTCGATTATACGAAAGATTCGCATTGTTAAGGTCGACTACAGATGTGGGGAGACAGGTCTCACTAGTATAATATTGATGCCAAGAAACTTTAAAAGTTAGCTCTCCCTGGGCCAAAGGCATGTCAAAATAAATATCCTCAGGCTTGACCGTGCTCGTACTAACAGGTGCTTGTAGATAGTCAGACTTTACGTAAGAAGAACCATTAAATACACGTACATCGCTTGAATTTAATCCGCTGGGGTACTTTGTGATCTTAACTAGGGGGGTATCATACGAAACTCCATTTTTAAGAAGAATGTCCGTATGCCCCCCTGCAAATGGATAGATACGTATGCGGCCACACTCTTTAATAGCAACCTTAGGCTTCAGTGTCTTCGGGCCTGCAGAATACTTATCGACTGTACTGACAAGGGTAATCTTAAGTTCTTTTGTACGCCCACAAGGATCCTTTATGTCGAAGAGATATTCTCCCGCCGGTAGAAGAATGTACTGAGTGCTTCTATGAGGGAATGCCTGATGGGTAGGATTTTCGGATGCAAAAGGCCAAAAGAAATTTTTCCCAAAGCCCTCGGGAACCTCAAAAGGAACTCCAACTCGCAAGGAGTGTATAAAGGGCGGCGTATAACTATCCGGAGCCTTTTTCAGAGTGATTGTATAGCCATCTAATGCAATAGTCTGTGTAGTGGTTCCTGTTCGTACGATTGCCTGGATATAGACCCTATTCATCCGAGTCCCTTCACAATAATTCTCAGAGGTCTGTGTGTAAATATAGGTCTCTGGAAGTAAGGATGGAATATTGTATTTGATCTTATCTCCATTACCATCTTCGTAGGTGAAGACATAGTCTTTCCCGCGAGAAAAAGTTGTTTGTAGTTCTATTGCAGTATTGCTATTCTTGTTTTCAAGAGCAAGGGTTATCGTCTCGAGGATTACATTAGGATGGTCTTTCTCTGTAACTGTCACTTTTATGGGAGGACAAAAATCATATTGATAATAATCATTTAAATAGAGCTTGCGCTTATAGTCAACGCAAGGCCCTGCAGACTCGTCAATGAGATGAGTAACCCAAGCATCATTTCTAAAATAATCTAAGGCATAAGCTTGCATCTGATTCGTATTCTTCAGACGATAAGCAAACCAAAGCTTATTTCTACTATCTCCTCTAGCCATCTTATACCAGGAGCTACCCTCGGGGACCTTGAAGCACAAGGGATAAGATCCTGCTATAAAAGCGACAACGTTAGAACCATCTAGCGTCCTAGGGATTGTTCTGATATCATACCAAGTAAGAGAATTATTGGCATCTAAATCGGCCTTTGTCGCAAATGTGAAGTCGTAATACTTGGCAATGGTATCTATCGAAGAGTAATAAGGGAAATTACTATTGGTCGGATTCCAAACTCGATACCATCCACAATGGTCTCGTATAGGGATAAGGTCGTTATCCGCAATATTGGGATAGAAGCTTGTAGCCGTAGTTGTCACCTTGATCTCCACAGCGGGATAAGAGATACACTCGTCTGATAGCTGTACTTGATATTCTCCGGCAGGAAGATCGTAAAAATACATCCAAGAGCTAGTCGCGGGATAAGTAAACTGTGTGTAACCAGTATAACCACTAGGAGTTTTAAGAAGCTTCGCAGTATAATGCTTTGCACTCCCGTTAACAGCTCGCAAACCTATCATTCCCGTAGGAGAAGAATAGTCTTTAAGAGTAGGTCGCTCTTCTTTAATGGAAATTGCGGGCATGCGATAGCTTGAGATCACTTTGATCCCCGGATGACTCACCACTACTTTATTCCCATTAGTAAAAAGCACTTCTACTTTAAGAGTGTAACTCCCCGCAGGTAGCCCTGTTACGATGGGTTGCGTGGTATTTTGACTCGTTACGAGACTATGTGTTTCTTCATTCTCGTAGGTATATACGCAACTCTGTATTGTGTAAAGCGTATTAGTGGAAGTTACCGTACATGTAATCTCGCCGTTACTCTCGCAAGTAGCATGCGTAACTTTAGGTACGATTTTAATATCCGAAGCTTGTTGTGCACGGAGCGGCAAGCTCGAAAGAATGCAGAGAATGGAGAATAGCCCCAAAGAGGCCGACA
>NZ_JBQMYL010000013.1:0-65510 GCF_052173515.1 Porphyromonas endodontalis | reverse complement strand
ACACCTCGAGGGAAAATCTCTTTCATCCTCATCGCAACCAAGGCCTGTTTCGCGGGGACTCGCTCGCCCCCTTTCCTCGTTTGCGTTTGCAAAGGTAACGCTTTTATTCTATTCCAGCCAAATTTATTTCCCACCCTCACGAGTTAATAATTGTTGCATCACTACCAATCAGCAACTTACAAAAGATTTTTTCTTGCAACAACGTGGATGCAGAGCCATTTTTGAGGGGTTTTACTTCTTCACGAAGCGCACAGCGACCATTTTGGAGGTTGCAGTTTTTACTTCTCCCGCCCATAGCTCCATCTCTAAAACAGCCTTGCGATCCGTCACTTCTAGAGGACGAGCAAGCACCTTCAGAGCGCAATTCATCGGAGTTGGGCGTAGATAATCCACTTCCAAGTGCGCCGTAACAAATCGCTCCAAGGTCTCATGATTCAGGGGAATGTGGTGCGCTGCCAAATAAAAACCTGCCGCCGAGGCCGTACCATGACAATCGAAAAGCATGGCAATAAACCCGCCATATAGATTAGAGGGCACTCCCCCCGTATAAATATCCGGAGGCGTGGTAGTACAAGTAGCAGAAGCGCCATCGGGAGCCATATAACTACGCAGATGCAAGCCCGAGGGATGCGCCTGCCCACACCCCCAGCAATGGCTAAACTCGGGGGCATAATACTCTTGGATCGATAATGATTGCGTCATTATAGTACTATATATAATAGGTGTACGATTATTTACAACGAATAAATTTTGCCTGCTGGGTAACGGCAACCTCCGAAGGTTTAGCCTCCTCCCCTCTGAGGATTAGGTGCGACCGCTCGGAAAGTGAGACCGAATAGACCTGATTTACCTTCCACTCTGCCTGAGCATCATGGCTTAGTAGCACTTTAATACTCTCGGTAACAAATTTCTCGGCATGCACCTTAGTGCGCCCCGAAAGAGAGCAATCCACACGATCTGCCAACCCCGAGAGATAAGCCAAGCCGGAGCCCGCCATAGAGAGATTTGTCTCTGAGGTGAGAGCATCATACTTTAGCTTGCCATTCCCCACCGTTTGAACCGAAAGAGATTTTGAGCGGAAATGCCCTGCACTCTTAAATTCACCGGAGAGACGAACAGAGGCTATTTCACCCTCCACCTGCAAGCCTTTGAGGCGAGAAGAATGCTGCACGAGTGTAAAATGATCCACTTCATTCACGCCTTGAGCCGTGAGCGAACTATCACTCAAAAGCGTAATAGAGGGAAGGGAACGAAGAGAAAGATACAATGTAACACGCCGTGGGAGCTCGGGAGACAAGCCATCGGGAGACAGATAAACCCGAAGCAATCCCTCATGGATCGTATAATTAACTTCGTCAAGAGTTGCAGGCACTCCCTCCATCACGAGCTCCTCACCTAAACCAAAACTCAACTCTACATCAAAGCCTGAACCAACCTCAAGAGCTTGAATGGGAGCCGACAGGTCAATCGTCCGTTTTTCAAGAGCGACCTGACGTCTGCGGTGCATCCAGCCCAAAAGGCCTCCGCCCAAAGTTGCAAGTCCTACCCCAACTGCCGTCCAGATAGTAGGAGTCTTTTTCTTTGCCATATGCCCCCCAAGGGAGTCTCTTTTCGAGTCTAGTGAATCCATAATCTATCGTTCTAGAGTGCCTCAAGGCACGTTCGTTTACTATCCAAAAGTAGTTCTTTTTGGGCGAATAGTGTCCTCGCTCGCCCCCTTTAGAGGCGGATTATCCCTCTTTTAATGGCTTCGGGATTACCCTTTGATAGGCAAAACGAGGGGAGCCGTCAGGCAGAAAAATAGTACCACACGGCACAAACCCTAAAGAGAGAAAGAGGTGCTGCATCACAAGATTTTGCGCATGTGTATCCACGCGCAGATTGCGAGAGCGTTGCGAGCACCAATCGAAAACAAAACGAGCGATTCCCTTCTCTCGCCCCGAAGAGGCCAAACGATGTATCACCCCATAGGGCTGTTCATCGAGCCACGCCCCCTCTATTATACTATAGGTAGGGTCTTCTCCCTCTACAAACACAAAGGTAGCCACCACCTCATCCTCGTGATCCGTAACCACATAACTAATGCCCCGAGCTATGTCCTCTCGCAGCAAAGAGACGGACGGATAACCCGAGTCGCCCCACTGATGGGGATTACCCAACGATGCCATATAGGCACGAGCGCGCTCATAGATGGCAAGCATCCGGGGGAGATCCTCCTCTAGCGAATGACGTACGGCAAAAGACATCCTAATAAATGATCAGCCAATAATCCACACAAAGGTAGGCTAATTATCGGCAGAAATGCAGCTGGTTTTCAGAAAAATATCACCCAATATCCCCCTATGATTCTAGCCGGGAAACATTTTGTTGCTGCCCTAAATCCGAAAAAGAATAGGGCAGCGTTTTTTGCGTGTTTCACGGGCATTTCTCCTAGGCATCACTAGGCAAGACGTTTCAGTTATAGGGATCTGAAGGGGGATAAAAGGCGTAATGCTTTGGGAGTAAAGCAAGAAAGGAGCCGTTTATTGAGCGAGGGCGAAGCGACCACGCAGCCCAGCCAGCATTGCCACTCCCCACAAAAAGAGTACCTTTGTCTCCGCGATAATGAAAACTAATCTTTGCGTATCCATTATGACAAGAGAGCCCAACGAACAAGTAGAAGCCATCCGCAAGGATCTTCGCTACCTTCAGCTTTTGTCCAATAGTTTCCCGACATCAGCCGAGGCTTCCACCGAAATTATCAACCTCGAAGCCATTCTCAATCTACCCAAAGGTACAGAGCATTTCCTCGCCGACGTACACGGAGAATACGAAGCATTCAACCATGTGCTCAAGAATGCCTCGGGGAGCATCCTACGTAAAGTACGCGAACTATTTGGTCACCAACTGCAGGAGCGCGAAATGGCAGAATTGGCGACCCTTATATACTATCCTGCGGAGAAACTCGAGCTTAGCAAGAAGGAGCTACCCAACCTCGATGAGTGGTACCGCCTTACCTTGATACGCCTCGTGAAAGTGTGCCGTAAGATGGGAGAGAAATACACCCGCTCCAAGGTACGTAAGTCCCTCCCGCAAAAGTATAGCT
This sequence comes from Porphyromonas endodontalis, assembly GCF_052173515.1. Taxonomy (GTDB): domain Bacteria; phylum Bacteroidota; class Bacteroidia; order Bacteroidales; family Porphyromonadaceae; genus Porphyromonas; species Porphyromonas endodontalis_A. The sequence continues at coordinate 62,425 of NZ_JBQMYL010000013.1, read as the reverse complement.
ACATCATACAAGAGCTATTGCACGAAGATGGGATTAACCCCAACAAGAGTGCCTATATCGCGAGTATCTTCGACACCATCATAGCAACAAATTGTGCCGACGACTTTATCATAGCTATCTCTACCACAATCAAGCGTCTTGCCATCGACAGACTCCACCTTGTAGGGGATATATTTGATAGAGGCCCCGGCGCACAGCATATCATGGATACCGTAATGCACTACCACAATGTGGACGTGCAATGGGGGAATCACGACATGCTTTGGATGGGAGCAGCGGCCGGCAACCTGGCTTGTATGGCCAATGTGATCCGCATTGCCCTACGGTATGCCAACCTCGACACTATTGAGGATGGTTACAACATCAACCTCCTCCCCTTGGCTCGCTTTGCCATGGACACTTATGCGGACGACCCCTGCGACTGCTTCAAACCCAAGATGGGAGACTCCGACGCAAGCTACGACGAGAAGAGCGTCTACCTCATCAGCCAAATGCACAAGGCTATTGCCGTAATTCAGTTTAAACTGGAGCACGCTCTAATCGCAGCGCATCCGGAATATAAAATGGCGGATCGCGACCTCTTTGATAAGATCAACTGGGAAGAAGGGACGCTCGATCTTACCCATACAGCACCCAACGGAGGTTATGGTCATCACCCAATGCTGGATATGAACTTCCCCACGGTGAACCACGAAAACCCCTTCGAACTAACCCCCGAAGAGGCCTCTGTAGTAGAGCAATTGAGACTCTCTTTTGCTCACAGCATCAAGCTACACGAGCATATCCGTACCCTCTACAAAATCGGGAGCATGTACCTCGTATGCAATGGCAATCTACTCTACCACGCCTCTATGCCTCTCGACAAAGAGGGTATGCTCAAAGAGGTACACGTGGGCAGTGGCACCTACAAGGGGAAAGCCCTGCTGGAAAAAATTGACACAGTAGTGCGCGATGCCTACCAAGCCCCCGAGGGCAGTGACCGCAAACAAAAATCGGTGGACTATATGTGGTACCTGTGGTGTGGATCCGACTCTCCCCTCTTCGATAAGAGTGCCATGACCACCTTCGAACGCTACTTCATCAAGGATAAAGACACCCACAAAGAGCACAAAGGCTACTACTATAAGTACCGCGATGATGCTCAAGCTATCACACGCATTCTCGCAGACTTTGGCATAGAAGGGCCTGATTGTCACGTAATCAATGGACACGTACCCGTTAAGGCCGTTAAGGGAGAAAAGCCCCTTATGGCAGGCGGAAAGCTCTTGGTAATCGATGGAGGATTCAGCCGCGCCTACCAGTCGAGTACAGGTATTGCAGGATACACCCTCACCTTCAATTCGAGAGGTTTGCAGCTTGTACAGCATGAGCCATTTAGCAGCAAACGTGAAGCCATTGAGAACCTTGACGACATTAGAAGTGTTACTGTAGTAACGGAGCCAACTTCGCACCGAATACTTGTAGCAGATACAGATATGGGCAAGGTGCTACGTGAGCAGGTCAACAATCTCAAGCAACTCCTTGAGGCTTACCAATTAGGGCTTATCAAGGAACGTGAGTCCAAGTAAAATAAATAACACACAGAGTACAAACTAGCACTTCTTATTGATGCGTCGAAAAATAAGAAAGATCTTATGGATTGTATTCGGCTCTTTTTGGGCTTTTGTCGTGCTGCTATTCCTACTGATATGGTTTGGCATCATCGGCTATATGCCCCCTGTAGAGCAATTACAGAACCCCATAGATAAATATGCATCGCAGCTAATCTCGGCAGATGGTGTTACTCTAGGGTCTTATGCCCGTAGCGGTAATAACCGCATATATTCTTCGTACCAAGAACTATCGCCCGACCTCGTGCGAGCCTTGATAGCGGTAGAAGATATTCGCTTCGAAGACCACTCCGGGATCGATGCCAGAGGCTTGCTCCGGGCCATTGTTAAGCGCGGGATACTAAGGAAAAAAGGTGGCGGAGGTGGTAGTACCATCACGCAGCAGCTTGCCAAACAGCTCTACTCCCCCAAAGCAGACAACGTAATCGAGCGGCTTCTACAAAAGCCTATCGAATGGGTTATCGCGATCAAACTGGAGCGTTACTACACCAAAGAGGAGATTATCTGCATGTATCTCAACCAGTTCGATTTCCTCTACAATGCGGTGGGTATCCGCTCGGCAGCAGAGACCTATTTTAGCAAGAAGCCTAGCGAACTGAACCTGCAAGAGAGTGCCATGCTGGTGGGAATGTGCAAAAACCCGGCGGTCTACAACCCCATCCTACACAACGACAAGGATTGGGCATTAGAGCGTCGTAATGTGGTGCTCAGACAGATGGCAAAAGCAGGATTTCTCACAGAAGCCGAAGCAGATTCGGTGGCTGCCCTCCCCCTTGTAACGCGCTTCCACAAAACGCAGCACAACGAGGGTCTCGCTCCCTACTTCCGAGAGTTTATCCGCTTAATACTCACGGCCAAAAAGCCGGATAAGAGCAATTATAACGAATGGTCCATAGGGCAATACGTTGCCGACAGCACCGCTTGGGAAAATGACCCCCTCTACGGTTGGTGCGAAAAGACCCAAAAAGCCAACGGCAAGAGCTACGATCTCTACGCGGATGGACTGAAAATCTATTGCACAATAGATAGCCGCATGCAACGCTATGCCGAAGACGCTATACGCGAGCATCTGGGCGGCTTCTTACAACCTGCCTTTGCACAAGAGAAAAAGGGCTCTAAATCTGCTCCGTATTCTTCGCGAGTTTCTGCAGCCGACAGGGAAGCGATGATCCTACGCGCCATGAAGCAATCGGATCGTTGGTACCAAATGAAGCAAGAGGGAGCCAGCGACAAAGAAATACTCGCAGCCTTCGATCAGAAAAGAAAAATGCAGGTATGGTCTTGGGATGGCATGATTGATAAGACAATGTCTCCCCGCGACTCCATCCTCTACTATAAGGGGCTGTTGCGTTCCGCCTTCATGGCAATGAACCCCTCTAATGGGCATGTACTTGCCTACGTGGGCGGGATTGACTTCCGCACCTTCAAGTACGATATGGTCAATCAGGGGCGCAGACAGGTGGGCTCAACCATCAAACCTTTCCTCTACTCGCTCTTGATGTCAGAAGGGATGTCCCCCTGTGATATGGTGCTCCACAACCCCGTAACTCTGTACGATGGCAGCGGACGTGCGTGGACTCCCCGAAGCGGAGGAGCGCGCCGCCAAGGAGAGATGGTCACAATCCGTTGGGGGTTGCAAAACTCCTCCAACTGGGTTACGGCCTATCTTATGGGGCAAACCTCGCCCGTTACCTTTGTACGCCTACTCAAATCGTACGGCATTACAGGACATATCGACCCAGTAGTGTCGCTAGCCGCAGGTACTCCCGACGTTTGTCTTGCCGAGATGGTAAGTGCCTATACCACATTTGTCTCTCAAGGGATACGTGTGAGTCCACTCTACGTTACCCGCATCGAAGACCAATTTGGCAACACAATAGAAAGTTTTACCCCCCGCATGACCGAGGTACTCAACGAAGAGACCTCACTAAAGATGCTGGATATGCTGCAAGCTGTAGTGAATGGAGGTACCGGGGGGCGCCTAAGAAGCCGCTATGGTTTGGAGCTTCCGCTCGGTGGTAAGACAGGGACAACGCAAAACAATAGCGATAGCTGGTTTATGGGCTTCTCTCCCGAGATTGTGGCCGGGTGCTGGGTAGGTGGCGAAGACCGCTCCATCCACTTCAACTCCACGTCCATAGGACAGGGGGCAGCCGCTGCACTTCCCATCTTTGCCAAATTCATCAAGAAAGTCTACAGCGATAGAGCTCTAGGCTACTCCCGTGATAAGAAATTCAACATCCCCCAAGGCTACAATCCTTGCGGCTCCTCCGGTGGTGGCAACGAAGGAGAAGCCGGCTGGTGGGATGGCGAAGGAGGCGATACCGATACCGAAGGTGCCGGCAATACCGCATCCCAAGGTGGTGCGCGTGAAGGAACATCTACGCCCTCCAACTGACCCCAATGAATTAAGAAGACAATAGATTATAAGAATACGCTAAACTAACAAAGAAGCACAGATGGAAAAAAAACGAGTTTATTCCTTTGGTGATGGTAAGGCCGAAGGACGTGCTGACATGAGGAATCTGCTTGGTGGTAAAGGTGCCAACCTCGCAGAGATGAACCTAATCGGGGTACCTGTTCCTCCAGGTTTTACAATTACCACTGACGTATGTAGCGAATACTACTCAATTGGTGGAGAAGAGGTACGCAACCTCCTCAATGACGAAGTAAAGTCTGCAATCAAGGGTATCGAAACCCTTATGAGTCATAACTTTGGTGATCCCTCAAACCCGTTGCTCGTCTCGGTTCGTTCCGGAGCTCGTGCATCCATGCCCGGGATGATGGACACCATCCTCAACCTTGGTCTCAATGACGAAGTAGTAGCCGGCCTCAGCAAAAAAACCGGCAACGAACGTTTCGCTTGGGACTCTTACCGCCGTTTCGTACAAATGTACGGTGACGTGGTACTTGGCATGAAGCCTGCCGAAAAGACCGAACAGGATCCTTTCGAAGCCATTATTGAGCAGGTAAAAGAAGAAGCCGGAGTAAAACTCGACAACGAACTCTCGGTAGAAAACCTCAAAGACCTCGTAGTTCGCTTCAAAAAAGCAGTATACGAGCGTACCGGTAAGGACTTCCCTGCAGATCCCTATGAGCAACTATGGGGTGCCGTTATGGCGGTATTCAACTCATGGATGAACGAGCGCGCTATCCTCTACCGCAAGATGGAGGGAATCCCTGCAGAGTGGGGAACCGCTGTAACCGTACAAGCTATGGTATTCGGGAACATGGGCAATACCTCAGCTACGGGGGTATGCTTCTCTCGCGATGCCGGTAACGGCGAAAACCTCTTCAACGGAGAGTACCTTATCAATGCACAAGGAGAAGACGTGGTAGCAGGTATCCGCACTCCTCAGCAGATCACCAAGATCGGCTCACAACGTTGGGCAGAACGCGGAGGCATTAGCGAAGCAGATCGTGCCGCTAAGTACCCCTCTATGGAGGAATGCATGCCCGAGATTTATGCCGAGCTCAACGCCATCCAACAAAAGCTAGAAGACCACTACTCCGATATGCAGGATATGGAGTTTACCGTACAAGAAGGCAAACTCTGGCTCCTCCAAACACGTAATGGTAAGCGCACCGGTAGCGCAATGGTTAAGATCGCTTGTGACCTACTCCGCGAAGGTAAGATCACAGAAGAGCAAGCCATCATGCGCATCGAACCCAACAAACTCGATGAGCTACTCCACCCCGTATTCGACAAGGAAGCGCTAAAGAAAGCCCAACTTCTAACGAAGGGTCTTCCTGCATCTCCCGGTGCTGCAACGGGGCAAATTGTATTCTTTGCCGACGACGCTGCCGCTTGGAACGCAGAAGGCAAGAAAGTAATCATCGTACGCCAAGAGACTTCTCCCGAAGACCTCGAAGGTATGACAGCCTCTCAGGGTATCCTCACCACACGTGGGGGCATGACCTCTCACGCTGCCGTAGTGGCTCGTGGTATGGGTAAATGCTGTATCACCGGTGCCGGCGAAATGATGGTGAACATGGTAGAGCGCACGCTTACCATCGGTAAGACCGTTCTCCACGAAGGCGATAAGATCTCTATCAATGGTACTACGGGGGAAGTATTCCTCGGCGAAGTAGCTACAGTTGCTGCCGAAATGGACGACGACTTCCGCACCTTGATGACGCTCGCCGATAAGCACGCACGCCTCCAAGTTCGCACCAATGCAGACACGCCTCGCGACGCTGCAACGGCTCGTAGCTTTGGTGCTGTAGGTATCGGTCTCTGCCGTACAGAGCACATGTTCTTCGAAGCAGAAAAGATCAAAGCCATGCGTGAGATGATCCTCTCCGAAAACGAAGAGGGTCGTGTAAAAGCACTCGAAAAGATCTTGCCTTACCAGCGCAAAGACTTCTATGAGATCTTCAAAGTAATGCAAGGCTTGCCCGTAACAGTACGTCTTCTCGACCCCCCTCTCCATGAGTTTGTTCCCCACGATGTAAAACAACAAGAGGAGATGGCAGAAGCTATGGGCATCGATCTCGCTACGCTCACAGCTCGCATCGAAAAGCTCAACGAGCAAAACCCAATGCTCGGGCACCGTGGTTGCCGTCTCGGTAATACCTTCCCCGAAATTACTCGCATGCAAACGCGTGCCATCCTCGGGGCTTGCTGCCAACTCCAAAAGGAGGGTATTGAAACTCATCCCGAGATCATGGTACCTCTCGTTGGTATCCTCTACGAGTTCAAGCAACAAGAGGAAGTAATCCGTGCTACAGCAGAAAAGGTATTTGAAGAAGAGGGTGTACGCCTTGACTTTAAGGTAGGTACGATGATAGAGATCCCTCGTGCGGCTCTCACTGCCGACCGTATCGCCTCGTCCGCTGAGTTCTTCTCGTTTGGTACTAACGACCTTACGCAGATGACCTTCGGGTACTCTCGCGACGATATCGCCAGCTTCTTGCCTCACTACCTCGAGCAAAAGATCCTAAAGGTCGATCCCTTCCAAGTACTCGACCAGAAGGGTGTGGGACAACTCATCAGCATGGCAACAGAGCGTGGTCGTGCCATCCGTCCCGAACTCAAAGTGGGTATCTGCGGCGAGCATGGTGGTGAACCCTCGTCCGTTAAGTTCTGCCATCGTGTAGGTCTTAACTACGTATCTTGCTCCCCCTTCCGTGTGCCCATAGCACGTGTAGCTGCTGCACAAGCTGCTATCGAAGAGCGCAAGTAATCTAGCGAACTAGATACAATCCCAATAAAGGGATACCTGAGAGATGAAAATCTTTTGGGTATCCCTTTTTATTTTACCAGTGAGAAAAACTTGGAAACGTAGCCTGTAAGGCAGGAGAAACCAGCCGCCCCCCTCGGACAAATCACCCGAACTTACACGTTATCGGGAGACGAAGACGAGCCCTCCTCACACCCATACGCATTCGACTCCACCCCACCTCACACTAATAAGGATAGTTTGTTTGGGACTATGGCTGTGCGATAAGGAGTTATCGGATTAGGATAATAGAAGGGCTGGCTTCTCGCGTGGAGAAGTCAGCCCTTTTGTCAAGCCCTTAGGAAGTTTTTCTTCAAGGGCGGTTATGGGTTACCAGCCTTTGTTATAGCCGTAGCGGAAGTCGAGCTCTTTGCGCAGTAGGTCTCGCACTTCGTTCTCGGAAGATGAGAACGAGAACACATCGCCCAACTTGGTACAATTCTCTATGTCAAGCACCTGACTAGCTAAGACACGAGCGACCACCAACTTAGAGCTATCAAAACTGGGAACGGAGCACAGGGCTTTGAATTGCTGAGCCGTCACTCCGGCATCGGCGGGATAGAGCGCCATCACCTTTTCCACATCCGACTTAAAGGAGCAGTCCTCCAGCTCCTCTAGCAACGCCTTGTAGGTCTGCTGGGGGAGAGGGCGCAATCGGAATCCTTTGGAGTTCGTTACAGATGAGTAATCTCTACGGGGGCGACCATAATCGTCTCTATCACCTGGGCGCCCGTAATCCAAAGAAAGATACCTCTCGGCATCAATATACTCTGTACCATAACCCGAGAAGTAAAAATTGCGGTCATATATAACGCGCTTCCGCGCATGCACTTGCTCCAGAGGCACCTCTACTCTTACCCGATAGTTGCCCCGAGGCAGAGCCACATAGCAACTATAGGTAGGGTTGCAAACCCGTGTATTATCTATATACACAATGATGGGGACGCTCCTTGCTTCGATAGAGATACCCGCGAGACTTTGTGCAGAAAGCGTTGTTGCCAAAGCGAATGTAAGGAGTAGGGAAAGGAGTAGAGTGTAGCGTTTCATAAGGCTTCCTATTTATATTTATACTCCCCCCAAAGGTAAAACATTCTCCCCAAAAACCGTTCTCCCCTCCGCAGCGCACAGTCTCCTCTACATAATTGGCGTTGATGGTGGTAATGGCAGATATTTTTCGTAATTTTGTACTTGGTAATCATGGCGATTATCATCTGTAATTTTTAGGGTTCCGACATTGTAAAGATATAACAATCTTGACCAGTTGCTAGATTTACAAATAGCTACGCTTCGTCAAGCTCACATTAAGTACTGATGAAAAGAATTGTATCCATCTTGTTCAGCCTTATCCTTTCGATAGGGAGTGTATACGCCATTAGTCCTGCCAACTCCATACGTCGGGAGATGAACCGCCTCCGAGGGAAAGAGCTTTTGCAAGCACACAGCAACCTTTGCCAGTTAGCGGCCACCCAAGACGATATGCAGTATGAGTTGCGCTGCATCCGCGAATTTCTTGCGGAGGCTCTGAAACAAAAGGACGCGGAAGCCGAAGGGATGGCACGTGTAAGACAGCTCTATTGCTACTACAATTACGACAATCTGGACAGCATCCTCTTCTATCTGCCGGCGTCGCTCAAGTCTATGAAGGAAAATAAGACCTGGGACTATTACTACAATGCGTGGAGCGTCTTGGTAGAGAGGTATATTTATGAGGAAAAACTACAGACCGCTTTGCTCGAGGCACAGAAGATGTATGCCGATGCGCACGCTACGAATAGCAACTACGGACTGGGCATTTCCTCATACGATATGGGTTGCATCTACCAAACGATGGGACGCTTTCGTGAGGCGGAAAAATCCTTAACGGAAAGCATTGCCGCTCTCTCTAAGGAAGAAGACATCTCGCAGCTGCTCTCTGCGTACAATGCTTTAAGCGAAATCCTCGACGAATTGGGAGAGTACGACAGATTGCGAAGAATAGTCGAGGAATGGAAATCCGTCCTCGACAAATATCGGGAGGAATCACTACGCAAGGGGTATACCCAGTCGCTAAATGGGCGTTACCTCTACTGCACGCTGGCTGCCGCCGTTGCCGAGATAGAGACAGCAAATTATACAAAGGCCGGTGAACTGCTGAAGCAAGCAGAGATATATGCCGAGGGACGCAAAGCTGTTGCGCAGTTTAAGCTCCTGCAAGTGCAGGCACGCTACTATGCGGCGATGAAACAATATGACAAAGCAATAGCCTGCAACCATAAGAATATAGAGATTATCGCCGCCTCGGGTGACTCCGTGAGTCTACTCTCCGTACAGACCCAGCAGGCAGATTTCCTCCTGAAAGCCGGGCGGTATAAAGAGGCTGCCGAACTCTACCACGAGATCCTCCCCCACAAGGATAGGATGCGCACCACGGAACTTGCCAATCAGCTCGACGAGCTGCATACCATCTTCGAAGTGGATGAGCTCACGCTACGCAACGAAGTCGTCACCACACGTTTCTACCTCTCTCTCTTTATCGGGATATTGCTGTTGCTTGCTCTTGTCCTATACATTATACAGACGCGCAGACTGCGCCGTAAGAACCGAGCTTTGTACGACTCTATCCTACAATCGCAACGTACGCAAGACAAAGCGGAGGAGGAGGCGAGAACCACTTCCGAAGAACAACTCGACCACAAAAGCAAGCTCTACCGCCAACTGTGCGAACTGATGCAGGCCGAAGAGCTCTACAAAGACACAACCCTGAACCGAGATATTTTGGCCGAACGACTCTGCACAAACTCCGTTTACCTTGCCGATGCTGTGCACAAATATGCCGACGGTGCCACCATCAATGAGTTTATCAACAGCTACCGTCTGCGCCGTGCCGCCTCCTTACTGACCGAAAATCCGAAGCTAAACATCAATGAGGTGGAATACCAGTCGGGCTTCAATTCTCGCTCCACTTTCAACCGTTGCTTCCGAGCCTACTATGGCATGTCTCCCTCGGAATATAAGACCATTTCCAAAGAAAAGAAGATAGGGAAGTAACTCAGAGAGAGAGAGAAGGGGGAGGGGAAAGAGCCAATACGGCTCTCCCTCCCCCTCTGTATTTATCTGATTTAAAGCCGTTTCCAAATATGAAACACTTTTTTTTCAAATATGACACATCCCCCGAATCCCTCTTTTTTAGTTTTGCATCGTCATCAAAACGAAAAAAAGAATGAAGACGGGAATGTATTGGGTGTACATAACGGAGGATAGCGAGAGCGAAATAACCATTGGGTTCTCTACCGAAATGGATAAGACGTTCCTTGAGCTTTCTAGGCGAGGAACAACCTTTTCCTATCTCCGCTCCTTTTCCACCCCTTTCGATGCTCTAGCACACAAACATCTGCTTGAGGATCTCTCACCACAGACAATTAGGAGATTCATACGAAGCCATCGGAAGGAGACCAAGCGACGTTGCGACAAACTTTTGTCTATATCTAATTATCGAGAAGCGAATATTCTAAATTAAGTCAGAAGATGAATTATAAAAAAATTGTGCTAGCTGTGCTGCTTGGAGGAGCAATTCTCCCCACCCATGCACAGGAGGCTCCGGAGGGGCGCACCACGGATCTAGGGTGGTACACCGGACTTCGCGGAGGAGTGTCGGCAGGGTCGTCTACATTTGTTTCGGCCGCTGCCGATAAGTTTCGAGCCGGGTGGAGTGCAGGCCTTTTCGGCGGTTACCGATTTAATTCTGTACTCTCTCTCGAGGGCGTATTGAAGTGGGGAGAAGTCACGCTCGGCGTCCGCAAGGGCGATGTCGACGCTAACTACTGGCTGGGCAGAGACCTCGTGCGCTACCATGCCCCCGTCATCGACTTCGAGGGTTGGAACTACAACGACCTCAAAAGTCGCATCAACGCCCAGAGTTTTAGTCTACAGGGCAATATCAACTTGTTGGGATTCTTCCATTCCGGCAATTGCCGCTGGCGCATGGAGGTCTCCCCCCTTGTCTCGCTTGTGCGTACGAAGGCTCGTTTCGTGGCGATTGCCAACGACGAGACCGTTATGAGTCTCAAGCCCCAGTGGCATGCCGGATGGGGTGGCGAGGCACAAATCGGATATCGGGTGTCCGAACATTGCGAGCTCGGCATCTACGGCGACTTCACGCAGCTTCTTGGCAAACGCTTCGACCGCATCCCCGAGCAGAGCTACAAAACCAACCGGCTCTGCGAAGGCGGTCTGAAGCTCACGTATGCTTTTGGTAAGCAAAGGAAGAGAACGGAGGCATTGAAGCCCATCGAGCCCGGCATGCCCGAGGGGGACGCGCTCTACGAACAACCGGCACGGAAAGTGGACAGCGAACCGGAAGCAACAGAGAAGGCCGAACCGATGGATCAATCAACGACAACGGCTCCCTCCTCTCCCGAAGTAAGTATCGCCCCCGTAGAGAGTGCGGCAGCCATCGACTTCCCCACCGTCTACTTCGCCTTCAACAGTGCAACGATCTCGAGCGAAGAGGAGGTGAAAATGCAACAGACACTCCGCTTACTACAAGAGAATCCGAAGCTGAATATCATCATAATAGGTTGGTGCGACACGGTGGGCAGCGACGCCGTCAACCTACGGCTGTCTCAGAAGCGTGCCAAAGCCCTCAAAACATGGCTGACCACCCGAGGTATCAGCGCCGCCCGTATCAAGGCCGTGGGCAGAGGCCGAGACTTCAACGAAAAGGAGGCTGCCAAAGCGCGCCGTTCGGAAACAGCAAAGGAGGATTAAACAATGAAACAAACACCCTTTTATTACACACTTCGGAGACTTTTAGCACTCTCCGTCATGTCACTTTTGACTTTGGGCATACTCTCGCTTACCTCTTGCCGCCATAAGGGCTCAGAGCATGATGATTATGGACTTTCTGCCGCTCTCTCCTGGGCAGACCCTAGTGATGCCGGCCGTGAAATCAAAAACGTCAGGATATGGATATTCCAAGCCGGTGGCAAACTCGTGGCTAAGCGTCAGTATGGTAGTAAGTTTCTGATCGCCCTCGACATTCATCCCCTTCCCGTTGGGGAGTACGACGTGGTGGCTACGACCAACCTTATCGAGCCTTTCGGGGCGGAGGGTGACGAGACCTTTTCCTCCCTGCAGCTCAAACTTCGGGAGGCTTCCACCTCGGCCGAGCACGCCCACTATGCCGTGGGGCACATCAGCCTACCGAAGGACAGAAATAGCCGTATCGGTCTCAGCCTGCGCCGCATCCTCTCGGAGCTTACGGTAGAGGTGGAGGGCGCCCCCCGGGGCACGAAGCTCGAAACGATGGTACTCAATGCTGCCGATGCCCTTGTGCCCTCGCAAAAAGGAGCCGAAGGCATTTGGGGTAGAGCTTCTAACAACAAGCAGCCGGCCCAAGGCAAGAGTGCCATTGAGCAGAACGGACTTATCAAGACCGAGACCCTTCGCCCAATGCCCACGGTGAGCCATGATGCATATGCCTACCTCCGGTTTACATTCCGCCTAGCGGACGGAAGCCTGCGCGAGTGCGCTGCAGAGGCCCCGATCATGAAGCCGGCAGGCAAGTATACGTTGAAGATGAAATACTCCGAGCTCAAACCCTTTATGCACATCAAACCCACACGTATCAGCGACTGGGAAGAGGGGTGGACCGTAGTTGGAGAAATACTCAACCCTGATGACTAAACGGGGCAAATGACGAAATGGATGCCCCCCTTCCCCCCCTATCTCTAAACTATTCAAATTCAATCACATAAAATTAGCAAGTATGAAGAAAAAGACTCTTTTCGCTGCCGTGCTGGCAGCCGTTGTGCTCGTAAGCTGCCACAACAACAAGCAGGTGCAATCGCAGGCCAAGCCTGAGTACATCACCGTGAGCACCTCTATTGACAACCTGACCCGCGTCTCCACCACAGGCGATGCCTCTCGGTTTGACGAAGGCGACAAAATCAGCGTCTATGCCTGGACAGGCACTGCCGACGAGGTGCCCACTGCCAACCTGGTGGTGAACAACTCCCTCAACGAGCTGAAGGGCGGCAAGTGGCTGCCTACGCCCCTTATGAAATGGGCAAACATGTCCACGCCCCACTTCTTCCTCTCCGTTTACCCTGCACGCGCCATTGCCGACTTCAAAGCCGACCCCGTGAAGGTAGATATCGAGAAACAGATGGAGAGCGACCTACTTGTGGCCGTCAATACGGGCGAGAGCAAAGCCGGGCTCAAAGCCACCGACAACCCCGTGTCGCTCCGCTTCGACCACATGATGTCTAAGCTTATTGTAGAGCTGACCTACCGCAACGAGTTCAGCAAAACACCCACCGTGGCTTCGGTAAGCACCGAGGCTAAGAACGAGGGTACCATCGATTACCTCAAGGGGGTGATTACGCTCAAGGGGGCTTCCGCTCCGTTCCATCTGCATACGCAGAAGGCCAACGAGGCATACGCTTCCGTTATCATGCCACAGGCGGTGCAGAAGTTCACGATCACCATCGATGGCAAGAGCTACGTCTACACCCATCCCACACCGCTCACCCTCGTCAAGGGCAAGAAGCAGACCGTAAAACTCATTGTGGGGCGCAACCGCATCGAGCTGGATCAAGTAGTGATCAATGACTGGGGAGCAGCCGAAGACATCACGGGCGGAGAAGCGGTAGATTGAATATAGTAAGCACTGATTAAGAAATCGACTTCAAAAAAAAGGAATATGAAGAACCATTTTTTCATCTCAATGCTTGCAGCGGTGGCTCTCCTTGGGGGGCTGACCGCCTGCAATGGCAAACTCGACAAAGCCCCCAGGGCAGACCAAGTACCCGAGAATGCCGTGCGGATTACAGCCAGCATCGGCAACCCGTTTTCCACCACCCGTTCCATGCCACTAGGCACGGAGGAGGAGCAAGCCAAGTTCAAGGAGGGCGACGAAATCTTGGTGAAAACCTACTACAGCGAACAGCGTGCCACCTATCGTTTCGACGGCACTGCCTGGAAGCCCAAAGACGGCAAGTACCTCCTTTGGAAATACGACTGGCCGGAGTCTTTCAGAGCCTTTTATACCGTCGAATCTGGCTTGCAAGCTGTTGATGGGGCACCATATGTTTTTCCAACAGACCAGAGCAGTATAGACAAAATCGCTAAAGCAGATATAATGTCGGCGGATCTTAACCCTGCAAAGACGAAAGAGGTGTTGCACTTTGCGATGCGACGCTCGACGGCACGCCTTATTGTCAAGATAGCCGGCTTCAACTCCGAATTTCCTGCCGATGCCAAGGTGGAGAACGTCAGGTTCCATAACAAAAACAACGCAAGTGCCCCTCTAAGAACATACATACCCTATGCCAAGGGCGAGGGCAAGACGGGCAGCACCTACACGGTGCTCGTTCGCGGTGATGCTGCGTACAATACGATTTCCCTTGAAGTAGGCGGCAAAACGATGACCGCCAAGCTGTCGGGAATTACGTATGATACCGGCCAGAGCTACACCTACCGCCTCACCGTGGGCAAGGAGAAACTCGAGACGACCGAAGTAACGGTATCCGACTGGACAGGCAGCGCAGTTATCCCCGGCGGAGAAGCCAAGGCGAACTAAGGAACCCACCTGTCGCACTCATAGTACGGCCTCGGTCGAAGCATAAGTAAAACAGAATGAGTATATAACCCATCAAAAAAAGCAGTAAATGTTGATCCATCAAATAAAAAAAGGAGTTGTCTATGTAGGCAAAAACAAGGGTAAGGCCGTTTACTACGCATCCCCCATTGTACAAAACAAGATTACCTCCCATCAGGTGGAAAACCGTATTATCAAAGCCACGGCACTATCGCGTGCCGATGTACGCAGTGCCATCACCGCCCTTGCCGAAATCGTGCGCGAAGAGATGCTTGCCGGGCGGGCGGTAGCTCTCGCCGACCTCGGTTCGTTCCGAGTTGTCTCGACCGGCAAACGCATGGCCACGGAGAAAGAGGTGACCGCCGAGACCCTGAAGGAGCCGCGCATACAGTTCCTCCCTAAAATGGAGATGCGCAATATGGCTAAGAGCATACAGCGCGTTGTGCTACGCCCCGGCGAGACCGTGCCCACAGCCAAGAAGCCATTGGGTTGAACCCCTCTCTCTCTAGAGGGGGAAACATATTCATTCCTCAATACGAATTTCAATAACAAAATAAAATAATCAAGATAATGAAGACAATAAAGAATCTGGCAATGCTTACCATTGCCGCACTTGCCGCTGCTGCGTGCAGCCATGACAAAAACCTCGTCGCCCCCACCAACCATTTCCCTGCCGACGGCGTCATCCGCGTGGCTACCGACGTAACTCGCCCACAAACCCGTGCCGGGATGGAAACCGGCAACCTTACGATGTTCCAACTTCGCGTAAAGAACCCCGTAAGTGACGGCTATTCTTACAACGCCCTCATGAAGAAAGAGGGTAGCGACTGGGTGAGCTACAACAACGATGGCACCGCAAAAAAGGTGATGCTCTGGCAGAACAAGACGCAAAAAGTGAATGTAGCTGCCGTATACATCCCCGGCGTCACACTGACCGACGAAAATTGGAAGACCACCGACGTCGTACCCGTGAATATTAAGGTAAGAGAAGACCAGAGCAATGCCGACAGTCTGAACGAAAGCGACATCCTCGTGATGAAGGACCACGAGGTGGACCCCTCCAGCGCCACCGACCTGACCCCACAAGGTAAGATGAAAGTGGAGCTCAAGCACCGCCTCGCTAAGCTCAACCTCACGGTGAATCTCGGTACGCAGTTCAACATCGACGGCTCCGGCACCGCCACCAACCCCATCACCGCAGTGAGCGTGGAGGGTACGAAGACCCAAGCCTCATGGAGTCTCATCACCGATAAGCTGGAGGGGCAGAGCGAGGTAAAACCCATTAAACTCTTCGAGGCTGCTTACGCCGCCGGCGAGGGTAAAACAAAGAGTGCCGTGGCGAAGTACGAATGCATCCTCATGCCGCAGACCATCGCTTCCAACGGCTTTATGGTGAAGATTGTCATAGGAGGCAAGACGTATACATGGAAGTCTTCGAACGAAGTCACTCTCGCATCCGACACGCAGTACAACCTCACCCTCTCCGTGGGCAAAGACGTCGTGATCGTTGGCGGCTTCTCTGCCACCCCGTGGACCGACGGCGGCTCGAGCAACATTGAGACGGAATAAAACTTTTTGATGCAATGAAACTCAACATAATGATAACGCTTGCAGCGGCGGCTCTCCTTGGGGGGCTGACCGCCTGCAATAGCAAACTTGACGAAGCCCCCAGGGCAGACCAAGTGCCCGAAAATGCCGTGCGGATTACAGCCAGCATCGGCAACCCGTTTGCCGCCACCCGTTCCATGCCACTAGGCACGGAGGAGGAGCAGGGCAAGTTCAACGTGGGCGACGAAATCTTTGTTGTGTGCACTCGAAGCAACCAGCGTGCCACCTATCGTTTCGATGGTTCTGCCTGGACGCCCAAAGAGGGCGAGTACCTCCTTTGGAAAAGAGATATGGAGTCTTTCGATGCCTACTATCCCGCCGAATGGGGCTTGGCAGTGGTTGATGGGGTGTCATATGCTCATCCTCATCCAACAGACCAGAGCAGTACAGAAAAAATTGCTAAAGCAGACGTAATGTCGGTAGGGCTTAACCAAGCAAAGACGAAAGAGGCGTTGCTCTTTACGATGCGTCGCTTGACGACACGCCTCATTGTCGAGATAGCCGGCTTCAAGTCCGAATTTCCCGGCGATGCCAAGGTGGAGAAGGTCAGGTTTCATAACAAAAGCAACGCAAGTGCCCCTCCAAGAACATACATACCCTATGCCAAGGGCGAGGGCAAGACGGGCAGCACCTACACGGTGCTCGTTCGCGGTGATGCTGCGTACAATACGATTTCCCTTGAAGTAGGCGGCAAAACGATGACCGCCAAGCTGTCGGGAATTACGTATGATACCGGCCAGAGCTACACCTACCGCCTCACCGTGGGCAAGGAGAAACTCGAGACGACCGAAGTAACGGTATCCGACTGGACCGGTAGCGCAGTCATCCCGGGCGGAGAAGCCGAAGCGAACTAAGATTAGTATTGAGCTCTGCTCACTATTAAATAGAGATTAGATCCGATTGGAGCTCCCCCTCTCTCAGGCTTTGTCTTGGGAGGGGGGGGTATCTTTTTCTAGCAGCGGTAGCAAGTAGTCCGTACTTCCCCCATGGTAGGTGTGGGAGAGAAAAGCCGAGAGAGCCCCGAGCGTACACCTTAATAAAGGAGGGAATTATCCCCCGAGAAAGAAGCACAACACAGCACAAAACGACACAAAGCAGCACAACGCGGCACATTTTGGGCGAGGCTATTGCACAGCGCAAAATCTCGCTTTACCTTTGCAATGCAATCCACGAGAGAGAGGGCGCTCTCTAGCACAAGTGGGAATAAGAGCAACAAGCCATACTACAGAAGACTCTCCCCCCTAATCTACATTGTATTTTGTGTAGAAGAGGAAGAGGACAAGAAGCTTTGAAGACAATGCCGGCTTACCTCTATCAAAGACGCATTCTTTAGTACTACGCCACACTCCATCCCCCACACCCCCTCCACGAGGAGAGCAAAAACATTTTATTAACTATTTATTCCGACAAAAGTTATGTCTGTAAATTATCGTGTGGTCCGTCGAACCCTTAACTTCGACAAAGCGAATCCCAAAGAAGTTGTTGTCGCTCAAACCGAACCACGTGCAACCACGGGTCTCGAAGATCTTATCTCGCTTATCGGTCAGATTTCTGCCATCTCTCGAGGCGGTGTACTCAGCGTTATCAGTACACTCACGCGCCTCATTGCCGACGAACTGGCCAAGGGCAATATCGTAGAAATAGGAGAATTGGGGCGACTGCGCTTCAATATGCGTAGCAAGGCTGCCAAGAGCGTCAAAGAGTTTACGCACAGCAATATACTCACCCCTACGCTGCACTTCTTGCCCGGTATGCTGCTCAAAGATGCGCGCCGCCGTATCCGCTTTACCCTTGCTGACGAAAAGGGGAAATCCACAGAGGGCAAAGGGAAGCCTACGACCCCTCCCAATAGTGGTAGTGGTACCGGGTCATCCACCGGTGGAGATGGGAACGAATAAGCTCTAACCTTACTCTCGTCAACTCTAACTAAGAGGGGGCAAAGGTCGGCTCCTCCCCGTGAAAAGGGACTCCACTTTTGCCCCCGACCTTTTATTCTCACCCCCTCTCTCGTAATAAAAACACACAAAACCCAACGAGAAGGGGCACACTATACTCCATTAAAAACGACAACACGTATATGAATGTACAATATATTGTAGTGCATTGCTCTGCCACGCGTATCGATCGCCCCTATAAGGTGGAGCAGTTGGAGCGCGATCACCAAGCCCGAGGGATGCGCTCTGCCGGTTATCATTTCTACATTCCGAGGGATGGTATTATCATTCCCCTCCGCCCCCTCAATGTAATTGGGGCACACGCCAGAGGTTATAACCGCAAAAGCATTGGGGTATGCTACGAAGGCGGATTGCTCAGCGACGGTACCCCCAGCGACACGCGCACCCTAGAGCAAAAAGGAGCCCTTGTGCTACTCCTTAGGATGCTGCGCAGATGTTACCCCCAAGCGCGCATTGTAGGGCATCGCGATCTCAGCCCCGACCTCAATAGAGATGGCAAGATTTCTCCCAACGAGTGGACTAAACTATGCCCTTGTTTCGACGCGAAGGAGGCGTATGCTCAGCTATGAATCGACCCTCTTTCCAGCTTTGGTATGCCGCCATCACTACCCTGCTCGGCATCGTACTGCTCTTCTGTTCGTTTTATGCACCTCCCGAGGGGGAGATCTCTCCTACCGTAATGGTTGCTTTTGGCGAGATCTGCACCTTTGCCGGAGCTCTGATGGGTTTGGATTACAAATGGCGCAATCGAGACCCTAAATAGTACGAAACAAAGATCCTATTTATACACAACACGACCCTCCGCCCCCCTCTATACAGGGTGTAGGAGGGTCTCTATCTATCTCTCGAAACGACCTCTCTCCTTCGCATAATATACTTACGAAAAAGAGGGCAAAAAGCTCCCAAATATTGCTACCTTTGCCTTGGTTACCTACCCAAAAGAGAGCCCGAGGAGCGGAGGCATTTACCGATCAAATTCTACCTCCCTGGGCAAGGCTGTAACCTAGCCGGAGTCTCTCCGAGGGAGGTCAAAACCCGATTCTCTACATAAGGAATGCTGTTCTCTCTCCCTAGAGAGGCGTGCATCCACCCAAAGTTCTCCCCATCCCTCCTAAATATCCCGGAGAGGAGGGAACACAACGAGAAGTTTATTTATCGCTCTTCTCCCCTCACACCCCACTAAGAAAGAGGGGAAAAGAAAGAAGAGTACGTGTATACATTTTATTATCTATTTTACGATGAATTGGAAGATCAGGAAGCCGACCCCACAAGAGGAGCTGTGCTATAGCTTAGAAGCTCGCCCCTATGCCACCCAAGAAGTTGCTCTCAAATGGTTTAGCATCGAAGGGAACATTACCAGCAACCCCAAGCAAAATGCCGTGCGCAATATGCGCAACTACATCAAAAGACATCGCGACCTGCAAGAAGCCCTTGCCCGTGAGGGGTACCGCTCGTACATGCGCAGCCTATCCCCCGTGTTGGTACAGCTCATTGTGACTCATCGCTCCAAGATGAAAGTGATCATAACCCCTATCGGTTTGGAGCATAGTTAGATTCGCCTTTATAGGGGCACAGAGAGGGCTCTCTCATTGGCAAGAAATTGCTACCTTTGCAGGCGGAGTATTCCTCTCATAAATTAAAAGAGATTCGAAGTAATAAAAAGCAATGACAGACGATTCGTTACCGCCGCAGACTTCAGACGATAAGTCGCCCATAGGCATAAAGTGCAGCGACCCAACAAGGCGAGAGAGCGTCTATCATGCTATTACGCTCGCCTCATTATAGATAGGAAGAGAACGGAGGGCTATCCCAAGAGAAAGCCTACCCGCAAAAGCTCTCTCCCCCCAAAGATGAATCTATAATTAGGGCTCCGAGCCTGCCTAATGCCCTGCTCTCTAAGAAGAGAATGAGGCATTTATTCTTATCGTCTACGCACTTTACGACAAAAACGTGCATTCCCTTCTCACGAAAAAAAGACTATGCGTAGATACTTTTACCCCGAAAAAGGCTTTGTTGAGACCGACACCCTACACGAGGGTTGCTGGATGAAAGTGGTAAGCCCCACAACAGAAGACCTCGACTTCTTGACCAACGACCTAGGCATCCCCGAGTCGTTCATCGCCGACATTGCCGACGCCGACGAGCGTCCTCGTACAGAAGAAGAAGAGGGCTGGAACCTAACCATTGTGCGCATCCCCATCGTGGCAGCCGACTCCGCCACGCCCTATACCACCATCCCCATAGGTATCATTTACTCCCCCGAGCGGCACATTATGATAACGGTGTGCTACCACCGCACGCAGTTGATGCCCGATTTTATTGGGCACAACCGGCGCAAAAAGATTGTGGTAACGAGCGAGACGGATTTCATTTTCCGCCTCGTACACAGCTCGGCAGTATGGTTCCTAAAGTACCTCAAGCAGATAAGTTCGCTTATCATGGAAGCGGAAGAGGCTCTCGAGAGCAGCGTGCGCAACGAAGACCTTTTGCAGCTTATGAAGCTACAAAAGTGCCTCGTATACTTTAGTACTTCCATCCGAGGCAACGAAGCGGTTATCAACAAGTTACAGGGAAGCCGACGCAGCATCGGATACGACGAAGACCTTGCAGAAGACGTTAGTATTGAGCTCAAGCAGGCCTACAATACCGTGACCATCCATGCCGAAATCCTAACGGGGACGATGGATGCTTTTGCCAGCGTTATCTCCAACAATGTGAACACGATCATGAAGCGAATGACCAGTGTTTCCATCCTTCTCATGCTCCCCACCCTTATTGCCAGCCTATACGGGATGAACGTGCCCAACGGGCTGGAGCATTCTCCCATCGCCTTTTGGGGGTTGGTAGTTATTGCCGTTGTTATCTCGGTAGGTGCCTTCTTCCTTCTCAAACGCATCAAATGGTTTTAAGACAATAACAGAAAACGAATACACATATATATGATCACGATCAACGACCTCTGCATCCAATTTGGCAAACGCATCCTGTTTCAGGATGTCAATCTCAAATTCACACCCGGCAATTGCTACGGTATCATTGGAGCCAATGGAGCAGGAAAGTCTACTCTACTTCGTGCCATTAGTGGGCAAATAGACCCTACTCGTGGCAGCATTTCTTTGGGACCCGGCGAGCGTCTCAGCGTGCTTAGTCAGGACCACTTTGCCTTCGATGAGTTTACCGTCCTCAACACCGTTTTGATGGGACACAGCACACTATGGGAGGTGATGGAGGAGAAAAATGCCATCTATGCCAAGGAGGATTTTTCTGACGAAGACGGCAATCGCGTGGCAGAATTGGAAGAGCAATTCGCCAACCTAGACGGCTGGAATGCCGAGAGTGATGCGGCAGCTCTTCTCAGCGGGCTTGGAATCAAAGAAGATCTCCACTACCAACTCATGAAGGATATTAGCGGTAAGCAAAAAGTGCGTGTGCTACTCGCTCGTGCCCTCTTTGGTAAACCCGACAACCTTTTGCTGGACGAACCTACCAACGACCTCGACCTCGATACCGTAGGATGGCTCGAAGATTATCTTGCAGAAACAGAGAGTACCGTACTCGTCGTGAGCCACGACCGCCACTTCCTCGACGCCGTTTCCACCCACACCATTGACATCGACTTTGGCAAGGTGCGCCAGTTTGCCGGGAACTATTCCTTCTGGTACGAATCAAGCCAATTAGCCCTCCGCCAGCAGCAACAGCAGAATAAAAAGAACGAAGAGAAGCGCAAAGAGCTCGAAGAATTCATCCGCCGCTTTAGTGCCAACGTGGCCAAGAGTAAGCAGACAACCAGTCGTAAAAAGATGCTCGAGAAGCTCAACGTGGATGAGATTGTGGCCTCCTCTCGCCGCTACCCCGGGATTATATTCCAACCCGAGCGTGAGCCGGGCAACCGCATTCTAGAGGTCAAGGGGCTCACCGCAAGCATCGAAGGGCAAATCCTTTTCCAGGACCTCAACTTCAATGTGGAGCAGGGCGACAAGATCGTTTTCATCAGCCGCGACCCTCGTGCCATGACAGCTCTTTTTGAGATTATCAACGACAATCGCAAAGCCGACTCGGGTACATTCGAATGGGGGCAGACCATTACCAAAGCCTATCTTCCTCTGGATAATACCAACTTCTTCAATACCGACATGAACTTGATAGAGTGGCTCGGGCAGTTCGCTCAGGATACCAACGACGTCTATATCAAGGGATTCCTCGGGCGTATGCTCTTCAGTGGAGAGGAAGTCAATAAGAGCGCTTCGGTACTCTCCGGGGGAGAAAAGATGCGTTGTATGATCTCCAAAATGATGCTTCCCCCGGGAGCTAACGTGCTCGTACTGGATACCCCCACCAACCACCTTGACCTAGAGTCCATCCAAGCCTTCAATAATACGCTCATCGGATTCAAGGGGAATGTCCTCTTCAGCAGCCACGACCACGAGTTTATTCGCACCGTTGCCAATCGTGTAATTGAGCTAGGCCCCAAGGGCAGCATTGACAAGATTATCAATTACGACGACTATATCAGCGATACCTCGCTACTCGAGCGTCGTGAGGCTATCTATTAATTATCAAGAATGCCATATCCTATGAAAAGAACTATCCTCAGCCTCCTCGCAGCCGTTTCGCTTGCCATACCCGCACATGCAACAGGCTACAGCGATGGAAATCCAACCCAACAGACTTCTCAATCCTCTATGATGACTCCGGAAATGCTCCTTACCATGGCTCGGATAGGAGGCTTCTCTCTCTCCCCCAATGGCAAACAAGTTGTGTACAGTGTGAGCCTACCAAGCATCCAAGACAACAAGGCAAAGACGCAACTTTTCCTTGTCAATAGCGATGGTTCGGGTCGCAAAGCGCTCACCGACGGCACGCGCACAGCAGTCTCTCCTCGCTGGATCGAAGGCGGGAAGCGCATTGCCTATCTTACGGTTATTGAGGGCGAGATGCAACTTGTCAGCATCCTACCCGATGGCACCGACCAGCGTCAAGTAACCCGCATCCCCGGGGGAATCACCGGATACCTCTACAGCCAAGACGGTAAGCAACTCGTGTACACAGCGGACATCAAACTCCCCAACGAAGCAAAAGATCGCAACCCCGATCTCGATAAAATCTCGGGGCGTGTCATTACCGATCTTATGTACAAGCATTGGGATGAATGGGTAGAAACCGCTCCGCACACCTTCGTTGCCTCTCTCTCTCAGCAGCCCATTACACAAGGGAAAGACCTACTAGAGGGCGAACTATTCGAGGCTCCCATGAAGCCCCACAGCGACGAGAGCGACATCGCCATTACCCCCGATGGTAAAGGGATTGCCTACGCTAGTCGTAAAAAAATGGGCTTGGAATACAGCATCTCTACCAACTCAGACATCTATTACTACGACCTCACAACCGGCACTACTACCAACCTAACCGAGGGTATGATGGGCTACGATACACATCCCTCCTTCTCCCCGGATGGTAAGTACATCATATGGTGTAGCATGGAGCGCGATGGGTACGAGTCGGATCTGATCCGCCTTTTCCTCCTCGATAGAACCACGGGCGAGAAGACCTATCTAACCGAGGGGTTTGAGTACAACGTAGAGCAACCCACCTGGAGCCAAGACGGCAAGAGCATCTACTTTATTGCTTGTGTAGAAGCCGAGTCGCACCTATACGAACTCACGCTCAAGAACAAGAAAATCCGCCGCATCACCCAAGGACAGATGGACTATGTGGGCTTCGACCTACAGGGCACGACGCTCGTTGCAGCACGCCAATCCATGCTGGCCCCAACCGACCTCTACCGCATTGACCTCAAAAAAGGAACGGCTACGGCTATTACAAAGGAGAACGAATCGACACTCGCTCAGCTGGGAGACATTCGTTGCGAAAAGCGTTGGATGAATACCACCAATGGCGAAAAGATGCTCGTATGGGTACTCTATCCCGCCAATTTTGATGCCTCAAAAAAATATCCCTCAATCCTATATTGCCAAGGAGGGCCACAGAGCACCATCAGTCAATTCTGGTCCTATCGCTGGAATCCTCGCATCATCGCGGAGAACGGATATATCGTAATTCTCCCCAATCGTCACGGCGTTCCCGGATTCGGCAAGGCTTGGAACGAACAAATTAGTGGCGACTACGGCGGTCAGAACATGCGCGACTACCTAACGGCTGCCGATGAAATGAAGAAAGAACCCTACATAGATCCCAACGGGATGGGCTGTGTAGGTGCCAGCTATGGAGGCTTCTCGGTATATTGGCTTGCAGGTCATCACGAAAAGCGATTCAACTGCTTTATTGCCCATGCCGGCATCTTCAATTTGGAAGCTCAATACCTCGAAACGGAGGAGAAATGGTTTGCCAATTGGGATATGGGAGGTGCTCCTTGGGAAAAATCCAATGCAACCGCACAACGCACCTTTGCCACCTCGCCTCATCTCTTCGTGGATAAATGGGATACGCCCATACTTATCATTCACGGAGAGCGAGACTACCGCATCTTGGCGTCACAAGGGATGATGGCTTTTGACGCAGCTCGTATGCATGGCGTTCCCACCGAGATGTTGCTCTATCCCGACGAGAATCACTGGGTGCTCCAACCCCAGAATGCGGTACTTTGGCAGCGCACATTCTTCCGTTGGCTAGGCCGCTGGCTCAAAAAATAATCCTTTATAAACCGTACAAACATGGGGCGTACCAAGATCTTTTGCTTGGTATGTGCCCCTGTTTTTTATTCCTATGATTAAGAATATCATCTTCGACTTTGGAGGAGTTCTTGTCGACCTCGACAGAGACGAAGCCGCCAGACGTTTTTTAAGCCTCGGGGTACACGACATAGAAGATCTGCTTGATCCCTACCTACAACGAGGGGTTTTTCTAGAGCTTGAGCGGGGTACTTACTCTGCCTCTCGCTTCGAGGATCTCCTAAACGAGCAGTACCATCTCTCCCTCACACATCAGCAGGTAAGCTGGGCTGTGCAGGGGTTTATCAAAGAGGTCCCTCTCTATAAGTACGACGATCTCCGTGAGTTGCGCAAAAAGTACTACCTCGGAATCCTAAGCAACACCAACCCCTACATTCTCGAAATGGTAGAGGCTCCCGGCTTCCTTCCCAATGGAGGTTCGCTCCCCCAAATGGTAGATCACATCTACGCCTCCTGCCGCATGGGGCTTCTAAAGCCAAGCCCCGAAATATACCAAAAGATGCTCTCCGAAGGCCAAATGAAGCCCGAAGAGACTCTTTTTGTAGACGATGGGATAGCGAACGTAGAGGCGGCTCAAGCTCTCGGCATCCACTCCCTTCTCGTAAAAAACACTGAAGATTGGCATGACGCCCTACAAGACATGCTCAATCAGCTGGAGAAGTAACCCACTAACTCTCTAAGAGACAAGGAAGTAAGATATAAGCAAGAAAAATATTTTTGCTCTGTGAGATCTAAAATAGTTGCATATCAAAAGTTTGTAGTAACTTTGCAGAGTATTTGCTGGAGTTACCCACTAAAGGGGATCGTCTGGCAGTTTTGTGTATCTACATTTGAGTGAGAATATAGAACAAAGAAATAGTATTATTAATTAAGAAGAAAATGAAAAAGGTATTTGGTATCATCGCTCTTTCTATGGCTCTTTTTGCCTGCGGTGGCAACAAAAACGAAGAAACAACTGACACAACTGCTACTGTTGTAGAAGAAGTTGTAACTCCTACTCTTCAAATGGGTGAATGGAAGGCTGGTGAAGTATCTCTTACCCTCAACGAAGATGCGTCTTTCATCTTTGTTGAAGGTGAAAAGAAAACTGAAGGTACTTATGCTTTCAACGCAGAAACCAAGGAACTTACCCTTACTCCTAAAGAAGGTGAGCCTATGGTTTTGAACCTCACCGAAGCTGGTCTTGAACCTGCTGTTAAGGAAGAAGGCGCTGCTCCTGTAGTATTTGTAGCTCCCGCTCCTGTAGTAGAAGCTCCCGCTGCTGAAGAAGCTCCTGCACAATAAGAAAGGAATCTAATCACCCTCTGTCTCTCCACTCTGAGAGACTTGGGAAAAGATAAACTTTAAGCGACCGCTACTCCTCTCTGTGAGGGGTAGCGGTTGCTCTTTTCTAGGGAGAAGATAGACGCCCAAACCCTTAGCGAAAAAAATCTACGCCCTAAGGTGTACAATATATAATCCATATTTTGTACTTTTGCAGCGGAAAAGGAGAGAGGGCGTTTAGGCCCGTAGGATAATCTCCACAGCTCCCAAGAGAGGGGCTGATTTCGATAATAGGAAAAAGAAGGGAGCCCATTCCCAAAAAGCCGAGGTGAACGCTAGTGGTCTATATGCGTTAGACACCATACGTAAACATCGTGAGGTAAACAAAGAAGGGGCTCCATATTATAAAAGACAATTTTAATAAATCAATCATTATGATGAAGAAGATGATGGGCATCGTTGCCCTCTCAATGATGTTGTTTGCCTGCGGTGGCAACAAGAACGAAGAAACGACAGACACAACTGCAACTGTTGTAGAAGAAGTAGTAGCTCCCGAACTCCAAATGGGTGAGTACAAGGCTACATTCCCTATGGCAGACAAGGGCACTGCTGAAGAAGCTACTCTCGTAATCAAAGAAGGCAACCTCTGCGACTACAAGACTTCTACAGAAGACCTCAAGGATGTACCTTACACTTTTGCTGAAGGCAAGCTCACTTTTGCTGACAAGGCTTTCGAAGTAGAAAACGGTATGATCTACATCCTCGATCAAGAAGGTAAGCGTGCTAACGTAGAAGGTTCTCAAGAATACATCTTCATGCTCGTTCCTGCTGAAGCACCTGCAGAAGCTGCTCCTGCAAAGTAAGAAACCCAACAAATATCCCCTAGCCATCTAGCGGGATAGAAGGTAAGCTGATCGCTGCGCCCTTTCTCTATTAGGGCGTGGCGATCTTCTGTTTATGGGGCTACCCCTAGACTCTTGGAGCCATGAACTAACTAGAGAACAGCCCCCAAGGGGAAAGGGAGAGACGGCAGATAGGGTACCCCTTTTCGCCTAAGACTCTCCTCGCTCCTCGCCCAAAACACCCGGACACTTCGGGCAAAAACCTTTTCGTTTCTGCTCCACTCCTCTCCAAATCTCAGTCAACTTCCCCCAAGAAACCACCCTCCTACGCGAGGAAAAGATATACAGATGCATATATCTATCAGAAAATCAAACTAATAAGTTTTCACAAAAGGGAAAGGGGTTACGACTTGCCAACGAGCGGACTTCTTTTCCCTTCTGCCTTTTGCAATGCCTCAATGAACACTTGTTTTGATGCGTTAAAAGTACTGATTATTCGATGAAAAACAGCTGAAATTAAAGAAATTCGTTGCCTCAGTCAAACAATATCCTAAATCCTTCGTCTATAAGCTGCTATATGTAGTATCTTTGCCCTATAGTTATTAAGACAGAGTATGTTGTTTCGTCTTCTTGCCCTGTGGATTTGCCTTATGACGACTTCGCTCCATGCTGTTGGGGCGAGGGCTGTTGCTATGGCAAATGGTATAGAGCGAAGGATGAGGGCCACTTACACTGATGGCAAGGCGTACAGCATCTTAACAGACCAACTCGGCACGCCGACAGAGGCTTACAACGCAGAGGGCGAAGAGGTGTGGTCGCGTAGGCTCGACACGAACGGGAATATATTCGAGGAGAAGTACAACCAATATGCTCCTTACAGCGATCAGATATGGATACCATTCCTATTCCAAGGGCAGTTCTATATTAAACCAAGGACACAATGTTATACGGAATAGATATTTTCTCAGGTGCAGGAGGTTTGAGCCTTGGTGCAGAAATGGCTGGAATACAAATCAGCTATGGAATTGAAATAAATCCAAGTGCAGCTAAATCATTTATCCGAAATCATAAAGGGGCAAAAGTTCTTCAAGGAGACATCAAAGACATTGACCCATCAAAACTCAAAGAAAGCAATGATCCAGTATTCATCATTATGGGTGGACCTCCTTGCCAAGGATTTTCGCTCTCGAATACTCGTACACGAAATATGCAGAATGAGAAGAACTTCTTGTTCTTGGAGTTCGTGCGTTTTGTTCAGGAGTTGAAACCAACTTGGTTCGTTCTTGAAAATGTGTGGGGCTTAACCAACATGGAAGAGGGTAAAACCAAGAACATGATTGAAGATTGTTTCAGAGCTTTAGGTTATGAGGTAAATTCTCAGGTGCTGTGGGCTTCTGATTATGGTGTTCCCCAAAATAGAAACCGTTTCTTCATGGTGGGCAATCGTCATGGAA
The DNA here is from genome assembly GCF_052173515.1 of Porphyromonas endodontalis. GTDB lineage: Bacteria > Bacteroidota > Bacteroidia > Bacteroidales > Porphyromonadaceae > Porphyromonas > Porphyromonas endodontalis_A. Next base: position 34,203 of record NZ_JBQMYL010000013.1, on the reverse strand, counting down.
TAAAGTTTGAATTTCCAAAACCATTTGAGAAGAAGATTACGGTCGAAGAAGCTATTGGAGATTTGCCTGATTTGGGAAATGGCGAGATGCTCGAAAAGGGCAAATATAAAGTTCCTCGTTCAGAAGCAAGTGAGTACGCTCAGCTTATGCGAGAGCGTTCTCATTACCCAACTCAGAATTTTGTTTCATGTAATAATGACCTTGTAATTCAGCGCTATAAATACATAAAGCAAGGACAGAACTGGCGTGCAATCCCAGATGAACTGATGCAGAACTATGCAGACAAAGGACGAACTCATAGTGGCATTTACAAACGTCTTATTGCCGACCAACCGTCTGTGGTAATCTCTAACTACAGAAAGAGTATGCTCATTCACCCTTCTCAAGACAGAGGTTTGTCTGTACGTGAAGCCGCACGTTTGCAGAGTTTCCCTGATGACTTCTATTTCGAAGGCCCTATCTCTCACATCCAGCAACAGATAGGTAATGCCGTACCACCACTACTTGCAAAAGTAGTATTTGACCAGATTATAAAAATATCTCGTCACAATGGCCAAAGATAGAGAAAACATACCAGTAGCACCAACCTTAATGGGTTCCCTCAGATCGATGGGGTATTCCTTTGAATCTGCGGTAGCCGATGTTATTGATAATAGCATCAGCGCACATGCTACATTCGTAAAAGTACTCTTTCCAACCAATCCACTTGAACCGACAGCTGTAGGCATTTTGGATGATGGTGAAGGAATGAGTGATGAAAAACTGTTTGATGCGATGCGTTATGGTAGCATGGCATCAGAAGCAGAACGTGACGAAGATGACCTTGGTCGTTTCGGCATGGGCATGAAGGCTGCTTCCCTCTCGCAATGTAGAAATTTGACGGTTGTAAGTTATAGTAAAGGAAAACGAAGTGCCTACACTTGGGATTACGTTTACATCCAGAAAAAACAGAAATGGATAATCCAAGAGCTTACGTCGCAGGAAATAGACAAACTTCCATACGTTCGCCAGATTACCAAGCAAGCTAAAGGCACACTTGTTATCTGGAGCGACTTTGATGTTTTGTCAAAATCAAGCGATGGTCAAGTTTACGAAACCCTTGTTGATCTAAAGAAATCACTCGACAAAGCTCTCGCACTTATTTTCCACAGATTCCTTTCTGCCACAGGTAGTGCTAAACTCGAAATTCAGATAAACAATCAGGGCGTAAAGCCGCTTGATCCATTCCTCGAACGTCATTCAAAAACTTCAAGAAAGAAGGAACGAACCATAGCAATCAACGATAGTGAAGGAGTTGAGCGTTTGATTCATGTAAAACCATTTGTCCTTCCTTTTGCTACCGATCTTTCTGATAACGACAAGAAGTTAATTGGAGGTATAGAAAACCTGCGAGCAAAGCAAGGATTCTACGTTTACCGAAATAATCGTCTCATTATCTGGGGTACTTGGTTTGGTATGAAGCAACGTGCAGAGTTGACAAAGAACGCTCGAATACGTGTTGATATTCCTAATACCCTGGATGACATATGGGGTATTGACATTAAGAAGCAAAATGCTTCTATCCCTAAGCGTATTCTTAATCAGTTGCGCAAAACGGTAGTTGATGCACTCGAAGCATCCGTTAATCAGCAAACTTACAGAGGAAGATCTGCAAAGATTGACGATGACACAGATTACATCTGGGATAGAAAAGAAGGTCGCAACCAGATGTTCTATTACCAGATAAACAGAGAAAGCAAACTCTTTCAGTTTGTCAAGGGAAAAATGTCTGAAGAGGATTACAACTATCTTGAAATGCTGGTAACAGAGATTGAGAACAACATCCCAACTCAGCAAATGTACATTGACAAATCAAATGAAGCAATTACTGCAGAAGAAACAGATAGTCGCTTTGATGATGTCTTCCAAATTGCCGTAACAATGGTAAGTACATTAAAGAGCGCAACGAATAGTACTACAGAAAGCATCATTAACGACCTGATGAAATCTGAGCCATTCTGCAAATATCAAAAGTTGAAGGATAAACTAACCGATAATTTCAAAGAAACCAATGACTGATGATTTATACCTTTCGTTGAAGCAAATAACATTTGGCTTCATCAATGCAGATAAAGCAGTTGGCAAAGAGGTGAAATTTGGAAACATTAACTCCTATATTGATAAAGCAATAACGTTGCTCCCGTTCACTTGTAATGAAGAGATAAGAAAACGTCTTTTCACGGATGTGGAGTATCAGTTCAAAATCACTCATGCCAAGGGAAATGTAATCTTTGATGATTATGACAATAGACAAGAGTGGTATTCCAATGAGGACATTGAGAATCCTTATTTCTGGAATAAATACAAGGCATTGCTTCTTGCCAACCCATCCTTCAACATAAAGAGTATAAATCTTCTAGATGAGGACACTCTTCCCAACATAATGAACTGTCTTGGAAATCCAAATGACAAGTTTGAAGGTAAAAGATTCCGCAGAGGTCTTATCATTGGTGACGTACAATCTGGCAAAACGGCAACATACTCAGGTTTGATTTGTAAGGCTACCGATGCTGGTTACAAAGTAGTCATACTGCTTGCCGGTATTACAGAAAGCCTTCGTCAGCAAACACAAGAGCGTATTGACGAAAGTATTATTGGCATTACTTACAAGAAGCAAGGTCGTACGGATTTGACTTCTCAACGTGTTGGTGTTGGCAAGGATAATCAGGAGCTCAGAGCGACTTCATTTACATCCTGCGTTAATGATTTCGTTGACGATCATGATAAAATTGCAATGTCGTTGAACTCACAGAAGTCTTTGGTCGTATTTGTCATTAAGAAGAACGTTTCCGTTTTGCAGAAGCTTCACAAGTGGCTTAAAGACCAAAATCTTGATCCAGTGAAGGGTTACATCGATATTCCTATGTTGTTGATTGACGATGAAGCAGATAATGCGTCTGTCAACACAAAGAAGGACGAAACTGACCCGACAAAGACAAATAAGCTGATACGTCAGATCTGTACGCTCTTTAAGGACACAACGTATGTGGGATTTACTGCTACACCATTTGCAAATGTGTTCATTGATCCAGACTCTGTGGACAGCATGAAAAACGCAGATTTGTTTCCAGAACACTTCATTTATGCCTTGGAAGCACCTTCTAATTACGTGGGTGCTCAAAAGATTTTTTATCCTGAAGGTCAGTTCTATCGCAACTTGCGCTACATTACCGATATTGAAGAGCCAGATTATACCTCGGAAGAATATCTTGACCAAGTTGATAATGACATTGATTCCCTAAATTCCGGAGGTTTCTATTATCGCCACAAGAAAGAATGGGATGGCGAATTGCCTGCTTCATTGACGGAAGCCATCTATTGCTTCTATCTGGCAAATGCCATTCGCGACCTTAGAGGGCAACATTCAGCACCCCGAAGTATGCTTATAAATATGAGCCGTTTCATCAAGGTGCAACGTGTAATAACTGAGCACGTAGAGCTCGTTCACGAAAAAGTCTTTGATGACATTCGCTTCAACTTTACCGACAATAACAAAGATAATAGGAAGTTACCTCTGTATCAAATATTCGAGAAGCTCTGGAAGAAGCATTTCTCGCATGTAACAGACATTACCTTTGATAGAGTTGTCCAGAAACAAACCATCATGGATGCGATTGAGAAGATTAAGGTGATGGTAGTCAATGGCTCTAAGCAAAGCAATAGACTTGATTATCGAACCAATAAATCACTTCGCGTAATTGCCGTTGGTGGCTTGGCTCTTTCTCGTGGTTTGACTCTCGAAGGTCTTCTTGTAAGCTATTTCTATAGGAATACCTCTACCTTTGATGTACTTATGCAGATGGGTAGATGGTTTGGCTATCGTAATGGCTATGACGACATTTTCCAGATATGGACAAGCCAGACAAGTGCAGAATGGTACGCTGAAATTGCACGCTCATCACAGGAGCTAAAAGATAATATCAAGAACATGTATGACCAACGTCTTACACCAAAAGACTTTGGCATAAAGGTTCGTGATAATTGTAATGAATTACAAATTACGGCTTCAAACAAGATGAGAACAGCAAGAGGTTTGGATTTGCGCTACTCATTCTATGGCAATATTTACGATACCCCCTACGTAAGTTTTAACATTGAGCACAATCGTAACAATTGGGAGGAAACTGCAATTCTTATTGACACATTGTTTAAGGGTGGTTATACATTGCGTTATACTGACCTCGTAGGAAAGGCAATCAAGGATGTAAATGACACTTCTGATAGTAGTTCACGCTTCTTTGAGAATGTTCCAAAGGAAACCATCATTGCGTTTATTGAAAAGATAAAGTGTTCGATGGCAAATGGAAATTTCAATGTGCCAAATATTCTTGAGTTTCTAAAAGATGCTGAGAATACTGGTATAGAGAATTGGGATGTTGTAATTGAAGGCGGTGAAAGCAAAGAACATGTCCGGTTTGACGGATTGCAAAATATAAGATGCGTCAAGCGTTCCATCTATTATGGTACTCGCAATGTTGTTCAGATAAGCTCACGCCGAAGAGCACTTAGTGGTAGTGCAGAAGGAAAATACGCACTCACGAAAGAACAGATAAAGTGCGCAGAAGATGAACATAGAAAAGGTAGCGGAGGTGAGAATACTCCGTTGAAGGCATACTTTGAATTCTTGCCAACACGTAAACCAATCTTCATCATTATGCCCATTCATCCTGTACCTGCAGAAACAGGTGAAGGAAAAGAAGAAAATCAGAAACTAACCAAGTTCAGAGAAGACCTAGGTAATGATCATATTATTGCCTTTGCAATCGGTTTACCAGGAGTGAAGGGAATAGAAAATGCTGTTCATTACAAAATAAATAAGGTCTACCAACGTCTTAATGTAGAAGATGCAGAAGAAGAGGAGGTTGATGATGCAGATTAAGATTTACACACTTCTATCTGGAGATTTCAAGGCAAGCCATTTCATTAGGATTGGTGAGAACCACAACATTAGTTTGTATGTGGGTAAAGACGAAATGGGGCGTTACGCTTTTGATTTCAGAGGTCGATTCAAGGTTGCTCGGACTAAGAGTTCTGAGGTAATCTCTGTTACTCACATCAATAGTGGGGATGAGAACTTTATACGTTTCTCGTTAGAGAATCCTGCGTTGCTCGAATACTTTTGCACCTTCTGTGAAGACCTGATTACCTCTACGCAAGTAATAAGCGATGACGAAACTGCTTATCAAACGCTTAGAGCTCGTTACTTCTCATGGAAGCAACTCTTTAAACCAAATCATGGCAATCTTACGGAGATTGAGGTGATGGGGCTTATTGGTGAGTTGCTCTTTCTTAGAGACGAAATGATTCCTACAAAGGGACTTGATGCTGCTCTTGAAAGCTGGATAGGACCAGAGAAAACCCACAAAGATTTCTCATACGACAATAACTGGTACGAGGTAAAGACCATCAACTTTGGCAAAGAGTCGGTTCATATTTCATCTATTGAACAACTTGATGGTAGTAATGAAGGGCATCTGACTGTGTACTCCTTGGAACGCATGAGTCCTTCATTCAACGGAATCAAGTTGAATGCTTTGGTGAACGAGTTAATTGCTACGATAAGACCTTCTCACTACAAAGAGACGTTTCTTGCGAAGCTGAGTTTATATGGATTTGATTTCTCGCCAGAGAATGATAATCTCGTTTACGACCTTAAATCGGTAGCGTCATACAGAGTAGATAATGCTGATTTCCCCAGAGTAACTAGAGATTTGCTTCCTGACCCAATTATAAAAGTACAATACGACATTAGACTCTCAGAAATAGAAAGGTTTAAAGTGTCATAACCTATAAAAACGCTGGCACAATGGAAATTGAAGAATACAGACAACAATTCATTGATGAACTGAGATTCAATGCGGAACATGAAGGCACAGAGCCCGAAACTCAGTTTATAGAGAAAACCCTTAATGACTTGGAAGAGGTTGGCGAGCTCAACGACCCAATTCCAATATCTGTGGAAATGCGAGGTTCAAGAAACCGCATTTTGGCATTTGATGCATATGCTTACGATGAAGCCGATGGCGCATTAGTGCTTATTGCAAGTGACTTCACAAATCAACGTGATACAGCTCCCACACTAACAAATACTCGTATTGAGGAGTTGTACGGTCGTATGTTGAACTTCGTAGAAGAAAGCGTACAAGGCAATATTAGAAAGTATTGTGATGACTCTGATCCTGCTCTTCTGATAGCGAACGAATTTAGAAAGAAGATAGGTAAGGGTATGCTCTCAACGGAAATTCTCCGTTTCAAGTTCTTCATTATTTCCAATGCAACATTGAGTAAACAGGTAAAGAATCTCAGCAAACCTGATTTACTTGAACGTCCTGTAGAACTGAATGTGTGGACGCTTGAACGTTTCTTCCAGACCTTTGCGTCAAACTCCAGCGAGATTATAGAGATCGACACTGCCGACTTTGACTGTCAGGGTATTCAATGTTTGAAGGCAGACCTTGGACAAGGTTCTGAGTATGACGCTTATCTTGGGATTGTCCCAGGTAAATTTCTTGCAGATATTTATCTGAAATATGGTAGTAAGTTGCTGCAAGGTAACGTTCGTGCATTCCTTAGTGTACGTGGAAAGGTAAACAAGGGTATTCGTGATACTATTATAAATCATCCCGAGAAATTCTTTACTTTCAACAATGGTATTGCTATTGTTGCTCGTTCCGTAACATTTTCGCCTGATGGTAGTCGTATTGTTCATTTCAAGGATCCTCAGATTATCAATGGCGGTCAGACAACGGCTTCACTTGCCAACGCAATTATCAAGAAAGAAGCTCGCTATGGTATGGATACGCTATTTGTTCCTATGAAGCTTACCGTACTCAATGTGGAAAACGACATGAGCGAAGAGCAAATTGAGCAGTACAACACCATTACAAAGACCATTTCTCAATGTGCCAATAGTCAGAATGCAGTTTCTGATGCTGACTTCTTCTCTAACCATCCGTTCCATGTTATGATGGAGAAGTTGTCACGTAAGGTTATGGCTCCTCCTGTTGATGGTAACCCATTCCAAACAATTTGGTTCTACGAGCGCTCACGAGGCAAATGGGAGCAGGAACAGATGAAACTGACAGTAGCGCAGAAGAAGAAATTCTGCGAGATGCATCCAAAAAATCAGGTTATCAAGAAGGAGAAACTGGCAAAGTGCTACAATGCCATCTTAATGAATCCTAATCAGGTGTGCCAGAGTTCTGCTATTAACTTCAGTCGTTTTGCGTCGGTTATTGAAAAGATTTATGAAGAGCAGCGTGACAGTATTAACGAAGATTTCTTCAAGAAGTGTGTTAGCTCTGTTATTCTGTTTGATTCACTCGATAGCTTAGTCGGGAAGGCTTCTTGGTACCCAAAGGGTGGTAACAAGGCACAGATTGTACCTTATACAATTTCAAAGTTGATGACTCTTATTCCAAAGGATCGTGATCTTGATTGGTATTACATCTGGCAGAAGCAGTCTCTCTACCCAGAACTTGTAGAAGAACTGTTAAAACTTGCCTATGTAACCCACAACTTCCTCATGGATCAAGCTAACGGTGGTATTGTGCGTACGATCTCACGTACCCAGACCATTTGGAAGAATTTCCAAGATTACAAGTACACGCTCAGCGACAAGTTTATTGGGACACTCGCATCAATGGCAGAGAACAAGGCTATTGCACAATCAGCAAAGAAGGCACACAAGTTCAATTCAGACGTTGACGCTTCTGTAGAAGTATTCAAACGTGGGTCACAGTATTGGATGAAAGTTTACAATGACCTTGTCAAGGAAACCGTATTGTCTTATGGTGATTGCAGTTTCATCAAGGGAATTGCTGATTACATTACACGTGGGAACCTTCCGTCTTCCTCACAATGCAAGCGATTGCTGAAGATTGTAGCAAAGGCAGAAGATAAGGGTTACATTATGCCGAATTAATAATGTACCAAGTAAGATGGCAAAGGTAATTGCGTCCATTATCTTTCGGGATGGCATGCTTTTCGCCACTCAACGAGGATATGGCGAATGGGAGAATTGGTGGGATTTCCCTGGTATTCTTGGGTATTATTCTTTGGGGAACAATCTGTTATTATGATTGGGATATTCGGTGGACAAACTCAGCTAAGTTTCAGGTGTTCAAAGAATTGTTAGGTCGCGATGGCATTCGCATCTTCAATGGAGTTATTATTGTTGTTGCGATGTTGGCATTGACATATTTCTTTTTACATTAGAGAGCCTATTCATTTTACAACTAGTGAGCGACAAAATCGTGATCCCTTGAACAAGGGAATAGGCATCATAAGCCTTGTTTCCCTACTCAAAACCTCCTCTCTATCTCTTCTCTTGATTATCAAACGCCACAGTCAGCTGTATCTCCCACACCTGTAGCTTGAGTATTGCCTCAGAGTAGACTTCGAGCTAGCGTATCATTCTCTGGGCTGTTTTAACCGAGTGGTAGCTGTTGTGCGTCTTGACAGCTTCGTTGTAACTCACACCGATGATTCTCAATTTGGTGATGATGCTGTCCAACTCTTTGCGATATGGCTCTGACGATTTATCCTCTGTGATGACCTTAAAAGAATGGCTCAGCATTCAGTAAGGAAGCTGACTAGGTAAAACAGCATGGAGCAAAGGGGGTGAGACCTCGCTAGCGAACTGCGAAATGCTCTGCAAAATGCACAACCGACAAAAGGGAAATAAGTAGCTTCCCTCCCATCTTAGTACATAATGAGTAGTCTACATATATCTATGAACCTCAAAATATGTACAAGATGCAAAAGACATTCGAAGAGGTCTCGCAACTATGGTGCGAGACCAAGCGCCCTCTCGTGAAGTACTCAACGATGTGCGCCTATCGCCTAACACTCCGTACCCATCTACTCTCCCTCTTCGGGCAAATGAGAGAAATAAGCGAGAGCGAAGTGCAACGCGTCATCATCGACAAAGTAAAATCAGGGCTAGCCCAAAAAGACCGTTCGGGATATCATTGCCGTCCTAAGAGCCATTATTAAGTATGGAGCTAGGAACAAGTTATTTGAGAGAGAAGATTGGTAGCTAGATTACCCTACAGAAGAGGGAAGCTATAGATTTCCGGTTCTTTCTCTCCGCCATCAAAGGAAACTGATGATGTACCTAATTGAGAATCCCAATTCTCGAAATATCGGGATACTCCTTGCGCTCTGTACGGGAATGAGAATAGGAGAAGTGTGTGCCCTGCAATGGACTGATGTAGACTTAAGCCATCGAATCCTTCGGGTTCACAAGACTGCGGAGCGCATATACAACTGTGATTTAAGGACTACAGAACGCATTCTCTCTTCCCCTAAAACCAAGTATTCATATCGGGAGATACCCATCTCAAAGCAACTATTCGAGGCTTTGAGTATCGTAAAGAAACAATCCCCTTCAGCCTTCGTAGTGGGCACATCTATCCACGCCGTAGACCCTCGCACCTATCGAGACTCTTTTACCCGACTACTGAAGAGGCATCAGATACCGCCTATGGTCTTTCCATATAGCTAAACACGAATCTCTTTACAAACAACTATATTTCAACGAATTGGAACAACAAGAAAGAAGAATAGGTAACGGTAAGGAAATCAGTAATGTTCTATATCCTTCCTTATTTTACGCCTTCAAAAAATCGCTTTTTAAGACTGAAAGAATAATATTATTCACTCAGAAATCGTATTTTATCACGATTTTACACAATCATGGATCTAACTTCTATTGCTTGTATTCTTTTAAATTTGGCTTGGCTACACAAATAGTCAAGTATATTGAGCTTCTAGGTCCTTTCTTCCTGAGGATGTGTCACCTAAATTCTCAAAGGCAATGTTGGGATAAAACAAGATTGGGAAATCCTCTCCGCTATGTATTGGGATGTTTTTAATTATATTGTATTTTGTAACCAATTGTTTGTTTATGTCGTTTCTATTCTTTTTGTCATATTCCCACGCCATTCCCAAATCACTGATAGTGTCGTAGAATAATACCATTTCTTCTGCATTTGACATCTGACATCTGAGCATTTTCACATACTCATATTTTTCTTGGAAACTTAGAAATGGTTGCTTGTTGACATATTTTACACATTGGAACAATGTTCGAAAATAATTACCTAAATCATACTGAAACCCCTCAAAATACTTATTTTCATTATTTACAACTTCGGACTCTGTTACAGGATTCCCTTCTTTAGAATCATTAGATTTGTCATGCGTAACCGATAGTTTCAAACGAAAAATACGCAATAGTTTTTCTATTTCCTCGGACTTATATTGCGATAAATATTTGGTCCTAAGGAGATCACACCCGTTACTCCTCACTCCAAAAAAAGTGACTAGGAAAGCTATATTTATTATGTTGTGTTTGCAAAGAAGATTCTCTCCCCATACAGATTTATCAGCCTCATATCTTTCTGATGGATCCAAGTATAACTCTTTTATATCTACCTTACCTTCAACAAACTCTGTAACGATTTTGATTGCCTCTTCAATTTGTCGACAAAAAATCTCAAATACACTCTTGCCGTCAAATTTAGGCTCTCCTCTTTTTGATGTGTCTATACAACTCATCTGGGTTACTGCATTTCGGTTGAAACGAATCAATTCCAAAAACCGCCCTTCAAAATTCTGTATCTGGAATTGGCGTCCTTGATCACGCAATGTTCGATAGAGGTAATAAATACTAATGACTGTAGCGACTCCGCCAAGAAAGGAACCATAATTACTAATAAAAATAGAGTCAAACCAGCAACTCCAGCCCGTTTTTCTGATCATTGAAACAGCTACATGGGTTAAAAGTCCACCCGCAGCTACTAAAATGCCAATTTCCCATCGTCTATAATTCCTGTATATTGATTTCATGTGCTTCGGCATTAATGAGTGTCACTCGATCATGTTTTTTTGCAGGATGTCCTTGTATATTGATCGTGTTGTACATACTGGGAGTATAATAGTATATCGCTCCTATTCTTTTGATAACTTTTTCGATATCTGGATCAATTATAAAAACTGTTTTATCTCTGCACTCGCGTAGAATCCCATTGAAATGCTCGTCCGAGTGATTAAAAGAATAGCCTACAATGATAATCTTATCAGCATCTTTTATTACCTGTTCTGCCCCAAACCAAGTTTTAATGAAACGACGAGAAAGAAGGGGCTTAATCTTCATCGGAGGTAAGAATTCTGGAATCATGTATTTCCGATTGTTGTCTTCGAACGATAAATTAGGCGCAAGTTGTTCGTCAAAGAAACTTAGAATATTCAAGTCTTTATAATCGACATCATTTATAGGGAGTTCTGTTTTATTGTAAACATCAACATGTGTCATCAGATTCCCATGAAAATATAAAGCATCCTCATCATGCCTTGCAGCAGCAAAAAAATGTGCAAATGATGAATAGTTGAATGTGATGATCTTCCAATCGGCAGGGATTTGTGAATATATAGGGAAGTTATTACATAGGTCTTCTGAATGAGTGTGGTAGATTTCTTTTTCTTTCTCTTTCAGAAAACTCCAGAGCATCCAAGATATGTAAATATAAGTTTTGATACTTCCTATATTACCCGTGTAGAACCCAACAAAGTACTTTACCAGTATTTCTTCAATATCAAGAAGGTTGTGATATACATGTTTTAATATGGCATTGTTAGGATGTGACAAACTTCGCTCCATAATTTGGCGCATTACACTCTTAAAAGTATCTGTATAAACCAACTTAGAGAAATCGACGATCGTCTCATCATCAATTCTTATTGTTTGACCAAAAAGTTCCTCTATAAGCTGAGCAGTCTCTTCATCTAAAACGGCTCCAGTTTTTAGAGAACTAACTTTGTTCATGATCGCCATTACTAGTCTACCCATTTTGCGATCTTCCTCTGACAACCTTTCATTGTTTCTTAGCTCTTCTTGTATATTGTCTCTAATTGAGACTACTTCTCTACCAAAGTCTTGAGCAATCCTATCAATGGTATTCTTGATGAATTTGTCAAAATGAAATCGTAAAGAAGGAATCATGGAGCGAAGTTTACGTTCAATACTTGCCCCTTCTTCTGTTTGAATAAACTCACTTATCTTGGGAATAAGTTCGTTGGTCAAAGGCATGCCAATGCCCTCTGTGGCGTCTACGCCAGCCCCTAAAACGATAACTGTCATAACAATTGAATTAACACAAACCAAATTGTATACAAAAACCGTGCCAACACAAAATCTGACACAATAGTGTTACAACAGGGAAAATCCATGACATATTGACATGTATTATTTTCACAGGGACTCTCAAGTTTGCTTCCATTCACAAGTTTTCAATCTCAAGAGATTCCTTACAAAACAATTTCCCAAATGACAAATGGATCAATCGTGCTGATTTTCTTCTCTGTCATACTCTTTTGGTTTTAGTATTGTAACACATTCTATTATTCACCTCAACATGGACATATGCACTTCCTTGAAAGAATCTGCCCGCTGTCGAAGATTGACGCTGTTGTGAGTTTTTCTGTATGGACATAACCTTTTGCCTATGTATTTCAGTAGAGGTTTCTATTTTCGATTATCAGGACAATCATTCGATTGCATCCACTTTCAGACATTAATCCGTTCAAGGATATATTCCGTGCATCTAGGGAGGATATTATCGAAAATATATACCCTCGTAAATACAAAAACAGTGTCCCTCTTTGTGGGTATTGCAGGGTTAGAGATTAGTCACTAACTTTGCACCGACGACATCAGAAAAGACGTTGGTCTGTGGACGGATTTGCGGAGCTTGCAACCACAAGAAAAAATGCTAAACCTTTCCACCCCTCGCGTGACAAAGGCTATGCTACGCTGCTCTTCGCCTCTTTCTCAAAAAGAGAAATTGCGAACTAGGGGTTCCCCAGAAAGAGGGAACAAATAGACAACACTGAGCAGCATCTTTGGACAACTCCCAAGTAAAACCGATGCTGAGAGGGCAATTTATTATATCTCTTCTCACTCTCCACAGTAAGGCGTGGAGAGTTTTTTGTTGCCCGAGTGAGAGCCTAACCTCTACCTTATACAACCGAAAACCCATGGGGCTGCAAAGCGTTGTGTGCACCACTCCAACAAAATCGGGTGCCTGTCCTTGCGAAACAATCAATATTAGACTAATCAAAAAAGAAAGTATGAGTTACCTCTTTACATCCGAATCTGTATCGGAAGGTCATCCCGACAAAGTCTGTGACCAAATTGCCGACGCCATAGTAGATAGCCTTATTGCCGCCGATCCTCAGTCCAAAGTTGCCTGCGAAGTGCTTGCTACTCGTGGACAAGTGGTACTTGCAGGGGAAGTTCGCAGCCAAGGATATGTAGATATTGATGCCACCGTGCGCCGTGTGGTAGAAGGTATTGGGTACAATCAAGCTGCCTATGGATTTGACGCCCATAGCTGTGGTATCCTCTCGGCAATACACGACCAAAGCCCCGACATCAACCGAGGGGTAGAGCGCGAAGCCCCCGAAGAACAAGGTGCAGGAGACCAAGGGCTTATGTTTGGGTATGCAACACGCGAAACCCCCAACTACATGCCTCTAGCCATTGACTTGGCTCATAGTCTGCTGCTCGAGCTGGCACACATCCGTAAGCACGAACCCGCGCTGATGCCCTACCTCCGCCCTGACGCCAAGAGCCAAATCACCATTGAGTATAGCGACGATCACCGCCCCTTGCGTATTGATACCATTGTGCTTTCGACTCAGCACGACGAGTTCATCACTCCAGAGAAAGGACAAAGTCAAGATGATGCGGATAGTGCCATGCGCAAACGAATCGAAGACGATGTACGCTCGCTGCTGATCCCTCGTCTCATTGCTCGCTACGATGCCTCGATACAAGCTCTATTCCAAGGCGACTACAAACTCTTTGTAAACCCCACGGGCAAGTTCGTAATAGGCGGTCCTTCGGGCGATACAGGGGTGACCGGTCGCAAGATTATTGTAGATACCTATGGCGGTAGATGTAGTCATGGTGGGGGTGCCTTCTCGGGCAAGGATCCCTCAAAAGTAGACCGCTCGGCCGCCTATGCTGCACGGCACATTGCCAAAAACATGGTGGCTGCCGGTGTAGCCGATGAGATGAAGGTACAGCTTGCCTACGCCATCGGGGTAGCCCAACCCATCAGCATTTTTGTAGAAACGTTGGGCACAAGCCACGTAGCGATGAGTGACGGAGAGATTGCCCGCAAGATTGGGGAGATCTTCGACCTTCGCCCCTATGCCATAGAGCAACGCCTCGGCTTGCGCAAGCCCATCTACCAAGAGACCGCAGCGTATGGGCACTTTGGTCGTATGCCCCAGCGTGTAACCAAGCGTTTTGAGTACTTCCATCGCCCCGCAGAGGAGGTAGAGGTAGAACTCTTCACATGGGAGAAACTCGACTATGTAGACCGCATCAAGGCGGCCTTTGCCCTCTAAAAGGCATCCGATCCCTTTGCATCACCCACTCCTCGGGCCCGCCCCTGGAGTGGGTTTTGTTTATCCACACCTTCCCCCATACTACAGAAAAAGCGCTCATACTCGTAGGCGAAAAGGCGGTATACACAAGCCTCGCCCTAGAGAGGAGTGCCTATCTTTTTGTACTTTTGCGGCAGAATGAAATACGAAGTACTACGCAACGATCCCAAGAGTGCAGCTCGATTGGGGAGGATTACAACCGACCACGGAGTTATTGAGACTCCTATTTTTATGCCGGTAGGTACGGCAGGTGCTGTCAAAGCCCTCACCATGGAGCAGATGGAAACAACGGGCGCACAGATTATCTTGGGCAATACCTATCACCTCTACCTCCGCCCGGGGCTGGAGGTACTACGTAGTGCAGGCGGGTTGCATAAGTTCGGCACTTGGCAAAAACCGATCCTCACAGATAGTGGAGGATTTCAAGTATTTTCATTAGCGCACCGCCGTAAAATCACAGAAGAAGGGGTAACATTTGCCTCCCATATTGACGGCTCCAAACACCTATTCTCCCCCGAGAGGGTAATGGATATAGAGCGCACCATCGGGGCGGATATTATCATGGCTTTTGACGAGTGTTGCCCCGGGGACGCCTCCTACGAGTACGCACGTCAGTCGCTCGACATTACCGAGCGTTGGCTGGAACGTTGCCGTAAGCGCCTCGCCGAGACTGAGCCACTCTATGGGTACCAACAGTCCCTCTTCCCCATCGTACAGGGGTGCGTTTACCCCGACCTTAGACGTAGAGCAGCCGAAAACATTGCGGCTCTAGGGGCGGACGGGAATGCTATCGGAGGGCTTGCCGTGGGCGAACCGACCGAGAAGATGTACGAGATGATTGAGCTCACCAACTCCATTTTACCTCTTGACAAGCCTCGCTATCTGATGGGCGTGGGCACTCCTGCCAATCTCTTGGAGGGAATTGAGCGTGGGGTGGATATGTTCGATTGCATTATGCCTACACGCAATGGGCGCAACGGGATGCTCTTTACACGGCATGGCACCATCAATATAAAGAATGCCAAGTGGCGCGATTGCTTCGAGCCGATCGAGCGCGGAGGGGCACACCCGATGGATGAGCGTTACACGCTTGCCTACCTGCACCACCTCTTCAAGGCTGAGGAGCTAACAGGGCTAACCCTCGCATCGCTCCACAATGTAGCCTTCTATCTATGGCTTGTGGGCGAAGCGCGCAAAGCTCTTGAAGAGGATCGATTCACGGAGTGGAAAGCCGGGATCCTGCCCGAGCTCACTCGCCGGCTCTAAAAAAGAAAGATGCCCTCCACACTAGAGGGACAGCAGATTTTGGGAATTCGCTTCGCCAATTGGGGATAAGTAGGGAGATCGCCAGAGAGTATATATGGTGGGGCTTAGTATAAAATAGTAGATTAGTATGTGGGATAAAATCTTAGCCGACTTATCGGCATTCAATTTTGCGGAGGCAGGTCGCGCCTTTATGACTCTTTTTATTGCAGTAGACATAGTGGGAGCCATCCCTGTTGTGCTTAGCCTCAAAGACAAGGGGCAGAAGATAAGCCCCTCCACCGTTACGCTCTGGTCGTGGGTAATGTTGCTCGCTTTCCTCTTTATCGGGGAGCCTATGCTCAATATTTTTGGGGTAGATACACAGAGTTTTGCCGTAGCAGGGTCTATCGTGCTCTTTGTGCTGGCCGTGGAGATGCTCTTTGGTGTACAAGTATTCAAAGACGATGGGCCTAATGGGAATGCCAACATCGTACCCCTCGTATTCCCCTTGTTTGCAGGAGCCGCCTCCTTTACCGCTTTGCTCACCTTGGTAGCTCAGGGGGTTGCTTACTCCAACATATTTGTAGCCGTGCTGGCTGTCTCGGCACTCATTTTCTTGATGCTCAAGTTTGTAGATCCGCTCGAACGCTGGCTCGGCAAGGGCGGGATCTTCGTACTCCGTAAGTTCTTCGGAGTTATCCTACTTGCCGTCTCCATCAAATTCTTCATTGATAACCTGATGAAAGTTATCGATATGCTGCACGCCGTTCAGCCCTAAGAAGGAGAATACTTATTACGTTGGGAGAAAAAGCTAATGAGGAATCTGTGAAAAGCTAATTAGCAATTTCGCAAAAGCTCATTAGCTTTTTTCCTCTCCCAAGGGAGACTGATAACAAAAGGCAAAGATGTTCCCCTCTATCGCAGAATATACCACGGCATTGCGCCACGCAGAGAGTGGTACGTTCCGAAGCCTGCGCCTTGCGCTCTCGGTTGATGATGAGGGGGAGCCCATCTACTCCCGGGGGAGCTACTCTGTGGTATTCAAGGCGCATAGCGAGGGGAACGAACGCGAAGAATGGGCCATCAAGTGCTACGTAGCCGAACAAGAGCGACGTATCCCCAGCTGCCGAGCCATCTCTCAACAACTCAACAGCATTGCCTCCCCCTACCTTCTCCCCATGCGATTATGCGAAGAGGAGTTGCGAGTTGGCAACACGTACTATCCTCTAGTACTACTTCCGTGGGTGGAGGGGAAAAGCCTCGTTCGTGAGGTCGATTACTACCTCCACAACCCCGAGCGACTGCTACAGCTATCCCAAGACTTTGGGCATTTTGCCTACTGGCTCCGTAGCCAATCCTTTGCGCACGGCGACCTCAAGAGCGACAATCTACGTATTCGCCCCGATGGCTCCATCGTGCTTCTCGACTACGATGGCATCTACCTGCCCTCCATGCAGGGCGAGCTACCCCGAGAGGAGGGCAATCCCGATTATACACATCCTCTCTGCTCCCCAAGCGACTTTAATCTACACGCCAGCGACTTTGCTTTAGCCGTGATCGCCCTCTCGCTGCGGGCCCTAGCCCTAGCTCCCGAGCTTTTCTCACACTTTGGTGGTAAGGAACGGCTCCTACTCTCCGCTTGGGACTTCCGTCACCCGAAGCAATCCCCAGCTCTCAAGGCCCTCAAGAGCCTCCCCCAAGATGCCTATCTAGCTCGGCTACTAGATCTATTTTTCCAGGCTCTAGAAAGGAAAAACCTAGCGCACCTCCCGCCTCAACAATTCCTACCTCTATGAAACGACACCCTCTTACTTTCGCCCTCGCCCTACTCACATTCCTCCTCCCCCTTAGGGCACAAAACCTCCCCTCTATACCTCCCGAAGACTACTCCCTAAGCCCGGACGGACGCACCCTGCTACATTGGAAGGGTCAAGAATCCTACCTCAATATGGCCATAGATCCCGTACTGAGGTGGATTGATACCATTGCTCCCCAAGCTACGTACTACGTCGATTCTTTGGGGCAAGTCGCAGGTCAACCCTTTCTGCAAGAGCTGATTCTCCCCTTCCCCCTCCAGCACATTTCTTCCCGAGCTTTCTACTGCCCCTACCTACGCCATGTACTCCTCAACAAAGGGCTTAGAAGTATGGAGCAATGGGCTTTTGTGGATGGGGCTTTCTCGGAGATTCGCCTACCGGCCACACTCCAGCACTACGAAGAGGGTGCCATCATGGGGCGTTATCTAGAAACCATAGAGGTAGAGGAAGGGTCGCCCTACCTTGCCGTACAACAAGGATGCCTTGTGGATCTCACAAGCCGCACGCTGCTACTCTACCCCACGGGCAGCCTCTACGCTCACCCCCTTCTGCCCGAAGAGATAGTCCGCATCGGGCGATTTACCTTTGCCATGAGCCCCTATGTAGCCCATCTAGAGATACCCGAAGGGGTTACGAGTATCGGGCAAGAGGCCTTTCGGGCGTGTGGCTCCCTCACCACCCTCGATCTCCCAACCACGCTCTCTCAAATGGAGGGGATTCCTTGGCTCGACTCCCCCCTCGACACCCTCATTATCCGCAGTGCATTCCCTCCCGAGATTACAGGCTCAACCTCCTCTTACCGCGGAGATCCTCTCTATCTCTATGTACCCGAAGGGTCCATCGCGCTCTACACTCAATCTCCCTTTTGGCAGAAAATAGTGCGCCAAATAGAGTCTATCGATGCTTTGGAAGAGCAAGCACAGTGGCAGGAAAGCGAGGAGCAACCCTACCGACTTGTGGGCAATACCCTGATGCTCTCCCCACCTCAAGGGGTTACAACGGCTCGGCTCTACGATCACGAGGGCAACCTGATTACGCAATGGACCTCTAGCGGTAGTTACACGCTCTCTCCCGGGATATACCTACTACGCATAGGCAGATCCTCCTACAAACTCACCCTCTAGAGAGTGACCTGCCCTCCCCAAAGCAAGCAGAATACCTAGTCATTGCCATCTCAATACAGGAGAGAAATTGGCAAGCTTCAAAGGCTATGATTCGCCGAGAGAGTAGCCACGCCTCCATTGCAAAGAATCCATTTGTTTATAGTAATTTTGCGGTCAAATTGAGATAGCTATGGAGTATAATTTCTCGGAAATAGAGGCTCAGGTACAAGCCTTTTGGCGTGAGCATGATGTTTATAAGGTAACCGAAAACCCCAATCGCCCTCCCTTCTACGTCCTCGATATGTTCCCCTATCCCTCGGGGGCTGGGCTACACGTGGGGCACCCATTGGGCTACATTGCATCAGACATATTCTCCCGATATAAGAGATCGAAAGGCTTTTCGGTGCTACACCCTATGGGCTACGATGCCTTTGGGTTGCCTGCTGAGCAGTATGCCATCCAAACAGGGCAACATCCCGAAGTTACCACCGAGATAAATATCAAACGCTACCGAGAGCAACTCGAGAAGATCGGCTTCAGTTACGATTGGAGCCGCGAGGTACGCACAAGCGACCCGGCCTACTACAAATGGACGCAATGGGTCTTTGCACGCCTTTTTGAGAGTTACTACGATACGAAGAGCAACTCGGCTCGCCCTATTGAGTCGCTCGTTGCCCACTTCGAGGAGCACGGATCCGAAGGGATTCATGCCTATACCCATACGCCTTGCTGCTTCTCTCGCGAAGAGTGGCTCGCCTATACCCCCCAAGAAAAAAGCGAGGTGCTCATGAACTACCGCCTTGCCTACCTAGGCGAGTCCGTAGTGAACTGGTGTGCAGAGCTGGGCACCGTACTGGCCAACGACGAGGTAAGCGAAGGGGTCAGCATCCGAGGCGGTCACCCCGTAGAGCAGCGCAAGATGAAGCAATGGTGCCTGCGAGTTTCGGCCTATGCAGAACGACTTCTCTCTTCTCTCGAAACCCTAGAGTGGACCGATGCGCTCAAAGAAACGCAACGAAATTGGATTGGGCGATCAGAAGGTGCCGAGGTAGATTTCGAGGTAGAGGGCACCCATACTCGCTTTACGGTTTTCACCACACGCCCTGATACCATCTACGGAGTTTCGTTCATGGTACTTGCACCCGAGAGCGATTTGGTAAAGGAGGTTACCACCCCCGAACAAAAGGCGGCTGTAGAAGAATATCTCGCTGCCACCAAACGCAAAACAGAGCGTGAGCGCATTGCCGATCGGCGTGTAACGGGGGTATTCTCCGGAGCTTATGCCCGCAATCCTCTCACAGGTGCGGTTATCCCCATTTGGATCAGCGATTATGTACTCGCCGGCTATGGCACAGGGGCTATTATGGCGGTACCTGCCCACGATACGCGCGACTTCGCTTTCGCTCGTCACTTTGGGCTCCCCATCACTCAGGTAGTGCTCCCCAATGGCGAAGAGCCTTCTGAGACAGACTCTTGGGAAGATGCCAAGGCCGGCAAAGAGGGTACCCTTATCAATAGTGGCATACTAAACGGATTGTCTGTTGCCGATGCCATCAAGACCATGAACAGCCACATCGAAAAAGAGGGGCTGGGCAAAGTAAAAGTAAACTACCGCCTGCGCGATGCTATCTTTAGCCGCCAACGCTACTGGGGAGAGCCTTTCCCCATCTATTATAAGGAGGGAATCCCAACCCTTGTTGCCGACGATCAGCTCCCTCTCAAGCTCCCCGAAGTAGATGCTTTCCTCCCCACCGAGACAGGCGAGCCCCCTCTGGGCCGTGCAGCCAACTGGCATACACCCGAGGGATACCCCTACGAACTCAGCACGATGCCAGGCTTCGCAGGGAGTAGTGCCTACTACCTCCGCTATATGGATCCGCACAACGATCATGCCCTCGTGGGCGAAGAAGCCAACCGCTATTGGCGTCACGTTGATCTCTATATCGGCGGTACCGAGCACGCCACAGGGCACTTGATCTACAGCCGATTCTGGAACAAATTCCTCTTCGACCTAGGCGTTGTGTGCGAAGACGAACCTTTCCGCAAACTGGTGAATCAGGGGATGATACAGGGGCGTTCCAACTTCGTGTATCGCATCAAAAACAGCAACACGTTTGTCTCTCTGGGCAAGAAAGATCAGTACGACACCACAGAAATACATGTGGATGTAAACATCGTACACAACGACAAACTAGACCTAGAGGCCTTCCGTACATGGCGCCCCGAATACAACACAGCCGAGTTCATCACCGAAGAAGATGGTAGCTACCAATGCGGCTGGGCTGTAGAGAAGATGAGTAAATCGATGTACAATGTGGTTAACCCCGACGACATCATCGCATCCTATGGGGCAGACACCCTCCGTCTCTACGAGATGTTCCTAGGGCCCCTCGAGCAGAGCAAACCTTGGGACACCAAAGGGATTGATGGGGTGCACCGCTTCCTCAAAAAACTCTTCGGGCTGTTCTATAAGGAGGAGAATCTAGCCGTAACAGATACGGAACCCACCCCCGAAGAACTCAAAGCTCTGCACAAACTCATCCGCAAGGTGGGGCAAGACATCGAACAATTCTCGTTCAATACCTCTGTCTCTGCCTTTATGATTTGTGTAGGAGACCTACAGCACCTCAAGACCACCTCACGTGCCGTCCTCGAGCCTCTACTCGTTGTGCTTAGTCCCTTTGCACCGCACATCACCGAGTATCTCTACCGAGCTCTTGGTAACTCAGGCTCTATCGTGGATGCAGAGTGGCCTCAATTTGAAGAAAAATATTTGGTAGAAAGCATCACTAAATACCCGGTAAGTTTTAACGGCAAGGTGCGTTTCACCCTCGAGATAGCCGCCTCTGCAACACCCCAAGAGGTAGAGACTGCTGCCCTCAGTGCCCCGGAAGCCGCCAAATGGATAGAAGGGAAGCAACCCAAAAAGGTGATTGTGGTACCCGGACGCATCGTAAATATAGTACTCTAAAGAACGAAATTAAAAACAAGAAAATATCTCTCAAGATGACCGAATCTAAGTTGCAGCTCCCCAAGCAACGAGGGGCAAAATTGCGCATTGCGCAC
Organism: Porphyromonas endodontalis; assembly: GCF_052173515.1. GTDB lineage: Bacteria > Bacteroidota > Bacteroidia > Bacteroidales > Porphyromonadaceae > Porphyromonas > Porphyromonas endodontalis_A. The sequence goes on along the minus strand of NZ_JBQMYL010000013.1, from coordinate 12,473 downwards.
GATCTTCTGATCATGTTTATCGGCGTAGTGAGCTATGCCTTTGGGTGGACAGCCTTCATTCTTTCTCAGAACATTACTTCCGGAGGTTTGGCCGGTGTTACTACCATCATCCAGCTTGCTACCAATATCCCCGCAACTGTCCCCTACTACATCATCAATGTATTCCTCTTGGTGCTCGCAATCCTCTTCTTAGGATGGCGCTTCACACTTAATACCCTTATCGGGGTCGGGATGATTTTGCTTGTACTCCCCTTTGGTCAAGCCCTCTTCACAGACCCCGTGGAGCAAGCAGAGGTACTCAACAACATCTCTCCATTTATCCGCAATCTCGTACCCAACGTAGGGCCTTTGCTCGCACACGATGAGCCCTTTGTGGCATTGCTCTTGGGTTCGGTATTCTGTGGATTGGGATTGGGATTCGTGTTCTCTGTTAATGGATCTACCGGAGGTACGGACGTAATTGTTGCCATCATCAATAAGTACAAAAATGTATCGCTCGGTCGTGCTATGATTATGGTCGATAGCGTGATCGTAGGTACGGGATGTGTCGTAAGCCACTACATGGGTCCTCAATACGACTGGACGGTAGCTTTTGGTAAACTTGCCTTCTCGTTTGTAGAAATCGTGGTGGTAGCCCAAGCTATGGACTTCTACCTCAACAGCAACAAACAGAGTGTACAATTCTTTATCAGCAGCCTCAAGTATTCCGAGATCAACGAAGCTATTGTCCATCGTTTGCACCGAGGTTGTACCATCTTAGAGGCTACCGGAGGGTACAGTCAGCAACCCACCAAAGTATTGATGGTCGTTATGCGTAAGAATATGCGCACCCCCCTTATGCAGATTGTACGCGAGATTGACCCCAACGCTTTCGTGTCCGAGGGAATTGTACATGGTGTGTATGGCGAGGGCTTCGACGCTATCCGTAAACAAAAATAGCCCAACAGAGATCCCAAAACAGGAGGTAGGATGAAATACTCCTTCACTCGTATTCTAAGCATAGGTGTAGGGGTGGCAATTGTGGTTGCCCTCCTACTCCTTTTCTTTTTCAACCCCGAGACAACCCCCATTTACCCACGTTGTCCCTCACGTCTACTCACGGGTTACCAATGCGCCGGATGCGGGAGCCTTAGAGCTACCCACGCATTATTACATGGTCGCCTGCTACAAGCCTGGCACTATAACCCGATTCTTTTCCTTGGGATGCCCCTGGTCTTTTTCCTTCTTGCGATTGAGCGTCTACGCCATCGCCACACTTGGGCAGAGCGTATCTACCTCCGCTGTAATAGCCCTCTCTTTATCGGAGTCCTCATTCTCATCACCATAGCCTGGACTATTATCCGCAATTTATAAGCTCCTAGAAGTGAGGCTAAGACTCCATTTCTGCCACATTTTAGTTTCATTTCCGATTTTTCCCTAGCAAAATACAACTATATTGTACTATCTTTGCCAGCGAGTAAATAAACAGATAGACCGAAATGACTACAACCAATTCACCTAGCTCCCCCTCTAGCGAGAGCCTCTCTCGTTTTAGTATGAAGGGCGTTTGGGCCTTTCTTATCGTACTTTTTAGTATGCCCCTAGGGCATGCCCTCATGATTTTGAGCGAAAAATTTGCCGGCGACGCCTACGTATTTCACGCTGCTCTAGTCATGGGATTCATCGGAGTAGCACTCCTTCTCTGGGGATTTATAGCACGAAACGCTACACAGCAGACCATATTAGGCTTCCTCGGAGGAGTACTTTTCTGGACTGGTTGGGTGGAATTTGCCTTCGTCTACTATGCTAGACGCTATGGTATAGAACCTCTGCTAGACCCTGTAACCAAAGAAGTTATAACCAAACCTGAGTACCTAATTATGCCCTCAAGCATTAGCTTTTGGGCTATGATGATGCTCGGCTACATCCTTAACTCCCGCACGGGCTGCAACCTATTCAATTGGATACAGCGTCACTTCCTCCCCAAAGAAAAAGTGAGAACATTCCGTGCTCCGGTACACAACGTGGCCGTTACCACCTTTATGGAGTTTAATGCTGTCATCTGGACTTGCTACCTACTCCTTCTCTTTGTCTACGACGATGCCTTTATCGGAGATAGGCACCCCGTTGCCTACATCATAGCCTTTGGCTCTCTCGTTTGGGCTATGTATCTCTTCTCTCGCCTCATCCGTATCAAAAACATTGGAGCCGCCATCCGCTATGCTATACCCACAGTGATTATCCTATGGAATACGGTAGAAATCCTAGGAAGATGGAACCTCTTCAAAGAGATCTGGGTACACCCCATGGAGTATGCCCTTGAGATGACTCTCATCCTTATCTCTTTCTTCGCATTTATCGCTATCCTCTACTTTAGCGACAAACGCCATGCGAAGCAAAAGGCAGAAAAGGATACTCAAAAAACAGACGAGACAAAAAGCTAACTCTTGAGCAGCGAATTCTAGGCAGCCGCAAGAACACATAGAAAAAAGCAGTATCTTTGTGGGCAGTGGGTCAGAAAAGGTCCATTGCCCACTATTCTTGTATGCATTTAACTCCTTCCACAAATAGGATGGTCCACCAAAACATTCACCTCCACAAATATAAAACGAAATGAAATTAGAACTTAGATTACAAAGCTTAGTGGCTTGGGCCTTGTCCCTTGCACTCGTAACCATTGCCCTGCCTCAACTTAAGGCACAAAATCCTGTCATTACCCTAAAAACCTCCAAGGCAAAAGGGGGAAAACTCCTCTTTAACATTTACTCCAAAGCTCCTTTTACAATAGAGGGTGCTAAGGCCAACGGGACAGACCCAGAAACAAAAAAGCAGATTTATATTCTCGACTCCGAAGATGGGAAAATCTCTATAAGTGGTCCGGTACTCTCCTTTGAATGCAGTGGCGAAAATATTACCTCTCTAGACATTTCAAAGAACTCAATGCTGGAAATGCTAGACTGCTCCAAGAATAACCTCACCTCTCTAGATGTATCGAAGAATACAAAACTAAAAAAGCTTGATTGTTTCTCCAATAGCATCTCCTCTTTGAGTGTTTCGAAAAACACTATTCTAGAGATGCTCAATTGCTCCGGCAACAGGATCTCCTCTCTAGATCTCTCAAAGAATACAGAATTATTTGAGCTGAGATGCTCCAATAATAAGCTCACATCTTTAGACCTCTCAAAGCATAACAGGTTGCAAGAAGTCCATTGTGACAACAATCAACTTTCCTCTTTAGTCGTATCCAAGCAAGCTACAGAACTAATAGAAGTACGCTGCACACAAAATCAGATTCAAGGGGCATCTATGGATGCTCTCATCGCCTCTCTTCCCAAACTCAATAACCCTAAAGACCCCGGAATCCTTGCCATCTATGATAATAGCAAAGATAGTGAGCACAACACCTGCACATCGGCACAAACCGCTGCAATCAAAAAGCTCGGCTGGGTTCCCTATACGTACAACAAAAGCGCGAACACCTGGAAAGAATACACCCCTGCTACGTTTTTTATCACCTACGCTCAACCCTCAAATGGAGTTCTTACGGTAAAGAAGGGTGTAACCTCAATAGCTTCCCAATCTTCTGTTGAGATAGGCACCCAACTCACTGTCGTAGCGACTGCCAACCAAGGCTACGAACTCGAGGCGTTGATGATCAACAACAAGAAGGTAGAGAACCCTACATTCGACCCAGCTCTTCGCACCTACAAGGCAAACTTTACCGCTGAAAAGGCGACAACCATCTCCGCTACCTTCAAACGAAAGATTGAGAAGGTTACCATTACCTACAAGCCCGCGACCAACGGCAGTCTCGTGGTAAAGCAGGGGGCAAACACCCTAGCGTCCGGCACTTCGGTAGAGAAGGGAACCCATCTTACTGTAGTAGCGACTGCCAACCAAGGCTATGAATTGGAGGCGTTGATGATCAACAATAAGAAGGTAAACCCAACCTTTGACCCTACACTCCGCACCTACAAAGCAAACTTTATCGCTGAAAAGGCGGCGACCATCTCCGCTACCTTCAAGCGAAAGATCGAGAAGGTAACCATTACCTACAAGCCCGCAACCAACGGCAACCTCGTCATAAAACAGGGAGCGAATACCCTAGCATCCGGTGCTTCAGTAGAGAAGGGGACTCAACTCACTGTCGTAGCGACTGCCAACCAAGGCTACGAACTCGAGGCGTTGATGATCAATAACAAGAAGGTAGAGAACCCCACATTCGATCCTGCCCTTCGCACCTACAAGGCGAACTTTACCGCAGAAAAGGCGACAACCATCTCCGCCACCTTCAAACAAAAGATTGAGAAGGTTACCATTACCTATAAGCCGGCAACAAACGGAAGTCTCGTGGTAAAGCAGGGAGCAAACACCCTAGCGTCCGGCACTTCGGTAGAGAAGGGAACTCAACTCACTGTCGTAGCGACCGCCAACCAAGGCTACGAACTCGAGGCATTGATGATCAACAACAAGAAGGTAGAGAACCCTACATTCGACCCAACACTTCGCACCTACAAGGCAAACTTTACCGCTGAAAAGGCGACGACCATCTCCGCTACCTTCAAGCGAAAGATTGAAAAGGTAACCATCACCTACAAGCCGGCAACCAACGGCAACCTCATCGTAAAGCAGGGGGCAAACACCCTAGCATCCGGCACCTCGGTAGAGAAGGGAACTCAACTCACTATCGTAGCGACGGCCAACCAAGGCTATGAGCTGAAAAATGGCAAAGTACTTTTGGGGGATAAAGAACTAGCACTGACTCGTGAAGGACAGGTTTACACCGGTACATTCGTGGTGGAAGCTTCGGTTGAAATCTCTGCGGAATTTATCACAACGACTGCCCTCTCGGCTATAGACTCCCCAAGCATCATGATCTATCCCAACCCCGCCAGTCATAAGGTACAAATCAGCAATGCTAACCTAAATAGCGAAGTAGCTCTCTACAATATGGATGGTCTGCTCCTCCAACAGGCGACCACCAACGCTGAGGGAGAGGTCACCCTCCCCGTTGCTACCCTCCCCACAGGTCACTACCTTGTACGGATCGGTTCATCGAGTGTTTTACTAAATATCAGACGTTAGTACTCAATACACTACAATAACGTAAGACGCCGAAGAGCGGGGGCAATACAGTACGAAAGTTGTTCCTGACCTCTTCGGCGTTTTATCTTTTACAATCCACTCTTTATCTACATCTAATCTCCATTTTATCCCTACCTTTGCGCCAAACAGAATGGTGCAACAGCAAATGACACAAGAAAAGAAGTATCCACTTCTGCTAGGGATTGAGAGCTCTTGCGACGATACCAGTGCCGCCGTAGTGCGCGGATGCGAGCTCCTCAGCAACGTAATTGCAAGTCAAGCAGTGCACAGTGCCTACGGAGGGGTAGTCCCCGAGATGGCATCAAGAGCACATCAACAAAACATAGTACCTGTAGTAAGCGAAGCCCTCAAGCGTGCCGGAGTATCGGTGCACGACTTGGATGGCATTGCCTTTACGGCAGGGCCCGGATTGCTAGGCTCTCTGTTGGTTGGGGTCAACTTTACCAAAGGTTTACACCTCGCACTGGGTACGCCTCTCATCTCAGTCAATCACTTGAGAGCGCACGTGCTGGCGCACTTTATCTACGAACCCGGAGAGGAACACCAAAGCCCCGAATTTCCCTTTTTGTGCCTATTGGTATCGGGCGGGAACTCGCAGATCATCAAAGTAAATAGCCCTTACGATATGGATGTTGTAGGGCAAACGATAGACGATGCCGCAGGCGAAGCCTTCGACAAATGCGCCAAAGTAATGGGGCTAGGTTACCCGGGAGGCCCTATTGTAAATAAGCTAGCGAATGAGGGAAATCCCCTTCGTTTCCAATTCAGTAAGCCTCAAATTAAAGGACTTGACTATAGTTTTAGTGGGCTCAAAACCTCGTTCCTCTACACGCTTAGAGACGAACTAAAGGAGAACCCCAACTTTATAGAAGAGAACAAAGCAGACCTTTGCGCTTCCCTCCAGAAGACGGTTATCGACATTCTTATGGGTAAGCTCCTAAAGGCCACCAAACAATATCAAATCAATCGGGTAGCTGTAGCCGGAGGGGTCTCGGCGAATACAGGACTTAGAGATGCCTTTGCCGACTATGCCTCTCGCTACGGGTGGCAGATCTTTATCCCCAAGTTTGCCTACACTACAGACAACGCTGCCATGGTAGCCGCCGCCGGATACTTCTCGTATCTGGCCGGAGATTTTGCCTCACGAGACCTCGTTCCCTTTGTACGCACTACGCTCAAAGAGAACCTATAAATAGAGAGATCCGAATGACAACGCTCCAACCCCTCGTAGCACAAATAGCACGGCTACTCCTTGCTCGGCAGGAGACAATAGCGACAGCCGAGAGCTGCACCGGGGGAAGACTTGCCTCTTACCTTACCGCCCAAGCAGGGGCAAGCAGATGGTACGCAAGCGGAGCTATCACCTATAGCGAAGAGCAAAAGGTGGAGCTACTGGGGATCGAACCCTCGCTCATTGCCCGGCATGGGGTGGTAAGTCGGGAAGTGGCTCTTGCCATGGCGCGCGGTGCACAAAAACGCTTTGGCGCAAACCATGCCCTAGCAACAACGGGATTTGCCGGACCTCTGGGAGGCACTCCTGAGTCGCCCATTGGCACTGTTTGGATTGGGATAGCCCTCGAGAGCCAACTTTATGCACACAAACTACTAATACAAAAAGGGCGAGAGGCTCTCATCGCGGAGGTCTGCCGTGAGGCTCTACAGCTCTTTATCCATCACTATACAACGAAGAAATAACTCTAGAGAAGCATACGATGAAACTTAAACACCTTCTTCCTCTAACCTTGGCTACACTCCTTTTGGGATTCGGTAGTGCACAAGCTCAAAACTCCAAGTCTAAGAGCCAAATCTGCCGCATTGGGCTGGAGTATCAGATGAGTTACAACGAAAATTGGGGAGCCAATCGCCCTATCATCCTCTCTATCGAGCCCAATTCTCCTGCAGCTCTTGCCGGGCTCAAAGTGGGGGATATCGTAGAGAGTATCAATGGTCGGTCTCTCAAAGATCTCTCCGAGCAGGAGTTTGTGGATATCTTGCAGGGAGGAGACGCTGCCATACAGCTGGAGGTTAGCAATTTCTCTTACAAGAAAAAGAGCCGTACCCTCCAACCCGAGTGCCACGACCGCTCCCTACTCGACGAGCGACTTCTCGCGCAAGCCTTTGCCTTCTATAGCCTCGAAGACGAAAGCGAACGTGCCATCGTTTATCCCTTCGACACCGGACGTGAGGGCAAAACGAGCTTCGAAAACTTTGGCAACTTTGCTTTTGCAGACGAGAGCAAAGCCCTCTCTAGCACCGATATTGCTCTAAACGAAGTAATCCGTAAGCAATTAGAAGCCAAAGGGCTACGGTACGATGCTTCCGACCCCGACATCGTTATCGACACCTATTACACGTTGGCACGCAATCCCTACTTCGACGCGAAAAAAGCAAAGAACACAGATAAACTCTGGGATGTACGCATAGACCCCGACCAAAAGAGCCTTGTACAAGTGCCTTTCCTAGCCGTAGGAGCCGACAAACAGCTTGCCGGCTATGTACTTACCATAGGAATACGAATCTTTAATGGGCGCAATCTAAGTATTTTGCTTTGGAGCTGCGAAGCCGTAGAGCACCTTACCGAAGAATTTTCTATCGAGGAGTATGCTCGCCTTTCCATCCCCATGATGATGGGACAATTCCCCTTCGTTCGCTACAATATCAACCCCAAATGGCGCATTGCCACACATCGACACAACTACACGGGGCTCTACTTACGTACCTCTGATCTCGGAGACGTAGCCTATGTTGTGCCTAACTCTCCTGCCGCTAAAGCCGGGATACGCGCAAACGATGTGATAGTAGCCATCAACGAAAAGCCTATGGCCATGGTGGATCAGCTCAATGCCGCTTATCGTCTCTTCGTAGAAAACACGCTGCAATACCGAGACGAAAGCACCATGTTTACGGATCGTAATGGAGTAAAATACTGCCGTTATTGGCGCAAAGACAGCTACTCGTCTATCCAGAAACAGATCGCAAAGGAGAAATACCTATCCATCTTCTCCTACCTCTTTGGCTTCCGTCCCTATATCCTTGGAGAGCGTTCTACCCCCTATTACACCTTCGACGTACTAAGCGAGGGGGTAACTCAACGCCTCAATGTGATGCCGGAGCTACACGACAATAGCTATATCACGCTCGATTAAACTCGGAAGAGACGCAGATGTCACACCCCAAGAATACAAAAAAGGGAGATCGAGAGCCTGCTCGCGAGTTCGGTGCAGGTCTTCGCAAAATCACCTTTTTACACGAAGATGAAGTTGCATCTCCACCTTCTCGCCTCCCTGCTCAGCCCCCTCTTTCCTCTCAAAACCCCTATTTGGGGAAGTGGACGGCTCTAGAGGTATTGCGCATCACGCCTCCCGGGGCTTACCTTGCCGTTGATACCGAGGAGGTACTATTACCTCGCCGTTATTTTCCGGAAGAAGGGCTACAAGAGGGTGATCAGATTGAAGTATTCATCTACCACGACAATGAGGGAAGGCTCATTGCCACTACACTGCGCCCTTATGCTCTCTTAGGCGAAGTCGCTTTTTTAGAAACAAAGGCGGTGACCAAGGAAGGGGCTTTTATGGCATGGGGCATCCATCGTGACCTCTTCGTACCCTTTGCCGAGCAGCCTACACGCTTTGTCCAAGATGCCAGTTACCCTATTGTTGTCTATGTAGACCATGTTAGTGGCAGACTTACCGGCTCCGGAGAATTGCGAAAACATATAGGGAACGAGCTTCCCAACTACACCCCCGGCGAGGTCGTGGAGGCTCTCATTGTGGAGAACCACGAGAGGGGCTATCGTGCGGTAGTCGATCATCGCTATTGGGGTATGCTCTACCATAGCGACCTTGCGGAACCTCTCACGATAGGAGACCGCATAACCTCTTATATAGTACGCACACGTGAGGATGGCAAGCTAGACCTCGCTCCCAATCCCATAGGGGTGGCACGACTCAAGACCAATAGCGACTATATCCTCCAACTACTAACGGAGCGAGGGGGGAGCCTTCCCCTTGGGGATAAGAGCAGTGCTGAGGATATTGCAGCCCTCACGAAGCTATCCAAAAAAGCCTTTAAGATGGCAATCGGCGTCCTCTACAAACAGAGACTCATAGAGCTAACTCCTCAGTCTATTCACCTAGCAAAAAGGGAATAAAGACTCTCTACACACATAGTGCGACCCACACAGAAGGGATAAAAGACGAAGTTCTCAGATCCCTTTTGCTGCTGATTCTCAAAAATTTCGACAGAATCTATTTGCTCAAAACAAGAAAATTGTACTTTTGCAATCGGCAAAATAAATAACTCAAACAACCAAAACGACAATGAAAGGTAACACCCCTCTATTAGTAAAGGCCCTATTGGCACCAATACTAGTAGCCTCGTCTACCCTATTTGCCACGGCGCAAATATCGTATGGAGGTACTCCTGCAAGTTTTAACCACTCCGCAAGCTCTAGCGCACTTCGCTCTGTTGCGGCTCCTAAAGTAATAAAGGTTCTTCCCAATTTCAACCCGGACGACGTAAAGAGCACGAACGGATGGGACGTAAACAGGCTTCACGTAAAGCCTCTGACCATAGGTAGGACCATCGAGACTAATATTGACTTTGCTCGTGATGCCGAACGTATTACGCTAGACAATGGTACCACAATGTACCGCCTTACCATAGACGTGAAAAATGCCAAGGCGAGCTTGCTTTACTACGACGACTTTTTCATCCCCAAAAATGGAGGTGAGTTATACATCTATACCCCCGACCGCCTAAAGGTGCTCGGAAAGTACACGCACGAGACACACCCCACACATGGGGCTTTTGCCACGGAGATGCTCCCCGGTGCTACGGCCGTACTTGAGTACTATCCCTATCTCAATAGCCAAGAGATGCCCTCAATCTTGATTTCCTCGGTGGGGCATATCTTCTCCACACGCGAAGCCGGACTTAGGGATCCCGGTGAAGACGGCGCACACGATGATTGCGCCTTCAACGTAAATGCGGCCGAAGGTGCTGAGTGGCAAGAGCAAAAAGCGGGTGTTGTACAAATAATGATGGTGCATGGGAGGAACATCAGTGTATGTTCGGGGAACCTCCTCAACAACACCAACGAAGACTTCAAACCCTATATTCTCTCTGCAGCACACTGCGAGAGCGTGACAAAAAATAGGAACTCTAGCGATGCGGATCTCGCCCAATGGATCTTCACCTTCCACTACGAAAAGCCCAATAGCAGCAACGGCGCCATCGCCATCGTTAGAGAACAAGCCAAATCAATGGTAGGCTGCGACATTAGAGCATTCTTGCCCATCGATGGTCAGTCGGATGGCCTTTTGCTAGAACTAAAACAAGAAGTTCCCGAGTCGTACCGTGTGTATTACAATGGTTGGGATAGATCGGATGTACTCCCTAATAGCGGGGTAGGTATGCACCACCCTGCCGGTGACGCAAAGAAAATCTCTGTGTACAACGGAGGTGTTACCAGCAAAACATGGGACGACCGATATAACGGCCAAGGGTGTAGAGGTGCAGAGAATGCACACCTTTTCTTCCACTTCACAAAGGGAGAGACAGAGGGCGGTTCTTCCGGGTCTTCCCTCTGGAATGAGAATAAATTGGTAGTAGGAACCCTCACCGGAGGAGGCGGTCGCTGTACCACAGGAACCAACTATTACGGCAAACTCTCGTACCACTGGGACAAGTTCTCCGAGAAGATGTCGACCTTCCTCGACCCCAAAACAAATGGAACTGCGACTTCCCTCCCAGGTGTTTGGAGAAAGAATAAAGATGGGGTAGAGCTACGCCCTCTACCCAACGTAACGGGTCTCAAAATAGAAAAAGATGGAGACAACCTAAAGGTAAGCTGGGATGCTATTCCCTCAACATACCTTGCTCCCGGATGGAAAGTGAAGTACAATATCCGACGCAACAACAGTACCGCAGAATACAAACGTACCGAAGCGACCTCCTTCTCCGAACCGGCAATAGATGCAGAAAAGGCAAACAGGGACGAGAAGGGATTCTGCCAAACCATTACTTATGCCGTACAAGCTCGCTACGAATATGGTACAGGCAACGACCTAACAACCCTCGATCCCACTAAACCGGAGCGTTATGTAGAAACGGACTGGGCAGAACAAAGTATTTTCGTAGGAGAACGCTCCAAGTGGGTACCGGTAGTTAGCAAGAGCCAAGAAAGCTCTGGCGGTATGCGCATCTCCTGGAATCTGCCGTACAACTTCCAAGAAATAACCCTTTTTGGAGCTCCCAAAAGCGATGCTGAGTATAAGCCCACTTACGCTAGAATGAAGGTATCTTTTGGTGGCTTTCCTGTTCCTCAAGACATCACTCTCTTCAGTAAGTTCCCATCAGACGCACTCCGCTCTAATGACAAACCTGTGTATGTACATGGGTTGCGTCTCATGCCCACTTCGGCCGGAAGCTCGTACAAAGCATTCCTACAAACCTCCAAAAGCCGTAGTAGCATTGTAACCAAGCCTTTCAGTGTCCCCTCTACTTGGAAGATGGGAGAGTGGGTTACCGTCATGTTCGACAAGCCCATCCTAATCAACCACGAGAAGGTGCTCTTTGCAGGAGTAAGTGTGACCAATGCCGCAGGTGCCGACCTCTTGTGCTACTACAACTACTCTAACGATGCTTACCGCCAATACACCGATGGATTTTTTGCCTTCGACCTAAGAGAAACGGATCTATTCTACATGTCTCCTTCTCAGACAAGCACCATCTACACTGTGGTGCCATCCGGATATCTTGCCATTGGTCTTTTGCTAAGTACCAACAACAAAAAGTCTTCTCCTGAAGACAACCTCGGTATTTTCTCCACGAGTAAGCAACTTGCCCCCTTCCCTGTTGTAAAAGAGTTTATCGTAAAACGTAATGGACAAGAGATCGCTCGCGTAAACACTCGTGAGTACACGGATAAGGACGGAAAGGAAAGCGACAAATACGATATTGAGGTGGCATACGAAGAGGGTGTGTACACAGGTAACCAAGAGATACCCTACGAAAAGGAAGCTCCCGGTGTGTATCCTACCAAGATTGGCAATGATGCCCTTTTGCACCTCACGAGTAGCTCTTCTATCTCAGCCGTCTCTATCTACACAGTAGATGGTGTACTCCTCAAGAAGGTAGAGCGTCCATCAGCAAGCATCTCTGTAGAAGACCTTGCCAGTGGTAACAGCTACATTGTTGTTCTTGATGGCAATACGGGACGAAGTGTACACCGCATCTTCCGATAATGCGCTAGCTATACCGGTAAAATAACTCGGGTAAATCCTAGAAAACCCTGCCCTCTTTTTTGTAGAAGGCAGGGTGTTTTTTTCTTGAAAATCTATCCCCAAGGTTCAAGAAAAGGCGAAATAGCGTGAATGATTTGTGAG
>NZ_JBQMYL010000012.1:0-67634 GCF_052173515.1 Porphyromonas endodontalis | reverse complement strand
ACCCTTGAGCAGGAATGCTTGGGGGTTCTCTTTTTTTGTAAGGAGGGGAGTTTCTTTGAAGCTAGAGAGGGAGGCGTAGAGAGAGGATTGTCGAGCGAAGAGCTGGGGAATCCCTTTCTTTGTGGTAGGAGAGTTTTGGCACTATGCGCGAGTAAAGTCAAGCTACCCCTCTTCGTTAGCCTTGAGTTGCCTTTGTGCAGCCCAAGGCTTTACATTTTAGGAATCATCCCTTCTGCGTTGGTGTCTCTATCCGCTTGGGGATATAATACTTTCCTCGCTATGATACAGAAGGCTTCTTCTCATGAGTCCCGCAACCTTAGTCGCTCCGCAAGGAAGACCAATAGACAGCATAACTAATCTTCGTTATTTACGAATTCTTTTGCTTTAGTTTGTCGTAAGCACTTGACATATAGGGGGGCGTGCTACTCTTATGTGGGGAGGGAAAGGTGAAAAATCCCCATTGTTAGGGATTGTGAACAGTGTTCATCTGTTTTACCTTTGCCTTTGATTAAAGAAGAGGTTAGGGAAATCATTTTGGAGTAGTGATGAGAGAAGAGAAAGGCGAGAGGGAGGAATCCTTACAAGCGATGGAACCCAAGAAGAGGAGCGAAAAGCAACGAGCGGGAGATCGCATGCGAGAGAAAATCTTACAAGTCGCGCGTGCTGAGTTTCTAGAGTATGGATTTAGGGATGCTTCGCTGCGGCGAATCGCCGTGAAAACGAGCATTTCCGTGAGCAATATCTACAATCATTACAAAAGTAAAGACGACCTTTTTAGAGCAGTACTGCAACCCCTATTAGAATCTTTTACTGAGATGCTTCGAGAGCATAATAGCGAGAAGAGTATGGAGCTGTATGTGGAGCAAACGGAGGAATTCCAACGGGCAATGATAAAGGAATTTCTCGCCCTGATGCTTCGTTTCCGCACTGAGTTAAAACTGCTTCTCCTTGGTTCGGGAGGTTCGTCGTTAGAGGGTTTCAAAGAAGAGATTATCCAACAGCAATCAGAGGTCGGGGTAGAGTACATACACAAGCTCAGGATAAAGTACCCCAAAGCGAATAGAGCGATTTCTCCTCTTTTCATCCGCATTTGCTCGCATTGGTGGCTCATTTTCATGCTGGAGTTGGTCACCAACGAAAGTTTGACAAAGAAGGATATAGAGCAGGCTTTGAGTGAGTATGTGTGCTTTGGTACAGCCGGTTGGAAAAGCCTGATGGGGATATAAATAGAACGCAAATAAGATGATAAACGTAGAACGAATCAATCGATGGTTCTTCCGTGTGGGAGACCGAATTATCCGCCATCGCTGGTGGGTATTAGCCGCCTTTGTGCTGTTGCTGGCAGTCGGAGCCAATGGGATGCGAATGCTCAATATCAAGACTTCGTGGGAGGATTATTTCCTGGAAGATGACCCGATGCTCCTACAAACAAAGGAGTTTAAGGAGGTGTTTGGTAATGATAATTACGCTGCGGTACTCCTTGAGTGTGACAATATATTCACCAAAGAAAAGTTAGAACTTATCCGCCGGCTCTCTAATGAGATGATGGATAGTATGACCTATGCCGATAAGATCACCTCTCTTACAGACATTGAGTTTATGGAGGGGAACGAAGAGGGAATGACGATTGAGCAGATTGTACCCGAGGAGATTCCTAGTGATCCTGACGGGTTGGCGGAGATACGGCGTAGAGCATTCCTCAAACCCAACATTGCCAATCGTCTTGTATCAAAGGATGGTCGCCTCTCGTGGATTTTGCTGAAACTGAGCCCATTCCCGGAGACAGGGGGAGCAGAGATGCTTACGGGCAAAGAGTTACATCACATCATAACCAAGCCTGAGTATGCTGCTCTTCATCCAAAGGGTACCGGGATGCCCTACCTTTCCGAACGAAAAGTGGAATGGGTGAATCACGAACTGCCCCTAGTGATGGGGATTGCGATCCTCTTTGCCATCTTTGTTTTGGCGTTGGCTACTCGTTCGCTTCGAGGGGTGGTTGTACCGGTAATAACAGCTTTCTCTGCCATTATTATGGCGTATGGTCTTACGGGTTACCTACGTTTGAGTATCGATAGTGGTATGATGCTTGTGCCGATGCTTTTGGCTTTTGCCGTCTCGGTGGCGTACAATATACATATACACTCTTACTTCCGAAGGCAGATGCGTATTCATGGCAAACGCAAGCAAGCGGCTATTGAGACCATAAGCGAGACCGGGTGGCCTACCCTCTTTAGTGCGCTTACCACCCTTGTAGCTCTCCTTTCATTTCTTGCCATCCCTATGGTGCCCATGCACTTTGTGGGTATTGCCACAGCGTCAAGTGTTTTCTTCGCCTTCTTTGTTACACTAATGGTGATGCCGACCCTCTTGAGTTTTGGTAAAGATAAACAACCCAAGGAGGGGGCTTGCAAAGAGGGGAAGCATTGGTTAGATCGTAAGCTAGAGCTGTTTGGCAGCAATGTATTGCGGCACGAGAGATTGGTTTGGATTGTCTTCTTTGTTTTTACCGCAGGTATGATATATGGTTTTACCAAAATAGAACCTGCCTTTGATGTGGAGCGCACTCAGGGACGACGCATCCAGTACGTTCGGGACATTCTCGAAGTGGCAGAGAGCGAGTTAGGGTCCATTTATTCATATGATATAATGATTGAGTTCCCGGAAGAGGGGCAAGCCAAGACGCCACAGGCACTGCAAGCTCTCGACTCCCTTGCTCATCTTGCAGATAGTTATGTCCTTACCAAGCGTACTACTTCGATTCTCAATATTCTCAAAGACCTCAATCAGACACTTCATGCGGATAATCCCGCCTATTATCGTTTACCCGATACGTCGGACGAGATTGCACAGCAGCTACTTCTCTACGAGAATGCCGGGGGCAGTGAAGCCGAGAGTTGGATAGACTATGAGTACCGATTCTTGCGCTTGCGTGTGGAGATGGCAAACTACAATTCTGCAGAGATTGAGCGTGAAATGGCGGAATTAGTCTCTGTGGCAGGCAATTTGCTGCCCAACGCCAAGGTAACTCCTGTGGGTACAATGCCGCAGTTCTCGGTGATGATGCAGTATGTAGTACGTGGGCAAATCGTCTCTTTCTTGCTCTCGCTACTTATCATTGGCGTGCTGATGATGGTGGTGTTTGGTAGCGTGCGTGTCGGCCTTATTGGCTTGATCCCCAATATAATGCCAGCTATTGTGGTGGGGGGCTTGATGGGATTCCTCGATTATCCCCTTGATATGATGACGGCGACTATTATGCCGATGATATTAGGGCTTGCCGTAGACGATACCATCCATTTTATCAATCATGGGCATTTGGAGTTTGACCGCCAGCGCAATTACCGATCTTCGATACTCAAAACTTTTCGCATTGTAGGTACTCCTATTGTTCTTACGAGCGTGATTATTTCTAGTAACTTTGCCGCCTATTGTATCTCCGAAGGTATGATGTTCGTCCATATGGGGATCTTGTCGGTCGCCGGGATGCTAACAGCTCTTCTTGCGGACTTGTGTATTACGCCACTCCTTTTCCGCCGCTTCAAAATCTTTGGCAAAGAGGAGGAGAAAGAGGCTCAGTAATGGAGAAGAAACATATTCGATAGTAAAAGTATTATACCGATATAGTATGAAAAGAATAGCAATACTAGGCATTGCCGCGATGCTTGCCGTAAGTAGTGCCTTGGCACAAACCGGGCGTGAGATAGCCCAAAAGGTGAAAGATAGACCCGATGGAGATACACGTCAGTCGGAGATGACCATGAAGCTGATTAATAAGCGTGGTAGTGTGAGAGAACGCAAACTTATCTCCTACTCCATTGACGTAGGAAAGGGGAAGAAAGACCGTAAAACGATGATGTTCTTCCTTTACCCGGGAGATGTAAAAGGGACGGGGTTCCTTACTTGGGATTACGACGAAATAGGGAAAGACGACGACAAGTGGCTCTACCTCCCTGCCATGAAGAAAACCCGACGCATCAGTGGATCTTCTGCAAAAAAAGACTATTTCATGGGGAGCGACTTTACCTACGACGATATGGGTAGCCGCAATGTAGATGAGGATACGCACAAATATCTAGGAGAGGAAACGATTGATGGGCACAAGTGCTGGAAGCTGGAGTCCACCTCCAAAGATAGTCGAGATGTCTTCAGTAAGAAGGTCGCTTGGATTCGCCAAGATTGCAACATCCCCGTAGTTGTGGAGTACTACGACCGAACAGGGAGGCTCCATCGTAAACTTGAGATCTCCGATATTCACAAAATAGATGGCTTTTGGACTCCCCAAAAAATGCAGATGACCAACGTACAGACAGAGCATAAAACCATCCTAGAGTTTAAGAATAGTAAGTTTAATACCCCCCTAGCCGAAGCCAAGTTTAGTGTTACTTCGCTAGAGAAAGGATCCTTATGATACAATTTGCTAGAATGCGCTGTCTCCTTCTCATGGGGGCAGCGTTGCTAACCTCCTTACCTCTCATGGGGCAAAATGAAGAGGGTACTTCTACCCCCTTTGACCTCAAAGGGTTTGTTGATACGTACCACGCTGTACGCAGTCACTCGCCTTTCCAATTTATGAGTTCGCGCACTCGTGTGCGAGGAGAGTTTGAGAAACACTTTGGGCAGTCGCTTGTGGGGGTCTCTATCAATGCTACTTATAACGCTGTTCGCCCTGCTGAGACGGGGATTCGTTTGCGAGAGGCTTTCTTCGAGCATCGAGGGGAGCACTGGGGGATACGCGCCGGACGACAGTTCGTTATTTGGGGTGCAGCAGATGGCGTGCGCATTACCGACCTCGTCTCTCCGTTGGATCTGACGGAGTTCTTAGCACAAGATTATGACGATGTGCGTATGCCGGTAAACGCCCTACGTCTATCGCTTTTCAATGAGACATTTAAGGCAGAGGGCATTTTCGTTCCTACTTTCGAGGGGTATAAACTCCCCACAGATCGCTCCAATCCGTGGAATATTTTTGCTCAAACTAAGGAGCATCCTAACCTTAATATTGTGTGGAACGACAAGGGGAGTACACCTGCGCTTAAACTTGCCAATATGGAGTATGGTCTGCGCTTGAGTGCGACGTTGCCGGGGATAGACTTCTCGGTGGCAGCCCTACATACATGGAATAAAATGCCTGTTATCACGCGGCAATTCCTATCCCCTACGGAGGTGCAGGTGGTGCCGCGTTACTATCGTATGGGCTTTGTGGGAGGCGATGTGGCTATGCCTCTTGGGCAATTTGTCCTGCGTGGGGAAGCCGCATTCAATATCAGTAAGCACTTTACATACAAAGGAGTAGGAGAGCAGCGTGGCTTTAATACACTCAATTGGCTAACGGGTGTTGATTGGTACGGCCCCAATGATTGGCTCGCTTCGGCGCAGTTTTCTATGGAGAATATCTTTCGGTATAGCGATCTTATTGCCCAAAAGCGCAATACCTCTCTCTTGACTTTTCAGCTCTCGAAAAAACTATTGGGAGCTACACTTGAGCTTTCGGACTTTACCTATATCGACCTGACGGGTAAGGGCTGGTTTAGTCGCTTTACGGCAGGCTATGCTCTCAGCGATCAAGTCCGTCTTATCGTTGGTTACGATTGGTTGGGAGCTTCGGAAGGGCACGACAGTCTCTTTGCTAACTACAAGGATAATTCGGAGTTTTGGTTCAAGGCTCGTTATAGTTTTTGAGTTTTCTCTCCCTTTCTCGTTGGGGAGTATCTATCTTTTGCGGCAAGCTGCCTTCTCTCTAGAGGGGCAGCTTGTTTGTTTCCTGAGATAGGATTCTTTAGGCTATTGTGCGAAGATTTGGTATCTTTACACTCCGAACAGCGAAGACCTGTCCCATAAGAAAGAGCGATTGAGAGAATAGAATGAACGAACAGATTGCCCCAATTGGTATTTTTGATTCCGGTTATGGTGGGCTTACCATTTTGCGAGAGATTCGTAAGTTAATGCCTCAGTACGACTATTTATATCTGGGAGATAATGCTCGTTCTCCGTATGGTAGTCGCTCTTTTGAAATCGTCTATAAGTTTACATTGCAGGCTGTAGAGCGTCTGTTTGAGATGGGGTGCCCTTTGGTCATCTTGGCGTGCAATACGGCGTCTGCCAAGGCATTGCGTACCATTCAGCAGCAAGATTTGCCTCAGATGAGCGACCCCTCTCGTCGGGTATTGGGGATTATTCGCCCCACGGTGGAGGCTGTTGATACGATCACCTCGAGTAAGCATGTGGGTATCTTGGCAACGGAAGGAACCGTCAGTAGTCATAGCTATCAGATGGAGATTGCGAAGCTTTTCCCTCACATTATCGTGAGTGAGGAGGCTTGCCCCATGTGGGTTCCTTTGGTGGAAAACGGCGAAGCCGATAGCCCCGGAGCCGATTATTACGTACGTAAGCATCTCGACGCGCTACTCAGCAAGGATAAGGCAATCGATACAATTGTCTTGGCATGTACCCACTATCCCTTGTTGCGTCAGAAGATTAAAAGACTTATCACTCCCAGCATTACGGTGGTATCCCAAGGGGAGTACGTGGCTTCTTCGCTGCAAGATTACCTTGGGCGACACACAGAGATGGATGCTCGTCTATCCAAATCCGGTTCTATCCGTTATCTGACAACGGAGCAAGCTGATAAGTTTGCGGAGAAGGCCTCCGTTTTCCTCGAAGAAAAAGTACAAGCCGAGCAGGCTACAATTGATTAGCCTCCGGAGTATAAATAGAAAAAGAAAACATACTAGATAGATCCTTCCCTATGAAAAGAAAAATTGTTTTTACCATTATCTCTTTTGTTGCAATAGCCGCACTTTCTCTTTCGTGCTGTGCTAAGAAAGCGAGCAAAGCGACCCTCGATGGACTGTGGTTTGTGCAGATCCTTAATGATAATCCCATAGAACACTCCGAAGGGAAAAAGGAGATGACTCTTGTGTTTGATTCCAAATCAATGCGCTTTGGAGGTATGGGGATTTGCAATAGCTATGGAGGAGACTTCCAGATGACGCCCGAAGGTGCTTTCACGGTCTCCAATATTATATCTACTCGCGTTGGCTGTGAGGGGATGGGTTTAGAGACGAGTCTCTTTAGAACGTTGGAGAAATCTGCCAAGATAAAAGTCAAAGGCGATAAGGCGGAGCTCTACGATGCAGAAGGGACGCTGATTGTGGTATTGCAACGCCAAGCCGAGAAGTAGGTTTTAGTAAGGGTAGATAAAAGTACAAAGGCAATGAATATCCGTTTTTCCGTACGTCCTTTTTGGGTTGCGATGGCTCTGCTTATGCTCTCTTCTGTGGGGGCACAGGCTCAGCAGGGTAAGCGTCTTTTCTCTCTTAAGGAGATTACAAATTGGCATTTTTCGCCCCGAGGAGCCGGAGGGTCTTTTCGCTCGATGGTGGATGGACGCTACTATACGACACTCAACGATGCCCACACCGCCATTGTGCAGTATGAGTTTGCTACGGGGCGTGAGGTAGCCACTCTTTTCGATCTTTCGCAGCTAGCGTCTCGTACCATTAGCAAGAATGGTGACTTTAAGACGCCCGAGAAAATTGATGATTATCAAATATCTCCTTGCGGTCATCATATCTTGATTATGACGGATAGGGAGCGGATTTATCGCCGTTCGTCTCGCTCTACTACGTACCACTACGATGTGCGTCGCAAGCAATTTGAGCCTCTTAGCTCCGGCAAGCTGATGATCCCCACCTTCAGCCCTGATGGGCGTATGGTGGCTTTTGTACGAGATAATAACATCTTCATTCGTAAGTTCGACTACAATAGCGAGGTGCAGGTAACGACCGATGGTAAGCGCAATGAAGTAATCAACGGGGTTACCGATTGGGTCTACGAGGAGGAACTCTATTGCACCAAATTGCTCTCGTGGAGCCAAGATGGCGGCTATCTGGCATTCGTTCGCTTCGATGAGTCGGAGGTGCCGGCTTACAGCATGCCTATCTATGGAAATGGCCTTTATCCAGGAGAGTACACCTACAAATACCCCAAGGCCGGAGAGAAAAATTCAGCCATATCGCTGCATGTCTACAATGTGGATCAGAAGGTAGTGCGCCCCGTGTCTCTCCCTATCGATAAGGAGAGCTACATCCCTCGTATCGAGTTTACGCCTATAAACAATGCCTTGGCTGTGTGCACACTCAATCGCCATCAAAATGACTTCCGACTTTTCTTGGTAGACCCTGCAACGCTTATTGCCAAGCAGACCTTGCGAGACACCGATGAGGCGTATGTGAAAATCGAGTGGGTCAATAGCCTTGCGATTGACGCCAAGGGCTTTACGACGGTGAGCGAGGCGGATGGTTATGCGCACCTCTATCGCTATAGCACCACAGGCGAGCGGGTTCGCCAATTGACAAAGGGCAAATGGGATATTATCACCCTTTACGGTGTGGATAAGGAGGGAAATGCCTACTATCAAGCGGCCGACGAGACCCCTATTCGTCGCCGTATCCTAAGGGTTTCGCCTGCAGGTGAGACCAAGGTCCTTGCGGGCGAAGCCGGTATTAACCAAGCTACTTTTAGTCAAGACTTCTCCTACTTCCTCAATGTGTATAGCAGCAGCTCTGTAGCTCCTCAGTACACAATCCGCTCTAGTAAAGACGGCAAGATACAGCGCACGCTCGAGGATAACAAAGAGCTGACTGACCGACTTGCGAAATATAAATACCTACCCAAGGAATTTATCCAACTTGAGATTGGGAAGGGGATTACCCTAAATGGCTGGATGCAGAAGCCCGTGGATTTCGATCCCAATAAGAAGTATCCTCTCCTCATGGTGCAGTATAGCGGCCCCGACTCGCAAGAAGTGCTCGATAAGTTTGAGATCGACTGGGAGTTCGCTCTTGCACAAGAGGGCTACATCGTGGCCTGTGTGGATGGTAGAGGAACCGGGGCTAGAGGGCGAGAATGGCGCAAGTGTACCTATATGAATTTGGGTATCCTAGAGAGCGACGACCAGATAGCCGCTGCCAAGGCTTTCGGCAAATATAGTTATATAGATGCTTCGCGCATTGGCATTTGGGGCTGGAGTTTTGGTGGGTATATGACCCTTCTTTCTCTCTGCCGTGGTGAGGGCACCTTTAAGGCCGGGGTATCTATTGCTCCGGTAACGGACTGGCGTTTCTACGATTCGATATATACGGAGCGTTACCTGCGTACCCCACAAGAGAATCCCGAAGGCTATCGCAAGGGAGCTCCTCTCGCTTTGGCGGATCGTTTAAAGGGTAATCTACTCATTATCCATGGTAGTGCAGATGATAATGTACACCTCCAAAATACGATGGATTTCACCGAGAAACTGGTGCAGAGCGACGTGCCTTTTGAGATGGCTGTGTACACTGATCGAGATCATGGTATCTATGGCGGTAATACTCGCTACCATCTTTTCTCTCGGATTATTAACTACCTCAAGAAGAACTTGTAAGGAAGAGGCTTAATCGTAAAAAGGCACAACTCGTTCCCAAACTATGTCTAGCAACTTTGTCAAGAAGCCTGAGTGGCTCCGCATCAAGCTGGGAGGCTCCATCACGTACGGGGAGACACGTAAGGTGATCGAAGGGCATTGCCTGCATACCATTTGCAGTAGCGGTCGGTGTCCCAATCAAGGGGAGTGCTGGAGCCGAGGTACGGCAACCTTTATGATTGGCGGGAACATTTGTACGCGCAGTTGTCGCTTTTGCAATACCCTATCGGGACGCCCTCTCCCTCTCGATCCTAACGAACCTCGTGCCGTGGCAGAGAGTGTGCGTGCCATGGGTTTGAAGCATGCCGTAATTACAAGTGTGGATCGCGATGACCTCCCCGATGGCGGGGCGCATCATTGGCAAGAGACGATACTTGCAATACGAGAGCTCAATCCGAATGTAACTTGTGAGGTACTTATCCCCGATTTTCGAGGGGATCTATCCATGGTTGATCTTGTGATTGCTGCCCGCCCCAACATTATTTCCCATAATCTGGAGACGGTAAGGCGTCTTACTCCCTCGGTGCGCAGTGTAGCTACCTACGAGCGCAGTTTGTCCGTACTGGGGCATATTGCCAAGCAGGGTATCCCTGCAAAAACGGGCATTATGCTAGGGCTGGGGGAGACCGAAGAAGAGATCTTAGAGACGATGGACGATGCCCTGAGCGTAGGCGTTAGCATCCTCACCATAGGGCAGTATTTACGCCCGAGCCGCAAAAATATTCCCGTGGAGGCCTATATTGAGCCGGCGCAGTTCGACCACCTCCGAGAGGTTGGTCTCCAAAAGGGATTTACTCATGTGGTTAGTGGCCCCTTGGTGCGCTCTTCGTACCACGCTGAGGAGCAAGTTAATCGCACTTCGCCCACGGATACCCCGCACGAACACTGATACTTTCCCACCCTTAGGCAGATAAGAGAATTATGGCATCCCTACCTCACGAGCGACATCTGCTCATAGACAAAGGCAACAGCTACGCAAAAGTGGCTGTGGTAGACGATGGCGTTTTTTCTCCCGAGGTGGTATTCATGGAGCAACTTACCCCCGAGACGTTGGCGCCTTTGTGCCGAGTAGCCCCGGGAGGACGACTATTTACCGTCTATTCATCCGTGGGGGAACCTCAATTATTTGCTCCTGCCTATCTGCAAGAGCAGTCATACTATTTCTTGCAAATCGATGCCGAGACAGAGTCTCCTCTCCGTGCTCTTCATTACGAAAGGGCGCAGCTGGGGGCCGATCGTCTTGCTCTGGCCGTTGGTGCCTTGGCTTTTACCGAGAAGGATACAGACGTGCTCGTTATAGATATTGGCACGGCTATTACCTACGAATGGGTCTCTAGCAAGGGAGAGTACCTCGGAGGCAATATCTCTCCTGGCCCTCGCACTCGGAGTCGTGCGCTACATATGGCAACGGCTCTCCTACCCGAGGTGGAGCTTACGTCCGATGCTCCCGAGATGGGACGCAATACGCATGAAGCCATCTTGGGCGGAATTGCTTGGGGGATTGTCTACGAAATTGAGGGATACATCCGCCATCTTCAGTCCAAAAAACCTCGTCTAAAGGTAATTTTGACGGGTGGATATGCTACATATTTTGCCGATAAAGTAAAAAATGTGACCTTTGTAGTGCCCGACCTTGTTTTGAGGGGGCTTGATAGATTATTAGAGTACAATGCACAGAACCATAAGTAACACCTTCCGTTGGATGTCAGCCCTCTTAGTGCTGGCTCTCACATTCGCCCTTCCTCATGGGTTGGGGGCACAGAGCAATAGTACGGAGTCTCCCTATTCTCGCTTTGGCATCGGAGAGTTGTCTCAGAAGACAGCCGGAGTATCACGAGGTATGGGTAATGTCGGTATTGCCTTACGCTCCGATCGCTTTGTCAATCCTAAGAATCCGGCCTCCTATGCAGCGGTGGATAGTCAGACTTTTATTTTCGACTTTAGTGCCAGTGCAGGTACTTCGTGGTTCGTTGAGGGGAATAACAAAGATGCTCGCCTCTTGGGCAACTTTGAGTATGCAACCTTGCTTTTCCCCGTCGCTCCCTGGATGTCTGTAAGTGCGGGGATTATGCCCTTTTCTACCGTTGGGTATCGCTTTGGGGCTTCCCAATCAATCGATGGGGCAACCAATAGGCAGTACACAACGCTCTATCAGGGGAACGGTAATATTTCGGAGACCTATTTGGGGATCGCTTTCGACCCCACTAAGAACTTTTCTTTTGGTCTGAACGGTTCGTATCTCTTTGGTTCGCTTACGAATCGACGTACCGTAGATTTTAATTCTTCCACAGCCTACAATCCTACAAATATCGAGATACTTTCATTGCACGGCTTTAAGCTGGATGCCGGGGTGCAGTACGGGTTTGCCATCTCTAAAGAGCACTCACTAACGCTCGGGCTTACCTATGCGCCCTCTTTGCCGCTTGCCAGTAGTTTTGTACATCGCAAACTGCTCTCTTCCGGCACCTCATCTACACCTTATGAGTCGGATACCATCACTGCCAAGAACGCTTACCATACGCCCAATGCTTTTGGGCTAGGGCTTGCTTACCAGTGGAGCAGTAAACTATTGCTTGCTGCCGATGTCCAATACAATATGTGGCAAAAAGCCCTCACGGGGCACCCGAATTATCGGGCTCGTGACCAGTGGCAAATAGGATTGGGCGCAACCTATACCCCCAGTGAGATAGCACGTTCTATTTGGCAGAGAATGGAGTATCGATTCGGTCTCTCTGCCGAGAATAGCTACATCACGTTGCCGAGTGATCTAGCCTACAAGGGCTATATGAAGGGGGGAATTTCATTTGGTTTGGGTATCCCGATGGTGGACAGACGCTCTTGGCTAGATCTGACCTTCGATTATAATCATCTCTTCCCCCAACAAACAAGTTGGGTACATGAAAACTATTTCCGCATTACCTTGGGATTGCGTTTCAATGAAGGTTGGTTCCGCAAAATACGTCTCGACTAAAAACGCTATAACGATATCTACCAATCCATTTATACAAGACGAAATAAATAGTAAACAAGCAACACTATGAAAGGACTAAAGTGTATTATCTTTTCGGCTACGCTACTTGCCTCTTCGCTTGTAGCTTTGGCACAAACCGGGATAGCCTCCGGTACTCCATATGGCTCGGGGCAAGATAGTATCCGCTGCCGCGAAAATATCAGCCTTTTCTCTACCTATGTAAAGAGTGAGAGCTATACGGATGCGTATGAATTTTGGAAGAAAGCCTATGCAGAGTGCCCCGGCTCTTCAAAGAATATATACATCTCCGGAGTAAAGATTCTCAATTGGCAAATACAACAAGAGACAGACCCTGCAAAGCGCGCTGCTAAGCTCGAAGAGTTGATGAAGCTCTACGACGATAGAGCAAAGTACTTTGGCGACGATCCTCGTTATGGTTTGGATTGGATTACCGCTAGCAAGGTTACGGATTACCTCCAGATTGTTCCCAAAGAAAAAGTGGACTACGACAAAATCTATGGCTGGACAAAGCCCGTTATAGAGAAGATTGGAGGGGATACGGATGCCAAGGTGGTGTACTTCAATGTTTACTCTTCGCTCAACAAGGCTATTGGCAACGAGTCTTGGCACCAGCAGTATATCAACGACTACATGAGTGGTAATGATATCATGGAAAAAGCCGTGGAAGCTGCTGAGGCAACGGGTGATACGGTACGCATCGAATATGTGAGAAGCCTCAAAGGTCAGCTTGATATGCTCTTTGTACAGAGTGGGCTTGCCAAGTGCGATATGCTGGTAAAGATCTATGGTAAAGACCTAGAAGCCAACAAAGAAAACATCGCTTTCTTGCAGGCAATGCTTGATATGTTCCGCAATGCCGATTGCGAAAAAGATCCTCTCTACTTCAAGGCTAGTAAGTATCTCTTTGCCATCAAACCAACAGCTGCCTCAGCTCTTGGGTTGGCTAAGGAGGCTATGAGTGCGAATAAGAACGCCGAAGCTACCGAATTCCTCAATAAAGCAATCTCACTTACAAGTGACAAGAACATAAAAGCGAGCTGCTACTATACGCTGGCTGTGATGAGCATGAATGCGCGTCAGTACTCGCAGAGCCGTGCTTATTGCCAGAAAGCAATGGCCGAGAACCCCTCCATGGGTAGCCCTCTTATCCTCATTGCCAAGATGTATGCTGCAACGGCGAGCAGCATCTTCCCCGGAGATGCCCTCAAACAACGCTGTGTATTCTATCTCGTATTGGATAAGCTAGAGCGTGCTCGCTCCATAGACTCACGTGTAGCCGGCGAAGCTGCTTCTCTCATTGCGCAGTATCGCCGTCACCTCCCCAGCTCGTCGGATGTTTTCATGCACCCCGAGCTAGACAAGGGTAAGAGCTTCTATGTCGGTGGTTGGATTGGCGAAAGCACAACCATCCGCTAACCATTATCATTCATGCCCCAAGGGGGGAGAGGATTCTTTCCCCGGGGCGTGAATCAATTTTTTTGACGTCGTTTCCCTTAGAGTCGTGCCAACTGCCCCTCATCTACAGGTCAAGCGTTCTCATCTTTGGGTGCTGAGCGTCTTGGCTTTTTTATTTCTCCCCCTGCTCTATGGTTGTGGAGGTGATGGTACTACGCAGGTGGTAAAGCACGAGTTTAGTCTCGACTCTATCTACAGCATGTACACCGATAGCGTAGATGTACTTATCTCAGACTCGGGCAAAACTCAGTACCGCATGGTAGCCTTGGAGTGGTATATCTATGAGAAGCG
Source organism: Porphyromonas endodontalis (assembly GCF_052173515.1). Classification (GTDB taxonomy): domain Bacteria; phylum Bacteroidota; class Bacteroidia; order Bacteroidales; family Porphyromonadaceae; genus Porphyromonas; species Porphyromonas endodontalis_A. The sequence continues at coordinate 53,433 of NZ_JBQMYL010000012.1, read as the reverse complement.
GGAGCGCCCTTGCTGGGTTTTTCCAAAGGGGTTTTATGCCGAGAAGTTCGACGATAAGAAAAACAAGCTAGCCCAAGTAAAATGCGATACAGCCTACTACTATATGAACGAAGAGCTGTGGGATTTTATCGGACACGTCTTGGTGGTCAATCTCTCGGGCGAGCGTTTTACCACTCGCCACCTTTATTGGGATAAGAATCAGGGAAAAGTCTTTTCGCAAGACACCGTGAGAATCGAGGGGCTAGGGCGTTCGCTGATGGGGAGCCACTTTGAGGCATCACAAAACTTTCAGCAGTATACGTTCTACAACAACGTCGGACAGATGGATGTAACAGAAGAAAATTCGGAAGAATGATACTCCTTACTACCTCTTTACCCCCCTTCTCGCTACTCTCTGTGTTGGGGGTGATTGCCCTGCTTATCCTCTCTGCCTTTTTCTCGGGGATGGAGATTGCCTACCTCACGAGTGACCGCCTTAGGGTAGAGGTCGACCTCTCAAAGGGAGGGGTGGTCTCGAAGGCACTCAAGATGCTCTTCCGCAATCCCGACCGCTATGTTACGACCGTACTCGTGGGCAATAACATTGTGCTCGTGATGTATGGTCTACTGATGTCGCTTATTTTAGACCCCTATTTGGAGCAATTCATCCACTCCGGGTGGCTTCTTGTCTTGGTCGATTCTCTCATATCTACCCTCGTTATCATTGTGTTTGGGGAGTATCTCCCTAAGTCTCAATTTAAGCGGAACCCGAATAGTGCAATGCGGCATTTTTCGTTGCTTTCTGCCTTTTTTTATTTCCTTCTTCTGCCTATTACCCTCTTCTGCTCGGTATTGTCGAGAGGCTTTCTCCGGCTTATGGGAGTGCGAGGGAACCAAGCTGTGGTACATCGCCACCTAACGACAATTGATCTAGATCACTACCTGAGTGATACTCTCCTGCACGACGACGATCAGGGGACGCTCAATACGGAGGTCAAGATTATTCAGAATGCAATTGGCTTCTCCGATGTGCGAGCACGAGACTGTATGGTACCGCGTAGTGAGGTGGTGGCCTGCGATATTGCGACGCCGCTAGAGACTTTAAGGGGGATCTTTGTCTCCACGGGGCTATCCAAAATAATTGTGTACGACGGAAGCATAGACAACGTGGTTGGCTATATTCACTCCTCAGAGATGTTTCGCGGGGATGATTGGCAGCAGCGCATGAAGCAGGCTCTTTTTGTGCCGGAGAGCGTCTTTGGGCATAAGTTGATGAAGCAATTGATGCAGCGGAAGCAGTCCGTAGCCATTGTGGTAGATGAGCTGGGCGGAATGGCGGGTATCGTAACGATGGAAGACCTCGTGGAGGAGATCTTTGGGGATATAGAGGACGAGCACGACAAGAAACAGCTAGTTATCCGTCAGATAGACGATAGCAACTATATCTTTTCGGCGCGTTGTGAGATTGACCTTATCAACGAAGAATACCACCTCAACCTGCCCGAGAGCGACGAATATAACACGCTGGCAGGGCTTATCCTTGCTCATCATGGAGACATCCCCAAGACTCGTGAGGTTGTAGAGATCGGCAAGCTACGCTTTACCATATTGCGCTCTAGCTCTACCCGTATCGAACTAGTTAAGTTGACGCTTCTCGACTAGTCGTGTCTTCCTCTCCCTCTTATACCTATCCTTTTTCGCTTCTATTCGCCTCCCTCTTCTCCTCTGAGGGGAAATTAAGGGGCGAGTCTTTCTAATTCTTTTGGCTCATTTTTTAGGATTGTTGCCTGAGGTGCAGCGGAATAGAGGCTCCTTGCCGAGAATGGGCTTCGAGAGACTGGAGAAATAAAAAGAAGGGCTGACTCCCATCGTTGGAGCCAGCCTTTTTTATTATTCCATCCGGAGTTTATTGAGCACTCATGGGTGCTCTCCGGAGTACTGGGTGATAAGAGAAAGAAATGTCGCTGAAAATGCCTCTTTGTTTTGCGTGATTTTCCGAGGATTCTTGCCTAGATTTCTTGGAGTTTTAGGCCTATTTCGAAACGAATTTCACGCTCTATTCCCCAGAGAAATTTTTGAGAAAAAGGAGGGCAACGCGCTTAACGGCTAATTTTGTCGATGCGATTGTAGAATACTACGCCGTCCTCTCCTTCGGTTGCCTTTATCTCCACATCCATAGAGCCAATGGGGTTGTCCTTGTATTTAGGGTAGAAGAAGGCCCTGCAGCATTCGTAGATGTCGTCGTAATCCTCTAGGGTATTGGTTGCTATCTCGACGTCAAGTTTGTAGCGAGAGATAACCTCGGGCGGATAGATGGATAAGGGTCCGTTTTTCTCCAGTTGCGCTACAAAGTTAGAGGTGCCATAAGCCTTTGCGATCTTCTGTAAAGAAGCCTTGTCTACAGACTTCTGTAGATTTTCATGCGTGTACATGATGTAAAAATCCACGATAAAGTCTGAGTCGTCCAGTGACAAAGGTCTCCGGTATTTCTTAAACAGCCCATCTTTCGAGAACGCGAGAATGAAGTAATTCTCCCCATCTGTTTCCCGGGAGAAAGCCTCCAGAGAGATATACACGGTTGTATTGGTGATCCCCTTGATGTATACGCTGGTCAATTGAAAGTGATTGTCAAGGGATGGATCTAAGATGCTCGGGGTGATCACCTTTTTATTGAACAGCGTCTTTCCGCTTTTCGAGATGGTGACCAAGAGTTTGCTATTAACCCGATTATGCTTGGTCTTGATGTCTGCCTTTTGCACCGTGACGTGCCAATCGCTATACGTGCTATCAACCACCGTCTTTTGTCCCTTGGGGGTTACCTCCGATCTCTGCATTGCAGTGCGGGCTACCTCTACCTCCGCTCTTTTCTTGTCGTTTTTCTTATAACTGAGAAGAAGTGCTGCACTGAAAATGGAGAGTAAAAAGAGCATTAATACTCGCGTCTTAGGGTAGTATTTCATAATCCTATATGCAGACTTGAATTTTCTATAGCATGAGTTTTCTCTATCCTGAGGATACGCGCAAATGTACTGAATTTGTTTTTGATAGATAGGGGGGAGTATTCCTGTGTATTTGAGAGAGACGTAAACGTAGTACTGGGGTCTGCAAAATGGGATCTGCAGGCGAGTGTGCTGAGGGAGTTGTCGGGATATCTAGAGAGATATTGTTGTTTTTTAATTGTAATTATATGTCCGTTGTGTACGATATGCCAAGTCAACTACTTTTTGTTGTGCCGTATATGACTCATTGCCTATAACGATCCCATGGTAATTCTTAATGAGATAGTCTATAACAGGATTTTAATACTGTCCACAGACCGAATTAGGCAGAGAGGTAAAATTGGTCAATCCATCAAGTAGGTTGGACACAGGATTATTATCGATGCTGATCTTGCGTTTGAATTGGCAGGGGCAAGCCAATATAGGAGGCCGATGCTGAATAAGACTGATTATGAAAACATTTGGAAAGCATCATTCATTCATGTGTCGGATGAACTCTTACAGCCTCCAATCATGTGGTGCTATTATCAGTATTCTTGGAACTTCAGCGTATCAACAAAAGACGTAAAAGAAAGTCGCAGGGGGTCTCTACCTATTTAGAATAGGCATTATTAGCCTTCTGATTTCATTTTGAAATCCTGGGATTTCAAATTTATGCGTAACATATGACTTAAAAAGAATCTCTTGAAAAATACTTTCTGTAATATTTGGTTCCCTCTGGTGTATTTTGTCAAATAGATTTTTGTAACAGCCCTTAGCCCTTTTTCTTGGATTACCAGTTTCTGGCTCTTCTTCATTTACTGTAGAGATAAATTCACTAACGTTGAAAAGTATATCTTGGAATCGATTCCCGAGTGCTGTCTTGAACCATTCTGCGTTGTTTGTCAATTCTTCCCAGACTCCTAGTTCTGGGGTTATCGGCAAAAAGTTATAGTTGTTGTGATTATTCTCTAGTAAATGAATTCTTCATCTGATGGAGTTTTCGCACTCTTATTTTTTAATTCAGTATATATCCTCTACATCCTTATCTAGGAAGCTATGAACAGTCCTTTGTGTAAAAGGTTGAACTCCATAAAAATATATCATCAATATCAATACTTGCTTATATCCTCCTACTGGTAAAATCTTGAAAACCACTCTGTTTAAGCCTTCCTCTACGTCTTTGAAAGCATTTAATATTTCCGACAAGTAGGCACGAGCCATTTCATCTTCAACAAAGAAAAGGTAATCGGGACAGTTATCCAATTCTACAGACAAGTCTTTCAGTATATATGCAGGTTTTATATTGTCAATAACACAGACTTGACCATCTCTATTTTCAAGATAATGGATCTTATCTGCAACCTTAATCAAGCTAGCCGAGTGAGTCGAAATAATAATTACTAAGTTCTTTTCATCCGCCTTGTCTTTCAGTAATCTATAGAACTTAACCTGTGCTATAGGATGAAGTGCCAATTCAACTTCATCAATCAGAAGCATCCCTCCCTCCTCTACTGTCTCGAGGAAATCGAGAGCATTTAATACCATTCTCTCCCCTAGGCTAAAACTTTGCTCGGTATAATAGGATCTGGATGTTTCCTCTATAATGTATAATTTATTATCTCTTCTTAATCTACTCTGACGCCCCCTCATCGGAGAAAATCTATACCTTAGATTGTCGAATTTTTGTGTTTCAAAAATTCTGTTGAGAGCATCCTTCATTTCTGGTCCTACATCTTGAGGATGAGAGTTTTGTCTGTTATTGTCTATTTGAGTCTCATAAAATCTCAATCCTGTTGCTGTTAGAAAATAAGTCTTTGAGTATGGATACCTATTTAATAACTGGCTTAGTCTTTTTGGGGTAGGAACCCATCTCTCCTGCCCTCTCTTATAGACAACACTTTCGTTTTGGATTATATAGGTAATTGACGCATCTGTCCTCTTAATATCTTTCAGCCCAGTCATGAATGCGTTCTTATTTCCCAATCTATCCAATGCCGTTAAGAGAGATGTCTTCCCAGAACCATTACTTCCAGTTAATAGATAAACACCCTTCCTCGTTGGTAATGAGTAGTTTAGCTCTCTAATTCCACGTATGTTCTTAATCTTTATTATGTATGTACTCATATCTTGAATCTATAGACAAATTGAAGGTACTAAAAATATAGATATTTCATTCTTTAAAATCAAGGAATCTGCAAATGAAAGAATAGGACTTTCCTTGCTTCAGAAGTCGATCAATTGTGTATCTTTGCTCTCGGCTCAAATGGTTGTATTTTTTCATAACAACGCAAATATAAACTTTTGAGTTCAACCACCCTGGGGCTAGCCCCAGGGTGGTTTTTATTTATCTAAGTGTTGCACTTACAACTGGAAAATACAATACTGGAATCTGCAAAGTGGAATTTGTTGGAATCGAAACAATGTAGTACCTTTGTGCCTGATATGCGGATAGCTATACACCTAGCTCTCCCATCTTGCTTAGATAGCTCCTTGCCATCCTTCGATGGAATTGGGAGGCGAGACTGGCAGACGATGGGCAGGTGAAGCCCCGCAAAAATAGAATAAGTAATAGATAATAAGAGCAATGAAAAAAGGTCTTCACCCCGAAAACTACCGTCCCGTAGTATTCAAAGACATGTCTAACGAAGAGGTGTTTATCACCAAGTCTACCATCCAAGCTAAGGAAACGATTGAAATCGATGGCGTAGAGTATCCTCTCGTAAAGGTCGAAATTTCAAATACTTCGCATCCTTTCTTCACCGGTAAGGCTAAGCTTGTCGATACTGCCGGTCGCGTAGACAAGTTCATGAACCGCTACGGCAATCGTAAGAAGAAATAATACCTTTTGAGGGAGATGTCTTCGATCTCTCTCTTCAAATAAAAGATTTATATACTCCTCCTTTCAGCCTTTTTCTTCCATTTGTGGAGGGGGCGGCTGATGTGAGGAGTCTCTTTGTAGAGAAGAATTGGAGGGTGTGGAAAAGCAATCTCTGGTTCTTTTTGTCGTCGCTTTGTAGCAGAGAGGGTATACGAAAAGTATTGATTCGGTCGTTATAAGGATTGGAGTGGCTCCGCTCTCAAAGTCGAGAGGGAAGGCTCTGATAGATGTAATGATAAAAGGTCTAAGCAACAATTGTCGCACAAAATCGTCTCTATGTTGGAGGTTGTCTCGTTTAGAACGAGAGGATGTACTCCAAAGTTGATAGAGAACTTGTAGATAATATATTTGGATCTATGAAACGAATTCAGAAAATCATTTTAGGGGCTATGGGCGTTGCTCTTCTGAGTGCGTCTGTATCCGTCGGTGTTTACTCTCTAATGGAACGTCGCTCGGCGCGTCGAATGGCTTCGACGGAGGTCGATGGAGGGGCTTTCCGGAATGCCGCTATGGGCTTCGATATGACCCGTAGTGTGGGTAATGCACCCGATCTTGTACCGGCAGCAGAGGCTTCGGTGCATTCTGTAGTACATATCAAAGTAGAGGGTGAGCAGCAGATAGATCAGAGCTATATGGATCCTTTCGAATTTTTCTTCGGAGGGGGGAGTGGTAGTTTCGATCGCCCAAGCTCGCGTCCCGTTGTAGGCTATGGTTCCGGAGTAATTATCAGTACCGATGGGTACATCATTACCAATAATCACGTTGTTGATAATGCCAATAAGATCTCCGTTACCCTCAACGATAATCGTACCCTCAGTGCCAAACTTATAGGTAGCGACCCGGCTAGCGATATCGCCCTTATCAAGGTGGATGCAGAAGATCTCCCTACCATTCCTTTTGGTAATAGCGATGCGCTCAAAGTTGGAGAGTGGGTTTTGGCCGTAGGTAACCCCTTTAATTTGACCAGTACTGTTACAGCCGGGATTGTAAGTGCTAAGGCTCGCTCCACAGCTTCGGAGGGTGGAAGCAAGATCGGTGGATTTATTCAGACCGATGCTGCCGTAAATCCCGGTAATAGTGGAGGTGCTCTTGTAAACGCAGCCGGCGAATTGGTGGGTATCAATACGATGATTTATTCTCAAACGGGCAACTACGCAGGTTACTCGTTTGCCGTCCCCATCAATAGTGCTGCCAAGGTAGTGGCCGACATCAAAAAGTTTGGTTCCGTACAGCGTGCGGTTCTTGGGATCGGAGGCACTGACGTTACGAGTGAAATCAAAGAAAAGCTAGGGCTCAAGGTAAACGAAGGTGTAGTTGTAACCACCTTTGCAGAGCGCAGTGGAGCCTTCTCCGCAGGGATGGAAGAGCATGACGTGATTACGGCCGTAGATGGTAAGCCCGTCAAGAATATGGCACAGCTCCAAGATCTCATCAGCATTCGCCGCCCCGGTGATAAGGTAGAAGTAACCGTTAATCGCAAGGGTAGCACCAAAATGCTAAAGGTCACACTCAAAAACGAAGAGGGTGGGGAGCAGATCATCCATAATGATCCCAAGGTGATGCTGGGTGCTCAGCTAAAGGCGCTAACCAATGAACAAAAGCGTGCGTATGGCGTTTCTTATGGTGTAGCCGTGGCCAAAGTGGGTGATGGTAAATTCAAAGAAGCAGGCATTAAGGAAGGATTTATCATCCTTTCTGTCAACAATAAACCGGTACGCTCCGTAGAGGAGGCTCGTAGAGCCATCACTCAGGTGCAGCAATCCCGCAGAGGAGATGGTAGCCTACTCCTAAAAGGATTCTACCCCAATGGGCGTACAAAGTATTATGTTATAGACCTATTGTAAAAGGGCTGTGGCTCTTGCCTCGTAAGGGGCGGATAGGTGCCGTAACAGCAAGGTAGGGCGTCGCCGAAGCTATCCAGAGAATAGCATCCCGAAGCCTCCCTTGCCGAGAACAACTAAGAGCAAGACTTGTGATAGAAGCTCTCCAAAGAAGCAGTATGCCTCTGCATGGGATAGTAGCTACCACAAGGCTTGTCTTCTTTCGCTAACCTCATCTCCCCAGGCGATGGATGGTGCTGAGAAGCGTAGAGAGAATAGAAGAATGTATTATATATGAGACAACTAAAGATTACTAAGTCCATTACCAATCGTGAGAGCGCGTCTCTCGATAAATATCTGCAAGAGATTGGTAGAGAAGAGCTTATTGATGTGGATGAAGAGGTGCGCCTTGCACAGGAGATTCGCCGAGGCAATCGCCGTGCTCAAGACAAACTCACACGTGCCAATTTGCGATTCGTAGTGTCGGTGGCGAAGCAGTATCAGAACCAAGGTCTGAGCCTCCCCGACCTCATAGACGAAGGTAACTTAGGCCTTATCAAAGCTGCCGAGAAGTTCGACGAAACCCGCGGTTTTAAGTTTATCTCTTATGCTGTGTGGTGGATCCGTCAATCCATCTTGCAAGCATTGGCAGAGCAGTCTCGTATTGTACGTCTCCCTCTCAATCAGGTAGGTGCTCAAGCTAAGATCAAGAAAGCTATTGAGCAATTTGAGCAAGAAAACGAGCGACGTCCCTCTATTGCGGAACTCGCCATTATCCTTGATCAAAGCGAAGAGAAGGTGGCTGTTACGCTTAAGTCGTTCAGTAAGCACGTCTCTATAGATGCCCCCTTTGTGGATGGCGAGGACAATAGTCTCTTGGATGTACTCGTAAACGAAGATGCTCCCAGCACAGACCGCTCTCTGATGCGCGACTCGCTCAATACAGAGATTGATCGAGTGCTCTCTACACTTTCTGAGCGTGAAGCTGAGATTATAAAGCTCTTCTTCGGGATTGGTCCTAATCCGGAGATGACGCTCGAGGAGATTGGCGATAAGTTCGGACTTACTCGCGAGAGAGTTCGCCAGATTAAGGAAAAGGCAATTCGTAAGTTGCGTGCAGGAAATAAGTGCGATCAGCTCAAGAGTTTTCTCTGCTAAGGCACTACTGATTACTCCGAATACAAAAAAGGCTGAGGGTTTCCCCCCCAGCCTTTTTTTTGTTCTGTCTCTAGTCCCTATAAATCTTCCCCATTGACGCAGTTGAACTCGTTAGATAGTCTTTTTAAGGGATGACTAGATACAAGGGGAGGGGAAGGGAGAGAGGGCGTGCCTATTGGTCCGTGGAAGGCTTAGTTTGGGTTAGCGGGAGGCTAGGTAGGCGTCGGCTAAGACAAGAGCCGTCATGGCGTGTACCACGCTTACGCCGCGTAGAGCTACGCAGGGATCGTGCCGTCCGGTACCTGCAAAGCACACAGCCTCTCCCTCTAGGTTGAGCGTCTCTTGCTCCAGTGCAATGGTGGGGGTGGGTTTGAAGGCTACGGAGAAGCGAATTTCGGCTCCCGTAGAGATTCCTCCTTGTATACCTCCCGAGTGGTTGGTACGAAAGGCTATAGTACCGCATTCGGTGCGCTCCATAACGTCGTTTACATGACTACCCAAGCAACGTGCAAGGGCGAATCCATCCCCTATCTCAAAGCCTTTTACAGCATTGATGGAGAGCATCGCAAAAGCCAATCGTGCCGAGAGTTTATCGTAGAGGGGGCTACCCCAACCAACAGGGACTCCCTGCACTAGGCACTCCACAAGCCCTCCCACGCTATCACCACTCCGGCGCACTTCGGTAAGGTTGTTCTCTAGTTTAGCCGCCCAAATAGGGTGGGGGCAGCGCACCGAAGAGTGGTATATCTTATCCAAATCAAGATCCGTAAGCGCATCCGAGGGGAGCTGTACTTCTCCAATACCCCTGATATAGGGATAGATTTTTACCCCTAAGGGTTGTAATAATTGCAAGGTCATCGCTCCTGCAGCGCAGCGCACAGCTGTTTCGCGTGCCGAGGCTCGTCCGCCACCGGGTTGTGGAGGCACTCCGTACTTCTCGTGGTAGGTGAAATCGGCATGAGAGGGGCGATACAGATGCTCCAAAGGCCTATAATCCGCACTGCGAGCATCTTGGTTGGCAATAATAAAGCCTATCGGAGCTCCCGTGGTTGTGCCATCGGGGAGAAGTCCTGACAAGACCTCAACTCTATCCGCCTCCCGGCGTTGCGTAACGCTCAGGCTGGAGCCTGGGCGGCGATGGTCGAGGAATTTCTGCACCTCTAGGAGGTCAATACGAACCCCGGCAGGCATTCCATCCAGTATACCACCGATAGCTTTTCCGTGCGACTCTCCAAAGGTTGTCAAGCGAAGATGCTGGCCAAATGTATTCATATAGGTGAAAAATAAAACTCCCCTCTTCCACTTTTCTAGAGCGGAGAGGGGAGCTATAGGGATTTATTTTAGGGATAAAGGCGGATTAGTGGCATCCTCCACAGCAACCACCTTCGCAACCGCCCTCGCCATCTTCGTCGTGGCAACCGCAACCGCAGCTACCTCCGTGGGGATGCAGAAGAGCCTCAATCTCGGCGCGTTCGTCCTCAGAAGCAACATGAGCTTCTAGTATCTTGCCCGAGAAGTGAAGGTGCATACCGGCAAGAGGATGGTTAAAGTCCAAGGTTACTTTTTGGTCGTTCATATCTACTACCTGACCTTCGATGCGTTGCCCATCAGCTGTTTGCATAGGTACGCGAGCACCTACGAATACGTGCTCTTCGTCGAATTTTCCGTCTTCGTCACAGAAGATTTTGTAGTCTAGAGGTACTACACGATCGGAGAAACGCTCCCCGTAACCATTTTCGGGCGTAAGCTCAAAATCGAAAGCTTCCCCTTCTTTGAGTCCTTCTAGTTTTTGCTCAAAAGCAGGGAGCATCATCCCAATACCATGTAGGTATTGCATGGGGCTCTCGGGAGTGGCTTGCTCTATAAAGTCTCGTACTTCGTTGGGACCGGCATAGAGGTCGTAGCTGCACGATACAAAGTAGTCTTTTGTTATACTCATTGGTTCTATTTATACGTTTGAATAATTGTTCCTTGTTTATACTGACCTCAAAGGTACGGCAAAACAATCATTTGAGGTGTTTTTCTCGCGACAATTCTTGCCCAAAACGCCTCTGTACCTTATCTAATTCGAGAAGTTTGTCAGGGGGGAGTACGTTGGAGAGTTTCAGGTAGTATTCCTCCACAAGCTTGGCATCTTTGATCTTGCATTCGCTCTTTAGCTTTAGATACTGAGCCATCTCCGCCTGTGATGCTTGCGGATTTTTTTTGATCTGCATATGGAGCTGCCCAAAGTCGGCCCAGATATTCATACGCTCCTCATCCATCTGATGCAATATAATGGTTAGCTTGGTGCACTCCTCGTTTGTCAGGCTGAGTTCTTTGCAAACAAACTTATCTCGCCGTGCCGCCAGTGCCCTGCGCTCCGGTATTGAGGGGGGCTCTTGAGCGAAGGCAATAGCTCCGTAGAAAAGCGATAGGCAGGTGATAAAGAAAATACGTAGGGTCGATTGTTTCATTATGGAGAGGTTATTAGTCAGTATAGTTTGCATCCATGAACCAAAGATTTTCCTCTTCGGATTCTTCTGTGTATTCACCGGCAAGTAGTTCGTAGTATCGAGTGTCCTTTTCTTGCTCTAGCTTGGCCTCCTTTTCTATTACAGGGCTTGGGATATGCTGAGAGCGGATGTATCGGAATCCCCTAAACATGCCAATTGTAAGAACGAAAGAGGCTGCCAAATAAACGTAGGGGCGCAGACGTTGCCATACAAGCCGCTTGCCTAGTGGAGGTGTTATTTGCTCTTCTAAGACAACGGGCTCCTCGTCAATACGTGCCATGATACGTTCCTCCAAAGTCTCGAAATACCCTTCGGGAGTTGTGTAGTGGCTGCGACTCTCCTCGGCATCGTAGTTTAGTTGCTCTTTATTAGTTCCCATCTTTTGACGAAATGCTTTTCGATTATAATTCCCATATCTCGTACAATATAGGATAGATTTAGCGGCTAAGGTTTAATGGTGTACCTCAATATAATGTTTTATCTTGGCTACGGCGTGATGATAACTTGCCTTAAGTGCCCCCTCACTTGTGCCTGTGAGCTCCGCAATTTCTGAGTAGTTTTTCTCCTCATAATAGCGCAGTAAGAAGACCTGTTTTTGCTTGGGAGGGAGTGTGGCTATCGCCTGCTGGAATAGCACCTCGGCGGCATCCCCATCAAAGTAGGGATCCCCGGATACATTCTCCACCAGGTAACGGTTCTCTTCGGTTATCTCTACAACGTTTTCGCTGCGCTTCTTAGCTTTCCCGGCATAGTTGAGGGCTTCGAAGACGGCGATCCGATAGAGCCAAGTGTAGATTTTCGATTCTCCCCGAAAGGCATCTAGTCCCCTCCACGCCTTGAGAAAGGTCTCCTGTACCAATTCGTCTGCAATAGAGTGGTTTATTACAATACGACGGATTTGCCAATAGAGAGGGCGCGAATACTGCCGAACGAGGGTCGCAAAAGCAGTGCGACGCTTGCTCGGCTCACGAAGAGCGGCTATGAGATCTTGTTCTTCGGGAGGTAGTTCTCGTAATTTTTCCATACCTGCTCGGCAAATATACAGAATCTACTGCAAACCTAGTCTACTGCCTAGACAAAGGGAAGGTAAAGACTGGGTTGCGAAGCCCAACTGTGGTCGGGGCATTTACTATCCCCGTAACCAAGTCTTTTTCACGCTCTCTTCACCTGCTTGGGTTTGTAGCCCCAAAGAGCATAGTAGAGCATGTATACCTCCCCTGCAATGATGAGGAGCCATGTCCAAGTCCAGCTGTGGAATAGGTCGGCGAGCAGCCCTTGTGTAAAGGGAAGTATGGCTCCGCCGACAACGCCCATCAATAACACTCCGGTAGCGCGTGCCGTGTATTTCCCAAGCCCCTCAAGGGACAAAGAGAAAATAGCTCCCCACATAAGAGAGTGGAAAAGCCCTACACCAATCAGCAACCAAGGCATCTTGAGGAGGATGGCGAGCACGACCAAAAGCCCTGCACAGAAGGTGCTTACGGCTAGTTGTATGTGGGCTTTGATCATCGAAAGGAAGCTAGAGAAGAAGCGCCCCACTAGCATAGAAAACCAATAGAGAGAAGCCCATTTAACGGCCATTTCGTACGAGATCCCAAGATCCTGCTGGGCGTACAGTACAATATTGCTGCCTACGCACACCTCGCAACCAACGTACATAAATATGCCTATAACGCCTAATGTAAGGTGACGGAATGAGAATACGGAGAGCTCTAGATGCTCCCCTTTCGTCTCAGTCGTATTGGGCAATTCGGGCAAATTTGTTGTCCTAACTCCAAAATAGAGGAGACCAACAAAGAGAATCAAGATAGCCATGGGTAAAAAAATGGCACTGACCTCCAGTTCACTCCCTTCTTTGCCACCAAAAATTACCAAGCCGACAAAGAGGGGCACCAAGGTGGTCATGAGAGAATTGCCCGTACCGGCGATATTCTGACGCGTTACCCCCGTGGTATGAGGTACGTTACAGACAACAACGTAGGGATTAACAGACGATTGCAGATAGGTCAGCCCCGTACCCGATACGAACGACCCTATCAAAAACAAAAAGTATCCTAGAGGTAACCGGATACTCCCAATAGTGATATGATTGAGCGACCCCTCACCAATCCATTGGAAACTGAGGGCTGATAGCTCAAAAACAATGAGCGAAAAAGCAACAACTACGATCCCTTTGAGCAGTGTTTTCTTGTAGCCGCAGCGTTGTAAATAACGAGCACTTACGGGCCCCATCAAGAGATAGGACAAGAAAAAAGAAAAGGTAATAAAGGTGGCAAAGGCGTTCTTGAGCGCACCACTCTCTGCCAAAAAAGTTTCTTTGAGGGGGGCTTGAAATTGTTGATTAAGACTTGTGATAAAACCGATGAGTGCCATCAGTATTACCATAAAAATAAAGGGTCTTAAATGGGTAGGAGCCTTCTCCGAAAGGGATTGTTGCGAAGGGGAGGTATTACTCATATCTCTAAAAATTCTGTTTTCTCTTGTCAAAAGTACAACAAAAGTGCAACAAACCCAATTTATCTATAGGGTATTGATTTTCTTAGGTTGGGCAACTCTAGCTTGAGAGCAGCCGATCTATCATTTCTTTGGAGACAAGAAAACCTCCCAAACTAGGCTACCTCTTCGTATAAAACGACGGAGACTCTGAGTTTGGGAGGGCTAACAATAGGGGGCTGTTCGGTCAAGTCCTCGCGGCGCTTGCCGCGCCCTGAGTTTGCCCCTGCTTGACCTCGGGACTCTCTCCTTTCAGCGGGAAAGGGCAAGAGAGCCTTGTGTGTTTTAATACTCGTCCGAAACCGTTAGCTTGGCACGACCTTTAGCACGGCGCGAAGCAAGTACACGGCGACCATTTGCCGTTGCCATACGGGCACGGAATCCGTGCTTGTTCTTTCTCTTTCGGTTCGAGGGTTGGAACGTTCTTTTCATCGCTACTTATCCTATAATCTATTCTTTGTCTACTATAACGGTGGGCAAAGGTACGAATTTTTTTTCGCATACCTGCCATTTTTGGAGAGTCTGATATACAAGATGCACGGGCAAGCCCATTACGTTGTAAAACGAACCCTCGATTTTTTCTATGGCTACATAGCCAATCCACTCTTGGATGCCGTAGGCTCCGGCCTTGTCGTAGGGGTGGTAAGAACGCAAGTAGTAGTCAATCTGCTCCTCGCTAAGCGATGCAAACCAAACGCGTGTAGTAGCTACAAATGAGGTGCCTCTTCCATCCGGTCCCATGAGAGCCACTCCGGTAGAGACTTGGTGCTCATGCCCCGAGAGCTCGTGCAGCATAGCCCTCGCCTCCTCGGGGAAATGCGGTTTGCCCAGCACTTTGTCTCCCACAATTACCACCGTATCTGCCGTTAGTACTACTTCGTCTTCTGCAAGAGAAGCTTGGTAGGCAAGAGCCTTTCGCTCCGCTATATATTGGGGGATTTGATGGAGGGGAAGTGTGCTCGGATAGCTCTCGTCTATACCCTCAATCAGGCGAATTGTGAAGGGAATATCTAGCCCCGAAAAAAGCTCGTGACGCCGTGGGGATTGAGTTGCTAATACTACTTTCATATGCTCTTTCTAATCCTGTTGCCACTCGTTACCAAGCGAGTCCGGCACCTTCGCTCCCCCATAGTCCTTGGGCACGGAGGGTTTGTTCTATCACGTCTCGGGCTACCCCTTCGCCGCCACAGCAGTGCGAGATATAATGCGCCAAGGCCAAAATCTCCGGAACCGCATCTTGGGGCGCCACAGCGAGTCCAACTCGGCGCATTACTTCCAAATCGGGGATATCGTCGCCTACATAGACGACCTCTTGGGGCTGGAGCTGATGTTTTTCCATTAGATCTTCTAAGTCTCGCACCTTGTTGCGCGATTGTTGGTAGTAGTCTTCGATACCAAGATGTGCCATCCGAAGCGCCATTGCAGGGGTGTATCCGCCGGTGATAACGCCCACCACGAAGCCCCTTTTTACGGCAAATTGTAGGGCATAACCATCTTTTACGTTTACCGTTCTATGAGGGGTGCCATCCTCGTCGAGGGGGCAGGTGCTACGGCTAATTACTCCGTCTATATCAAAAACAAAGGCTTTAATCTCTTGCAAATTGTAGGGGATACTACTCATGGGATAGGGAAGTCTCGGGGTGATACATTGACCAAATGGATTGTGAGGTCACGTCGTAGAGGGTTCGGATTGCCTCTCTGCTCTCCGCCAGTAAAGCGCGATGGGCTGCCAAGGTAGCAGTATCGCCACGGAGCGCGGGCCCCGTTTGGGTATCTCTAGGGTCGAGTGCTATCGCTTTTTGCAACGTCTCTTGGATGAGAGGATGTAGCACCTCCCGAGGGATCTGGTGTTGCTCAAGTAATTCTGAGGCAATAGCCCATTGGTGATTGACAAAGTTGCAAGCAAAAACGGCTGCTACATGGATCTCTTGGCGGAGCGTAAGTGTAGAAGGGCGAGGCTCTACGTGTAAAACCTTTGCCAACTGCTGTATAGCTTGGGCGGCAATCTCACTCCGATGTTCCACAAAGAGAGGGATGCCTTGCCAACTGAGGGGACGCCCTTTACTAAAGGTGTTGAGGGGATAGAAGATACCACTATTGGGGTGATACTGAGTAAGGGTCTCTACGGGTACGCAAGCCGCCGTGTGTAACCAAACTCCTGATGTGGAGGGCATCTGAGCTGCACACGAAGCAATAGCCGTATCTGTGACAGCCAAAAGATAAATATCCGCATTCCGTGGCATTTCCACCAAGTCATGCAAGACAGAACTCTCAGGCGCATAGAGATCGCGTAGACGCTCTGCGTGCCCCGGAGTGGGGCTTACAATAACTCTTGGAGCAACCCCGGCTTGAGCCAATGAGAATACAAGGCTTTCGGCAACGCCTCCGCTCCCTATTACTACAATATCCATGGCGCAAAGGTACGAGTTTATTAAGGAGAGACCTAATCCCTTTTTCGCTGACTTTGCCGGATTCATCACGAAGGGCTCTCCCTTTTCTTACTAGAATTGCTTCTATTCTTTAGAGTGATACATAGGGAATCCCACAATGCCCCTTTCGTGTCTTAAAGACTTGATTCCCTGGATTGGTTGTGGCGTAAATAGTGCGCTTAGGATGAGATTTTGTACATTTGCAGGATAATTTAGAGAGATTACACCTCAACTCTTTTGGGGAGGTGAGGGGTAGAACCCTAAAATTATAAGGTTGAAAAACTCATGAAGAAGTATTTATTAGTGGCAATTGCCCCTCTCATTCTACTCCTAGGGAGCTGTACGGGGTCTTCACAAAAAGAGCAGGAGCAAACCGTTCCTACAGATACAATTGTAGAGCCGGATACGCTCTCCATTGAGCAGCAAGTGGCTGAATGGGAGGCGAATGATACGCTTTACCACGCCTTTGTTGATGCAGATGAGGCTCTCCTCTATATGGAAAAATCGAGCCATGCAAAGCAATATAAGGAGGGGATTTTGCCCCGAATGGCTCGTGAGAACCTACCCTACTGCGAGCGATTGATGAACAATCGATTTGATTATTTCATCGTTGTGGATAAGGCATCTATGCGTGTGCTCCTCTACAATCGCTATGGAGTCAAGGAGAAAGAGTATACCTGCGCTTGTGCTCGCAACTATGGTCATAAAGCAAAGAAAGGCGACTGCCGTACCCCAGAAGGCTTCTTCTATGCCGGAGAAACGTTCGACAGTACCGACTGGCTTTATACGGACGATAACGGCTATACAAGTCCTGTTCGAGGGCAATACGGCCCGCGATTTATTCGCATCAAGGGGGAGGGGAACCTACCGGTAGGTATCCATGGCACTTGTGCTCCATGGGCTCTTGGGAGGCGGTGTAGCCATGGTTGTATCCGTATTCACAATGATAATATCTTAGAACTCGTGAAATACGTTCAGCCCAACATGCCGATTATTATCAATCCCGGTCCCAAGGATATGTGGGTGAATGAATCTGAGGGAAGAGAGATTCCTGTCATTACGATTGATGATAATCCCGTAGTGGCTAAACCTCATACTATTGCTAAACCGGAAGAGTCCAAGCCCGAAGTTACTACGGATACTCTCCCCGAGCAGCCTCAGACGATGGAGGAAGACTCGACCGAGAGGGCCCAACCACAACCTTCTGAAGTTGAGGAGAATCCAGTCGAAGATGAAGTCGACTCTTTAGAGAATAACCTATAATGTCGTTCTTATGAAAAGCGTAAAAATCTTTGTTGTGTGTGCTGTGGCATTCTTGCTGTCAGCCTTCTGTCCACAACCCGATAAGAAACCTTCACTACAGGAGGCCATAGGGAAGATGTGGCCGGAGAAGTATAACGAGGAGTTCAAGCCCGAGGAGTATGTTTACAAACTTGTAGACCTCGACCGGAATGGTTCTCCCGAATTGCTCATCATGAAGGAGAAGGTTAGACAGTATAATTGGTATGGGGTCTACTCCTATGTGGATGGCGTTGTTGAACTGATCTGTGAGCGAATATCCGGTGGACTTGCCGACTATGCTTACTATTCAGATGGGTTTGTTCGGTACTATGAGGAACACTCGGGCGGACTTAGTTTTGAGGAGGTTTATTACAAATTAGAGGAGGGTAAAGTAGTTGCTTATGTAAAGCATACCGTGAGTCGAGGTGCTTGGGATGATGATGAATTCGAAGAGAGTCGGACGCTCACTATTCTAGACAAATCCACTCCTCGAAGTGAAAAGATAGAGGACTACTACCCAAAGGGGAAAGCCTATTCGCTCTACGATATTAAGGATTGGGAGAGCTTTTGATGTGGGCAAAGTCTTCGTCCCCTAGCGTTAGATGGAACTTTGTCATGACTCCCGCCTGGCGGTTGCATTTGATACTGGGAGCTACGGGAATCTGCAAATAATCTTTTTCGAATTTCTTTCGTACCTTTGTCGCTGGTTCTAGCAACCAGGAGAGATGCCAGAGTGACCGATTGGGCCGGACTCGAAATCCGGTGAACGGCTTGTCCGTTCCGGGGGTTTGAATCCCTCTCTCTCCGCACCAAAGGGAGTAGATTGTGCGCATTGCGCACAATCTACTCCCTTTTCTTTTTTCCAAAAAAAACAACGTCTCCCCCAATGCCTCCCCTCTTTATCTGAAAGATACAGCAAGGATATCAAGACCCTTCCGCTTCTATACCCCCGTCGTGTATGAATCTTAACACTAAAGACTATCTCCCTCTAGTTTGGGGATTCTTTTATGGATGGCATCAATCAAAGGCTCCAATCCTCTTGCTCCACTGGTGAAGAATCCTTTATTGAGCGAGCTCTGATAGTCTTTGATCTTTAGATGAGTCTCCTCATCGCTATTATCATCGACAATCCTCTCTAAAAAGAACTTTAGCTTTTTCCCTATGTCAAGGTGAACATAAGTATTATCGACAATAATCTTATCCTCTAAACTGTCAAGGTTAGATGCCCCATGTTCTGTTAAGTCTACACAACACAAGGCGTAGCAATCTTGGTTCAGGACTGCTTGACGCATCTGATTTGTGCTCATGTGGGCTGGCTGGTCAAAGTTC
The DNA here is from genome assembly GCF_052173515.1 of Porphyromonas endodontalis. Lineage (GTDB taxonomy): Bacteria > Bacteroidota > Bacteroidia > Bacteroidales > Porphyromonadaceae > Porphyromonas > Porphyromonas endodontalis_A. The sequence continues at coordinate 34,590 of NZ_JBQMYL010000012.1, read as the reverse complement.
CACTTACTTTTGACTTCAATAAAGTAAATTATCTCTCCATTGTATTTTATGATAATGTCTTGCCCATTTTGGATGTCATTTACCTCCATGGGCTTGTCAATCTCACGCCACTCAACAAGTAGTTCCGTTTGGAGATATCTTCGGAAACGCTTCTCTATCTCCTTCCCGATACTAAGCATATGTCCGAAGGAGGCGTCTCGCTCCCTTTCTATCTTTAGGCTTTCTTCAGCTTTAGCTACAATGTTCTCAAAGTTTGGATTATCCATAAGCTCGGCCACTTTTGCCTTTTTAGATGCCTCGGCTTGCATAAATTGATACGTATGGTCTCGTTCGGCTCCTTGCAAGCGATTTAAAAAGATGTTAGCCTTATTGGATTGGATATTACTAAACCACCTACTCCAATATTTCTCGTCTTGATTTTTAGCTTCAGAGTCTAATTCCTTGATAATATCGATAGTGCTAGAGGGTCCATACTCATCCTCCTTCAGCTTCTCCTCAATCATACGCCCGATATCTTGAGCTTTTACCTCTTTGACTTGAACAAACTCAACATACTGCTCTTCGGTAAGCTTAGCCTTGTATGACTCATTGAATACCTTTAGATATACCTCTAATAGTTTGGCTTGGGCATCCTGAGGAATCTTCTCTCTATCTGCTAAGATATTTAAGTTTTCCACCAAACAGAGCACTCCTTCTTGGTTCGGAATAATAGCATATTTAGGGAAAAACTCCTTTTGGTAAGTGGTTGGTCGATCTTTGTTGCTGAGAGCCTGGAGAAGTTTGTAGTGTAGATCTTTGTTTGCCTCCTCTTTCAACCAGGAGCTGTCTTTCTCCCTGCCATAACCCTCTATCACCCCAAGGCTATACTCCACTAGAACATCAAAAGCCGTGCGATATAGATCTTGCTCTTTATCAGTCTCTATATCTGGGAGTGGAGGAATATATTGCCTGTTATAAGGGCGACCATGTAGTGCGCAAATCATGGGCATAGCTTTGTCACGAGTAGAGCTTCCCTCTTGAGTGGGGAATATAGAGCAATACTTGAGTAGAGCACTCAATATATCGTCACTCCAGCTTCTTTGATCTTTCAACAATGAGGTGAAGTGATTGATATCCTTCTTCAGGTCTTCTCTTCGATATTCTACTAAGTCATATAACTCAGTATATGCAATAGAGACAAATGAACATGTAATTGTCGGGATGAGTTGGTGGCATATACTGTACAATTCCTCTGGAATATCCTTGGCATTTCGGAGGTCTTTAGCTATCTTTCTCTCCCCCTCCCGATTAGGGATGAGGGCCTTTTCTTCGAAATAATGGTTTTGCTTGCACTCCTTCAAGAACCTAAGAAATCGTAGGAGACCCTCATCAACCTCATGGCTTGATATACTTGTGACAAGTTCATCTATGTCGATGAATACATTACGGCTGATAAGTTCATCTAATACATTTGTTGCAGATTCCCCCCATTGCTTAATTATTTCTGACCAGATAAGCACTACCTCTTTTGCCGGTAGTCTTGAGATTTTTGAAGCATAGTCGTATACGACATCAAGATACTCTCCATCACCAACGTTCCTGAGAAATGTTACTATATCAGGTGCTAGGAACCGGATATTCTCGTCATTAATTACAGAGACCTTTGAGCTGTTGCTGTCTTGTAGTTCGACAAAGGGATAGCTTAGGAACCTTGCCACAAGCTCATTTTGTAGGTCTTGGTAAAATCTAGCCTTTTCGTTATCTTCTTTTTTGTTAATACATGGGAGTGCAATTGGTGCAAGGAGATGTGAATGCTTGATTGAGCCAGAGTACTTCTCTAGGTAGTCATAGAGAAGTACTCTCATAGTACTAAAAACTTTTATATTATGGGTATACTTACTCTTCTTCTCTGTATTATCCTCTGGTAGCACGATAGCATTGCGAGGTTCCTCGGGATAGAAGCGTTCACTATGGAAAATATAGTTCAACCCAAAGTTTTCTGTTCCTAGTAGCGGGAAATAAATGAAGAACTTCGGAACTCCTTCCAAAGATATTGCCTCGTCTTTAGTCTTGAGAGGCAGTATGATGATATCTTTCTTGTCTTCAGACCTCAAGAAATAGACATCTTTATCATCTCCTCCTTGTTGGATAATCTGCACCTTATAGTAGCCTATAGTTACATCCAAACAAACCTCCTCTCCTCGTTTAAAAAGAATTGATTTACCTGAAATAGTATTGTCTAGGTATACCTCCTCAATACGCTCATTGAGTACCATTACATAGGGGATAAGGTCGAAAGCCATGCCTATCCCTTTCTCTGCATAGGGCAGCCGGATCTCGTCCAGTTGATACACAAAGGTGGTTTCGGGCCTGGGATTTTCCCTAGTCTCTTGATCGAGTAGCTTGTCTGCAAAAGTCAGTTGCTTACTCATTGTCTCAAGCATACCTTGGAGATCATCAGGGCGACGATCAAGTTCAAAATCCTCGATGTCAACGAAGATTCCTTCGTCTAGTTTTACGCTTCCCGATATCTTGACTATGCGGCTAAACTTATGCGTTGTCATAAAGCCAGTACCAAACTGACCGACAGTATCTTTCTCTTCCTTGTGGACGGATGAGATTTGCTTGATCAGCGAGGTGAAGCTCTCATAGTCAAAGGGGCTTCCCTCATGGGTGAAAATCAAGTGATCCCTAGTTAAGGTAAGCTTAACTTTTGCATGCTCCGACAAGTCTCGAGCATTCTGTATGAGCTCCCATACTGCTCGCTCAGCTGTCGTATTATCAAACTTGCCGATTCCATCAAGAATCTTCTGGCAGTGCTGTTTGTTGTCTTGCCTGCGCTTTTGTTCCTCCTGTTCTTCCTGCAGTTGCTTTTGTTTTTCTTTTGATAGAAATGTAGCCATACTATTTGACGAGTTCCTTGGGTGAGACATTAAGCAGGTCTGCGACCTTGAAGATGATGGTAATGTTTGGCTTTACGGTTGCACACATAAGTGCTGGTGATACTGAAGCTTATGCCGAACTCTTTGGCGAGCCACGTTTGGGTGATACCTCTCTTCTTCAAATCTCCTTTCGTTGTCCCATAAAGTCTTCTTTTATTTCTGTTGCAAAGATATGAACTTATAAAGGGAGAATGAGAAGATTTTTCAACACAAAAGGGGGGAGTGTCGCATAGGCGACTTTTGAGGAAAGGGAGGCTATCTACCTTTGCCCCTGTAAAAGGAAATAACAAAGAAAAAGAAGACGAAGAAATGGAAAATAGAATGTTTTGCTACCAGTGCCAAGAGACGGCCGGCAATAAGGGTTGCACCCTCAAAGGAGTTTGTGGTAAGGACTTTACCACAGCCAACTTAATGGATTTGCTCATCTTCAACCTCAAGGGAATTGCCATTATCACCACGGCGGCACGTAAAGCCGGAGTAGCATTGGATTATCGTACGGCTGATAAGACGATTATGGAGTCGCTCTTTGCTACGATAACGAATGCCAACTTTGACTACTCTTCCATCGCCAAGCGTGTGACCCACACTTTCAATCTCAAAAAACAATTGCGCGAGGAGGCTCTCTCCCTAGGCGTTGTATTGCCCGAAAATGAGGCTGTTACGATGCAGGGCACTCCCGAAGAATACGACCAACTCGCTCTCGGCGTTGGGATCCTTCGTGAGCAGAACGAAGATGCCCGCTCGCTTAAAGAACTTACCATCTATGGACTAAAGGGCCTCGCTGCCTATGCCGAGCATGCCGATCGCCTAGGCTACAATGACGATGAAATAAATGCCTTTACCGAACGAGCCTTGTGTGACGTTACAATGGGGCTCCTCTCTGTAGAGGAACTAACCGCCCTAGTACTCGAGACGGGTGCATTCGGAGTTAAAGTGATGGCTCTCCTTGATAAAGCCAATACCGAGACCTACGGGCATCCCGAGATAACCGAAGTAAATATAGGTGTAGGCACTCGTCCCGGTATTCTTATCAGTGGGCACGACCTCAAAGATATGGAGATGCTTCTCGAGCAGACCGAGGGAACCGGAGTCGATGTCTATACACACGGCGAGATGCTTCCCGCTAATTACTATCCTAAGTTCAAGAAATACAAACACTTTGTTGGTAACTATGGCAACGCTTGGTGGCAACAAAGAGAAGAGTTTGAGACCTTCAATGGCCCCATCCTCTTTACTACTAATTGTATTGTACCACCTAAGGCGAATGCCTCTTACAAGGATCGTGTCTTCACGACGAACTCAACGGGTTACCCCGGCTTTAAGTACATAGAAGGCGATGAGCAGGGCAATAAAGACTTTAGTGAGGTTATCGCTTTGGCAAAAACCTGCCAGCCCCCTACGGAGATTGAGCATGGTACGATTGTGGGCGGCTTCGCGCATCATCAGGTTCTCAGCATAGCCGATAAAGTAGTGGAGGCTGTAAAGAGCGGAGCTATCCGCAAGTTCGTTGTGATGAGTGGCTGCGATGGCAGACAGAGCGGACGTAGTTATTTTACCGACTTTGCCAAGGCTCTCCCGCAAGATACGGTGATTCTTACTTCAGGTTGTGCCAAATACCGTTACAACAAGTTGCCTCTAGGGAATATCGGAGGGATCCCTCGTGTATTGGATGCCGGTCAGTGCAACGATAGTTACTCGCTTGCCGTGATTGCCCTCAAGCTGAAAGAGGTGATGGGGCTAGACGACATCAATAAACTCCCCATCGTCTATAATATCGCATGGTATGAGCAAAAGGCTGTTATTGTGCTCCTAGGTTTGCTGAGCCTTGGGGTGAAGAACATCCACCTCGGTCCTACGTTGCCTGCCTTCCTCTCGCCTAATGTGGCTAAAGTACTCGTCGATAACTTTGGCATTGCCGGTATCGGCACCGTAGAAGAGGATATCCAAAATCTCATTGCTTAACCCCTTTAACAGATATAATTATGGCTGGAATGAATTATAAAACCGCTACGGTTGGCGCTATTGCGGCTTACGACTACCGCGCCGTCCCCGTATTTCATCGCTATGGGATTGACTTCTGCTGTCATGGCGAAGAGCCCTTTATAGAGGCCTGTGCTAAGGCAGGGGCTTCGGTAGAAGAGGTGATTACAGCCTTGGATCAAGCACTCCAAGAGCAAAGCGAAGGATCTTATTCTTACGCTTTTAAGGAGTGGGACAAAGATCTTCTAATGGACTATATCCTCAAGGTACACCACCGAGGCATCCGCCGAGAGGGGCCTATAACGCTCCAGTTGCTAGATAAAGTAGCGAGCGTGCATGGTGAGAATCATCCCGAATTGATGGAGGTGCGGAGTCTCTTTGCCGAGTCTTTGCTAGCCCTCGAAGAGCACCTCCAGAAAGAGGAGCAGGTACTATTCCCCTATCTATACGACCTTTTCGCAGCATTGGCGGGGGAAGGCACGTTGGGCTCTTTCCACTGTGGTTCGGTGGTTCACCCCATCGGAGTGATGCTTACGGAGCACGACGGCGAGGGCGAACGCTATCGCACGATTGCCGCTCTCACCCAGGGATATACCCCACCTGCGGATGCGTGCGAAAGTTATAAATTGGTTCTTCAGCGGATTGCTCGCTTTGAGCAACAGCTACACGAGCATATTCATTTGGAGAACAATATTCTTTTCCCTTGGGCTATTGACAACGAACCCCCATGTAATTGGGGAGGCCAATAGTTCGATTATATCTATATAATATGTGTGCTTACTCCAACCCTGCCATCCGGTGCGGTTGGAGTATTTCTATAGACTTACCCTCTACGCGGAGCAATCCCTCTTCTTCTAGTTGGGCGAGGCTGCGTGCCAGCGATTGCCGATTCACGCCAAAGCGATCGGCTAGTTCCTTCCACGATGAGTCTATTTGCAGTCGTTTGTTGCCCTCTTTTAGGTAGATTTGGAGCAGGTAGTCCGCAATTTTCCCTTGCAAGCTCCGTAGGGAGAGTTGGTAAATTTTGCCCATGAGGAAAACGCTGATGTTGGAAACGATGCCGATAAAGTTCGTCATCAGTTGGGGCGATTGGTGCATAAGGTCGCGGAAGTCTTCCTTGCCCATCCTAAAAAGTATGCTCTCCTCATTGGCCATGAGCGTTACGGGGAGGGCATTGTCTTCGGCAAAAAGAAGTGCCGGAGCAACGATTCTCCCGGGTGTTAGCGTGTCCATCAGTAGTTGTTTGCCCGAGGTGCCTACCATTTCCGCCTTGATGCCGCCCTTGCCTACGATGCGTAGGTCGCGCAGTTTGTCCCCTCCGATGGCATATAATTCGCCCCGCTTTAGAGTCTCCTTTTTGCACGGGCACTGACGGAGCAGACGAGCTACCTCTTCTGTGCTCATCTTGCCGGCAAGCCCACTCCGTTGCCAAGCCTCCAATAATAGATCAAAATCGCTCTCTGTCATACTCTATACCGTTTACTTTGCAAATGTAACCAAAGGGGGAGAATGGGGCACCTTTTTTTGGGGGAGGTGGCGAAGCCGTCTCTCGAGAGGGGCCGGCTTCGAGGGGTTACGAGTCCTTAAACTTCCTACGAGATAGCGTGTAGGAGCTTTTGTAGAGGATGAAGACGGGCAAGATGCTACCCACCCCCAGCGTGAAGATAACCGTAAGGGCTATTACAAAGTTGGTCTGGAAGTCTTGCATGTATTGTACGGCAAGAGAGGGCTCTTTGTGGTGTATTACAAAGAGTACCAAGCTCAAGACGGCATTGTAACAATACATACCGGGGATCATGGGCAATAGGGCAGGGATATAGAGTACCGTCATGGGGATGTGTACCCACCAGCGCCCGAAAATATAACTACCAAAGCCGATAAATATAGAAGCCAAAAGGGAGGCGCCCACGATGTCGACTCCGAGGTGATTCATCAGATACCAACGAAGTCCATGCCCTAGGGCGGCTAGTATTATGATGGGAGGGAAGCTCCTACGAGGGGGAACCGATACCGCGGCAAAGCCTACCGCAGCCATGCCGGCAAAAAAGGCATCTTGGAGCAAACTCAGTAGTATATCCATAGTGGTATTGAAACGGAGGTGAGGAGACTATATCTTGGCAATGCCACCGGTTGCAACAAGGAGCGTGATAGCCATACCGGAGGCAATCGAAAGGATGATCAAGGCTCCGTGGATAAGTCGGGAGGTCCCTGATAAGGTATGCCCTTCTACGATATCTATAATACCATTGATTAGAGGTACTCCCGGGATGAGGTAAAGCACCGAGGTAGCCAAGGCGGTAGGGCCGGTCTCGGTAGGGCATCCCAGATAAATCCCGAGAGCCGGTATGGCGATGGAGATAGCGGCGGCTAGCGTAATGGCTACGTAGTGGTTTAGCCCCCTACTGATGAGGAATTTGCGCAGATAGAAGCCGGCTGCCGTATCGAGTGCCACCAAGAGGCAGGCAAAAAGGTCGCCACCAAAAAGGGCACAGAAGCAGGCATTAGACATGGAGATAAGGAGCCATGCTTGCCAAAAGGGTTGTCTATTGGAGCGGGCAAGTACCTCTTGGTATCGCTTCTCGGCTTCGTTTATAGAGAGCTTACGATCGTGGATTTCCCAGCTGAGGGCACTTAGATCGGAGTTGAGTACAAACTTTATTGGGAGTGTGGGGATATCGATAACCTCGGTGATAATATCCCCTGTTTCCTCGTCGCGTACGGTTAGGGTCATGGTCTTCATCGAGAGGTTGAGGTGCGTTTCGCAGCCTAGAGCTGTACCTATACGCTTAGTATTGCGCACGGTACGAGACGTATGCACTCCCGAGCCAATAAGACGCGCTGAATAGTCGGCAAGGAATTGAGCAATACGTTTAAGATGATTAACTGTCATATGCTGAAAGCTAAAATCCTATCAGTGGTTTACCTAAAAATTTTCGCTGCAAAGATACAGCTTCCTGCCCAATATCGGGTTGTATTGCCTACTTGTGGGTACTTAGCTTTTAAGCTGAAGGCTCTCCTTGTTGCAATTTTTATAAAAATCCCGATAGAGCAATATCCCTATGAGAGTAAGGCTGATGGGGAATGCACTCCACACGGCAAGTAATTGCCACTCAGGGTAGTTTGCCATAAAAACGAAAGCAAATAGGTAGCCCAAAATAGGAGCAACCAACAGATGGCATAGGATAGAAATAGGTACCAGCTTGCGTACATGCTCCAGACCTCTGAGGGCATTGGCGTAGACGATTTGCAGCATATCTCCCAATTGATAGATCACTACCGGTATCAAGGTAATGGCAACAAGAGGAGCCAACCGCTCATCGGGATTAAAGAGCAGGCTCACTTTGCCTCGGATGGCAAAGATCACAATCATGGCAACGAATGCCATAACGATACCAATTTGATGGGCGGCTTGAGCTACGTTTTTGGCCTCTTGGTAGTCTTCTATGGCTCTGTAGTGGCTCACCCGTATGGCGGTTGCCGAGCCTAACCCGTAGTACATAAGAAAACCGAGTACGGTTACCGTATTCACCACTTGGTGGGCAGCGAGCGCGAAACTACCGATGCGCGCTACAAAGATTACGGCGATGGTAAAGGAGGCTGTCTCCAGTCCCAGTTGGATGGCAACGGGGGTGCCCAATAGGGTAAGGGGTTTGAGTATGGAGCGATCTAGGCGTCCTGCGAAGAATCCGTTCCGCTCTTTCCCTAGAGAGCGATCGGCAAAGAAGCTCAGCCCTAGGAGCACGACCATGGCGACACGGCTGATGAGCGTTGCGATACCGGCTCCGTACAGCCCCCACTCGGGTAAGCCCATGCGTCCGTAGATAAGTCCCCAATTGAGTAGAATGTTAATCCCTACGCCGGCTATGGTGATGTACATAGGTAGGCGAGTGCGACTCATGCCATCGTAGAACTGCTTCAGCCCATTGAAGAGCATCGACACCACAAAGCTAATGACCTGTAGGTAGTAGTAGGGTTGGGCTAGAGGCATCAACCGAGACTCCAAATTGAAGAATTCGAGAAAGAGGGATAGCCCCAATGCGATACCCCCTAAGGCCAATGCCAGTAGGGTATTGAGCAGCATACTACCCTTGAGGTAAAGGCCTGCACGCTCCGGGCGGTTAAGCTTGTGCGACTCCGCAACGAGAGGGGTCAAGCCGTACGAAAAGCCCATCCCCAACACGAGTAGTAGGTTGAGAAAGTTATTGACAAAGGCTGCCGCAGCCAATTCGTCTAGGCTATGATTGCCCACCATAATGTTGTCGACAAAGCTGACTAAAACAATAGCAACTTGCCCGATCATGATGGGGATCCCTATCGAGAGTAGTGGTTTGTAGTGTGCGCGTTGGAGGCGTAGCATAGTGGAGGATCGAGGTGTGTTTGGGGAGGGTTGAGGGTCTGCTCCTTAATTGTGAGCGGAGTAGGCAAGATATCCCCCGGTGAGGTTGTAGATAGGCCCCGAGAAGCCTGCTTCGCTGAGTTTTTGAGCTGCTATGGCACTCCGTTTACCTGAGCGGCAGTAGATGGCTATGGGCTTCTCCTTTTTCAGAAGTTGTGTGGCTTTTGGGATGAAATCTTCGGCCAAAACATCTATGTTAATGGCGTTCCCGATATGCCCCTCGTTGTATTCTTTTGGGGTGCGAGCATCTACCAGTTGTATGTCGGGTCGCTCTATTATTTTCTTGAAAGTGGGCACATCGGTATTTACGATTTGAGGAGAGTTCCCTTTTTTGGGGAGCGTGCAACCCAAGATAGCTCCAATTATAACTAAGGCTACAAGGCTGATGAAAATGTAATTGCTGTTCATAGGGGTAGTATATCTGTACTTTGTTATTGTAATAGGCTCTTTCGAATGCGCTCTATGAGTTGGTGGTGTCCGTCATCGCTTGCGGACTGCTGGGAGTGCTCCGAAACGATAAGTAGAATATCTCCCACGTGAAGTTTGAGCGCGCCCTTGGGCACAATAAATCTATTTTTGCGCCGTACCAATATAACAAGTTCAGTCTCTAATAGTTCGATTTGACGCAGTTCATCCCCTTTGGCAAGCATCTCTTTGCGTACTTCTCTCTCCTGCATTTGCGTCCCCAATTCGTCGGGGATCTCTACACCTATAAAGTTCCCCTCGGGGGGAGCCGGCTTTGCCAATCCTAGTAGGCGAGCCATAGGGGTAATGGTCATCCCCTGGATGAGTAGGGAGAGAAGAGTTACGATAAAAACGATGTTGAACAGAATAGAAGATCCCGATACGCCACTCACCACCGGATAGGTAGCAAAGATGATCGGTGCTGCACCGCGCAGTCCCACCCAAGAGAGAAACCCCTTACCCTTGAATCCCAAGCGGCGGAAGGGGAGGAGGGTGATATGCACAGCCAGAGGGCGACCTACCACCATCATAAAGAGGGCAATGAGTACGCCCAATACGCCCACGGAGAGTAGTTCGTTGGGGTTGACAAGCAGCCCTAGCATGATAAAGAGGATGATTTGCACGAGCCAGGTGATGCCGTCGAAGAAGTGATTGATGCTACCCCGGTGGCGCAACTTGGCATTCCCCAATACAATTCCCGTGATATAAACGGCAAGGTATCCATTCCCTTGGATTATGTTTGTAAGGGCAAAAGAGAAGAAGAGGAGGCAGAGCAGCATAATGGGGTAGAGGGTGCGGTTGGGGATTTCTGTGCGATTGACCAACCAGACCGCCAACCAACCGAAAAGTAGCCCCAAGGCTCCCCCTAGTACAAATTGCTGGACGAAGTGTAGTAGTAAAGCCCCTATCGAAAGTCCCGATTGCTGCAAAAATCCAATGAGCGCAATGGTGAGCATATACGCCATAGGGTCGTTACTCCCGCTCTCTAGCTCTAGGATGGGTTTGAGATTGTGCTTGAGGTGTACACGTTGAGAGCGCAGTAGAGCAAAGACAGAGGCACTGTCGGTACTCGACATGGTGGCTGCCAAAAGGAGCGAGAGCGGAAGACTCAGCGTTACCCCAAGAGCAAAGTTCTTAGTGAGTAGGTAGATAAAAAGTCCGGTGAAGAGGGTCGTAAGCAGTACCCCGAGGGTAGAGAGCAATAGCCCCGGTAGCATAACGGGGCGGATCTCGCGCAGCTTTGTATCCATCCCCCCTGTAAAGAGGATAATGGCCAAGGCCACCATGCCAATGTGTTGTGCTATCTGTGCATCCTCAAATTGGAACCCGAATCCATCACTCCCGAAAAGCATTCCCGTAAAGAGAAAGAGCAAAAGGGCCGGAATGCCATACCGAGAACCCACTTTCCCGATGATGATACCCGCAAATACGATAACCGATGCGAGTAGGATGAGGTATTCTATCATGCTCTGCAAAGATAGCAAAAAAAATCACCCTGTGGAGGGGTAACCTGCTAGAGGAGAGAGGAAAGGGGGGAGAGGTCTGGGGAAGAATAGTATATGAGAGGGGTGGTTTTGAGAATCTCGGTGAGACGAGGAGAAAAGGTAGCTAAAGGGAGAGGTCGTTTTCTTTTTAGGTCTACGCATCTAGGAGTGCAGGGCAAAAACGGCTCCAGAAACTGCCTGATTTTCCAAACTTTTTAGGCTGGTTTTGAGGTACAAAATTAGCTGTGGAACGAAATTTTCTTGCCCTATTCCGCTCGAAATTTAGGGCAGCGTTTTTAGCGCGTTTCACACGGCGATTTCCTCCCCCTACCTCCATATCCATTTTGGGAGAAGACTTTAGGGTATGGCTGTGTGTATGGAAATAATTTGTAATCTAAGAGGTTTTTGGTGAGTGTGAGGTAGGCAAAGTGACTGAATTTCCCCTCCTTGGATATTGTAGATGTATAATAAATGTATACATTTGCACCATGTTAGTGACATTCAGGAGGCGATTTGTTCCCTGATGGGCTTAATGTAAAAGATGATTTCTAGTAGGAAATGGTAGGTATGGAGCGGAGGATGCAAAGGTCTCTACCTCTGTTGCCGTATTTGTTTATGGAATAAAACACACAGAGAAATGATGAAAAGAAGACTGATATTTCTATTGCTCTTTTTGGGGCTGGTCTGTTCTCCTGAGGTATGGAGTCAGGAGAGTTTCTTCGATGCGAGGGTGAGCAGGTATGGTGAGTTGGAGCAAGTTTTGGGCGACAAGTGGAACACCATAGATTCGTTGGTCGTACATGGCCCCATCAGTGCTCCCGATTTCAAAACTATAGTTCGTTGCGCAAAGGATGGAAATCTGCGAATCGTCAATTTACAATATGCACAGATTGAGAACCATAAGATTCCAGATTCTGGATTCGTTGACTGGAACTGGTATACTTCCGGACACTATCTAGACATTCGTCGCATCATTCTTCCTGATGATATTACGGAGTTTGGCTACTGTGCATTTATAGGGTTGACGTTGAGGCAGATCAATATTCCCTCTTCCTTGAGAAAATTAGGGGCAAGTAGTTTTGAGGATAATCGATGGCTTGAAGGAGACCCTTTGGTAATTCCTGAAGGCGTGAAGGAGATACCTATTCGATGTTTTCAGTGCTGCGATAGTCTTAAGAGGGTTGTTCTGCCTTCCTCCCTTAAGACCATTGACCTACTTGCATTCTATTACGCAAGGGTCAAAGAGCTGAACTTCCCTGAGGGGCTCGATAGCATTGGATTCTCCGCTATATACGCTACTCATCTCACGGAGATTGTTCTGCCTAGTACGGTAAAGAGAATAGGAGGTGCTGCCTTAGCTGACAACAAACGGCTAAAGAGGGTTGTCCTACCTGAAGGACTTAACGAAATTCCCGAAAGACTTTGCGGATTATGCCACAATTTAGAAAAGATTAATATTCCCGAATCTGTAACCAAGATAGAGAGGAACGCTTTTCAGTTATGCTATAAACTTAAAACCGACATTCCATCAAATTTGACTTGGGTAGGTTGGGATGCTTTTGATTATTGTGCTCTTGATTCGATTGTTTTCCCCTCTACCGTGGAATATATTGAAGGCGGTGCATTTAGAGACTTGCGTTACCTCCAGAAGATATATTCTCTCTCTCCCAATCCTCCTCATTGTACCGAAGATCATGCGAATCCTGGGAAGGGCCCATTTCATGGCTTTACTCCCAAGGACATTCCTGTTTACGTCCCTATCGGCTCAGGGGAGAAGTACCGGCAGGCATTCGGCTGGAACTACTTCACCAATATTATAGAAACGGATAAGTTTCCCTTAGGAGTAGAGCCTCCATTGGTGGAGGGGGTTGGGAAGTACACGGTATATGGGAGGGATGGCAGTCTCGTTATCGAGCTTCCTGAGGAGCCATCGTCCCCCATTCTCTACTCTATCTACACAGTGGAAGGGAAAACGATAGCTCAGGGATACCTCACGGGCTCTCACGTGCTACAGCTTCCGTCAAGGGGTGTTTATATAGTGCGAGTTGGCACCTCTATCCACAAAGTGTCCCTGTAATCTCATCTCTTTATATTATGCGGCACTTGACATGGGATTCCCTGTTCAAGTGCTGTTTGGGGTATGGAATATATCTCGGTATTGTGGGGTATGTTATTCAGAGGATAGTTCTTTTTCTCTATCTTTGTGGAGCATAAAAATAACAGAGCATAGAAAGCAAACAACTATAACTATGGCAAGAGTCTTGATAATTGGTGCCGGAGGCGTTGGCACCGTCGTAGCTAAGAAAGTGGCTATGAACCACGAGGTCTTTACCGATATAATGCTGGCAAGCCGTACCAAGAGCAAATGTGACAAGATTGCTAAGGAGATTGAAGAAACCCTTGGTGGGGTGAAGATACAAACGGCTTCGGTAGATGCCGATAAGGTGCCCGAGCTGTGTACTCTATTCCGCAGCTTTAAGCCCGACCTTGTAATAAATGTAGCTCTTCCCTACCAAGATCTTACTATTATGGATGCCTGCTTGGAGTGCGGAGTAAACTACCTTGATACCGCCAATTACGAACCTCTAGACGAGGCAAAGTATCAGTATAGCTGGCAGTGGGCCTATCGCGAACGATTCGAAAAGGCCGGCCTTACCGCTATCCTCGGATGTGGTTTCGACCCCGGGGTAACGAGCGTATTTACAGCCTATGCCGCCAAGCATCACTTCGACGAGATCCACTACCTCGATATTGTAGACTGCAACGGAGGGGATCATCACAAGGCATTTGCTACGAACTTTAATCCCGAGATCAATATCCGCGAGATTACCCAAAAGGGTAAATACTACCTCAATGGTGAGTGGATAGAGACGGAGCCTCAAGAGATCCATCGTCCCCTCCATTACCCCGGTATCGGTGTGCGTGAGAGCTACCTTCTTTACCACGAAGAGCTCGAGAGTTTGGTGCTTAACTTCCCCACTATCAAGAGAGCACGCTTTTGGATGACCTTTGGTGAGGAGTATCTGACCCATTTGCGCGTAATCCAAAACATTGGTATGGGAAGCATCGAACCCATTAATTACAACGGTATGGAGATCGTACCCATTCAATTCCTCAAAGCCGTGCTACCCAATCCTCAAGACCTCGGGAGCAACTACACGGGCGAGACCTCAATAGGTTGCCGTATCCGTGGGGTGAAGGATGGTAAGGAGCACACTTATTATATATGGAACAATTGTAGTCACCAAGCCGCTTTCCGTGAGACCGGGATGCAGGGTGTAAGCTACACAACGGGGGTACCTGCCACGGTGGGAGCCTTGATGTTCGCACGAGGGCTTTGGAATAAGCCCGGGGTGCACAACGTAGAGGAGTTCGATCCCGATCCATTCCTCGAAGAGGTGGCCAAGCAGGGTTTGCCATGGCACGAACATCTCGATGTAGATATTGAGTTTGAAGCCTAATATGTAGTCAAAGAGTGGGGTGCCCGGCATGATGCTAAGGTGCCCCACGTTGTTTTTAATCTTTGCCCTATGACCTATATTCGTCTTGATAAGTTGCGCGCTGTCTATAAGCCTCAACTCCCCGAGGTGCTAGAGCACCCTACTAAGCTTGATGTCTCTACCAATGCCGCGACTCCTGATGAGCGTATTGCAGCTCTTTTCCCTCACACGGCACAGCTCCCCGTAGTCTCTTTGGCAGAAGCTGGGGCAGAGGCAGAAGCTACTAGCCCTCTTACGGTGGGGGTTTTGCTCTCAGGGGGGCAAGCTCCCGGGGGGCACAATGTAATAGCCGGCATATTTGATGCCCTCAAGATGCACCATCCTGCCTCCATTCTCTATGGCTTTATCATGGGCCCTGGGGGGCTGCTCCGAGGCGAAGCTCGGGAGCTTACGGCAGACGTTATTAACCGCTACCGCAATACGGGAGGCTTCGATATGATTGGTTCTGACCGTACAAAACTTGAGACTAAGGAACAGTTTGAGCAGGTACTTCTCCATGCTCATCGCTTGGCTTTGGATGCTCTTATGGTTATTGGTGGGGACGACTCCAATACCAATGCTGCCCTGCTTGCCGAGTACTGTCGAAGCGTAAACGATCCTCTCTGTGTAGTGGGCTGCCCCAAAACGATAGACGGCGACCTCAAAAATGGTTGGGTAGAGACGTCGTTTGGTTTCGATACTTGCGTTAAGGTTTATGCCGAATTGGTGGGTAACATCCAGCGCGATTGCTACTCCTCGAAGAAGTATTGGCACTTTGTCAAACTCATGGGACGCTCGGCCTCGCACCTGACCTTGGAGTGCGCTCTTATGACCCAACCCACGGTGGCAATTATTAGCGAAGAGGTAGCGGCTCGTGGGCTCACCCTGGGAGACCTAGTGCGTCAGCTGGCGGATGTTATCGTGGATCGCTCACGGCGAGGTATGGACTTTGGCGTGGTGCTTATCCCCGAGGGATTGATAGAATTCGTGCCCAAGGTACGTCGTCTTATTGCCTCACTCAACCGAGTATTGGCAGAGAATGGGCATAAGCTCCATCTTGTGAAGGAGAGTCAGATTATCAACTACATTGCCAGCAAACTCTCGGATGAGGACGAGGAGACTTTGCGCTCACTCCCCGAGGAGGTGGCTCGTCAGCTTGCCCTAGAGCGAGACCCCCACGGTAATGTACAAGTGTCGCGTATCGAGACGGAATCTCTCATTGTCACTCTCTTGGGGCAAGAGCTAGAGAAGCGTCGCTCACAGGGCGAATTTGAGGGTAACCCCTCTCCTCTGACCCATTTCTTTGGGTACGAAGGTCGCTGTTCGATGCCCTCCAATTTCGACGCTTCTTACTGTTATGCTCTGGGCCGTACTGCGGTGGCTCTTGCCAAAGAGGGCTGCTCCGGATACATGGCTACGGTGGGCAATTTGGTTCATCCCCCCAAAGAGTGGATACCCAGAGGGATCCCCCTTACAGAGATGCTGACCATAGAGGAGCGAAATGGTGTGGACAAACCCGTTATCGCTAAGGCGTTGGTAGATATAGAGGGGGCCCCATTCCGCTACTTCCGAGACCACCGCGAGGAGTGGGCAGAGGGCATTGCCTTCCGTTATCCCGGCCCTATTCAGTATTTTGGTCCCTCTGCCGTGTGTGATGCCACAACCATTACGCTACGCCTAGAGCACGCCCTAGAGCCGGAAGAAGATATCGAGACTATTTGGTAATTCGCTTGTTTTCGTATCCATCCCACCGAGGAGAAAGTTTCTCTTTTCTTGCCCGATGTCACGGGGTAGAGGTGCCTATTATCGTAGCTCAATCGTTATCTTTGCCCTATGATGTCAACTAAATTATTGGGCATCCTCTTAGGGATTGCTCTGCTCATTTGGGTGATCTTTCGCTGGGGGCGACGCCACGGCGCGATCAATGAGCACAAAAAAGATATAGCTAAGGGGATCGATTCTTGGGGGCAGTCGGGCGAGAAGTGCTCTGTTTGCACCTGTGGCGAGGGCACCTGTAGCAAAGAAAAGGCTGCTCCGAAGATTGATTATTACGACGACGAGGAGCTAGACCGCTTTGCCTCTCGGTCGCATAGCGATTACACCCCCGAGGAGGTGGAAGAGTTTCGTGGCGTACTCGTTACGCTCTTACCCGAGGATGTGGCAGGCTGGATGCAGAGCCTTAGCCGTCGCTCTATAGCTCTGCCGCAGTCGCTTATGGGCGAGGCCGAGGAGCGTTTGAGGGCTGCTTCGGAAAAAATGGAGGCGACTTCCCAACCGCCGATTCGCTAAAAGACCATTGTTTCGTATGCGCCGTGCTTCGTTTGTCTCCGTAGTTTGCTTGTGCTTAGCCCTCTTTTTGGGGAGTTGCTCGGTGCGGCGCAATAATGCTTCAACCCGCTTTTACCATAATCTGACCACGCGCTACAATGTCTATTTTCATGGCAAAAATGCTTTTGACGAGACCTATAATAGTTTTGTGGCGAATTACTCCGAGAGTTACTCTCGGCAGATATTCCTTGACCCGATAGAGGCACAACGGGGTGAGCTTAAGGAGCAAAAAGGAGGGGCATTTGACCCGGCTTTAGCCAAAGGGCAGACGGCCATCAAACTCCACAGCATCCGTACAAAACCGGAACGAAAGGGGAGACCCTCAGCCCGCGAAGCCGAGTTTTACAAGCGTCGCGAGTACAATACCTTTTTGCATAATGCTTGGCTCCTTGTGGGGAAATCGCAGTTTTACAATGGCGACTTCCTCGATGCCATGGCCACCTTCTCGTACATGTCTCGCCTCTACGCCACGGAGCCAGCCATCCGAGACGAGGCACGTCTCTGGCAGGCGCGCAGCTATACGGCTATGGGCTGGCTGCATGAGGCGGAGGAGATGATTAGGACATTACAAACAGACGCTTCGTATCTCAGAAAAAGTCTGGTCTACGACAAGACCTTGGCAGAGGTAGCTCTCTCTAAGGAGCGAATTGACGAAGCTATTGAGCCTCTGCGGCGTGCTATTGCTAAGGAAGAGAGCCGAACAGAGAAGTTGCGTATGCGTTACCTCTTGGGGCAGTTGCTTGTGCAATCGGGGCGTCCCGGTGAGGCACAAAAGGTTTTCCGCTCCCTATTGAGCAAGGCTCCGCCCTTTGCATTGGAGTTTGCCACGCAGCTCCGCTTGGTAGAGATAGAGGCGGAGAGGAATGTGCGTAGGGCTATCACGACAACGGAAAAGATGGCACGTCGTGGGCGCAACAAGGAGGTATTAGATCGCCTTTACCTCACACAGGGAGATTTATACCTAAGGCAATTGGATTCCCTCTCGGCTCTAAAGTCTTATAACCTGGGGGTGGAGAAGAGTACGGAGCATGGGGGAGACTTCGCCCTATGTGCCGTGGCAGCTGGGCAGATCTACCTTGCAAAGCGAGATTGGGACGAGGCGCAAAAAAGTTTTGCTACCGGGGTGGCGGCTCTTCCTAAGTCGCACCCAAAGAGCGAAGAATATACCACACTTTCTAAACAACTTGATGCCTTGGCTCTCCACGTGCGAGCCGTGGCAGAGCAGGATAGTCTGCGCCATCTTGCCTCTCTCCCCGAGGTGGAAAAACTCCGCATTATAGATAGTGCTATTGCCGCTTATGAGAAGGCGCAACGAGAGCGAGAGCGTGATGAGCGGATGGCTGCTCGGCAAGAAGAACAAGATGCTATCAACGAGCAACTCGGTAGTAACACCCCATCAGGGGTATCTAAAACTCCGGATCAGGGGATGCCTACTTCGGGTGAATTTTATTTCTACAATCCCCAGCTCATTGCTCGTGGGAAAGCTCAATTCAAACAGAAGTGGGGCAATCGCACGTTGGAAGATAATTGGCGTCGCCGCCAGAAGAGTGTGATGCCCTCAGCCTCTTCCCCTGCATTTGAGTCGCAGCCCACTCCGGAGCAAGCCGATTCGTTGGCGTCGGATACCGCGGCTACAGCCTCATCATCTTCCCAAACCCTACCGCCCGGCCAAGACCCAACCAAGCGAGAGTATTATTTGGTTCAGCTACCTACTACGCCCGAGGAGCTCGCAGCTAGCGACGTTATTATCCAAAATGGACTCCTAGGGATGGCTCAAGTATTCCAAGAAGAGATGGAGCTTTTTGACGAAGCTACGTATGCTCTAGAGGAGTTGCTCCGCCGCTATCCTAATTATGGAGAGCGTTTGAGCGTTTACTACCGTCTATATATGCTGATGGAGCGGCGCGGCTTGACAAGTGAAGCTCAGGCTTGGCGACGAAAAATATTGGCAGAGTTTGCCGAAGAGCCCTTGGCTAAGGCGGTGGCTTCTCCGCACTATCTTGAGCAACTCCGCACGGCTCAAGAGCAAGAGGAGAGGCTCTACAACGAGGCCTTTGCTGCCTATTTGAGTGGTAATCCTATGGCGGTGAGAGCTTCTGCTACGGAGCTACATACAGAATATCCGCTCTCGCCTTTGATGCCTAAGATGGACTTCCTCAAAGCCCTCTCTTACGTATTGGAGGGAGAGGAAATCGCCTTTAAGCAGGCTTTGGAACAGCTCCTGAAAGAGTACCAACGCGACGAGGTGTTGGAGCTGGCTCAGCAGATGTTGCGAGAGCTGACAGGCGGTAGAAGCATTAGCAAGGGAGGCTACTCCGGACTCAATTACGAGTTGTCGTTTGCAGGGGATGGTGAGTCGGTGCCGGACTCTCTCTACACCTATCGCTTGCCACTTCTGCGCTCTCCGCATAGTGTGGTATTGCTTTGTGCCGAGGCAAATGTGGAGTATCATTCGCTCCTTTTTGCGCTTACTTCGTTCAATTTCTCACGCTATACCGATCTTCCTCTAGAGGTCTCTCTAGAGCGACTTTCGCCCATCCAAAGAGTGACTATTAGCGGTTTCTCCTCTGAGCGTGATGCTTGGAACTACGTACGCGATGCCTATAGTCCCGAGGGGTATATGCCTGCCTTGCCGAGCGATGCTCTCCTCTTTGCCATGGATCAGGCGAGCTACAAAGCACTTCTCTCCGGAGCTTCTTTGGGGAATTATTTCGACTTCCTGGCCGATAGCATAGCCCCCCGTCAGGCAGCGGTTGCCTTGGCACTGAGTCGTTACGAAGAGATTGCAAAGGCTCGAGAAGAGGCCGCCGTAGCTCCCACTAAAGAGGTCGAAATACCTCGAGAGACTGCACCCGTAGAAGCAGAGAAAGCACCCGATCCCAAACCCGAACCGAGAGAAGAGGAAACGCCTATTTACCAAGTAAACGAAACCGCTCCCATCTCCTACGAAGATGTAGAGCAGGCAGCACGTGAGCGTAAGCAGCGTGAGCGCGAAGAGGCAAAAGCCAAGAAGAAGAGAGAAGAAGAGGTCAAACGGCAGCGAGAAGAGGAGCGGCGAGCCAAGGAAGCTGAGCGCAAACAACGCGCGGAAGAGCTCAAGAAAAAGCGTGAAGAGGAGCGGCGAGCCAAAGAGGCTGAGCGCAAACAACGTGCGGAAGAACTCAAGAAAAATCGGGAAGAGGAGCGGCGTGCCAAAGAGGCTGAGCGCAAACAGCAAACGACAGAGCGCAAGAGTGTAGAGCGCTAATGGCTGAGACTCTCTAGACCCACCCTATCGGAATATAAAAAAGGCTTCTACTTGTCCGTAAAGTAGAGGCCTTTTTGCTGGTGAAGAGAGCGGGAGGAGCGGAGGCGTTATCGCTTGCGAGTGATCTGCTTCTCCAGTTGTCGCTCTAGGAATTGTACTACCTCGGGCATCTCAATAAGCCCTATAAGTCGGCAATCTTCTTTGCTGCATTGGTACCCTGTTTTTATGAGTTCTGCACGCCAGCTCTCCGCCTCGGGCGTATCTTCGTCGCCCCCTTGCATATCGTTGTGGGCATGATCTCCGGCAATGGTCATGAGAGGGATGCAGATCACTTTGCCCCCTTTTATTCCCTTTTTCTGCATTCGAGCGATGGCATCTTCTAGTAGATTGCCCTCGGTATCGACGGTAGCAACAAAGCAGCGTGGAGCCTGTTTTTGCAGTTCTTGCTCGAATAGAAGGTGGATCTCTTCTCGCCCTCCAATGTCGTATTTCTTGGGAGTCCCATGCCCCATAAAGAGTAGCGTAGCCCCGGACTTTAGTTCACTTTCGTAGCTCTTGCAGAGTATCTTGGCTACCTCGGGTGCGTGGTCGAGTAGTGGCCCTTGTAGCGCAATATCTATAGAAGGATACGCTTGGGTAAAGGCATTTACCTCTTGCACGAGATCGAGATATTCCTTGCCTTGGGCTACATGTAGAGATTGCACTACTATGGAGGTGTAGCCCGTTTGGGCTAGAGCCGCGAGCCAAGTGTGTGGGGAATAGAAGTCGCCCAGTCCCTTTTGTTGGCAGCGTTGAATGCACATCCCCGAGGTAAAGGCGAGGTATACGTCTTGCGGAGCATTTTTCCCCGTGGAGGCGGAGTTAAAAGTGCGAGTTAACTCTCTTTGTAGGGCATTGTAGGCATTGTGAGCCTCTTGCCACGTGCTACCAAAAGCCACGAGAAGGATGGCATTCTTTCCCCGCTGTAGGGAGGAGATCTTTTGTGCTAGCTTGTTTTGTTTTTCCTTTTCTTGGGGTGGAGTGGAAACTTGCATGCTTGGGCTTTTTTGCCCCTCACCTTGAGGGGCTATTGTTGCAACTGAAATTGGAGTCTTTTCTTGGCTGATTCTTTTTGAAGCACAAGCCTGCAATAAAAAGATTCCTACCCAAAGAATGAATAGGTAGTGGCTGATACGTTTCATCGGTTTGTATGGGATGGATGTAGTTTGCAGATAAGGAGAGAGAAATAGGTAAAGGGGTGCGTTTGTATCGCCTCTAGGTCACGGAGGTAGAGGGCGTTGGGGCGTTCGACAAACTCACAATAGAAGTATTGGAGGTAGGGCGCAAAGTGAGGCATAAGGGCTTTTAGCTTGGCCTCGCATTGCGATAGCTTCATAACGACAAGGGTGCCGCCCCCATCGGCTACACTCTGTAGTAGCTCCCGAGAGACTTTGCCGGGGGAGACAACCAACATTTCGTTCCCCTCTACGAGAGATATGTTGAGGGCAGAAGCTGCTGCAATAAATGAGGGGATGCCTGCATGATGGCGTATAGAGATGCCTCTCTCCTCCAGTTGGGTAGCAATATAGTGGGTGGAGGAATAAATGCTTACATCGCCCTCTGCCACAATGGCAATAGAGTGCTCTTGCCGGGCTAGCTCTGCTACCTCTCTAGCCACTTGGGCGTATGCCTCAAGGGCTGCCTGCCTATTGTGGCTCATGGGTAGGGTATAGCCTCTTAGCTTTTCGCCGGAGATCCCGAGTTGTACTAATAACTCCCGGGCTTGACTTTTGCCTCCCAATTCAGGGTAATACACGTACTGCACGGCATGCAACGCAGCAAGCGCACGTGCCGTTACAAGGTGAGTACCCCCGGGCCCTAAGGCTACAAACTCTACTACAGAAGCCATATTGCCCTTCTCTACAATTAGCGGCGATAGTGGAGCGTTAAGCTCACATAGGGAGAACGCCCCGGCTGTAGACTGGCATAGGGTTTAGAGGTGTTCCAGGGGCGAGCATCGCGCCAGTCCAAAATGTTTTCTACTCCGGCTCCCAAGGTTATTTTGTAGTCTCCCAAAGTAAAGTCGTGGGTTGTTACAAAGTCGAGTAGGTAGAAGGCAGGGGAGTAATAGTCGTAGGTTGCGGAGTAGCGTTCGCCTTGCCCATAAGCTAAAATACCAAGCTTGAGATCGTACAGACCCCAAGTGTGCCCCCAATTGAGGCGAGCATTCCCGAGTATGCCCACACTCTTATCGAGTTGGATAGGATCGGGATGAGGGTTCTTTTTCGTGGCCATGGGTGTAATGTTTTTGCCATCGAGTAGGGAGAGAGAGCCGGCAAAGTCGAAGCCTGCCCCTAAGTAGGCGTGGGCAGATAGGTTGAGCCCTAATACTCTGGCTCGGTCGATATTGTCGCGCATTTGCACCTCGTCATACTCTTTGAGGTAGGGAGCTGCCTCTTCTTTGGTGAGTGTACGGTAATTGATCATATGCGAGATATGATTGAAAAATGCCGTTGCCGAGAGCGAAAAACGACGGTGCAGATACTCTAGATTTACCGAGAGGTTGTGGCTCTCTTCGGGCTTTAGGTTGATGTTTCCTAGGGTTAGACGATTGCTGCTTTGAGCCACTTCCGAAGAATAGATCTGTTGGAGCGTAGGAGCCTTGAAGCCCGTAGAGTAGGAGACCCTACCACGCAATCCTCCGCTTACGCCCATGATGGATAGCGAGGGGGATAGGTGGCTGTGGAATGTTTCGTTGAAGGAATAGCGCAGCCCTGCCACTAGCTCCAGCCCGGGTGCGATGGTCCATTCATCTTGAGCGAAAGCCGAGGCGGTGTAGGTGCTTTTGTGGTCGTAGGAGTCGGTAGCACTGCTGAGAGCATCATTAAGGTACTCCAAACCGGTGCTGAGTTTGTTGTTGCGACTCAGTTTGAATACCCCGGACACATCCCCCTTGTAGTACTGTATTCTCTTGCGTTCTAAGCGGTCGCCTTGCTTATTTTTCTTGGTGTCTTTGAGGTAGATGAAGCTGGAGCTGTAATTGTCCGCAGCAAAGTTTGCCGTAACAAAAAGGCGCGGAGAGATGATGTATTGCATACCGGCTCCATAGGCATAGGCGCGGTGGTTTACATTGTAATCGTAGCCTTCGATAGGACGCCTACTCATATTGTCGTAGAAACTTCCCTCCGCCCTAAAGGTGAGATTGGTAAGGGGGGAATAGGAGAAACGTTGCTGAACGAGATGATTCCCATACCCTAGAGAGGCTTGTTTCATCGTGGGTTCTTCTTTTACCTTTTTGGTCTTCTTGTCTATAACTTCTGCTAAGGGCGATAGTTGCCAATTGCCGGCTTGGCGGTAGAGGTACGAGGTACCGGAGGTGAGTTTCCCGAGGTTAAGATCGAGGGTGACAGCCTCGCTTATACGCTGATGGTTGCTTACTCGGGTAGTGGAGGATACCTCTATTCCATTTTTATCGTCGTCGGTAATGATGTTTACCACACCGCCCACAGCATCGCTCCCATAGAGTAGGGAGGCCGAGCTATTCAAGATCTCTATACGCTTGACATTAGCCATATTGATTCGTTGTATAGCATCGTCGGAGATCATCCGCTGCCCATTGAGTAGGAAGAGTATATAGCCGCTTTTGAGTCCGTTGAGCGAGACTTCGGTACCCATGGCGTTGCCGGAGAAGGAGAAGGATGAGGAGAGTTTGGAGAGAGCCTCCTCGAGGGTGGAGATATGCGCTGAGGAGAGATCTCGTGCGGTAATCACCTGTACGGGGATGGGAGTCTCTGCCATACGTCTGTGTGTGCCGGTACTTGTCACCACCACTTGCGCCAATTGCCGATTCTCTTCTGCCATACCGATGTGTACGTTTGAGGTGGTTTGGGCAAATGTGGCGTGCTCAGATCGGTAGCCAATGGCGGAGAAGCGAAGAGTTTGCTCGCCATCGGGGAGATTTTTGAGGATGAACTCTCCTCTCGCATTACTCGTGGCTCCCTTCAGACTGTGATCTACACGGATGGTAACACCGGGGATCGGCTGACCCGTGGCTTTGTCGGTAACCTTACCGCTGATGGTGATTTGCGCTTGTAGGTTGAGCGCAGAGGCGAGGAGGAAAAGTGAGAAGAATATTCTCTGCAAAGTGGTTTGGTTCATAATGTATATAACGTCCTTATAGCGGGGTCTCATCCCTGTATCTTAGTTGGGCAGAGCCGGAAGTCCAAGTCGGAGAGGCACTTTCTTCAGATGCCTCTTGCCTTATTCCGTTTGCTCTTTGACGGGACAAAGGTAGCATTTTGCTGCGCTATTATTACTATCTTTGGTCGGTCTAAAGACGAAAAGTATTCTGTATGGCAAAGAAAAATAAGGTGAGAAGATGGGTTCGCGTAAGTCGAGTGCTTCTCGTTGACTTCATGGATTTTGTGTCGAGAGACATGTGGCATATTGAGACATCTGAGGTGGTGGGCTTCCGTCGTATCTACATCAATTCGCTCAAGTCCCTATACATGGCAATAAAGGGTTTTGTGCAGGGAGACCTCACGAGTAAGGCCTCTGCGCTCACTTATAGTACGGTACTTGCCATTGTGCCGATGCTTGCCGTCTTGGTGGGGATTGCCAAAGGCTTTGGGGTACAAGACGCGATTTCGGACTTCCTTATAGAGACGCTTCCCACTCATACTGCGGAGATCTCCAAGTCGTTGGGCTTTGTCGAGAATTATTTGTCGCAAGTAAAGGGGGGACTTTTCTTAGGGATTGGTCTTGTCTTTTTGCTCTATACGGTCTTCAATCTTCTCTCCACGATTGAGAATGCTTTCAATCGCATTTGGGAGACCACCAAGGGTCGAACCTTCAAAGACAAGGTGACGAGTTACTTTACCATGATCTTTCTTTTACCCGTTCTGATCGTGCTATCTTCGGGTATTACCATCGCCATGACTACCATCAAGAATACCTTTATGAAGGATTTCTTCCTCCTCGGTAGCATGACTACGTTCCTTATCAATTTGGTGCCTTTTGTCCTCACCGTCTTCTCGTTTGTGGCCATATTTATGGCTCTGCCTAATGTGAAGGTGCGCTTCGTGCCGGCCCTCATCTCCGGTACTTTGGCGGGAGTTGCCTTTCAGGGGTTCCAGATGCTTTACATCGGAGGTATGCTGTGGATCTCGAGGTATAACGCCATCTACGGGGGATTTGCCGCCTTCCCTCTATTGCTCCTCTGGATGCAACTGACCTGGATTATCACGCTCTTTTGTGCCAAACTCTGCTACGCGATACAGAATGTGAATAAGTTCACCTACGAAAAGGAGGTAACTAAGGTCTCGCGTCGCTATACGGACTTCCTTACCGTGCTTATCATGGCACATATTGTGCAACGCTTTGTAGATCCCAAAAGCCAAGAACCCTATACTGTGGAGCAATTAGCGGATCGATGCCGCATCCCCGTGAAGCTGACTACCATGATTATACGCCAGCTCTTGGCGCTCAACCTTATTGTGGAGGTGAAGTACACCAAGCAATCGCGAACGGGCAACTACTATCCCGCCGTGGATCCCGAGACGCTTACTGTTGGCTCTCTTATTGCGCGACTTGACAGCGTTGGGAGCGAAAACTTCAAAGTCGATCGCCGGAAATATGCCCGAGAGTGGGAGCTAACCCTTGCCTCCAGAGCTTCCCTCCAAGAGGAGTCTACACACGTCTTGCTTAAACATTTGCCCTTAGGGCGCGAGAATCTCCGCCCTATATAAAACTCCCTCTTGCCCTAAAACGCAAAAGAAATAGCCTAGTTTCTGAGAAGAAACTAGGCTGTTTTTGTTCAGAAATTAGCTGTGTTCTGGTGAGAAACTAGCCTGCTCCTGCCTGGGGGTTCGTTGCTCCTTTGCTTGTAACCTGACTATTCCTTGATCGAACTTGCCTTGGTCTCTCTTGTTTCCCTACTGGGAGTTGGGATTTTCCAAGTGTGGAAACCTACTTTTCCTCCCTTGGAAAGTTAGTTTTCCACCTATGGAAAGTTGCCTTTCCTCACTTGGAAAATGGTAAGAGATGATTAGCGTGGAGGAGGACCGCCGAAGTGTCGCTCCCCGAAATCGCTGCGAGAGCTCCCCTTACCAAAGCTGCTGAAGCGGTAGATAAAGTGTACCATAAAGTACCTACCCAGCACATTGGTACGGCTGTCGGTTACGTTGAGGGCGGTCACCTCACGAGAGATTCCGGTCTCACTATTTAGGAGATCATAGCCTTTGAGGCGAATTGTCGCGGCCTTGTTTTTGAGGAAGCTGTAGGAGAGGGCTGTATTCCATAGCCACGAGTTCTTTTGGTAGTTCGTGCCGTAGCCTTGGTTGGTTTGGTAGAGAATGTCGCTCTCAAGCTTTAGCCCGAAGGGGAGATCGTAGGAGCCTTCAAGCCCGGACTCGTAGTCCCACGCGGTGCGTTTGGCTTGGCTGCTTAGTGAGTTAAGGGCCGTATTGAAGGAGAGGCCGCCTCGCAAGCGAAGGTAGAGATTGCCCTTGGCAAAGGAGAGAGAAAGCGAGGGGCTTACGCTCCAGTTGTCACTCTTATTGAGTTGCTCTGTGTTTGTAGCGGCATCGACAACGTACCCATTTTGATGGTTAAACATCCCACGAAGCCCGGCATTGAGCGTCAGCAAAGAAGAGAAAAAGGGCATGGAGCTCATTCCAAACAATCGTACGGAGGAGTTGCCATCCACATTGCGATAACTGATGTGCTGCTGCCCGGTCGTGTTGTCGTAACGAACTACAGAGGCTATGCCGTTGAGCTCGTAATTCGCTTCCATAAAGAGGTTGATGGCAACGCGTGTGGTGGGGTTGAAACTGCGGAAGAATGAATGTATTTGATGCGTGAACGAGGGCTTGAGGCTGCTATTCCCCTCGGTGATGCGAAGTAGGTCAGTGGGGTCTACCGTGGGGATCATATAGGAAACACTCGGCATCTCCGTGCTCCCTCTATAATCGAGTCGCCACATCGTTTGCTTGTTGGGCTGGAGGTTGATGCGAAGATTGGGCACGAAAAAGAGTTGCTGATTGACCCAAGACCGGGTGAGGTATTGGGTCGTCATCTTGCCGGGCTCCAGCCCCAGACCTGCCGTTATATCGAAGCCACTGGTGCGGTATTGCAGGTTGAGAGACCCTCTATAAGCATCAAGTTCGCTGGTAAACTTAGAGGAGAATTGAGGGTCGAGTAGGGTGTATTTGCCCGATGCGTCGGGGGTGAACACTTGGCGATCTCCCTCACGTGTATTGTGCTTCCACTCGCCTAGCACTTGCAAAAAGAGGCGAGAGGTAAGGGGCTCTACGTAAGATAGGCGTAGCGTGGTGGAGAGGGTGTGGCTGTCGTCTTGTTGTAGTAGGTCTCTATTTTGCTTAATGCCGCTACCTGCCCCGAGTCCGGAGAAGGAGGCGAGGTAGTTGCCTTCGCTCTGATTGCCGTTGTATCTCGTGCGAACGCCTAGGCTCAAGACACGCCCCTTGCTGCTGAGGCGACGGCTTACATCTAGGTTCCCTCCCAGCGAAAGGAAGTTGCTTGAGGCGTTGTATTGCGTCTGTGCCGTGCTGATGGGGTTCGCTTGCTCTTCCCAAGTAGAGGTTGTGTTGTACCCCAATTCGTAGTTCTTATTCCACCAGACGGAGGGGCGGAAGACGAGTTCTGTGAGGGAGTCTATCTTATAGGTAAGGCGTAGTTGAGAGCCCAGTCTATGTGTAAAGGAGCGGAGGTCTTGTTTCTCTTGAGAGAAGAGACTTGCCGCATTGGTGCGGAATTGTTCCGTAAGTTTTTCGCTCTTGGCAACGCGGTCTGTGTAGCCATAGCGGCCGTTGCCTTCCAGGTCTAGGTTAGATAGCAAACTCCACGCAATGTCTCCGGCTACAGAAGAGGAGGTGGCAATCCCCTGCTGAGGTCTGCCGCGGCGTCGGAATCCGCCTCCGCTATCGGTGTCGAGTTCTCCGGAGCCGCGGTCGTTGGTGTTGTTGCTTCCGGCAATGAATGTGAGGCGGTTCTTTCCCGAGAAGTTGTTGATAGTGGCATTGGCTTCGTAGCGGTTGTTCGTTCCATATCCGGCAAAAAGATTGCCAAATAGTCCCGTTTTGTGGGAAGCTTTGAAGGTGAGGTTTAGTACCGTCTCTTCGTCTCCATCATCGAAGCCCGTCATGCGAGATTGCTCGCTAGAGCGGTCTAGTAGTTCGAGTTTATCCACGACTTCGGCAGGGAGGTTCTTGGTGGCTACTTTGGTGTCTCCGGAGAAAAACTCCTTGCCCTCTACAAGTATCTTGTCTACACTCTTTCCGTTGATGGTAATACTCCCTGAGGAGCTAACCTCTGCACCGGGGATGCGCTTGATGAGGTCTTCGAGCATAGCTCCTTGCCCCACGTGATAGGCATCGGCATTGAAAACCACCGTGTCTCCCTTGATGGTCATATCCGCAGCGCGCCTCTCTACGGTCACGGTATTGAGGAGCTGGCTATCCTCTTCGAGAACAATGCGGAGACTGCCCGAGTAGGGAATCTTGATTATGGTTGTGTATTCTTTGTAGCCAACAAAAGATACGCGTAAGGCGTAACTCCCCGAGGAGAGATTGCGGAGTCGGAAATTCCCTTTGGCATCGGTGGTACTACCGGTTACCTGCTTCCCTTGCTGGGTAAATAGCACGGCATTCCCCCCTACAATCGTCTCTTGCTGGGTGTCGAGCACCGTGCCCGAGAGGGTGTACGTCTGGGTCTGAGCGACTAGGGGAAGGCTGAAGAATAGGGTAGTGGCGAGTGCAACGAAAAAACGTTGCAGATGGTTTGTTATGGTTCTGGGGCTATCTGTCATCTTTTTCTTCTCTTTCGTTACGAGGCATTTGCATTCAAAACCTCTACAGAACTAGAGATAGAAAACGATTCTCGAGGTTTAATTACCCCCTTTCCCCTTGTGTATTTAGGGCCGACACATAATACCGCAAGATTTGTACATCCCCCCTCAAGTTCCCCACGAAAGAAACTAGGCTACTGCACCCCATACGGGGTTTCTACTTAAATCAACAAGCGAGATGTACGCTCTAGAGGGAATCGTAATTAAACATGAGGTCTAAAAACCATGCGACAATCACCCTTTGGCGAGTTTCTCTATGATATTTAGTAGCTTTCGGGCTTTAGGATGCTCGGGGTATTTACCTAGGATCGCCTTTGCCTCCTCAAGATCCTCCTTCGGCTTGCCCAGTAGGCCAAAGCCTATTGCAAGTAATCTAGCATGGTCGATTTTATAGGTGGCAGGATGGCGACTCGCTAGTTTTTGGTAAATGTCATGCGCCCCTTGGTAAGCCTTCTCGGCATCCTCTTTCTTCCCTAGTCCCAGATAAAGGATCGTAAGGTTATTAAGGGATGTAGCAAGATCAGGGAGGTATGCCTCCGGATTCTGCTTGGCTAACTCTCGGAGTATCTGTAGCGCCTCTTCGTAGTAATCTTGGGCTTGCTTGAGGTCGTTGGTGATGCTGAGTAGATTCCCTAAGTCATTTAGGGATGCCGCTACATCAGGGAGGTATGCCTCCGGATTCTTTTGGGCCAACTCTCGACGTATCTGTAGCGCCTCCTCGTAGTAATCTTTGGCTTGCTTGAGGTCGTTGGTGTGTTTGAGTAAATTTCCCAAGTTATTTAGGGATGTCGCTACATCAGGGAGGTATGCCTCCGGATTCTGCTGGGCCAATTTTCGGTGTATTTGTAGCGCCTCCTCGTAGTAATCTTTGGCTTGCTTGAGGTCATTGGTGTCGCTGAGTAAATTCCCCATATTGTTTAGGGATGCGGCTACATCTGGAAGGTATGCCTCCGGATTCTGCTTGACCAACTCTCGACGTATCTGTAGTGCTTTCTCGTAGTAATCTTTGGCTTGCTTGAGGTCGTTGGTGTCGCTGAGTAACTTCCCTAAGTTATGTAGGGATGCCGCTACAACTGGAAGATATGCCTCCGGATTCTTTTGGGCCAACTCTCGACGTATCTGTAGTGCCTCCTCGTAGTAATCCTGGGCCTGCTTGAGGTCATTGGTGTCGCTGAGTAAAATTCCAAAATTATTTAGAGTTATAGCTACATCTGGCTTGTATTTCTCTGGATTCTTCTTGGCCAACTCTCGGAATATCTGTAGCGCCTCCTCGTAGTAATCTTTAGCTTGCATGAGGTCGTTGGTGTTGCGGAGTAAGGCCCCCAAGTTATTAAGGGTTGTAGCTACATTTGGAAGGTATTCCTCCGGATTCTGCTTGGCTAACTCTTGGAGTATCTGTAGTGCCTCCTCGTAGTGATCTTTGGCTTGCTTGAGGTCGTTGGTGTTGCTGAGTAAATTCCCTAAGTTATTTAGGGATACCGCTACATCTGGAAGGTATTCCCCCAGATTCTGCTCGGCCAACTCTCGACGTATCTGTAGTGCCTCCTCGTAGTAATCTTTGGCTTGCTTGAGGTCGTTGGTGTTGCGGAGTAAGTTCCCAAAATTATTTAGGGATGCCGCTACATCTGGCTTGTATACCTCCGGATTCTGTTTTGATAATTCTCGGAGAGCCTGTAGCACCTCCTCGTAGTGGTGTCTTGCTTTCTCGAAGTCATTGAGGCTTTGGAGTAAGAGAGCATATTTGAAATGATGCTCAATAGTCGGGGATAGCTCGATCAGACGCTCGTAGAAGCTACGAGCCTCCCCGAAGGAGACCTGGATTTGAGCCGCCTCAATCAGCTCCTTGAGGACTCTGACCTCGTTCTGCTGCTCTCGGGTCTTGAACTCTTCGTAAACAGTTGTCAGGCTCTGTTCGCTCTCCCCCGTCAGTACCCTTTTGATCTTGTCTAGGGTGTCGGCAAGATAGCTGTCTCCAACCTCCCTTAGTCTCTTGATCTCTTCGGCAATCTTGTCGGTGTGCTCGAAGAGAAATCGGACAAACTCTGCAACCAGGCATTTCGCACCCTCCGAGTGGATGCGTCCGTTGCTGAGCATCCCCTCAAGTGCCAGCTCTGTAGGTTCTAGTCCCTGCTCTAGAGGGAGTTCTTTGAGGAGCGCTCGGATGTACTGTGGGGCCATGTTGAGTCCTTCCATTCGACTCATCAAGCCTTGTATCGACTCTTGTGTCTTGCTGTGTTCTCGAAGATTCTGGTCCTGGATTTTTACTTGCTCATCCGCTCTGTCCATCATCAGGGAGTTGTGTGCTGCGGGTTGCTCGCTCAGCCTTTTCTTGAAGCAGTCGATGAATGCTTGGGTATCCGCATCAAGACTTTCGTAGCTCGTTGGGTTTTGGAGATATTTCTTCGAAGCCTTCCTTAGGCGGAGTTTGTCACTAGAGGACGGGGTGTGCTTAGACCAATCAGTAAGTGAGAGTTGAAAGGCTTCCTCAAAGCCTTCATTGACCGCTGAGGAGTGGAGTTTCTTGAGTTGGCGCCAGATATACCCTACTGGTTTGAGGGCATATTCTATTATAGTGAAATCCATTGTGTGATAGTGGAGCTATAAGGGGTAAACGATTCAAAGATAATAAGTATTTCTCCTAATTAAGGAGAGATGGCAATAAATCTATTGTGTGTACATTCCCCCACCTTCTCGTCCTTTATGCGAAGAGAAGGGGCAAACAGCAATCAGCCGACCTTGCTCCAAGAGCTCGAGGATAGCTCTCCGAAGCAAGGCCTATAGACGATTATGCGTCAGCCCTGCTTGTGTGTTACTTTATGGAGTACATCTACTAGTAAAGTGTACCTTTGTGCCCAAGAATAGATTGTGTAGAGTATCCCTATGGCTGCTATATCCTTGATTATCCCAGTGTATAATGTGGAGCGTTATTTAGCTCGTTGCCTTGATAGTGTACTCAATCAGACCTATACTGATTGGGAAGCTATCTGCGTGAATGATGGAAGTCCCGATGGCAGCAGGGCTATTCTTGCCGCCTATCAAGCAAAGGATGCCCGCATTAAGATTGTGGATAAAGAGAATGGAGGGCTCTCCGATGCACGTAATAAGGGCCTAGAGCAAGCCCAAGGGGAGTATGTGGTATTCCTTGATTCGGACGACTTCATTCACCCCCAGACCTTAGAGTTTAGCTTGGCCCTCGCCCGAGCCAATGGGAGTAATATCGTTACGTGGTACAAAGATCCCTACTACCGACTCACCACCATCCTGAGGAGAAAGTTGGGCTTTGATGTGGATAAAAAGCTGCCCAAGAGCTATTACAAACGCTACCAACTTGAGAATGTAAATCAGCTCACGACGTCGGACGTTTTTGCCCATTTTACGGAGCAATCGCACTCCGATATTAAGATGCCTCTCAAGCACTTCTATGTGTGGCGCCTCCTGATCCGTAGAGAGCTGCTAGCCGACTTCCGCTTTATCAAGGGGATCACTTTTGAGGATTTCCCTTGGACAAGCGAACTCATGCTCCGCAACAAAGGGCGCGTCACCATCACCTCTCTACCTTTTTATTACTACTATCCCAACGAGGGCTCGATAGACCTCTCCACCAAGCGGGCGCGCAAGATAAACGATTGGATAACCGGCCTAGAGCATGCCTACAAACTCTACGAGGCCGAAGCCGAGGAGAGTCAGCGCATCCGATGGCAACGGCAATGTATGTGGGTAGTTATCCGGGGGAGGATAGAGCGGCATTTGAAAGAGATACGAGAGGAAGATTTGTGTCGTTCTCTTGCCCGGCGTCTGCAGTCCGTTGTAGAATTGGGCTGCTTGGATCATCCCTTCGATGCTCGCTCCAAGGCCTGTAAAGAGCGTATTCTTTCCTTTGTAGAGCAGCATCTCCCACCCTCGCAATAGTAAGGTAGTCTGCTGGATTATTGGGCTATAATGCCTAATTTCGTGCTAGAAAAAAAAGTCGATATAGACCACTATATGCACAGAGCCTCTCTATCACAAGGATTGTGCCCCGAGTGGGCGCCCCAAGATGCCGTACTTATCACTTGGCCTCATGCTGCTAGCGATTGGTGTGAAATCCTCCCCGAGGTCGAAGCCAATTACCTAGCTATGGCTACAGCTATCCTTCGCTATGAGCCGTTGGTGGTTGTCCTCCCCGAGGGGCAAGAGATAGGTCATTTGTTTCCCGAAGATTTAAGAACAAGACTTGTGGAGATTCACCTCCCGAGTAACGACACATGGGCTAGAGATTATGCTCCACTTTGTTGCCTTATGGAGGGGAAGAAGCGAGTTGTAGACTTCCGTTTCAATGGATGGGGACTTAAGTTTGCCTCAAACTACGATAATATGATCTCCAGACGTCTGCATGATATGGGCTTCTTTGCCAAGGATGCGGAGTGGTGCGATGAGCAAATGATTGTGTTGGAGGGCGGTTCGATAGATGCCAATAGTAGAGGCGAGATGGTAACTACTCGTCGTTGCCTTACAGAGCCTAATAGAAATATCTTTCCCGAGCAAGAGGCGGCTTTGAATAACTTGCTTTCGTCCTCTTTGGGGGCGCAGAAGGTTATCTATATAGAGCATGGAGCGATTGAGGGGGATGATACGGATGGTCATGTAGATACACTTGTGCGGTTTATCAATGATGACACACTGGTATATGTCGCGCCCACCGATCCCAATTCGATTAATTACCACGAGTTGAAGGCCATGGAGGAGGAGCTTTTGCAGCACGAAGAGATAAAAGAGTGTGGGTATAAGTTGCTGGCCCTGCCCGATGTGGGTACTCTTCGTGACGAAGAGGGCGAAGCACTCCCTGCCACGTATGCCAACTTTTTGTTCGTTAATGGAGCTCTGCTTGTTCCCACCTACGGGGTGCCTCAAGACGAAGAGGCTCTAGCGATTTTGCGAAGAGTCTTGCCCGAGCGAGAGATTGTGGGGGTCAATTGTCGCACCCTTACGCAGCAGCATGGTAGTTTGCACTGTGCTACAATGCAGTTCCCCCTCGGTTTTGTCGCCCCGAAGTACCTCCCCAAATAAGCCATAAGAGCAAGACTAAAAAGAGAAATCACGTGAATACGCTAAAGATAGGAATCATACAGCAAGCCAATACGGCCGATCGCGCGAGCAACAAGCAACGCTTGGTACAGAAGATAGAGGAGCTATCGAAGAATGGCGCCCAACTGATTGTGTTACAAGAGTTGCACAACGGGCTTTACTTTTGCCAGACAGAGGAGGTCTCCGTTTTCGATCAGGCCGAATCTATCCCCGGTGAGAGTACAGAGTATTTTGGGGCTGTGGCTCGTCAGTTTGGGGTGGTATTGGTGCTGTCGCTTTTCGAGCGTCGTATGGCAGGCTTGTACCACAATACGGCGGTGGTTATAGAGAAAGATGGCTCTATTGCAGGCAAATATCGTAAGATGCATATCCCCGACGATC
>NZ_JBQMYL010000011.1:0-73933 GCF_052173515.1 Porphyromonas endodontalis | reverse complement strand
AATTGGAAATTACTTTTACTGAAAGGGTGGAACTATCATCATCAGAGTTCATTATACAACACCTATTTTTAGGTATTGTATCACTTCCTTACCTTTTCTATCTTTGCACCGAATAAATTTCATTCTTATGATAAGAAATAAACACGACATACCACAGGGATATGGGTTCCCGTTAAGCCAAGCGCACCGTTCAAGAGAAAAACGATGTGCTTTTTTGTGAACAAAACCAATCAATGTTTATTTTTAATAAAATAGGATTATTCCAAGTGCTTAAAGGTCAAAGAGAATATGGATTTAAACAATAATCATGAGCGATAAGAATATACTTCACAACTTCCTATTGGTGCTAATTCTCTCATTTACATGGCAGAATATATTTGCTCAAAAGATTGTTTTTGGGCAAATTACTGATGGACAAACCCTCCAGCCGTTAGACGGAGTCTCTGTAATTTTGGAAAATTCCAATATAGGTACAATTTCTAATCACATAGGTATGTTTAGAATGGAACTTCCATCAAAAAGCAGTAAGAGGATTAAAGTACAATATATGGGGTACAAAAGTCGTAATATAATCCTCAATGAAAAATTATGCGTCAATGACAGTATTTGCTGCAATGTGGAACTGCAACCAGAAAACAACATTTTGTCTGATGTGATTGTGCTTGGGAAGAGCAAGGCACAGAGGCATCGTGAAGTACCATCGGCAATAACGATTATAGATAGTCAAGAACTTAAATACAAAACTGCAACATTGAACGAGATTCTTGACAATGCTGCTGGCATCAAGGTGGCTCAACAAGGTGGATTAGGTAATGCCTCGCGTATTATCATACAGGGAATGGACGGCAAGCGCATCGGTATTTTCATCAATGGCATGCCTATGGGCAACTCTGATGAATTTCAGCTCAGCAGCATTCCCATTGATATGGTAGATGAGGTGGAGATATACAAAGGTATTATTCCTGCATGGTTGGGAGGTGATGGATTAGGAGGAGCGGTGAATATCCGACTGAAAGACTTTAAGAAAAATCATTTGGAAATGGCATTTGAGGCTGCATCATACAATACATATATTGGTAGTTTGCAACTGAAACATTATTTGGGCAAGACTTCAACGGCTCTGCATGCTGGTGCAACGATGAACTATGCCAAAAACAATTATAGTTTTTCTTCTCCTTTTGAATTGGGACGCATCATTCACCGCGACCACGACGCATATACGCATGGTGGTTTCAATGTGGGTATAAGTAGTCAGCAATGGTGGTTCGACCAGTTTGACCTAACATTGAGTGCCGACTATTATCGCAAAGAGATACAAGGTGGACTGATAAATGTGCAGAACAATATCCAGCATGCTTTCACACGAACACGTTCTGCAAGCACTTCGCTGAGCCTTGAAAAAAGTTTCTTGAAAGGAAAACTTACCGCACAGTTCCATTCAATCGTCGGATTCAGTCTTGTCAATCAAGTGGATACATCCCATTACTGTTACGATTTCATCGGCAACAGGTTTCCAAGTGGCTCTGGACGCGGAGAAATAGGTGCCGTTCCAAACGACTCGCACGATAGGCACACCACTGTCCGTGAATTACTCAACCTTACTTATAAGATTGGCAACAATCAACTTGTAACATGGACTACCAACTACCGCTATGGATGCAAGATGCCCAAGGACGAACTTGCCGACAGCTATTCACGACTGCCTACCAGTGGTTATCCAAGCCGATTGCATAGCATTGTGTCGGGATTGACACACGAACTAAAGTTGTATGGCGGAAAATTCACTAACGAGTTGGGAATTAAACTCTTTAATCACCATTCCGAAGTCCTTCCGTTTGCAGAAGCAATCATGTTGCAAGACAAACTCAAGGCATCGACCAACCACAGCACTATGGCAGGCTGGAGCGAGGCAGTGGCATTGCATCTTCTTCCGAACAATGCCCTGACACTGAAAGCCGCCGTGCAATCGACAGTCAGAATGCCTATCGCCGAAGAGTTGTTTGGTGATGGTGTACTGCTGCTGCCGTCAGAAAAACTACGTCCCGAACGTAGCTTCAATATCAATGCAGGAGCGATATGGCTCATCAATGCCATGCGTTATCCACAAGTGCGGATAGGAATAAATACCTTCTACATGAGCGCAAAGGATATGATTAAGCTGATGTACAGTTCCATGAATATGGCATATGACAATATTGGAAAGGTTAGGGTGATGGGCATTGATATGGAAATGGAGAGCAAACTGAACCGCTGGCTCGATTTGCAGGGAAACATCACATGGCAGGATGCCCGCGATATGAGAAAGGAAGCCGTAGGCGGTGGAGAGAACTTTCACTACCGCTATCGCATTCCCAATATGCCGTATCTGTTTGGTAACGTTGGGGTACGTCTGCACAAAGACGGCTTGTTAAGTAAATCTTCTTCTTCAGCCTTTGCCTCTACTTTCGGATTCACTAAAGCGTTCAGCTATAATTGGGAGGCAAGCAACCACAACACGATGCTCATACCTGCAAGATATTGCTGGGACGTTGCCGTACATCATTCTTTTAACAAACGTTGCCAGCTTAGCTTTGAGATACGCAACATACTTAATCGTGAGAATTGGGCAGAATTTAGATACCCGATGGAAAGGCGTACGTTTCACTTGAAAATGAAATATATAATCAACAAGATATAAACATTAAATAGGAAAAAGTATGAGAACTAACAAATTCTTATGGGCATTGCCCTGTCTTACGTTGCTGTTTGCGGCAACCCTGTCTTCTTGTTCTGAAAAGGACCACGACCAACCTGTAACCAAACATCACTTCCTAATGTCAGCACAAGCCGACAATGGTTTCTTCATTACGAGTTTTGAAAACTTCAACGAGGGTACGTCCGTGTCTTACGACAAGGCGATAACACTCCCCACAGGACACCTCTTTATGGAGAAATACGGAAAGAATGTTTATCTTCAGTCAGGCTCAATGTATGGTTTTGGTGGTGAGCAGACCCTTTACAAATACGAAGTGAATGCTAACGGACAACTTTCTGCCCAGCCAATGAGCAAACTCTCTTTTCCAGGTTCTCCCAACGTGGTGGAAATTATATTCGCAAGCGAGACCAAAGCCTATGCCGTCACATGCGCAAGCCGTGGACAGCTAATCGTGTTCAATCCCACCACAATGAGCGTAACGAAGGAAATAGACCTTTCACCTTATGCTGAGGGCGACAAAGACCCTGACGGTGGCAATGGTATCGTGCGTGATGGCAAGTTGTTCCTTCCACTCAACCAAGCGAAGTCCATGAAAGAAATCCTTGTAACACCAGCACAGGTGGCTGTCATTGATGTGGCGACAGACAAGGTGGAAAAAGTCATAAAAGACGACCGTGCAACAAGTCTTGGCATGGTAGGGCATACATCGCCTGTTATAGATGAGGCTGGTAACATTTATTTCCATACAGGTCCTCGTGCGGCAATGATGTGCCAGTTTATGCCAGGTAAGGGATACAAGGACGGACTGCTACGCATCAAGAAAGGTGAAACAGAGTTTGACAAGGATTTCTATATGAGTCTGCAAACAACAGAAGGAGCTGAAATAGGTTCTTACGGCATGTATATGGCTTATGGTGGCAATGGAAAAATCTACACATTCCTCTACAAACCATCATTGGTGAAAGACCCAAACGACCATACCTATATTGTCAATAAATGCTACGTTCCTTACGAGATAGACGTGAACAAGAAAACAGGTCGCATACTTCCTCTTCCGGCCTCATGCGGTTGGGCTGCCAATGCCATCATCAAAGTTGGAAGCTCCATCTATTTCGGTGAACATACCGACAATGGAATAGGATTCTATCGCTACGATATGGCAACAGGGAAAGGTTTCATGCAACCAAGCGTGAAGACTCCGAATGGTGCTTACAAGGTTATTTCACTTGATTAAAACAACTAACGGGTGAGCATTGCAAGCCTCTACAGTAAAGAAAGCTTGCAATGCTTACCCAATTAAACGATTATAAATATTCAATCACTTTAAAACTCCTTCAATAATGAAAGAAAATATAAAACTATCGTTTCTTTGGGTTGCAATAGTAGCAGGTATGTCTTCGCATTCTCTGATGGACGTGATGCCGCTTTTTTGGAATGCGGATATAGCCATTTCCAACGATGGTGTAGCTCCAGTATCGATGCTTGTGATGATGGCTGTTGTGTCATACACGCTTCCCATTACCGGGTTGCTTCTTTCGCTCTATGCCGTTAAGCGTTGCTACAAGATGGTACATTTCTGTCTTGCAGCACTTCTTGCCCTATTCTGTACGGTACATAGCATGGAACTGATATTCAGCTTTGAACTTCAGCAGCTCTTTATACATCTAATGCTGGTCATATTGAGTATTACTCTTGTTTATGAAGCATGGAAATGGTATAAGAAAGTATAGGTTATTCGTGAAAGCTAATGAGCTTTTATTTGCCACGTAATTTCGCTCCGGATTGCTGCCTAGAAATAAAAAGAATCTCAGGCAGAAGTACACTCCCTTTCTGGGTGAAATAAAAAAATTTTCCAGGTAGCAACCCACTCACTTTCCAGCTGAATCAAAAAAGGAATATGTACTTGTACGAAAAGTACATTCCCTCATTATTAAGCAAAATAGCAAGAAATATCGAAAAAGTCTGATGAGGGAATATCCAAGAGCAAAAAGAAAGGGAGGGATCCTTCAAAAGATCTCTCCCTCTCTTGTTTTTAGGACAAAGGCACTATCTTCTTAGTGTTGTACATGTCCAATTTTATCCATAAACGTAATAGCCAAAGCAGATAATACAAATACAATATGAATCACAATCTGCATCGTAGTACGCTGGGGATCAATATTCTCCGCAACAAAAGTCTCCAACAGATGTACGGCAGAAATACTGATGAGAGAAATCATCAGTTTGTGTTTTAGTGCATTGGGATTTATCTTCCCAAGGTAACTAAACTGATTATTATCTTTATTTTTCTCAATGATTTCCAATTGACTAACAAAAGACCAATAGCCCCCAATAACGCATACAATGATTAAGTTTAAAACCATTGACACATCCACCACGCCTATAGCCAACATAAGCATGGCTTCCTCAGAAAACACTCCCACATTCATAAGAGTATGTATAACTTCCTTACAAAACACAAAGGAATACATTCCCATCACGATACACATTCCGAGATAAACAGGCACTTGAAGCCAGCGACTTTGGAAGATGCACCATTCAACTACTCTCTCAATCTTATTCCACATATCTTTACCTTTTATTTTTATTTGGGGGTTAAAGTATAGCAGCCTCGGTGGTCTCTTTCACCACATGTGTGGTACATGAAGCATTTGTGATAGCTCTAAGAAGTT
Organism: Porphyromonas endodontalis; assembly: GCF_052173515.1. Classification (GTDB taxonomy): domain Bacteria; phylum Bacteroidota; class Bacteroidia; order Bacteroidales; family Porphyromonadaceae; genus Porphyromonas; species Porphyromonas endodontalis_A. The sequence continues at coordinate 68,566 of NZ_JBQMYL010000011.1, read as the reverse complement.
TTAAGAGCATTGGCTCCTCCATTTTCTCCAGAGTCTCCGTGAAGTAATCAAAGGCATCTACAATTCTAGCTTTTGACACAGTATCAATGCCATTATGGGCATTAGAAGTTCGGTCTATCACATAGTCTCGAAACATTTGATTGTCGTAATCAACCGTAGAGAAACGGTATTGCGTTCCTTGTTTGATGGTCTTGCAGTAAGTCACAAACAAATCATCATCAAAATCTTTGATGCTCTCGGTTCGTCTATTTTCTAGCAACCGCTTGTACAAGGCGGATATAAAAATGATAGTCGTTGTCAAGCGTTGTTGCCCATCAATAATAGCGTATTCATTCCCTTCTCTTTTTTCAAAAAGGAAGTGTCCGAAATAATATGGAGATTCAGACTTACTATTGACATAATCCTGCAAATCCGACAAAAAAGTATTCACCTGCTTCAAAGTTTTTTCGGACTTGTCCGTATCCCAAGAATATGCGCGCTGATAGTTAGGAACAACGATAGAGTTATCAGCAAGTAATGCTGATATGTTTGTTAAGGATTCCATAAAGAGTTATTACGAGCACTTTCCCTAGACTCCAAGATCTAGTCTCAGAATCTAGGGAAGAAAAGGATTAATGTGCAGAACGTGTATTTATCTTCTTTCCGAAGCGGTCATAGGTGTCTAACCAAGCACTTCTTCGTACAACGAAAGTATCGCCTGTAACACTGACAATAATTCCAATGGTCTCACTTAATGTCTTGTACTTCTTACCATTTTCATCGTAAAGGTCGTACCACGCACTACGTCTGACGATGAAGAAATGAGGTCCATAACCAACCACTTCACCAATAGTTTGTGACAATGTTTTCACTTTTTTCCCTTGCTCGTTGATAATATCATACCAAGCACTACGGGGTTCAATCATAGAAATTGCCATAATGTTTCTCAATGGTCAGACAGCCCCCTCTAGACCTAAAAAAAATCACACATGCAGAAGCGTGGAACTGTATGCACCACGTCCTAATGCTCAGGCCCTGAGAAAACCTTAATAGACAGATGTGGGATAACAGCCCCACGCTATACGCGCGGAGACCATCACACCTTCTCTTGTCTATTGTTGCTTTAAGTTTCTCAGGCTTCGAGCATACAAGACGAAGACATAACGCCTCTTTTATAAAAAGCGAAGCAGATGAACTACTCCGCATACGAAAGTAATACTTTTTACCGAGAACCCACAAAGTATCATAAAAAAACTATCTAGAATAAGTCTTCTTTGAAGATCTATTCAAGTAGAGAGTGGCATCACTACCGATACTGATTCCTATTGTCGTAATTCTCTGGTAGAACACACTGAGGAAAACAGCTAGAGACTATACAGAGGTATAGGGGATTTGCGTACTTTTGTAGGAAAGAGAGATTAAGCGACTATATGGGAAACAAAACAACATCCACCCCCAAGCAACAAAGGGATGCACATGCTACCCAACATCACCTCTCCTCCTACGTGGCAAAGACCCTGTACGGATTGGAGGACGTGCTAGCCGATGAACTAGAAGCCCTCGGGGCTTACGACATAGAAATAGGGCGCCGTATGGTGCGTTTTAGAGGCGATAAACGTATGCTATACCTTACCAATTATCGTTTGCGTACGGCCCTACGCATCCTCAAACCCATCTACGAATTCAACTGCGAAAGCATCGAAGACCTCTACGAGACCCTCCGCCAATTCGAGTGGGACCGGTACCTCCGATGCGACCAAACATTCCTCATAGACCCCGTAGTTTTCTCCGATAGGTTCAGCAATAGTCGCTACGTGAGCTATCGAGTAAAAGATGCCATTGCGGACTACTTTGTGGCCAATACTCCCGATGGGAAACGCCCCTCGGTACGCATGGATACTCCCGACGTTCGCTTTAATATTCACATTGCACAAAAGCATGTTACCCTCTCTTTGGATAGTTCGGGAGATAGCCTCCACAAACGTGGATACAAAGTAAAACAGACCCCGGCTCCTCTCAGCGAAGTACTCGCTGCCGGTATCCTACTCAAAGCCGGATGGAAGGGGCAGTGCGACCTTATAGACCCGATGTGTGGTTCGGGCACCTTTGCCATCGAAGCAGCTCTGATTGCTCGAGGTGTGGCAGCAGGCGCATGGCGCACCAAATACGCCTTCGAAGAGTGGGCGGACTTCGATGCCGACCTCTGGCGAGAAGTACAAGAAGACCCCAACTTCGAGACTCCCTTTGAGCACCATATCTACGCCAGCGATATAGCCAACGATGCCTATACGGTAACGAATGCCAACGTGCAGCATATGGGATTAGGGCACGACATTACTGTAGAGCATATGGCCATGCAACGCCGCAATGCCCCCGAGGCTCCCGTACTGATGGTACTCAACCCTCCCTATGGAGAGCGGCTCACTCGGTTCGATTTGGAGGCGCTCTATAGCATGATCGGCAGTGAACTCAAGCACAAATATGCCGGCTCTAAAGTTTGGATTATAGCCCCCAAGAATAAGCTATTCAACGCTATTGGCCTGCGTCACTCCTCTCGCCTCGATTTGCTCAATGGCGACCTCGAGTGCGAACTAAGGAGCTACGAACTATTCGAGGGCAAGCGCGACGATTTCAAACGCGACCTAGCCGAGGGGAAAACACGCACGTATGCATCCTCTCGTCCCTACCGCGAACGCAAGCAGGAGCGCACCCCGAGGGAGAAACGCCCCGAGAGGGAGCCATTTGAGGGCAAGCGTGACGATTTCAAACGCGACCTAGCCGAGGGGAAAACACGCACGTATGCATCCTCTCGTCCCTACCGCGAACGCAAGCAGGAGCGCACCCCGAGGGAGAAAGGCCCCGAGAGGGAAAAGACATTCAAAAACACCTCTCCCGCGACAGAAGAAAAGACACGTCGCCCCCGATTTGGAGGGAAAGGGCAACACGGATCTAGAGGACCCAAAGACAGATTCGGCAGACGAGGGGATGAAGATCGCCCCTCACGCAAATCTCGCATCCAAGTCTTCGACGATAGTAATCAGTAGTGAAACCAAACGAAATATACAAGTATATGAGAAACAGAACTCTGCATACCCTATTTCTCGCCACCCTGCTTACCGGGAGTGCAATCTACGGCTATGCACAAGATGCCCAAGGGCTCTATAGCCTGGAGGAGGTAACCCCGGGAGGGCAAAAGTTCATCAGCAACTACTACCCCAAATATATCCCTCGCTTGCAATGGATAGGAGACCGTTGTACCTATCTAGAGGGGGATAAACTGATGGAAAGCAATGCCAAAGAGCAAAGTCCCAAGGTATTACTTACTGTTAGTGAGATACAAAACCTAATCACAGGAGAGGATCTCCTACACATGTATCATGGGCAACTACCCCATTACTACCCCATTGAGGGAGAGCCATCTCTCCTTGCGGTGCAAACATGGCGTGCCATCTATATTATCGATCTTTCTCAGAAAAAGCTTCTTCGCAGCCTTTCGCTCCAGAGCCAAGGGGATACTGCCGATGAGCTTGTAGAGCTATCGCCCGATGCCAAGTGGCTTATCGCAAGAAGCAGCGATGGCACTCTTTACATGCAGCAACTAGAGGAGGCAGGGAGCGACAAGCGCACACAACGCCTCGTTATCGCCCAAAACGAAGGGGATACAATCGTCTATGGGGAGTCTGTTCATCAGCGTGAGTTTGGTATCGAGAAGGGGATCTTCTGGAGCCCCAATGGCAGCAAAGTTGCCTTCTACCGCATGGATCAATCCATGGTAGCTCCCTATCCTTTGGTAGACATCACCCCACACAAGGCAAAAGAGGTGCCTGTACGCTATCCCATGGCGGGCGAGCCTTCGCACCACGTTACCCTGGGAGTATTCGATCGCACTACGGGGCAAACGGTCTATATGCAAACGGGAGGCGACCCCGAGCACTACCTTACCAACATTGCTTGGGATCCCGACAATCGTTCGCTCTACATTGCCGAAGTGAATCGGGGGCAGAACCACAACGAAGTCAATCGCTACGATGCCCAATCGGGAGCTAGGCTTGCCACGCTGTTTGTGGAGAATGACCCCAAATACATTGAGCCGCAATCTCCCATGATTTTCTTGCCTGCCAACGATGGGCGTTACCTCTGGCTCTCTCGCAAAGATGGCTACAACCACTTCTATCTTGGCTCTACCCGTAAAGCAAACTCTCTACAACAAATTACCCGAGGAGAGTGGGAGGTGACAGAATTCAAGGGCTTCTCTCAAGACGGCAAGACCATCTTTTTTGAGGCAACAGCGGCTTCGCCTCTAGAGACTCGCCTCTACAGCATAGGCATTAATGGCAAAAATTTTGTGGACCTAACCCCCATAGAGGGAGTGCACCATACAAGCCTCAACGCTTCTAAAACAGCGTTTATAGACACCTATTCGTCCCCTACGACACCTCGCATCAGCCGCATCGTTAGTACTAAGGGGAAAGAAGAAAAGCAACTACTCAAGGCGGAAGATCCCACAAAAAATGCCATCATGCCCGAGATTACACTGGGTACCCTAACGGCACGTGATGGCAAGACGACACTGCACTATCGCCTCCTCAAACCGATTAACTTCGACCCGAACAAAAAGTACCCGACCATCATTTACGTTTATGGCGGTCCGCACGCTCAACTTGTGACCAAAGACTGGTTAGCCGGAGCCGGCGGTTGGGATGTGTATATGGCACAGCAGGGGTACGTTGTCTTCACCCTCGACAATAGAGGGAGTGCTCGCCGTGGGCGCGACTTTGAGCAGGTGATTCACCGCCAAGTAGGGACGGCCGAAATGGACGACCAAATGCGCGGAGTAGAATTCCTACAAAAGCGACCTTGGGTAGATACTGAGCGTATGGGTGTCTACGGATGGAGCTTTGGAGGCTTTATGACTACCAACCTGATGCTCACCCACAGCGACGTTTTCAAAGTAGGTGTAGCAGGAGGCCCCGTAATGGACTGGAGCCGTTACGAAGTAATGTACGGCGAACGCTACAACGATACTCCGCAAGAAAACCCCGAAGGGTACCAACAAAACAACCTCACACTCCGTGCCGGCGACCTCAAGGGACGCCTCCTTCTCATCCATGGTACCGTAGACAATGTGGTACTTTGGCAGCACGCACAAGCCTTTGTACAAGCATGTATTAACCAGCGTACATACCCCGATTGCATGTATTACCCGGGGCACGAACACAACGTACTGGGTAAAGATCGCGTACATCTAAACCAAACAATAACAAGATACTTCCAAGATCACCTATGAGCAAGATATACTATATCGCACAAGATGAGGAGCAAAAAGACCTCCTCCAATTAGATTCGATCATGCAAGAAAAACGAGCTAGCGAACGCCTCATCGTACTGCTTCTAGGCTCCGGGGGGCGCGAGTCTGCCATGGCATGGCGCATTGCCACCTCTCCCGAGGTAGAGCAACTCTACATTGCCCCGGGTAATGGAGGGAGTGAAATCTACGGCATCAATGTACCCGAGCTCTCGGGCAAAGACTTTGACGCAATCGCAGACTTTATTGCAAGTCATGGGGTCAACCTCTTGGTTTCCGGCCCCGAAGAGCCCCTTGTACAGGGCATTGCCGACTATTTTGCCGAGCGCAAAGAAGACTTCCCTCAACTCATGGTCGTAGGGCCCAATGCCCAAGGTGCACAGCTGGAGGGGAGCAAAGACTTTAGCAAAGCCTTTATGCAACGCTATGGTATCCCGACGGCAAGTTACCGCACCTTTGCAGCCAACGAAAAGAGTGAAGCCGTAGCTTATCTGCAAACCCTGCATCCTCCCTTTGTGCTCAAAGCCGATGGTTTGGCAGCCGGTAAAGGGGTGCTTATTGTTCCCACACTAGAGGAGGCTGCCGAAGGCTTCGACGACCTTGCCGAAGGCATTTGGGGGAGTAAGGGACAAAAAATAGTCATTGAAGAGTTCCTACAAGGCATTGAATGCTCCATATTTGTGGCAACCGATGGGGTCAATTACAAGGTACTCCCCGCAGCTAAAGACTACAAACGTATCGGCGATGGCGACATGGGACCCAATACGGGAGGGATGGGATCTGTTAGCCCCGTACCTTTTGCCGACGAGGCTTTTATGGAAAAGGTACGCCAACGTATCATAGAACCAACCCTACAAGGGTTGCGAGATGAACATATAGAGTACCGTGGATTTATCTTCCTCGGGCTGATGAATGTGAAAGGCGATCCCTATGTTATTGAGTACAATTGCCGCCTAGGAGACCCCGAGACGGAGACTGTTATGCTCCGCATCTCTAGCGATGTGGCTCTTCTCCTCAAGGCTATAGCTAGTGGCACACTCGACGAATACACATTGAGCGAAGACCCTCGCCCTGCCGCTAGTGTAATGCTCGTCTCCCGTGGTTACCCGGGAAGCTACAAAAAGGGGTACGAGATCACACTCCCCGATCCTCCCCACGACACTTGCCTCTTCCATGCCGGCACGCGTAAACTCGATGGCAAGATTGTAACCGATGGAGGGCGAGTACTCTCTGTAAGCTCTTACGGAGCTACCTCCGAAGCTGCCCTCAAACGGTGCTATACCATAGCCCAGCAGGTACTCTTCGAAGGGAAGAATTATCGCCACGATATTGGGCAAGATCTTCTCTAACTAAGGTATAAAGCGTCCCTATCCCCTCTCTAATAAAAATGTGGGGGTAGGGACTTTTCTATATATTGTTAGAATACTTCTAGTCAGATACTTCCCTACCCTCTACACCTCTTTCTCTCTCGGCTTATACTTCAGATTGCCATCTCTCCCCTCTTTAGATGCAATACAATACCTCCCCCTCCCCCGGCAAAATGCGAGGAGCTTTGCCACTCTCCTTTCTCCTAATCCTAGGGGCAGTGGTAGCTATCACACCCCTTTTCACTTCCTCACAGCTCTCCTTTTGGATGATGGAGACGCCCTTAGAAGTACCCGGGTGGATCCTCTCTGTAGGAGCAGGACTACTCATCATCCTAGCTTGTCTCCTCGTACGATTTCTCGCCAATACCTTTGTTCTTTATAACGAAGTAGACCGTCGCTGGTGTACCTTGCTGGCGACTCTTCTTTTTCTACTCTACCCCTCCGCTTGGAGCTCTAGCACGGCTCTTCTCTCCCTATTGCCCTACCTCGGGATTATCTTCAACCTCTACAATAGTTATCGCCACCCCGATCATCCTCTAGACCTCACGACAGCCGGGGTATTTATGGGCTTGGGGGTTTTACTTTACCCCCCATTTATAGCCTTACTTCCTCTCATTCTTTTTACAGCCATTGACCTCCGTGCCCTCTCTTTGCGTAGCAGTATCGGATTTTTCTTGGGACTTATTAGCATCTTTATTATTGCTACCCCTATTGTATTGTACAGCGAGCGTCTTCCCCATCTACAGCAGGCACTACAAGAGATAGTCACCCCTCGCCCCATCTGGCAAGAGGGGAATATGTTACCTCCTCCCCTACTCATAGCCGTAGCAGTTAGTACCTCTCTCTACGCTATCGCTACATTATTTGGCGTAATACGCTTGGGTGAAAAGAAAGTGCGAGTACGCCAACTTATGGCAGCACAGATGCGCCCAGCCCTCATGCTTCCTCTGGGGATTTTTTATTCACAGCACCTCGTTGGGCTTTCGCTCCTGAGCCTCATCCCGGCCTCTATGGTCATGGTTCTTGCCTTCCCAGCCCACGAGCGTAAGGTACGCTCTTTCTGGTTCATTGTACTCATCCTCAGCCTCCTTGTTGTTTGGAGTCTGCCATTCTTCTCATAGCCCCTCTGCTCTTCTTTAATAGAAAGCCCCTCTATCACGGATAGGTAGCCGCAAAAGCCGACGATGGCAAATCCGCGGCAAAATTGTACCTTTGTGGAGATAAGATACGAAACAGGCAATGCGAGCAAACCAGTTATTACGCGGGATCATAGTGCTACTATTCTCCCTCACTTCCTTACCACTCCTGTATGGACAGCGCATGAATGCCGCCTATCAAACCTATATCCGCAAGTATGCCAACGAAGCCATACACCAGATGAAGCGGCACAAGATACCTGCAAGTATCACAATCGCACAGGGACTGCTCGAGTCGAATGCAGGTGCAAGCACGCTGGCAAGTGTACACAACAATCACTTTGGGATCAAGTGTCACAAAACTTGGCAAGGCAATAGAGCCTATAAAGACGACGATGAAAAGGGAGAATGCTTCCGCAGTTACGATTCTCCCTTAGACTCCTATACCGATCACTCCTACTTCTTGCAACAACCTCGCTACAAGTCTTTATTCCAGCTCTCACTGGACGATTATCAAGGATGGGCCAAGGGATTGCAAAGATGTGGATACGCCACAGACAAAGGATATGCCAATAAACTCATTGCTCTTGTAGAGCTTTATAGTTTGTACGAACTCGACCGAGAAGCCTCCCCCTCGTGGATGAAAGGGAAAGCATCATCGCCCTCTTCCACACTAGAGAAGAAGCGAGAAAAGCAAACTACTTCCAAGCCCCCCAAAAAGCGAACCCAATACAATTGCTATGGTCTCGAGTACGTATTGGCAGAAGAGGGAGACTCCTTTGCAACAATAGCTCGCGATGTAAATATCGACGAAGAGAAGCTGGCAACCTTCAACGATGCTCCCGTAGACTTCCCCCTCAAAAAGGGAGATGTGATATATCTACAACGCAAAAACAAACATGGAGATAGCACCCAAGATCATGTAGTGAGCGTGGGAGAGTCTATGCACAGCATCTCACAACTCTACGGCATTCGCGTGGAGTATCTCTACAAAATCAATGGTTTAGACATAGAGAGTTACGTACCTCTAGAGGGAGATGTACTCCGGCTTTGGTAAAACGACAATCAGCACTATGAGCAACGAACGATATATGCAGCGTGGCGTCTCTGCTAGTAAAGAAGACGTACACAATGCAATCAAAAATGTAGACAAGGGGCTATACCCTCAGGCATTTTGTAAGATCATCCCCGACCTCTTGGGTGGGGACCCCGACTATTGCAACCTAATGCATGCCGATGGAGCCGGTACAAAGTCTTCCCTTGCTTACATCTATTGGCGTGAAACCGGCGACCTCTCCGTTTGGAAAGGGATAGCCCAAGACGCTCTCGTAATGAACCTCGACGACCTCCTCTGCGTAGGAGCAACCGACAACATCTTGCTCTCCTCCACCATTGGGCGCAACAAGTCTCTCATCCCGGGAGAAGTGATTGCAGAAATCATCAATGGTACAGAAGAGCTACTAGAGAACCTCCGCCAGCTAGGCGTAGGCATCTACTCCACAGGAGGAGAAACAGCAGATGTAGGCGACCTCGTGCGTACCATTATAGTGGATAGTACCGTAACCTGCCGAATGCGCCGTAGTGATGTGATAGACAATGCACGCATTGCCGGTGGAGACGTAATAGTAGGGCTTGCCTCCTATGGCCAAGCCTCCTATGAGCACCAATACAACGGCGGAATGGGGAGCAATGGGCTTACCTCCGCTCGGCACGACGTCTTAGGGAAATACCTTGCAGAGCGATTCCCCGAAAGTTTCGATGCCGCCATCCCTCAAGACCTTGTCTACAGTGGGTCTCGTTCTCTCTTAGAACCTGTGGAAGGTACACCTCTTAATATGGGGCAATTGATACTCTCCCCCACACGCACTTATGCCCCCGTAGTGGCTGCGGTGCTCCGAGAGCTTCGCCCCCAAATACATGGTATGGTACATTGCACCGGGGGAGCACAGACCAAGGTACTCCACTTTGTTCGAGGGAAGCATGTCGTAAAAGACAATCTTTTGCCCGTACCCCCACTCTTCCGCATCATTGCAGAAGAGAGCGGCGCCTCGGGAGAAGAGCTCTATAAAGTATTCAACATGGGGCATCGCCTAGAGTTTTACTTACCTCAGGAGGTGGCCAGTGATGTTATCGCCATCAGTCAGAGTTTCGGTATCGAAGCCCAAGTAATAGGGCATGTAGAAGACGCAGCAACGAATAGTCTCACCATACAATCGCCCTATGGCACTCTACGCTACTAAATGAACGAAGAGAAACTATTACAACACCTCCAGAACCTCGAATCTCGATTCGAAGAGGTTGCTTTGCTCATCACAGATCCCTCTGTAATAGCGGACGATAAGCGCTTTGTACGCCTCAGTAAAGAGTATCGCCGCCTGGAGGAGTTGCACCAAGCCCACGATGAATACAATCGCCTCAAGCTCAATCGCCAAGAAGCGATGGAGCTACTCAATGGGACAGATGATGAGGAGATGAAGGCTCTTGCCAAAGAGGAGATCGCCTTTGCCGACGAGCAATGCCCTCAATTGCAAGAAAAAATTGCCCTATTGCTCCTACCCGATGACCCCGAAGATGGGAAGAATGCCATCATGGAAATCCGTGCAGGTACGGGGGGAGACGAAGCCGCTCTATTCGCCCGTGACCTCTTTAAGATGTACACTCGCTTTGTAGAGGGGCTCGGCTGGCGTGTAGAGGTGAGTAGCTATACCGAGGGCACTCTCGGGGGATACAAAGAGATCGTTTTCTCCGTAACGGGAGACAATGCCTATGGCACCCTCAAGTACGAGTCCGGTGTACATCGTGTGCAACGTGTGCCGGAGACCGAGGCTCAGGGGCGCATCCATACTTCGGCTGCCACGGTTGCCGTATTCCCGGAAGCCGACGAGTTTGATGTAGAAATAAAGGAGAGCGATCTACGTATCGACACCTTTTGCTCCAGCGGTGCAGGGGGGCAATCCGTAAATACGACCTACTCGGCGGTGCGTATCGTACACGTACCTACCGGGATCACCGTGCAGAGCCAAGACGAGCGTTCGCAGCTCAAAAACAAAGCAAAAGCCCTCACGGAACTGCGTAGCCGCATCTACAATCTGGAGCATCAGAAGTACCTCGATGAGGTTGCCTCTCGCCGTAAAACGATGGTATCAACCGGCGATAGAAGTGCTAAAATACGAACCTATAACTATCCACAAGGTAGGCTAACCGACCACCGAATCGGGCTCACTCTGTACAACCTACAAGCCGTGCTCGATGGTGACCTAAAGCCCATTATCGATGCCCTCTCTGTGGCAGAAAATAGCGAACGATTGCAGGAAGCTGCCCTTAGCTAATCCCCGACTCCTATTATTCAAAAGGCATGTAATACATAGTTGCAATGACTAGACAAGAACTCATAGAAAACATAAAGCGGAAACGCTCCTTCCTTTGTGTAGGACTCGATACAGACCTCCGAAAGATACCCGAGCACCTCATGCGTACGGAAAATCCCATGCTCACCTTCAATCGTGCCATCATTGATGCCACCGCGGGCTCTTGTGTAGCATACAAGCCCAACGTAGCATTTTACGAATCCATGGGAGCCTTTGGAGTACAGGTATTGGAGCATACGGTCGCTTACATACGTGAGCAGTACCCCGATCAATTTATCATCATAGACGGTAAGCGAGGAGACATAGGCAACACTGGGATGCACTACGCTCGCTCTTCCTATGAGTACCTAAAAGCCGATGCACTTACCGTGGCTCCCTATATGGGACAGGATAGCGTAAAACCTTTTTTGGAGTACAAGGATAAGTGGGTTGTACTACTTGCTCTTACCTCCAATCAGGGGGCTAGCGACTTCCAACTGACCAAAAACGAAGAGGGAGACTTCTTCTTTGAGCAAGTACTCAAGACCAGCAGCCAATGGAGTGACGACGAGCATATGATGTACGTAGTGGGGGCAACCCAAGCCGAGTACCTGCAGCGCGTGCGCAACATTGTTCCTAATCATTTTCTTTTAGTGCCGGGCATCGGCGCACAAGGTGGGGATTTTGACCAACTCATAGAGCATGGTATGACCCAGGAGTGTGGTCTCCTCGTAAATTCTTCCCGAGGGATTCTCTATGCCGATAGTTCTGAGCATTTTGCATCTGCCGCAGCCAACGAGGCAGAGAACCTGCGCCGCAAAATGGAGACGGCTCTAATCAAACAAGGAATCATATAATCCCTAGTCTTAAGAGGGAAATAGAGTTATGCAGTTTACACTACAGAGTATTGCCACATTGCTGGGAGGTACTATTGAGGGAGATCCCCAAGCTATAGTATCCTCATTTGGACGTATAGAAGAGGCCATTGAGGGGCAACTCACCTTTCTTGCCAACCCCAAATACGAACCCCATATCTACACAACCCGAGCAACGGCCACTCTCGTTTCTGATCACTTTAGCCCCTCAGCTCCCGTCACTACCAACTTAATACGCGTTGCCGATCCCTATGCCGCTCTAGCTCAATTGATGCAATTGGCAACAGAAGAGATAGCTCCACGCTACGAGGGCGTAGCTAGTGAAGCCTTTATCCACCCCTCCGTAAAGCTCCCCAAGCACTGCTACATTGCTCCTTTTGCCTACATTGCCGAGGGAGTAACCTTGGGCGAAGGCTGCTCCATTTACCCATATACATACATCGGTAAGGGATGCAAGATTGGCGAGGGGAGTACCCTTTATCCCCATGTTACTATCTACCCGGGATGCGAGATAGGAGCACGCTGCACTCTCCATGCCGGAGTCGTAATCGGGGCTGATGGATTCGGCTTTGCGCCCTCCGAAGAAGGGTACAAGAAAATCCCCCAATTAGGCAACGTAGTCCTTGCCGATGACGTAGAGATCGGTGCCAATACGTGTATAGATCGCGCCGTAATGGGCAGTACAATCATCGGTAAAGGTGCCAAACTCGACAACTTGGTACAGGTGGCACACAACTGCTCCGTAGGCGAGCACACGGTAATGGCAGCCCAAGGCGGCATGGCAGGTTCTTCCCATATCGGGTCCTGGTGTCGCACAGGTGGACAGATTGGCATCGCCGGTCATGTTTCCGTAGGCAACCATGTTGATATGGGCGGCCAGACCGGTATCCTTGGCAATGTTGCGGATGGACGTAAACTCCTTGGCTCCCCGGCCATGGATCTCTCCACCGCAATGAGAGCCTACACTGTAGTGCCCAAATTACCACAACTACTCAGAAGACTCGAAGAGCTCGAAGATAAAATCAACAAATTATCCTCTACCCCATGCAACAGCAAACACTAAATGAAGCCCTCCACTTCGAAGGGATAGGGCTCCACACAGGTCTCCACATTACAATGACCCTACAGCCTGCTCCTATCAACACAGGATACCAAATTAGGCGTACAGATGTAGAGAATGCTCCTCTTATTCCGGCACTGGCAGAGCTAGTTTGCTCTACCGATCGCAGTACTGTACTCAAGAAGGGAGAGCTCTCAGTAAGCACTATCGAACACACCCTCAGCGCACTGTATGCCCTCGGAGTAGACAATTGTATCATAGAAGTTAATGCCCCTGAGTGCCCAATCCTCACGGGTAATTCTCAGCCTATTGTAGAGGCAATACAGCGAGTAGGTCTTGCCGAACAGAAGGCCGAACGCGAGTACTACATCATCAAAAAAAGGATGGAAGTAAGTGACCCTGATACGGGTGCTCGTATTATCCTCCTGCCCGATGACGAATTCGGTATCGATACACATATCTCATACCCTTCGCCTCTTTTGGGCAATCAATTCGCCTCATACGACAGCCATACAGACTATGCTTCGGAGATTGCTCCGGCTCGTAGTTTTGTCTTTGTTCGCGAGCTTCTTCCCCTCATCCAGAAGGGTCTGATACAAGGTGGACAGCTATCGAATGCTCTCGTTATCAACGACAGAGAGCTAAGCAAAGAGGAGAGAGAAGAACTAGGAAAAGTGCTACCTCAGGGGACCGAAATACCCACTACAATAGGATTCCTCAACCCCAATGAGGCCCTATCCGGAGAGCCGGCTCGGCACAAACTCCTCGACATCATAGGCGACCTTGCTCTCGTAGGGAAATTCATCCGTGGGCACGTTTTGGCCTACAGCCCCGGGCATGGCATCAACAATAAGATGGCACGCCTCCTGCGCAAAGAGATCAAACAGATCGAAGCCCAAGCCCCGGTATATGATCCCGATAAGGAGCCCATACTTGATATAAATCGCATCAAAGAATTGCTTCCTCACCGCTATCCCTTCCTCCTTGTAGATAAAATTATCGAGATCGGGCAAGATAACATCGTAGGAGTAAAGAGCGTATCGGGTAATGAACCTTTCTTCGTTGGACATTTCCCCAACGAACCCGTAATGCCCGGAGTACTCATTGTAGAAGCAATGGCACAGACGGGAGGATTGCTCGTTCTTAGTGCTATGGAAGAGGGAAGCGACTTCTCTACTTACTTCCTAAAAATCAACAATGTAAAATTCCGCCAGAAGGTTGTTCCCGGCGATACCCTAGTATTCCGTCTGCGCATGATGAGTGAGATAATACGAGGGATTGCCAATATGCGCGGTCTTGCTTATGTAGGAGAAAAACTCGTATGCGAGGCTGAGTTTATGGCACAGATTGTAAAGAACAACTAACTTTTTTCCCTATAAAATGAACACAACCACCATACACCCCACAGCCCTTGTTGCCCCCGAGGCTAAGCTAGCCGACAGGGTACAAATAGACGCCTTTGCCATAATAGAAGAAAATGTAGAGATAGGAGAGGGAACTCATATCCACAGCCATGCCATCATACGCAGTGGTGCTCGTATAGGGGCACACTGCGAGATCCATCCGGGAGCTGTGATAGCAGGGGTTCCCCAAGACCTAAAATTCCAAGGAGAGGAGACCCTTGCCTATATAGGGGACTACACGACCATCCGCGAGTATGCTACAGTCAATCGGGGGACAGCCTCCCGTGGTTATACCAAAATAGGAGACCATTGTCTCATCATGGCATACAGCCACATTGCCCACGACTGTGTACTACAAAATCATATCATTATAGGGAATGCCTCCCAAATAGCAGGAGAAGTAGAGATTGACGACTATGCTATACTAAGCGGAAGTGTACTTGTGCATCAGTTTGGTCGCATCTCGCAACATGCAATGATACAGGGGGGGAGTCGTGTTACCAAAGACATTCCTCCCTACACCCTAATTGGTCGCGACCCGATCGTGTACTGCGGCATCAATATCGTAGGACTGCGGCGTAGAGGATTCACCAATGAGCAAATTTTTCTCATTAACGACGTATATCGTACCCTCTACCAACGCGGACTTAACAATACAGAAGCCATTGCCACCATCGAACAAGAGATCCCATCTTCTCCTGAGCGTGACTTGATACTCAATTTTATCCGCTCTTCGGAGCGAGGTATTGTGCGGGGGAGTATGGACTAAAGCCTAAGCCCTCTCCTCTCTAGCCTTTGGTACAGTTATATGATAAAGATATTCTCCGGCGAAGAAATTAACGCCCTCTATACGCACACCATACAGCACGAGGGGTTACCCCTCCTCACTCTTATAGAAAATGCAGCAACCAAGCTCGCCGAAGAGTTTTTGCATGTTTATAAGAATTGTGGACGCCCCATTGTTTGCATTGCCGGGAATGGTGATAATGGAGCCGATGCCCTAGCTCTCTCTCTTGAGCTTGCGAGTAACAACTATGCAGTCTCGGTCTTTTTGATCCAGGGGAAGCAGTCCCTTTCCTCCGCATGTGAGACTATGAGAAATCGCGTTGCCAATCACCCCAATATCAAACTACAAGAGGTGATTAGTGGCAAAATTGAGTTCCCCGTATTAACCCCCAAGCATATTGTTATTGATGGACTCTTCGGTACAGGACTCAATCGCACCCCGGAGGGAGCCTATAGAAGCATCATACAATACATCAATCAATCGCAGTGTGAGGTTGTATCCATAGACCTTCCCTCGGGCTTGTATCCCAGCGAGAATCTTATGGTAGACCGTGATGCCATCATCAAAGCTACCTATACCTATACCCTGGAGTACCCTAAGCGTTGTTTCTTCTTTGCAGAAAATGCCCCCTTCATTGGGCAGCCCGGTGTCATACAACTTGGGCTGAGCAGTAGTGGCAAAGACAACCTACCTACGCGCCACTATCTGATTGAGGAGAATACGCTAGCTACGATATTCCGCCGTCGCGATCGCTTCGCACACAAGGGGCAATTTGGTCATGGACTACTCATTGCAGGCTCTCAAGGCAAAATGGGCGCAGCGATACTTGCCAGCAAAGCAGCTCTCAGGAGTGGTATCGGCAAGCTCACCTGCCATATTCCTTACCGTGGAGAGACGGCATTGCAGGCAGCTGTACCCGAGGCCATGCTCGACCTTGACGTGAATAGCAACATCACGACAATGGTAGACAACCTACGACAGTACGATGTGATTGCCATAGGCCCCGGGCTGGGACAAGAGGAGGAGACGGCAGAAATGCTTATTGACCTATTCTCCAATGCAAGCGACAAGACTTTTGTGATAGATGCCGACGCTCTCAACTTAATTGCACGCCACAAGTCGTTACTCGATCTAGTGCCCAAAGGTAGCATTCTCACCCCTCATGCAGGGGAATTCGACCGACTCACGACCCATTGGGATACGGACGAAGAACGCCTTGAGCAGGCTACCTACTTTGCTCGTACACACGGACTAAATATCATCTTAAAAGGAGCCTATTCCACCACGTGTACCCCTGCTGGGAGTATCTACTTCAATAGTAAGGGCAACCCGGGTATGGCAACAGCAGGGAGTGGCGATGTGCTCACAGGGATTATCCTAGCCCTACTGGCTCAAGGGTACGACCCCTCTACGGCAGCAGTACTCGCCAACTATTTCCATGGGGAAGCGGGCGACCTCTTTGCGGCTAGGTCTAGCGAAACAGCCCTCATTGCCTCCGACATTATTGACAACCTCCCGGAGGTATTCAAAAGCTTCGAAGACCGCTAACCGGCTCTAAACAAGAAACGAATCCACGTAAAGCGACCTCTTCTACTTAGGTAGGAGAGGTCGTTTTGGTATTTATATGCCTCTCGCTCAAAAGAGATATTGCGATAGGCATTGCGCGGGAGGAAGAGTCTTAGGATCCACTCCAGTAAATACCAGATATAGAAAGGGATGTAAAGCATCTCTCGCATCTGGGCAGAATGGATTTTTTCGTGATTGAGAGTTTCCGGCGTAAGTTCCGCAGCCTCCCGACGTACAAAGAGTATCCCAAAAAGATTCATGGCGGTAAATCCTCGAAAAGGGATATATGAATTACGAATAATACGCATACGAAGCCTTCTCTCTCTAATTCAAGACACAAAGGTACAGCATCACCACATCCTATCCGTGTAAGTTCAGGAATAGCAAAGCAAATAACCTCCTAAGAATTTACACATATGCAAAGAGAGAGAACTGTATTTTTTAAGTTATCTTCCCCTCTGAGGAGAATACATTCTGAAGAGATTACAGACAGGGGACAACAATGTTTTTTGTTCTCTATAATAAAAAGGGAGTATGAAAATCCTCTTTCAATACTCCCTTCTCTTATATTCTGCTATCTTATTTACAGCCCCCT
Source organism: Porphyromonas endodontalis (assembly GCF_052173515.1). Taxonomy (GTDB): domain Bacteria; phylum Bacteroidota; class Bacteroidia; order Bacteroidales; family Porphyromonadaceae; genus Porphyromonas; species Porphyromonas endodontalis_A. The sequence continues at coordinate 51,146 of NZ_JBQMYL010000011.1, read as the reverse complement.
ATTCTGCTTCGCGATAGACAATATTCCATTCGAAGTTCTTAGGAAAATCAGGAAGAGTATGATTAATCTGCATTCCACTCAGACTATAAGCAACCCTAATGTAGTAAGTCCTAAAGTACTGAAGTCCTCCAGCCTTATAACCATCATTAAAATAGCCTCTACTTGGATTATTAAACCTATTGGGCATAATCTGGGAAGGATCTATATGAGAAGTAGGAATGTAACCACATCTTGGAGAGTCTACTTGTTCGTATTCAGTAAAAGGCTTTGCCCTTACTTCTAGAACGACGGAATGGACATCAACCAAATAATATCCATGGCATAGCTCTACATTGAGATAACACAACTGGGGCTTCCTTCCGAGGTGAACATCCCTTGTGAAACCATAGTATGTTTCTTCTTTTACGGGACCATAACCACGTAAAGAACACCCTGATTGGGGATTCTCTACCAAGGTACCACCTCCCCGAATGCTCGCTTCATGCTCTAGCAAAATCTCATTAAGAGTTTTTGCTCCCTTTGCATGGATCTCCTCGAGTGTCGGTTCCTCCTTTACAGTTGGTTCATTCCTATTCTCTTTGCAAGATAAGAGCAAAGCCAAACATACTGAACAACAAATTAGAACAAATACTTTCTTTGTATGCATAATCATTCCACAAACGAGAGGATTTCCTGTAACAATATGAAGAGCTATTCTCCCCCTCCTATTCTTTTGATAAATTAGGAAGAATATCCTCACAAATAACTCTAACACAAAAATAACAAATCAAATTCATATGGCAGTACCTAATGGTGTATGCAGATTCCAGGAACAAGAGCATTCTTAACACAAAGCAGGAAGCAGGGGATTCCGGCCAGAAACGAACAGGGGGAGGATCCTTCGCCCAAAAGTTTTTCTTTTTTCACCTGGAAAAAGACTCCCATTCTAGCTGATTTTTTGGAAAATTCTGCCCTAGAAATTTTCAAATCCAGGGCAAGAGCGAAAAATATTTCACCCTCAGATGCAACAAATCCGATCTCAGTTCGTCTTATGAATAGGGGGCTCTAAGCGAGAGCCCAAACAGAGAAGAAGGAGGAACGAAAAAGCGCAACGCGTAGTGCCCCCTCTCTCAAAGGACTCACATGACAAAGAAATAAAAGATGATTCGACACCTTCTGGTTTCCCTCTTGGGGTTTGCCGGTTGCCTAAGTGCAATGGCTCAGTCTACCACTACTTCTATTGCGAATCTATTCGAGCAATGTGCTCGCATAGAGGGAGTGGAGTGTAGCTATTTTGGAGCTGAAGCCTTGGCTCAGTTGTTTAGTGGCACTACCCCTGTGATAGATGGGGACTTCCTAGATGCTTTGGCAACATCAAGTTTCAAGAGTGATAGCGGTACTTTACCTCTTACTCTCAAAGAAGCGGAAGAGCAAAGTCTTTTCATACTCTCTATACCTCGTTCGCTAGCACTCACCCAAGAAGAACAGAAGGTTGTCGCATCTCTTTTCTCTCCCCTCCAGTTTGAGGATTGTGAATTGATCACTCTTGCCAGCGAGGGTAGTGACAAAGTACGTATCTTTGGCATACACAATCCCCAGGCTCCTACCTTTACGGGTATGTATATCCTGTACACAAACGAGAAGCGGCAACAAGTGATCCGCCTACTAGGTCACTTTAGACTTAATAGTTCTATTCACTTAGCCCCTGCTCAAACGGAGAATAAATAGCCCGATAGGCACCATCCCTTCTACTCTCTATCTGTATGAATAAGGCTACATTCAACCAAACTTACCTCCCCCTCAGGCAGGTGATATTTATGGTGTGCGTGGCCCTACTTACAGACCAAGAGGTAGCCAACGATATCACACAAGATGTTTACCTCCGCCTATGGGAGCAGAGAGATGAGCTAGACAACGTGCAATCGCCACAAGCCTATGCCGTACGTATTGCACGCAACCGATGCCTAGACCACCTCAAGAGTGCCGGCGAGAGGCTGCGCACGAGTGGCAAAGAGGCAGAGACAGCTCTAGCTCTACAGATAGACAATAGTGCCGACCCCCATAGCACACTTGTGGCAAAGAGCGGAGAAGAACGCCTTGCACATTGGGTAGAGCAACTACGCGAACCCCAAAAAAGTATATTCTCACTAAGGCACTACGAGATGCTATCCAACCAAGAGACAGCAGAGCGACTCGGCCTACAAGAGACAACAGTACGAAGCACCCTATCTCGCCTTCGCAAAGAAGTGCGAGCCCTATTTGAAAAAGATTGATCACCCCTAGAGCGATAAAAAGAATGACTACTCCACGCCACCTTGAGGAGCTACTCCGGAAGTACTACGATGGCTCAACCTCTCCCGAAGAGGAAGTGTCCCTCTATATCTCTCTGCTCGAAGAGCCCGAAGACAGCCCCTATCGCCCGGACTTAATCGCCATGGAGCATATGATGATGGCGGCCGCCCAGCTCTCTTTGCAGGGGCAGAAGGAGCAAGCAACTCAAGAAGTGAAGGTACAGAAGCGTTGGCGCATTATCCCAAAACATATTTGGGCTGCCGCTGCTGCCTTGGCTCTCCTTATCGCTATCGGCACCTCTATCTGGCAACCCACCACCGAGCCCAACGGCTCTTGGCGTAACACTCGCCCCATAGATCAAGAGGAAGTGGATCGTGAGATGGCACGCGCCTTTGGGTTACTCGACGATTGCCTCTCAGCCGGCAACGAACATTATACCAAAGCCCACTCTACCCTAGAAGAAGTATCTAACTTCTTAGATGCCTCTTACCAACAATTAGAGCCAATGAGCTCCTCCACTCCCTTTGCCACCCCCTTTGATATCGCCTATTAGTCTCTCTAGATATACCCTTCTACGATATGAAACTCCTACCCATCGTCACCGCCCTATTTGCACTGCTACCTCTTACCTTCCGCCCTGTGCAGGCGCAAAACAACACTACACTGGAGCGTCTAATGTCTACAGACGGCATCACGGTAGTTTACCTATCCTCCTCTATGCTTTCGGAGTCTTCCCTACGTTTTTCGGGAGGTAACGGACACTCAGCCTCCCTACACGGATTGATACAAGCGGTGAACTCCGTATACATCTTCTCGGCAGCAGACCGTAAGAACATCCAGCTCATGCGCTCCATCTTCACCCCTATGATCAAGATGGACTCACCCACCTACGAGCAACTCTTTTTTGTAAAAGAGGACCAAAGAACCATGCACCTTGTGGGTAGGAAAAAGGGCAACGAAATACACGATCTCTACCTCCTGGTCGACTCGCCGGAGGAGTACGTAGCCATTTCGTTCATCGGCAAATTCACTCGTAAACAAATAGAGGAAGCGGTACAATCTCCGGAGCAATCCTCTCGCAAGGGTCCCCTTCGCAATCGGTAAGATCACACCTCTACCTCATAATAAGAGAGACTAAAACAACATTTTCCTTTTCATATTCTTCTATTAAACTCGGGGCTTCCAGAAATGCGGGAGCACGTTAGGAAGCCCCAACCCATTTCCCTCTAAAGACAACTAATTTGAATCTGTTTTATATAGAGCACCTCGCGCGAAACATCATCTTCTCGCGAGGTGCTCACTTTTTGTAGGGAGAGAGGGAAAAGAAAAATCCCCACTAGAAGAATCTAGTGGGGATGGAAAGATTTTAGGGAAAGTCTCTCCTAGAGAGCAAGAAGCTTTTGGAGAGACTCTTTGGCGTCTCCCGTAAGCAGAGCTACTCCCTCCTCACGTGTATAGAGGGGATTTTCCACCCCGGCATACCCCGGTTTGAGGTCGTAGTTGCAGATAATCACATGAGGCGCTTGATCCACATTCAGCACCGGCATGCCGTAAATGGGCGTGCCTTCGGCGTTACGAGCAGCAGGATTCAAAACATCGTTAGCCCCAATCACAATCACCAAATCGGTAGAAGCGAAATCATTGTTGATGGCCTCCATCTCAAAAAGGTCGTCGTAGGGTACATTTGCCTCGGCAAGAAGCACGTTCATATGACCCGGCATACGACCTGCCACAGGATGGATGGCAAAGCGAACCTCTGCCCCCTGCTTTGCAAGTTTATCGGCGAGTTGCTTCACTTCGTGCTGGGCTTGAGCGAGTGCCATACCATAACCGGGTACAATAATTACCTTACGTGCCTCCTTCATCCACTGGGTATAGGATGAGGTACCGGGGGAAGATTCCTTTGCCCCCTCCGCCTCGGGAGCAATGGTCTGATCCATCTCTTCCATGAGACGAGCAAGACTCTCTTTGGCATCCCCCGTAAGGAGAGCTACGCCCTCTTCTCTCGTGTAAAGCGGATTCTCTACGCCGGCATAACCCGGTTTGAGGTCGTAATTGCAGATAACTACGTAGGGAGCTTGGTCTACATTCAGCACTGGCATGCCGTAGATAGGTGTACCCTCAGCATTGCGAGCTGCGGGATTCAATACGTCGTTAGCTCCGATTACGATAGCGGCATCCACTTTGGCAAAGTCGTCGTTGATAGCCTCCATCTCAAAGAGATCTTCATAGGGTACATTCGCCTCGGCAAGGAGTACGTTCATATGCCCCGGCATACGGCCTGCTACAGGATGGATGGCAAAACGGACCTCTGCCCCCTTCGAACGAAGTTTATCAGCAAGCTGCTTTACCTCATGCTGGGCTTGAGCCAGTGCCATACCATAGCCGGGTACGATGATTACTCGCTTGGCTGTGGAGAGGATAGCCCCTACCGTGGGCTTATCATTAGCTTCGGTTTTAGGAGCTGCTGCGCCATTACCTGCCAATGCTTTTTGGTAATCAGTAAGAAGAGCTGAGACGGTTTCTTTAGCATCTCCCGTAAGGAGTGCCACGCCCTCTTCTCTCGTGTAAAGCGGATTCTCCACGCCGGCATAACCCGGTTTGAGGTCGTAGTTGCAGATAACCACGTAGGGAGCTTGGTCTACATTCAGTACAGGCATGCCGTAGATGGGCGTACCCTCTGCATTGCGAGCAGCAGGGTTCAGTACGTCGTTAGCCCCGATTACGATAGCGGCATCTACCTTGGCAAAGTCGTCGTTGATAGCCTCCATCTCAAAGAGATCGTCGTAGGGAACATTGGCCTCGGCAAGGAGTACGTTCATATGACCCGGCATACGACCTGCCACGGGATGGATGGCAAAGCGAACCTCTGCACCCCCTTTGCGAAGAGCATCGGCAAGTTGCTTTACCTCGTGTTGAGCCTGAGCCAGTGCCATACCATAGCCGGGTACGATAATTACGCGCTTGGCTGTGGAGAGGATAGCCCCTGCCGTAGGCTTATCGTTAGCTTCGGCTTTAGGAGCTACTGCGCCATTACCTGCCAACGCTTTTTGGTAATCAGTAAGAAGAGCCGAGACGGTTTCTTTAGCATCCCCTGTAAGGAGTGCCACGCCCTCTTCTCTCGTGTAAAGCGGATTCTCCACGCCGGCATAACCCGGTTTGAGGTCGTAGTTGCAGATAACCACGTAGGGAGCTTGGTCTACATTCAGTACAGGCATGCCGTAGATGGGCGTACCCTCTGCATTGCGAGCAGCAGGGTTCAGTACGTCGTTAGCCCCGATTACGATAGCGGCATCTACCTTGGCAAAGTCGTCGTTGATAGCCTCCATCTCAAAGAGATCGTCGTAGGGAACATTGGCCTCGGCAAGGAGTACGTTCATATGACCCGGCATACGACCTGCCACGGGATGGATGGCAAAGCGAACCTCTGCACCCCCTTTGCGAAGAGCATCGGCAAGTTGCTTTACCTCGTGTTGAGCCTGAGCCAGTGCCATACCATAGCCCGGTACGATGATTACTCGCTTGGCTGTGGAGAGTACCTCACTGGGGGTTTTCTTTACTTCTACTTTGGGAGCAGCAGCCGATGAAGCCGTTGCCACAGATGAAGGTGCAGGCGTAGCCACCTTTTTCTTTGTACCCAGGAGGATAGAGAGAAGGCTACGATTCATAGCTCGGCACATAATCTGTGTCAGCAACAAACCTGATGCCCCTACAATACCACCCACCGCAACGAGCAGGACGTCCCCAATAGCCATACCGGCAATAGCCCCGGCTACCCCACTCAAGGAGTTGAGTAGCGAGATGGTGATAGGCATGTCGGCCCCTCCTACGCGAATGGAGAAATAAAGTCCAAATAGAGAGGAGAAGATAGCCACTCCGGCAATTAACCAGAATACAGGCATTCCCTCGTATTGAGAAAAAGTACCAATAAGAATCAGTATCGCCATTACCACAAGCGAGAGTACAGTCGCCATCGAATGGAAAGCCCAAACCTGCGGCTTTTGTGGAAGAAGGCGATGCAATTTTCCGGCAGCAACAAGGCTACCAACGAGGGTAATAAGCCCTATGCCAATAGCAAGATAGCCGGTAAAATTGCTAAATGCAGTGGCTGCCAGGCGTTCGCCAATGCCTGCTACGGAGAGAATCCCCACAAGCGCAGATGCTCCTCCCCCTAGTCCGTTGAGCAAAGCAACCAACTGGGGCATCTGTATCATTTTTACGCGCGTGGCAAATAGCCCACCAATCAAAGCCCCAATAGCGAGAGAGGGATAGAGAGTCCAAGCCGTAATGATAGGAGTACCATTATTTTCCTTTGTAAGTAGAGTAAAAACAATACCGGCAAGGATGGCCAGAGCACTAAGAGAATTACCCAAAGAGGCATAACGCACCTTACTCATAAGGGCAATGCCCACCATCACAAGCAGTGAAAGAAGGGCACTAATTACGTATATAAGCGTCTGGTCCATAGTTTATTTCTTCTTTTTCTGTTGGAACATACGTAGCATGCGGTGGGTCACACCAAAACCACCTACTACGTTAATCGTTGCAAGGATAATGGCCAAAGCCCCTAGCACCTGCCCCCATAGCGGATCATGCACGAGCAGAGCAAGACCTGCAGCAGCCAGTGCCCCAATAATCGTAACTCCCGAGAGGGCATTCATCCCCGACATGAGGGGCGTATGCAAAAGGCTCGGGACATTTTTGATAAGAAAGTACCCGATAATCGTGGCCGCCACGAAGATCAGTACCAAAATAAGAGGATTCATAATATGTGATTGAGTCTAATGTGTAGATAGAGAATAGTTACCAATCGGAGTAGCGAATGCAAATAAGGGGAAGGCTTATCCTTGTAATAAACCTTCCCCTCTGTAGGGGCAATGCCCAATTATTTCTTTCGGGGAGATCTCAATTACTTCATCCCCATTGCTTCGCGTGTACCCTCATGTACAATTTCACCATCGCGAGTAACAAGGATCTTTTGGCAGATTTCGTCGCTCATATCGAGGTTCATCTTGCCATCCTTCACGAGGTACTTCACTAGGTTGTACATGTTCTGAGAGAACATCCATGTAGAGCTCTTGGGGAGCATACCGGGGATGTTCTTAATACCCTCAAGTACTACACCATGCTTTACTTCGCGACGACCGGCAGGAGTAATTTCGCAGTTACCACCCTGGTCGATAGAGATGTCTACGATAACGGAGCCGGGCTTCATCCCCTTCACCATCTCCTCTGTAATGATTACCGGAGCAATCTTACCGGGAACGAGAGCACTACAGAAAACGATATCCATATCTTGGATGGTAGACTTCAAGAGCTCACGCTCCTTAACTAGGACATCCTCGGGGAGGTGCTTAGCGTACCCTCCCTCGGCAATAGCAAGCTCTGGGGCAACACCCGTATCCACAAGCTTAGCACCAAGGCTGGTAGCTTGCTCTGCAGCAGCAGGACGGATATCGGCAGCATAAAGAACAGCTCCCAAACGCTTAGCCGTAGCAAGAGCCTGAAGACCGGCTACCCCTACCCCAATTACCATCACTTTCATGGGGTCGATCTTACCCACTGCGGTGAACATCTGAGGCATGAAGCTGGCGAGGTCGTTGGCTGCCATAAGGATACCCTTATAACCGGCACAGGTACTCATTGAGGTAAGAGCATCGAGATTTTGTGCACGAGAGATACGAGGCACGCCATCAAGAGTTAAGCCAATAACGCCCTGAGCAGCCATCTTGCGTACCATGTCATGGTTTACCGGAGAGGCCGGGTGAATAAAGGTGATGATATACTGCCCCTTGTGCATCATATCAATCTCATGAACCCCCATTTGCTCATTGAAAAGAGGCTCTTTTACCTTAATAATGATGTCGCTACGGTCGTAAATCTCCTTAGGACCATCAATAAGCTCGGCTCCTGCCTTTTTGTACTCTTCGTCGTGATAGAAAGCACCTTCGCCGGCAGCTTTTTCAAAAAGCACGGTAAAACCATCTGCTACATACTTGGCAACGGCTTCGGGGCTGGCAGCTACGCGAGCCTCATCGTGCATAATCTCTCTGGGAACACCAATGATCATGATTATTTGTTTTTTAGAATGAAGTTAGTGATCGTTTTCCTAACGCAGCTTCCATCGAGCCCTACCCCCAACCGACATCCCCACTAAAACGAGGAAATGTCAATAAGTAAAGTACCCAATACTGCGCAGGAGCAAAGATACTATTTATTCCTATATAGGTGGTGCAAATATCCATAATATTTTAGCTATATACTCTCAAGAAGGCACTAATTAAAGGAGCCTTCTCGGCTATGGATACTGCCTAAGCCCCTTTTTCTCTACAGCAATCAGCTCTACTCAAAGGGGGGGTACGAAAGGGACTTGTTTGTATCCTAAAAGAATTATATCTTTGTGCCTAGTTATAGTTATAAAAATTGAAAAGAAACACACTCACAACACCGAACTATCTCCGTCTTCCGCTAGAGACTTGTCCGAGTATTGGATTGTAGAACTAAGAAGAATTACTTATGAAGAAGATTACATCTAGAGGAGTACTTATCGCCACTCTTTTTATGGGGATCAGTATGAGCTTGAGTAGCTGTGTAAGCGAATGGCTTTTTGGCCCAACACTACACTATCCTCACTTTCTCTCTGCCTTTGTAAAGCCCAGTGCTTTTACACTAGAGAAATACATACCAAGGGACTCTACCGAGAATACTTATATCTGCACCATAGAACTATTTGATGTAGAGAATCGATATCCTAAGCACTTTAGCTATGATGGAAGAGACTCTTCCATTATGAATTTTCTCGTCTCTATAGGCGACACTCATTACCCGGATAGAAGGCCTTATGAGCAGATAACGAGAAGAGCTACAGGTCTAATGGCTACACCAAAGAATATGGTGGTTACTTGCGATCACAACTACAGCGAGACTCTAAAGGCCGGTACTCCCTTAAATGATGTACTATACCTCCGTTTCTTTGATTATCTACAGTATATACAGAATGGCTATAAATCCGGAGAGAATGGGGGACATATCCGTCTTAAAGACCCGGTAGACCTCAAACGCCTATTAGCCTCAGACCCTAAGTGGTGGCTCATAATAGACAAAGTACCCGAGGCCTGGAATGGCGAGACTGTCCGCTTTACAGTCACCATGGTACTCCCCACGGATAAGGGAGACAAATCTGTTACCAACAGCATTGATGTGAAGTTCCCTATTCAGCCTCAACCCCCTATGCAATAAAAAAACTTTGGTTATGAAAAAATACAAGAGCGCATTGGCATTGGGGAGTGTATTGCTCCTCTTTCTCATAGGGATTTCGGGCTGTTTCGAGAAACCCAAGTACTACCCCCACTTTCTCACAGCGTTTGTAGAACCCAATGATTTTCGTCTAGAGGCTATAGACTCTGATACAAAAGGAAGAGCAATACACCCTTTGCTACATGAGGAAAAGTTTGTAGAAATCTGCAAGATAGAAATGCAAGGCAGTAGAGTAGAATACAACAGTTATGATAGGCAAAACTCTAAAATTGTACACTTTCTATCCTCTATAGGCGATACATGCTACTTTAAGCACACACAAAAAGGCGGGCGTATCATAAGTAGGCACGTAGGTATCATAAGTGTCCCAAAAGAGATAAAGGTAACGTGTAATACAGCCTACGACAAAGATCATGAGAAAGGGGCTTCCCTTAATGATGTTGCAGCTCTATCATTCTTAGATAATCTGAGCTATATCAAACGTGGATATGACGATAGTTTTAAATTCTTAGCCATGCTAAAAATGAAAGATCCAATGGATCTGAATCGGCTTTTAGCGTCTCATCCTTGGTGGATATTGTACATAAAAGAACCCCCTACAGCATGGATGGACAAGACGATAACTTTCACTGTCTCCATGACGCTATCCAATGGCAATACTATATCTAGGCAAGTGGATATAAAATTTCCTCTTCACAGCAAGTAATTTTGCCTACACTTTCTAAAGAGGAGAGAAGCCTATCTCTACTAGCAAAGAGGGCTTCTCTCTTTTTATTTTCTCTGTATTTCTACTGGGGAGAGCAAGTAAGACGGAGATAAAAGAGGTCGTACACACAGCCCCATGAGGGGAAACGCATAATCTATACTTAGGCCTAGATAAACGCAAAAACATCTGACGTCCGAGCTAAAAATGACGACAAACCGCGCTTGCCATACCATATTTATACGTATCTTTGTGGGCGTGTATGTGGATACAGAGAGCGCAATGTATCCTTTATATATAGACAACTCTTCTGGGGGTGCTTTGGATAGTTACTCTCTCCCTTTATAGGGATAGAGAAACGAGAGCAAGGCTGAGATGATACCCTGAACCTGATCCGGATAATGCCGGCGTAGGCAAAGAAGCTTTCATCACACTGAGGGTGCTACACACACATCAAGCCCCTCGCTCGGCATATCCCTCCTCCCCCATTCTAGGGTTTTCTATGACGCAAAGAAGTAATAAAGAAAGGAGAGAGTTATGCAAATCATACTCAACGGACATCCACACAATACCCCAGAGGGCTCTACCCTCTTCGACCTTATGACCCAACTTGGGCATGCCGAGGGGCATGTTGCCGTGGCCATAGATCAGACAATAATCAAACGAGTAGCTTGGCCGGATACACCCCTATACGAGGGTAATAAGGTCCTTATTATAGGTGCCGTAAAGGGGGGATGATAAGCCGGAAGAGGAGCCGAAGACTGCGACTCTACCCTCAGTTCCATTCCTATTTATCCCCCATAATCATATAAATAATAGAAACAATCAAACCTCATAAAGAGATAAAAATGAGAGCAAAAGACCAAACCGAAAACCTCCCCATCTCCACTGGGGCACTGCCCGGCAGTAGCAAGATCTACGTACCCGGTAAGCAGTTCAAAGATATCCGTGTAGCCATGCGCCGCATAGACCTCTCGCCCACGATAGACGAGAAGGGCAACACCATACAAAACGAATCTGTAGTGGTATACGACACCTCGGGGCCCTACTCCGATCCCAACTACACGGCCGACCCCCATAAGGGCTTGCCCAAGTTGCGTGCCAAATGGATCGAAGACCGTCAAGACACCTGCCGCTTGGAAGCTCTTTCGTCGGAGTATGGCCGTGAGCGCCGTGCCGACAAAAGCCTCGACCACCTCCGCTTCGAGCACATCGAAGATCACCCCCTCGTAGCGGCTCCGGGCAAGCGAGTAACCCAGCTCGCCTACGCTCGTAGAGGCATTATTACCCCCGAAATGGAGTACGTTGCTATCCGCGAAAATCAACTTTGCGACGAGATTAAGGAGTACTATAAGAAGGAGAAAGGAGAGTCTTTTGGCGCTCATCTTCCCGAACTTATTACGCCGGAGTTTGTACGAGATGAGATCGCTGCCGGGCGCGCCATACTCCCCGCAAATATCAATCACCCCGAGAGTGAACCCATGATTATAGGGAGAAACTTCCTTGTTAAGATCAATGCCAATCTAGGAAATTCGCCTATATCAAGTTCGATACAAGAGGAGGTAGAAAAAGCCGTTTGGGCAACACGCTGGGGGGCTGATACCATCATGGACCTCTCCACAGGGCGCAACATCCACGAAACGCGCGAATGGATCGTACGTAACTCACCCGTACCCGTGGGCACCGTTCCCCTCTACCAAGCTCTTGAGAAGGTAAAAGGCGATGCCTCCAAGCTCTCTTGGGAGATCTACCGAGACACACTTATAGAGCAAGCCGAGCAGGGAGTGGACTACTTTACCATCCATGCAGGGCTTCGCTGGCAGCACATCCCCCTTAGTATGAATCGCCTCACGGGTATTGTATCGCGCGGCGGTGCTATTATGGCAAGTTGGTGTACAACGCACAAGAGAGAGAGCTTCCTCTACGAGCATTTTGAAGATATTTGTGAGATACTCGCTCGCTACGATGTGGCAGTATCCATAGGTGACGGATTACGCCCCGGCTGCATTGCAGACTCTAACGATGAGGCACAATTTGCAGAACTTCGCACCCTAGGCGAATTGGCTCGTATCGCAGATAAACACGACGTACAGGTGATTATCGAGGGCCCCGGACACGTACCCATGCAAAAGATTCGTGAGAATATGGATCTCCAGCTCGACCTATGCAACGAAGCTCCTTTCTATACACTCGGCCCCTTGGTTACAGACATTGCTCCGGGGTACGACCACATCACTTCTGCCATAGGGGCAGCCATGATCGGCTGGTTTGGTACCTCTATGCTCTGCTACGTAACACGCAAAGAGCACCTCGGGTTACCCAATAGAGACGACGTAAAAGAAGGCGTTATCACCTATAAACTTGCAGCCCATGCAGCAGACCTTGCTAAGGGACATCCGGCAGCCTATTTCCGCGACTATGCCATGAGCAAGGCACGCTACGAATTCCGCTGGCGCGACCAATTCCATCTTGCACTCGACAGCGAGACGGCTCTCAAATTCCACGACGAGACGCTCCCTGCCGAAGGACACAAGACGGCGCATTTCTGCTCCATGTGTGGTGAGCACTTCTGCTCTATGCGTGCCTCAAAGAACCTCCACGATCGTATAAAAGAGGGAGAAGAATAACCCTTCACAGCCCATGCTACTGGCTATAACCCCACCCAATGCCACTCCCAAGGTAGTGCAATACTATAATGCACTACTAGGGGCAGGCTTGTCTATGCTGCTCTTGCGCTTGCCCGATGCGTCCCAGGAGCAGTACGAAGATTGTATCCGAGCTATTGAGCCTCGCCACCGCAGTAAGGTCATCTTGGCGGACTACTTTCACTTGGTACCCGTGGCAGGTCTTGGGGGGATTCATCTCAGGGGCTCCCGACAAAAAGAGTGGAAGCATTGGCAAGAGGTAGCTCAAATCCAACGCATTACAGCGTCGGCGCATAGTTTGGACGAACTAGAGTCTCTCCCCTTCTGCCCCGACTTGGCTTTGCTCAGCCCCGTCTTCGATAGCATCTCCAAGGGCGGATACCACGCGAATATTGATTTGGACGAATGCCGATCTAGACTTCCTAAGCTCCCCTTCCCCGTGCTTGCCTTGGGCGGAATCACTCCGGACAACTACCCCCTCGTGCGCTCCTATGGATTTGCAGGAGGGGCTACGCTGGGCTACCTCGCCGAGCAAGTGGATGCCATGGAAGAGTCTTTTTTGCGATTCGCTCGCCCCGAGGTACTAACTCTGGCCGGGCACGACCCCTCTTCGGGGGCAGGGCTTACGGCCGATGTTCGCACCATAGAACGCCTTGGGGCTTACCCTCTATCGGTTACGACCTGCCTTACCACTCAAGATGAATTTGAGTTCGTATCGTGCCAAAGTGTGGACTTTATCCCTGCACTCCGGCAATTACTCAAGCGTCACAAACCCCATGCGGCCAAGATTGGTCTTGTGGCTTCGCTCCAAAATGTGTACACTATAGGCGCCCTGCTACAAGAGGCAGGAGTTCGGCAGATTGTATGGGACCCCATCTTGCAACCCAGCTATGGGAGAGATCCCCTACACGCCGATTGGACGCCCAATCTTCTCCACAAAATCTTCTCTTGCTGCTCCTTAATTACCCCCAACCTACCCGAGGCAGAACGGCTCTTTGGTGCCGATTGGGAGCACAAGTTGCAGCAAGTGGCAGATACGTTCCATGTAGCTATCCTACTCAAGGGAGGGCATTCCGCCAACAGAGATAGCTCTTGCGATGTACTCTATCAACCCCACCGCGAAGCCCAATCGAGCCGAGTACCACGCACTCCCCACGATAAGCACGGCACCGGTTGCGCCCTATCTGCGGCTATCGCCACGGCACTGGCTCAAGGGGAAACACTCTCCGAAGCTTGCCGCAAAGGGCAATGGTACGTAGATGCTTTGCGCCGCTCCGGCAAGACGCGTCTCGCAATTCTCCCTCCCTCCGGAGAGAGACTCAAGGCCGAGAAGCTGCGAAGAGGAAAGTTGCAATTCATTACCGATAGCCCCGATTTGGAGGAGATACTCAACCAATGCAGAGCCGCGTTGCAAGGGGGCGTACGCTGGATACAACTTCGTATGAAGACGGCATCGACCGAAGAACGAGTTATAGCCGCACAAGCCATCCGCCAAGAGATGCAGCCTTATCCCTCGGCGATCTTGATTATAGACGATGATGTGGAGGCGGCTCTTCGCTCGGATGCCGATGGCGTACACGTGGGGCTCGACGACCTCCCCCCTGCCGACGTCCGCCGCATCTTGGGAACGGACAAGATAGTAGGAGCCACCTGCAATCGGATCGAAGACCTAGCCCTACGCTCTCTGCAAGGGGTGGACTATGTGGGGATAGGCCCCTTCCGTACCACTCAAACGAAGAAGCTCCTCAGTCCGCTGCTTGGCGAAAAGGGCATGGCCGCCCTCGTCCGTTTTAATCACACCCTACCTCAACCTATCCCCCTCATTGCCATTGGAGGGATTACTGCTGGCGACTTCTCCACCTTAGCAGGTGTAGGGGTACAAGGCATTGCCCTCTCCGGCATTATCAACCACGCTACAGATCCTCAAGCCGAGAGTGCCCGACTTGTACAACTCAGCGATCAATATTTCTAAATCTCGTACTTTACCTATGGAACAATTAACCATTGCAGGGCAAACCTTTCAGTCTCGCTTATTTCTCGGAACGGGCAAGTTTGCCTCCAACGAACTCATGCAACGCGCCATCGAAGCCTCGGGGAGCGAACTTGTAACAGTAGCCCTCAAGCGTGTGGAAACCAACAGCGACCACGACGATCTGATAGAGGCAATTCGCCGCCCCGGAGTGCATCTAATGCCCAACACCTCGGGTACGCACAATGCCGATGAGGCTATATTTGCAGCACGCCTAGCCTACGAAGCTCTCGGCGCACGCATCATAAAAGTCGAGATCCACCCCGACCCAAAATATCTTCTCCCCGATCCTTTTGAGACGCTCAAAGCCACCGAGGTACTCGCCAAAGAGGGATTCTTTGTAATGCCCTATATACAAGCCGACCCCATTTTGTGCAAACGTCTGGAGGACGCAGGGGCTGCCGCCGTGATGCCTCTCGGGGCTCCTATCGGTACAAATAAAGGGCTTCTTACGAGAGACTTCCTACGCATTATCATAGAGCAAAGCAGAGTGCCGGTGGTAGTGGATGCCGGTATCGGAGCTCCTTCGCACGCAGCAGAAGCCATGGAGATGGGAGCCGATGCGGTACTTGTCAATACCGCTATTGCGGCAGCAGGAGACCCCGTTGCCATGGCACAAGCCTTCCGCGAAGCCGTAGTGGCAGGTAGGCGAGCTTACGAAGCAGGGTTGCCGGCAGTGGCTCACAGTGCTTCGGCCACTTCGCCCGTCGATAGCTACTTCAATCTATAAGAGTCCCTATCTTTGAAAGGAAGAAAATGACCTACTACGACGAATTAATCAAACATAATTGGGACGAAGAAGAGGCCTCCATCTTTGCCAAAACAGAGGCTGATGTGCTGAGGGCATTAGGCAAAGATCGTTGCAATCTGGAGGACTTCAAAGCACTCATTTCCCCGGCTGCCGAGCCATATCTCCGGCAGATGGCCATCAAGGCCGAGGAGCTTACCCTGCGCCGCTTTGGACGTACCATTCAGATGTACGTACCGCTATACGTCTCCAACTATTGTGCCAACTATTGTATCTATTGCGGCTTCAATTGCCACAACCAAATCAATAGAGTAAAGCTGAGCATCGACGATATTATGAAAGAGATCGCCGTGCTAAAGGATTGGGGATTTAGGCACCTTCTTCTCGTCTCGGGAGAGGCACCAAAACTCACCGGGGTGGACTACTACGAAGAGGTTATCAAGGCGGTTCGCCCCCATTTTGCACAGGTATCTCTCGAGGTACAGCCCCTCCACACAGAGGAGTATGCTCGCCTGGTAGCTGCGGGGATGAGCTATGTCTGCGTCTATCAAGAGACGTACAACGAGGCGGCCTACCCACAATTCCATCCCAAGGGACTCAAAGCCAACTTCCGCTACCGCCTAGAGACTCCGGATCGCTGCGGAGAAGCCGGTGTGCATAAGATTGGTATTGGAGCCCTACTGGGCTTGCAAAATTGGCGTACCGACTCCTTCTTTACGGCTCTTCACCTGCAGTATCTGGAGCGAACCCACTGGCGTACTAAGTACTCCATCTCGCTCCCCCGATTGCGCCCCCACGTAGGCTCCTTTATGCCTACCGACCCGATCAACGACCGCCAAATGGCTCAATTAATTTGTGCGTACCGCCTATTCGACCCCGAAGTAGACATATCTCTATCCACCAGAGAGAGCTCCGCCTTCCGCGATATGGCTATGCACATTGGGGCTACCACTATGAGTGCCGCCTCTAGTACAGAGCCGGGGGGGTATGCCACTCCGCATACGGAGCTAGAGCAATTCGCGATTAACGATGGCAGAAGTGTAGACGAAATGGCAGCAGCCATCCGCGCTCAAGGATACGAACCCGTATGGAAAGACTGGGACGAATGGATGTAGTACTCGACCCCAAAGTGCGCTATTCACGGCAGAGTTTGCTCCCCGAGATTGGTCTCGAGGGGCAGGCTCGGCTTGCCTCTCGGCGCGCGTTGGTCGTAGGAGCCGGCGGACTGGGGGCTCCCATTCTCTACTATTTGGCTGCCGCCGGTGTGGGGCATATCGGTATTGTGGAGGGGGACGTAGTAACCCTAAGCAACCTACAGCGGCAGATCTTGTACTCAGAGGCCGACCTTAACCTACCCAAAGCTGAGTGCGCCCGTAACCGCCTCTTAGCCCTCAATAGCGACTGTTCGGTTGAGATCTATCCCTACTATTTTACCGAAGAGAATGCCCAATCCATTGCAGAAGGGTACCATATTATCATTGATGGATGCGACAATAACCATACCCGTGAGCTTATGGATCGCACAGCCCGGCAACTGGGTATCCCCTATCTCTACGGGGCGGTCTCGCACTTTGTAGGGCAATGCTCGCTTTTCCACTACCAGGGAGCCGGAGCCTACCACGATATATTCAGCACGATTGACACCGAAGCCGATACCGAGGTTATACCCGTACTCGGAGCCATGCCGGGCATTATCGGCTCCACCATGGCTCTAGAGGCCATAAAGACCCTCCTCGGGTTGGGGACTTCTCTCGCCGGTAAACTACTCCGCATTGATGCCCTCCACCTAGAGACTCAACTCTTTGAGATACAATAAAACGAGATGGAATGCTCTACTGCCTCCTCTCCCCTCTTTCTCTCTAATACCCTTTCCCTTTTTCCCCTCCCCCCTAAAAGCGCTACACCCGACAGGTAAAAACGAAAACGATTCTGCCCAGAATCGGAGTGGCTAATAGGCTGTGAAACAAAAATTTTCTGCCCTACATTCTCGCGAGTGTAGGGCAATACTTTTTTCATTTCCACCCTGAATTTGGGACAAATAAAAGGCATGTACTCTCTCAGAAGCGAGCGAAATAATATAACAATATTTGCTCAATCAAATATTATTTTATACCATTGCAAAAGAAAGCAGTACGGGATGTACTGCGTAGTAAAAGAAAGACATTTGACTAGAGTATGTGCGAAAGATCTACAACTAACGTTCTAAACAGGGTTCGTTTTTCCTGGATATGTATTTTATGTCTCAGTTTAGTCCCCTGGGGCTCATGGGCACAAAGTAAGTCATGTAAGGTGACAGGGGTAGTTGTAGATAGCCTCACCAATAGTCCTATACCCTACGCAACTGTGGAGTATCAGCCTAAAGATAACACCCAGCACTCCGGAGGAGCTATTACACTAGATGATGGGACGTTTATATTACAGGTACCCTCGGAGGGTCTTGGCCGATTCACAATTCACTCTTTGGGTTACAAAACCCAATCATGTGAACGAGCAGTTGAGAGCCCCCTGAGCCAACTCGATACCATCCGACTAGCCCCCGATGAGGCACTCCTCGGAGAGGTTACAGTAGTGGCTCGCCGGAAGTTAATTCAACTCTCGCCCGTAGGCTTGACCTATGATATGAAAAACGATGCCTTAGCACAGACCGACAACCTCCTATTTGCCCTCCGCAACGTTCCATTGGTAAGTGTGGACGGAGAAGGCAACATTCGCATCAAAGGCTCGTCTAACTTTTCTGTCTATATTAATGGTACGCCCTCTCGTGTTGCCTCAATGAGCCCCACGGAGGTGCTGCGAGGTATCCCTGCCAATACGATTAAACGAGTAGAGGTAATTACCCAAGTAGATGCCCGTTACGATTCATCAGCAGGAGATGCAATCCTCAACATCATTACCAACCACAAAAGCCTTGATGGCTATAGTGGCTCCCTCTCGCTAGGAGGTTCTACAATACCCACGATAGAGGGAGCTACCTCTCTCACACTTACTAAGGAGAAACTGAGTGTCGCTCTTGCTTACGACTACAATTATACCCGACATACCAATCAACCTGTAGAAATTTATAGACGCACATTTAAAGATACACAGACCCTCAGCGAACTGAAATCCTCACAAAAAGGGAGCGATGATAAAGGGATTTTCCAATACCATACAGGGCGCATCATGGGAGAATATACCCTCGATAGTCTCAACATGCTCTACGCCGATGGGCATTTTATTGTCTCATCAATCAATAGCCAAGATGTGTCTCAGCAGACCTTTTCTCCCCTTGGAGCACCGCCCCGTTATGCAACCTTAAACAGAAGGGCGAGCATACTAGAAGGCTCTGTTGAGGGGAATCTCATTTATCGTAAACTCTACGCTGATGATAAAACGCCTCGTTTTTCCATTGGTTATCGCTACGCATACAATCCCGATCAGCGATATAACGATATAACTGAGCGGCAGTATCATGATGGATTTACCTCTTGGGAGAAGTCTCCTTTCGACGAAACTCGTCGGAAAGAACTCTCCCGAGGTGGCTTGAATGAGCATGCCTTACAAAGTGATTACCAGTTCCGTTGGGGAGGTGCTCATGCCATACAAATCGGGGCGAAAGAGATAATCCGTTTAGGTAGCTCCCATCCCGAGTACTATACATGGGACTACGGAAAGAAAGATTGGCAACCTATAGATAATCCTCTTTATCAGTTGGGAGAAATGAACCAGTTACAGAGTGTAGCATCAGCTTACACCAACTATTCATGGAATAAGGGTCACTTCGGGATGAGCTTGGGCTTGCGAGGAGAATTTATGTACGACAAGATCTCCTTTTCTCAAGACGAGAAGCGAAACTTTCAGACGCAAGCCTTGCATCTGATACCAACACTCAATCTCTCCTACAATCTGACAGATCGACAACAGTTGTCATTTTTCTATAAGATGAATCCCATCCGCCCCTCTATTTGGAGTCTGAATCCATATAAAAGTCAATCCGGTCCTTACGATCTCTCTTTTGGCAATCCCGATTTGGAGTCGGAGCGTCAGCATAATTTGAATCTGTCGTACACTCTATTTTCCAATAACTATTACCTTAGTCTGAGCGCAGCATACAACCAGACGAACAATGCAATTATGCCCATAAGCTACCGGGATAAAGCAAATCCCGACATCCTGTGCAGTACCTATGCCAATGCGGGGATACACCGGAAGCCTAGTGTTAGTGTTTGGATGAATTGGCGTCCTATCACACCCCTCTCCCTCTTGTTTTACGGAGATTTTGGGTATCATCTGTTTGATTATGCCCCTCAGGGGATACAGCAACGGAGCTGGGAAAATAAACTCATGGTCAGTGCAGACATCTCACTTTCCAAAGCATGGTTCTTGGGGGCATCGTGGTATTACAATGGCAATCCACCACAACTGCGTACGACCTACTCCTACAGCCATTCGTACAGCTTCTACGTGAAGAAGAGTTTTTGGGATAATAAGTTAGACGTAACATTTACGGTAAAACATCCCTTCTCACAATACCATCGCTTTGAGACGAAGATGTGGGGAGACGACTTTGAGCATCGTCAGGTTAATTACATCCAGTCTCGCTCCATCGGACTTAAGGTTTCGTACAACTTTAATTCGGGAAAGAGTCGTAAAGTAACCCGAGATCAAAGCCTCTCAACAACCGACCTTGATACACAGACCGGCGTTAGGTAAGACGGTAACGTTAAGGACGATGGTTCCTCAATCGGGGAAACAAGTTTTTCTCTCCTCAGTAAAATCTTCATGGTTTTACATTATGTAGAATGCTTGATGGTGCAACTTTCACCTCTTGGAAAAAAGATTTACATTTGTGGGTGAATTACAAAACAATGATTACCCCTCAAATCCGAATAGGATAAAAATATTGGGAAAGTTCTATACAGAAAGCCTCAGCACTGCCCTCCCCTCCTCGGAGGAATAAGCAAAGGCATTTTCTTTCTTCACCCTATGCTTTGAGGGGAAAAGAAGCAAATAAAACCATTCACCCTATTGTTATAACTAAGAACAAACGAGTCATGAACAAACAAACATTACGCACAATCCTCCTTGCCCTAGTGGCTACGCTGGGAGTAGGTACAGCACTGGCACAGACCGAATACGACCTCCAGATTGCCGGTACAAAGGTTAATTCCAACAATTGCAACAACCTCTCCATAATCGAAGGCGTAACGGGTACTGCGAAGTACGACAACACCACCAGGACCCTCACCCTCGATAATGCGACTATCCACACCACGGCAGAGGGAGATAATGGTGTTGGCATTATACATGGTATTGACAACCTAAAGATTCAACTCATTGGCAAAAACACCATTTCTGCAGAGGGGAGTGTGGGGATGATCAATGGAGGCATTTGCACTCTCACAGGTAGCGGAGAACTCATAGTAAATGGTTCCACAACAGCCAGTAAAAAAGAGAACCGTCTGGGCATTCTCAACAGGAATACGATCACCGTATCCGGTTGCACCCTCGAAGCTAGTGGAGGGGAATCCGGACTCTCCTCCGGTTACTGGAAGTTTGACCACTGCAACGTGCGCGTAAAGGGCGGTGGTAGCAGCGAAAACAAGTATGTAGGCAGCATTGACTATATGTGGGACAAGGAGCCCGAGTTCACCGGCTGCGCCATTACCACCCCTATGGGAGCCTACTGGAAAGAATTCCAAATCAAAGGCTCTAGCTACTACACCCTCTTCGGTGCCGACAATATGGTCATAACCGACTGGGTTACCATCAGTAAAGGAGCATCTAGCATCGGAGAGGTGAAAGCCAACATACCGCAGAAGAAGCGCGACATCTACAACCTTGAGGGCATCCGTCTCTCGAGTGAATGGAAGGATTTACCCGCCGGTATCTACATTGTAGATGGCGAAAAGAGGATAAAAGAATAGAAACAGAATCCTCCTGGTGCCATGTGCCCGGGGTACTGAGTGCCGCCGATCTGTAGGAATATATCCCCTATAGGTCGGCGGTGTTGCATCCCATCTATTCCGAGGCTGCCGAATAGATCTCATCCACCCCTCACGAAGATGCAACCGCCCTCACGGAGCAAGAGCCCGCACCACGCACTGCGCTATACACATCGCCCCCCTTAATCGTCCGTCTGCATACGTCGGAAAAACAGTGACAATAAGGGCATAAAAACGGCTATCTTTGACCAACTTAGCCTATCTTTGTAGGGAATTGTAATAACGTCTATAACAAGACTTGATATGAAAAGACTAGTTATGCTCCGCCATGGCGAGAGTGTTTGGAACAAAGAAAATCGCTTTACAGGATGGACCAATGTAGACCTCTCCGAAAAGGGAGTAGAAGAAGCTCATAAAGCCGGACAACTGCTACGTGCCGAAGGGTTCCGCTTTGCCAAAGCCTATACCTCATACCTCAAACGTGCCATCAAAACGCTAAATGTGGTCCTAGACGAGATGGATTTGGATTGGATCCCCGTAGAGAAGACTTGGATCCTCAACGAAAAGCACTATGGTGCCTTGCAGGGACTGAACAAAGCCGAAATGGCAGAAAAGTATGGCGATGAGCAAGTACATATCTGGCGCAGAAGCTACGACGTCCCCCCCTTGGCTCTTGACCGAGACGACAAGCGCGCCCCTCTTGCCGACCCTCGCTATGCCGCAGTAGATCCCAAACTGTTGCCCCTTACCGAGTCGCTCAAAGACACCGTAGAGCGCATCACTCCGTTTTGGGAAAATGTGATCCTGCCCGACCTTGCCAAGAACAATGAGATTATCATTGCAGCTCATGGTAATAGCCTCCGAGGGATTATCAAGGTGCTAAAGAAAATATCCGACGAAGATATTCCAGCTCTCAATCTCCCCACAGCCGTACCCTACCTCTTTGAGTTTGACGACAATATGAACCTCGTAAGCGATCGTTTCTTGGGAGATCCCGACGAAATCCGCGCTCTACAAGAGGCCGTTGCTAACCAAGGGAAGAAGAAATAAGACTATGCTTACACACGACTTAATCATCCTAGGGGGAGGCCCTGCCGGATACACAGCTGCAGAGCGTGCTACCCGTGGAGGACTTAACACGCTCTTGATAGAAAAACGTGCCCTTGGAGGCGTTTGTCTGAACGAGGGGTGCATACCCACCAAGACGCTGCTCTACTCCGCCAAGATTTGGCACCTCACTGAGGATGCCAAGAAGTACGGCATCGAGGCTTCGGCCGACCAGTTTTTGATGGACAAAGTAAATGCCCGCAAAAACAAAGTCGTACGCAAGCTGGTTGCCGGCATTAAGGGTAAAATGACTAACGCCGGGGTAACCGTAGTCACCGGCGAAGGGGAGATATTACCCCCAACCACACCCGAAGAATACAGTGTAAAGGTAGGAGAAGAAACCTATACGGCTCCTCGTCTCCTCCTCGCCTCGGGTAGCGAGACTTTCGTCCCCCCTATCCCCGGCCTAGATACTGTGGAGTACTGGACTAGCCGCGAAGCACTAGAGAGTAAAGAACTCCCCAAAAGTATTGCCATTATTGGCGGAGGCGTTATCGGGATGGAGTTTGCCGCTTTCTACAATCGTGTGGGCGTGGAGGTACATGTTATCGAGATGCTCCCCGAGATCTTAGGCGGTATGGATAGCGAAATGGGCGCCTTGCTACGTGCCGAATACACCAAGCTAGGCGTAAAATTCTACCTCCAACACAAAGTCACCTCCGTAGCTCCCGAAGGCGTAACGGTAGAGTTTGAAGACAATAGTTTTGTAATCCCAACAGAACGCATCCTACTAAGCGTGGGTCGCCGCCCTGTGACTGAAAAGCTCTCTCCCCTCGGTCTTGAGATGGAGGGACGAGGAGTAAAAGTAGATGCAACGATGCGCACTTCGCTCCCCGGCGTCTATGCAGCAGGGGATGTAACGGGCTACTCACTCCTTGCCCATACAGCTGTGCGCGAAGCAGAGGTGGCCGTTGATAATATGCTTGGCAAAAATGCCCAAATGAGCTACCGAGCCATCCCCGGCATTATCTACACACAGCCCGAAGTTGCAGGCGTAGGTATGACCGAAGACCAACTCAAAAAAGAGGGCATCAGCTATCGCAAGCACCAGTTGCCCATGGCTTTTGCCGGACGATTCGTTGCTGAGAACGAGATGGCAAATGGGGTGTGCAAAATCCTTATCGGTGAGGACGATACCCTACTCGGGGCACACATGCTGGGCAATCCTGCCAGCGAACTTATCGTTGTGATAGCCGTTGCCATCGAAAGAGGCATCAAAGCACACGAGTTGGCCTCTGTAGTATTCCCCCACCCAACAGTTGGGGAGATTATCAAAGAGACTATAGAGAGTAGCCCCGTAGCCTAGGCCTCTGCTTGCAACCAAGTTTGTAAGAACTATTTGTAAGGCATCCCCCTAACGCTCCTATCCCTTGCCCCCTAGTTGCTCCGAAGTCAGTACACTAGGAGGCAAGGTCTTTTTCTTTAGTAAGAGAGAGAAATCCTCCTGCAACAATCTCCCCTCTCCCCATACACTAGAGAGCCCTACTTATCCGTTATATAAGCATGAAGAAGCGCAATAGTCTCCTCTCTGTAGTGCTATTTCCTACAGACTATCACCATAAACTGATCCGATTTGCTCTTATTATCGGGAGCCTTTTCTTCCTCTTCTTAGGGATGGGAGGGTACGTTTTTGCTCAAAATAGAGCAGACGAAAGCTCCCCCCTTTCCACAGGTCGATGGGTCAAGATAAGTGTAGACAAATCGGGACTATACACGCTCTCCTACGACAAATTACGCCAAATGGGTTTTAGTAATCCCGAAGCAGTAGGCGTCTATGGGCGTGGAGGGAGGTTACTTAGCGAAGATTTGCAGAAAGCCTCTTCGGTGGCAGGGCTCCCCCAAGTGCCCCTCCTTAGGCACAACAATGCAATCTATTTCTATGGAGAGGGCACGACTCACTGGTACTACGATACCGCTCAAAAGTGCTATAGGCATGTGACCAACCACTACACACGCCTTGGGTATTACCTTCTTAGCGACGCCGCAACGCCCGGCCCCCTACCCATGGAGGAGCGCAAACCGACAGCCCCCCAAACAGCTCCGGCTCTCACCTCTACCTACGATGCCCTTGTACTACACGAGCGAGACATATTCTCCCCTAAACAATCGGGACGAATGCTCTTTGGAGAGCCTCTCATGGGCGGGCAGCCCAAGCGAATCCTCGTAAATCTCGGGCATGGCGAACAAGCCGGCAACGCCCTCAAAGTAAACTATGCCTACATGGCTCGCCCCACTACCCAAGGCTTCTTTACACTCTCTCTTGATGGTAAAGAGCTTGTAAAAGATCCTATTTCTTTAAGCGAAGATCATACATCTCGTGACTTCCTTGCCGGTATTTACCACTTTAGACCCAATGTGACGGCAACGAGCAGTTCTAGAAATCTCGCACTGGACGCTTCCTATCGCCCTGCCGGAGAAAATGCCTATGTAGACTTTCTTGAGTTTATTATTGAACAAAGATTACACTACACTACAGGGCAGCAAACAGATTTTCGCAGAATACAAGAGGGGAGCGATGCGCTCCTATATCAGGTCTCGGGGCTGCCCCAAGATGGTATCATACTCGCAACTTCTCCCGAAGGATCCCTCCCCTATCGTGTACAGACCACTCAGAGTGGAGGTACACACTCTTTTACCACACAAGCACTCGACCGAGAGGGCCAACCCTATAACTTTTTGGCATGCTCTTGGCAAGATGCCTATACCCCAAACGTCGTAGGGGAGGTTGCCAACCAGGATATACACTCAGCC
The DNA here is from genome assembly GCF_052173515.1 of Porphyromonas endodontalis. Lineage (GTDB taxonomy): Bacteria > Bacteroidota > Bacteroidia > Bacteroidales > Porphyromonadaceae > Porphyromonas > Porphyromonas endodontalis_A. The sequence continues at coordinate 25,711 of NZ_JBQMYL010000011.1, read as the reverse complement.
CCTACGCCCGATCTTATCATACTCTCTCCGGAGGCATTTCTCTCCGAAGCGGAGCGACTTGCCGAGTACCATCGCTCGGCAGATGGCATGCAAGTACTCGTAGTGGGAGAGACGGCTCTATTTAACGAATTCAATGCAGGGACTCCCGACGCTACAGCCTATCGCCTAATGGCAAAATACTTTTACGACCGTTGGATGGCAGCCCACCCCGGAGAGAAGCAATCAGCACAACAGCTCCTTCTCTTTGGTGATGGCGCAGCAGACAACCGCAAGGTAAGCGTGCATTGGGAGAGCGTCGGTCTACAAAACACCCCCTTCCTACTCACTTACCAGAGCTCCAATTCTCTCAACATCTATAGCTATACTACGGACGACTACTTTGGCTACCTCCGCGATGGAGAAGACCATCTGACCAATGGCCGCAAACAGCTATCTATTGGGATTGGGAGGTTCCCCATTCGTACTCTTGGCGAAGCTAAAGCTGCCGTAGACAAGACCATTCGCTACGCCGAAAACGGAGATCCCGGGGTATGGAAGACGCGTACCCTCTTCCTTGCAGACAACCAAGATGGCTATTCGCATGCCAGGCAAGCCAATGAGCTTACTGAGATACTAGAGGAGATACAACCCGAGCTCATCGTAAACAAGGTGTACCTCGATGCCTTTCCCAAGAGCACCGTTAATGGGCTTACCACCGTACCCACAGCCAAACGGAAGCTCCTAGATGCTATAGACCAAGGGCTCCTTCTTGTCAATTATACAGGGCATGGTAGCCCTACGGCTTGGACGGACGAGCAGATAATGACCCTCCCCGACGTACAGCGGCTAAGCAACAAGCGCCTCCCTCTCTGGATCACAGCCACTTGTGATTTCTGTCCCTACGACAATAGTACAACCTCGGCAGGAGAGGTGGCATTCCTCAACGATAGAGGGGGAGCCTCTGCCCTCTTTACCACCACTCGTGTGGTATTCGATGTCCCCAATCAAGAGCTAAACAGACATTTTTTGCGCACACTCTTCACGCAAGACAAGGGAGGGCGGTTACATCAATTGGGCGATGTATTGCGCAATGCCAAGAACAGTGCCTACACCTCAGATACGATTAACAAACTCAACTTCTCGTTGATAGGCGACCCAGCCCTACGCCTTAAGATGCCCACGCATCAAGTAGCCCTACTCAAGATAAATGGAAAGCAACCCGATCCTCAAAAAGGTATTTCTCTACATGCTCTTGAGCGTGTTTCGCTCGAAGGGGCTATACACGATTTGGGCGGAACTATCGATGGGAACTTCAATGGTACGATTGCCATTACCGTATTCGATGCTGAGCAGATCTCCTCTACACTAGAAGAAAACATACCGGAGTATCAAGAGAGTGTATACAAATTCTCAGAGTACCCCGGGATTATCTATGCCGGTAATGCCGAGGTTGTAAATGGGCAGTTCTCAGCCTCTTTTGTGGTACCCAAAGATATTTCCTATTCCGATAAAAAAGGGAAAATCAACTTCTATGCCTACTCATCTTCTCTTAAGCGTGAAGCCATGGGTGTGGATAAATCTCTCAAGCTAGAGATGGGAGGGAGTGGATCTGAAGAGGACAAAACCCCTCCTGAGATACAGAGGATTTATCTCAATGACTCCACCCTCAGAGCTCCCATTGTGGTGGGCACTACTCCTCTATTCGTGGCAGATCTTTTTGATATGAGCGGTATCAATTTATCGGCAGGAGGCCTAGGGCATGGTATTACGTTGTCCATAGACAACAATCCTACCTACACCTTTACTCTCAACGATTACTATAGAGCCAACCAACTAGAGGCTGGCAAGGGCTCCGTCGTGTACCTACTTCCCACGCTACCCGAGGGAGATCACACCGCCACCCTCCGTGTATGGGACGTCTTTAATAATGCGGCAGACAAGAGTATTTCGTTCCGTGTAAACAAAGATTTGGCTCCCCAAGTTGCTGCCTCTCAAGCTTTCCCCAATCCGGCCTTACTTGGTACTCCCATCACCTTTGAGATATTTACAAATACTCCCGGGGAGGAGATGTCTCTTACCATTGAGCTCTTCGACTTCACAGGGCGATGCGTGGCCAAGAGCCCATCATTTAGCCTTGTATCTCCCTCACAAGGGAGCATTCGTATCCCTTGGACTCCCACTACTACCTATCAAACCTCACCCATAAGAGGACTATATATATATAGGTGTACCCTATCCGGTAGCAATGGAAAAAGTGCTACAACGATGGGGAAATTACTCCTAGAAGAGAGCTCCTCCGGGGCAACCAAATGAATAGAATATTGTACTTTTGCGGCACAATAGAGTTGTGAACAAAAGAGTACACCAACTAAGTTACACAACTTGACACGTATAGAATTAAGATGAATCGTACAATCCTAAAGCGTCTCCTAGTTATAGGAGTCTCCGTTATTATTTCTACGCTTGCCCTCGTGGCACAAAATGATGTACAAGAGCAACGCTTCAACGCAGTCACCACCTCGGTGCCTTCGCTTCACATATCCCCGGGAGCTCGTGCTGCGGGTATGGGCGATGTTGGTGTAAGCTCTACTCCCGATGTTAATTCGCAGTATTACAACCCCTCTAAGTACGCGTTGCTATCGAGCAAAGCCGGAGTTAGTTTTACCTATACCCCATGGCTTGCCAAGTTGGTAAACGATATCAAACTAATGGAACTCACCGGGTACTACAAGATTGGTAGCGAAAACAACCAAGCTCTGAGTGCTTCTCTACGTTTCTTCTCGCTTGGTACCATTCGTACTTTCGACGACCTTGCACGTTCTCTAGGGGAGGCTCACCCTAACGAGTTTGCTCTAGACTTTGGTTACTCGTTGCAGATAACCTCCGATTACTCTATGGGAGTTGTACTCCGTTACATTCGTAGCGATCAAAACACAGCAAGTAGTACGGGAGAAAATCGTGCGGGCAACGCCTTCGCTGCCGACATTGCCGGCTATCTGACTAAGTACTTCGTGGCCGGTGACTCCGAGCCTCTCTGGACTTTCGGTTTCAACATTAGCAATATCGGTACCAAGATATCTTACGGTGGCAATCAGTCTATGTTTATTCCTACCAACCTGCGTGTAGGTACGGGTATTCTCTACCCCTTCGACGATTACAACGCCCTCTCTCTCAATATCGAGGCCAACAAACTGTTGGTTCCCACGCCTCCTATCAAAGACCCCACCAAGCCGGATGAATATGCACGTAAGATAGAAGAGTACCAAAAAACCTCCTCTATTGCCGGTATCTTCAAGTCGTTTGGCGATGCACCCGGGGGATTTAAGGAAGAACTCCAAGAGATAAACCTAGGGATCGGAGCCGAGTATAGCTACAACAATCGCTTCTTCCTTCGTGCCGGTTATCAGTACCAACACCCCAATAAAGGGAATCTACAGTACTTTACAGCAGGTGCCGGATTCAAGATGAGTGTCTTCAGTCTCGACGCCTCTTACCTAATATCAGCAGTCCCCAGTAACCCTCTGGATCAGACGTTGCGCTTCTCGCTCTCCTTTGATATGGATGGGATTCGCAACCTCCTTCGCTAAAAGACCTCTCCAACAAACCTAAACACGATTGTGATATGAGTTGTCCCTTCTCCGTTGGCACGGGCTTCGATGTACATAGATTGGCAGTAGGATACCCCCTACGTATCTGCGGAGTAGAAATCCCCTACGAGATGGGATTGGAAGCGCATTCCGATGGGGATGTGGCTCTTCATGCCCTCTGCGATGCTCTCCTAGGAGCAGCAGCCTTGGGCGATATAGGCTACCACTTCCCGCCTGGCGACAATAGTTACAAGGGGATAGACAGCCGTATTTTGTTAGAGCGTGTAGCCTCTCTCGTAGCCTCCGAGGGCTGGAGCATTGGCAACATAGACCTCGTAATCATAGCTCAGGCACCCAAGATGCTTCCCTATATAGAGGCTATGAAGGAGAGCATTGCTGCCATTTTGGGTAAAGAGGTACGCATCTCTATAAAAGCAACAACTACAGAACATCTAGGCTACACAGGGCGAAAAGAGGGAATCGCCGCCCAGGCTGTAGCCCTCCTATACCGATAAAAAAATCTTCTATCCCTCATCATTATCAATTTGTTTATGTCTCTCGATAGTCTCCTGGCACTTACTCCCCTTGACGGACGCTACCAATCTAAGACGCAAGACCTGCGTAGTTTTTTCTCCGAATATGCCCTAATTCGCTACCGCATTTGGGTTGAAATAGAATATTTTCTTGCCCTGTCGGATACGCTTCCTCAGCTGCAAAGCAAAATAGACTCAGCCACAAAGGAGCAGCTACGCGACCTCTACCGCATGCTCACTCCCGAGGAGGCTGCTAAGGTAAAGGAGATTGAGTCTGTAACCAATCATGACGTCAAGGCGGTTGAGTACTACATAAAGACTGCTTTTGATGCCCTCAATCTATCGTGGGCTAAGGAGTTCGTGCACTTTGGACTTACCTCTCAAGACATCAACAACACAGCCTTCCCGATGATGCTCCGAGGGGCTCTCAAAGAGGTTTTTGAGCCGGCACTCTCTCGAGTATTGGAGCTTCTCCGCAAATACACCCATGAGTGGGCAGAAATCCCCATGCTGGCTCGGACGCATGGGCAACCCGCCTCCCCCACTCGCCTAGGCAAGGAGTTCGGGGTGTATGTGTACCGACTAGAGGAGCAATTAAAGCTCTATCATGCAATACCCTTTGGGGCTAAATTTGGTGGGGCAACAGGTAACTTTAATGCACACCATGTAGCCTATCCCGAAATTGATTGGAAGCAATTTGGCAACCATTTCGTAGCCTCTTTGGGGCTCGAAAGGGAGCAAATTACAACCCAAATATCAAACTATGACCATCTGGCAGCTCTGCTCGAAAGCATAGCACGCATCAATACCATTTTGGTCGATCTTGCCCGAGACGTATGGATGTACATCTCCATGGGATACTTCAAACAGCGCATCAAAGCAGGCGAAGTTGGCTCCTCTGCCATGCCTCACAAGGTAAATCCTATTGACTTTGAAAACGCAGAAGGCAATCTGATGCTCTCTAGTTCGATAGCTCTATTCTTGGCATCGAAGCTCCCTATATCTCGCCTACAACGCGACCTGACGGACTCTACCGTTATCCGCAACGAAGGGCTACCCCTGGGCTACACTCTTATTGCACTAAAGAGCCTCGAAAAGGGGTTAGGAAAGATACTTCTGAACGAAGATGCCATCGCCCACGACTTGCAAAGCAACTACGAGGTGGTAGCAGAAGCCCTACAAACCATACTAAGAAGAGAGGGATACCCCAACCCTTACGAAACGCTAAAGCAACTCACACGTACGGGCGAAGCCATGACGGAGGAGAGCATCCATCGCTTTATTGACACGTTGGATGTAGCCCCAAGCATCAAAGAAGAAATGCGTGCCATTTCTCCCCAAACTTACGTAGGTATATAAATAAATCACTACCTTTGTGAGGGTCTGTAGGAAAGGAATAAACTGAAAGCAGACAAAGTTATAGCCAAAGAATCAAGGAAAGTTTTTGATCAAGGGGCAAGATAGGAGGAACAAAATACCATTCTATTCCATCCGGTATTTGCCTTTTCATCATCTTGATTCCATACACGAGAGGTGTACGAGATCAAGACAAATATTTTATTAGTACAAAACAAAAAGAGTCTACACTCACCTAAAAGTAGATCACTGAATTATCCGAATGGAAAATAAAGACTCCATCGAATCTGAAGAAAAAGCACTCCAAAACTCAGAGAAGTCCTCAGCAGAGGCAGCACCTGAGAAAGAGCAAGAAGCCACAGCTTCAGAATCAAAAGTCTCAAACAACGAGACCCCAACTAAAACAAATACAGGAGGACGCAAGCGTACCCGCACCCGGATTTCCCAAACCACCGACCGCAAAAGTTGTATCCTTGTTTCTACCGACGAAGACAAGCGTGGTAGTGCTTCCATCATTAGTAGAAACAACGATGCCTCCCGTGCTGTGGCACAGCAAAAGGAGAGCAACAATGACGAAGATTGGGATATATCTCTCGAAGGCATGTTTGACAAACTTTCACGCGAAGCAGACGAAGTGATAGGGCGCACCATGCAAATGCTCGAGCAAGATGAGCCTGTACGCACCTCTTCTCATCGACCCACCTACCACGTCCGCGACAGACGTTCTTCTCAAGAGGGAGGCAGAGAGGACGATAGACCCATCTATCCTTTTGAGCGACAAAAGAAGCGTCACAACGCTGAGCCTCTCGATGAAAAAGCACAACATGCAGGTCAATCCCCCAAAGGCAAGAAAAAGAAAAAGAAGAAAATTCAACGCAGACCGGAGGAGGTTATCTCTTATCCTGAGATGCCGGTGGATCCTAAGACTCCTCTACGTCTCAATAAGTTTTTGGCCAGTTCGGGCGTATGCTCTCGCCGTGTTGCCGACCAACTCATCGTGGATGGGCACGTCTCTGTAAATGGAGAAATCGTCACACAACTAGGGAAACACGTCACTCGAGAAGACTTTATTTCGGTAGATGGGAAGCCCGTTTCCATCGAAAAGAAGATATACGTACTGCTCAACAAACCACGCAACTGCGTAACTACCAGTAGCGACCCCGAAAAACGACTCACAGCCATAGACTTGGTACGTAACGCCTGCAACGAGCGTATCTATCCGGTTGGTCGTCTTGATAGGAATACCACAGGGCTTCTCCTCCTTACCAACGATGGTGACCTGGCAGCAAAGCTCATGCACCCCAAGTACGAAAAGAAGAAAATCTATCAAGTAACGCTCGATAAACCCGTATCGGTGGAGCACATGCAACAAATCGCTTCGGGCATAGAGCTCGAAGATGGGGAGATCCATGCAGATGCTATCAGCTATGTAGACGAAAACAATCTCGCCATTGTGGGTATAGAGATCCACTCGGGTCGCAATCGCATCGTGCGTCGTATATTCAAGCATCTTGGCTATCGCGTTTACAAACTCGATCGCGTTTACTTTGCCGGCTTGACAAAAAAAGATCTACCACGAGGCAGATGGCGTTACCTCACTGAGGACGAAGTACGCAACCTCCGTCACGACTTCTACGAATAAAATAGAGAGAGTATAACAATATCGGTACATGAAAAGATTGATGATTAAAGAGGTTATTGCCTCGCCTACATTAGATCAAGAAATCACAGTTATGGGTTGGGTGCGTACGCGCCGTGGCAATAAAGCGGTAAGCTTCATTGCACTCAATGATGGTAGCTGTATCCATAATCTACAAATCGTAGCAGATCTGGCTCGCTTCTCACCCGAGGTTATGCAACAAATCACGACTGGGGCATCTCTGGCTGTACGAGGCACCCTCGTTGCCTCTCAGGGAGCAGGACAAAGCATTGAGTTACAAGCTGAAGAGATTACCATATTCGGCACATGCGACCCCAATAGCTATCCCCTGCAGAAGAAAGGACACTCTTTAGAGTTCCTCCGCGATATTGCCTATCTACGCCCCCGTACCAATACCTTTGGTGCCATATTACGTATCCGACACAACATGGCAATTGCCATCCACGACTTCTTTCATAAGAAGGGATACTACTATGTGCATACCCCCATCATTACCTCTAGTGATGCGGAGGGAGCAGGACAAATGTTCCGCGTAACGACTCTAAACCTAGATAAGTTACCCCTTAACAAAGCCGGCGAAGTGGATTACAAAAAAGACTTCTTCGGTAAACCTACCGCCCTTACCGTTTCAGGGCAACTAGAGGGAGAGCTGGCAGCCCTTGCCCTTGGAGGGATTTATACTTTTGGTCCCACTTTCCGTGCAGAAAACTCCAATACGCCTCGTCACCTTGCTGAGTTTTGGATGATTGAGCCCGAAATTGCGTTCTTCGACGTGCACGACAACATGGATCTTGCAGAGGAGTTTACCAAGCATTGTGTACAGTGGGCTCTTGATAATTGTGCGGACGATTTGGCTTTCCTCTCGGAGCACTTCGATAAAGGACTAATGGATCGTCTTCGCTTCGTCCTTGCCAATAGCTACGAGCGCATCACCTATACGCAAGGGATTGAGATACTCGAAAAGGCCATTGCCGAAGGGCATAAATTTGAATTCCCCGTGTACTGGGGCGTAGACCTTGCCAGCGAACATGAGCGCTACCTTGTGGAGCAGCACTTCCAAAAACCCGTAATAATGACCGACTATCCGAAGGAGATTAAGGCCTTCTATATGAAGCAAAACGAGGATGGCAAAACGGTACGAGGCATGGACGTTCTCTTTCCACTAATCGGAGAAATTATCGGCGGTAGTGAGCGTGAAGCTGACTTTGACAAACTTCGTACCCACGCTCAAGAGATGGGAGTTCCCGAGAAAGATATTTGGTGGTATCTAGATACTCGTCGCTTTGGCACAGTGCCTCATGCCGGCTTTGGGTTAGGCTTCGAGCGTCTCCTTCTCTTCGTAACGGGGATGAGCAACATCCGCGATGTTATCCCCTTCCCTCGCACCCCAAACAATGCCGAATTCTAATGAAATCAAAGAGAAAACCAGCCTATCTTCCCTACCTAATAGGGCAATAGGGCTGCTTTTTCTAAGCAAAGATTTCTCCGATTCAGCAATAATCGCTTAATTTGCACTCAGAACAAAATAGATAGTACAGAGCTATATGAACAATCTCCTAAAGTATCTCGGATCAATACTCCTCCTCATCGGAGTGTTAGTTATCGCTATACCTCACTTTTTAGATCAGACGAGCAATGTTACATTGGGCGGTGGCTTGGGCTTAGTTATCATCGGGTTTCTTGCCCATATCTTCCTCAATAGAAAGGCCGGCGCAGAGTAATAAACTCGCCCTTTTTACCGGGTGTAAACTCTCCATAAGGGGAATTTGATCTTGCACCCATACTCATAAAGAGCCCCACTCCCTGCATTCTTTCTGATTGTAGGAGTGGGGTTTGTCTTTCGTGACAACCATATAGATACAAATATTAGTACCTTTGTGGCTATAAATGACAGCTCTCCGGATAGAGAGATTATAGGCTAACAAAAGAACAAAATGTACAGGACAAATACGTGCGGAGAGCTCCGCAAAGAGCACATAGGTAGTGAGGTAACTCTTGCAGGTTGGGTAAGTAAACTTCGTAAAATGGGGGCTATGGCGTTCCTCGATCTTCGCGATCGCTATGGCATTACCCAACTTGTATTCGACTCTGCACACCCCGAGCTCCAATCGGCTCTTGATGGTGTAGGGCGCGAATGTGTACTACAAGCCACCGGCGTGGTGCGTGAGCGGTCTGCCAAAAACGACAAGATAGCAACAGGGGATATTGAGCTAGAGGTAACAAGCTGCCGAGTACTCAATTCCTCGGAGGTGCCTCCCTTTACCATCGAAGACAACTCAGACGGAGGAGACGACCTCCGCATGAAGTATCGCTATCTCGACCTCCGTCGCGACCCCGTAAAGCGCAATATCGAGCTACGCCATCGCATGGCTCTCCTTACTCGCAATTACCTAGATCGCTTGGGATTTTTGGAGATTGAGACTCCCATGCTCATCAAGTCTACCCCCGAAGGGGCTCGCGACTTTGTAGTGCCTTCGCGTATGAATCCTAACGAGTTTTACGCTCTACCACAGTCTCCTCAAACCTTTAAGCAGCTCTTGATGGTGGCTGGGATGGATCGCTACTTCCAGATCGTGAAGTGCTTCCGTGATGAGGACCTTCGTGCCGATCGTCAGCCCGAATTTACGCAGATAGACTGCGAGATGAGCTTTGTAGACCAAGAGGATATCCTCACGGTCTTCGAGGGTCTCGCCATAGAGCTTTTCAGCAAAATACGTGGAGTCACTCCCGCTACCCCTTTCCGTAGAATGAGCTGGCACGAAGCCATGAATAGCTACGGGAGTGACAAACCGGATCTCCGCTTCGGGATGCCTATCCGCGAGATTACCACTCTAGCCCAAGGGCACGGCATGAGTCTTATGGACGAAGCTGCCTATGTGGGAGCCATTGCCGTAGAGGGAGCCGCCGAGTATACGCGTAAGCAGATTGACGCACTTACAGACTATGTAAAGCGTCCTCAAGTAGGAGCAAAGGGACTCATCTGGATCAAGTGCAATGCCGATGGTTCGTTCAAGAGTTCCGTAGATAAATTCTTCGATGCTGATGCGCTCAAAGCAATAGCTCAAGCAGCAGAGGCAAAGAGCGGAGACCTCGTCCTCATACTACTCGGCGAGGAACGCTATAGTGTACTCAAGCAGCTCGGGACACTCCGTCTGCACGTCGCCGACCTTGCCGGACTCAAAGACCCCAACAAGTTCGAGTGTCTGTGGGTTGTGGACTTCCCCCTACTCGAGTGGGACGAAGAGACGCAACGCTTCTACGCAATGCACCACCCCTTCACCTCCCCCAAGCCGGAAGACATTTCTCTCCTCTCCACCGATCCCGGAGCCGTGCGCGCCAATGCCTACGACATGGTGATCAATGGTGTAGAAGTTGGCGGCGGATCCATCCGTATCCACGACTCTCAATTGCAGCATAAGATGTTTGAGGTTCTTGGGTTTACCAAGGAGAAGGCCGAGGAGCAATTCGGGTTCTTGATGAACGCCTTCAAGTACGGAGCACCTCCCCACGGAGGGGTAGCATTCGGGCTTGACCGCTGGGTTTCTATCATGGCAGGTCTAGACTCCATCCGTGACTGCATTGCATTCCCCAAAAACAACGCCGGCCGTGATGTAATGATTGATGCCCCCTCGGCAATCGATCAGGTACAACTTGATGAACTCAACCTCATCCTCCGCCCGGCCAAAGAGCAGTAAATCTTTAGATGCCTACCCATCTCGATATAATTGCAGCCCTAGAAGAAGTTTGCCCCTTGTCTCTACAGGAGACTTGGGACAACAGCGGCTGGCAAGTAGGCAACCCGAACCTTGAGTGCACCGGGACTATGCTTGCCGTAGAGGCAACAGAAGCCACCGTACAAGAGGCTCTAGAGAATGGCTGTAACCTACTTATTACCCATCATCCCCTACTCTTCCGTCCTCTCAAACGCATCGGGAGTAAGACCTACCAAGAGCGCACCGTTGCCCTCGCTATCAAGCATGACGTAGCCATCTATTCGGCTCATACCAATGCGGATAATGCGGCTAAAGGGATTAACCACTACCTTGCTGAGCGACTGCAACTGCAACAGACACGCGCCCTTGTAGCGCAGCCTTGCAATCTTTACAAGCTATCGGTTATGGTGCCCACCGCCTCTGCTCCCGAAGTGGAGAGGGCTTTGTGCGCCGCAGGAGCAGGGAGATTAGGATGCTACGATAGTTGTTCGTTTTCGGTAGAGGGGCGAGGGCATTTCCGTCCATTGGAGGGAGCGAACCCTGCAATTGGCTCTCTAGGAGAACTGGAGGAGGTGGCAGAAACACAAATTTCTCTCCTTGTAGAGCCTCATCTCGTTCACAAAGTAATAGAAGCGATTTACGCTTCCCATCCTTACGAAGTACCTGCCTACGAGCTCATTTCCCTAGCAACTCCACAAGACAAAATTGGCACGGGTGTTATCGGCGAACTACCTCAGCCCATCAGCGAAGAGGAGTTCCTCAAAAAAGTCTCTCAGTGGTCTGAGGTCGAGCACGTTGCCTATTCTCGCCCCCTAGGGAAAACCATCTCTCGCGTTGCTCTGTGCGGAGGAAGCGGAGGGAGTTTTCTATCCAACGCCATCACACAGCATGCCGATGTTTACCTTACGGGCGAGGGAAAATACAACGACTACCTAGACGCAGCCGGTCATCTCCTCTTTGTCACCATCGGACATCACGAGAGTGAATCCATCGCTCGCAGGCTATTTAGCGACATTATCTCGGCAAAATTCCCTAACTTTGCGCTTCGAGAGTCGTTGTACGACAATAATCCGGTTAATCACCTATAAGTAATATGGCCAAGAAAGAAACGCCAGCAAAAAAAGAACCTACCGCCAAAAAGCTAGAGGATGCCGCTTCGGTTGCCCAACCAGAAACCGCAGAAGAACGTGTAGCAAAGCGTCTCACCGCTTTGGCTCGTCTGCAGGCAACCCTATCGCGCATAGATGAAATTGAAATACTTCGTGGCGAACTTCCTCTCGAAGTTGAGAACATAGAGAACGACCTTGCTCAGTTGCAAACACGTCTCGACAATACGGCTTCTTCTGCCAAAACCCTATCACAATCGGTTACTGCAGAACGCAGCAAGATAGCTCAGTCTCGAGAGTTGCTCGAGAAATACAAGGCTCAAATAGATAATGTTCGCAACAATCGTGAGTATGACAACCTCTCAAAAGAGATTGAATACCAAGAGTTAGAGATTACCCTCAGCGAGAAGAAAATACGCGAATACACCCAAGAGCTACAAGCTCGCAAGGCTGATATTGCAAAATACAAGGAACAATTCGAACTCCGTGCAGGCGACCTAAAGGCGAAGAAATCGGAGCTCGACAGCATCATACAAGAGACACACGAAGACGAAGAAAGGCTACGCAAAGAAGCGGCTAAGCAGGAGAAAGAGATCCAAGATCCCCGTGTACTTGCTTTCTTCCACCGCATTCGCAATGGGGCTCGCAACGGACTTGCCGTTGTACCCATCGACCGTGAGTCTTGTGGTGGATGCTTCAATCGCATTCCCCCTCAGCGTCAGCTCGAAATCAAACTCCACAAAAAAGAGATTATTTGCGAGTATTGCGGACGTATCATTATCGACCCAGATCTACTCAAAATGCAATAAACACCTTTTGAGTATCTCCTCCTAATATAAATGTAGGGTGTATCAGAAGTAACAACTTTTGGTATGCCCTATTTTTGTAAATTCGCCTTATGAAGACGAATCCTCAGGTCTATCACCACCCCTTGATGCGGGCCATGCGACAAAGCATCAGTCGCTATCAACTTTTGGAGCCACACGCTTCTGTACTCGTAGCTCTAAGCGGAGGGGCTGATTCGGTTGCACTACTACTTGCCTTACAGATTACTGAGTATCACCCAATTGCCATACATTGCAATTTCCATTTGAGAGGAGAAGAGAGTCTTCGAGATGAGCTATTCTGCCGAAATCTTACGGCTCAATTAGGGATTGAGTTAGAGGTTCATCACTTTGATACCCGTGCCTATGCCACGACCCATGGGCTATCCGTGGAGATGGCCGCTCGTGACCTCCGCTATCAAGCATTTGAGCAAGAAGCCTCCAAGCGGGGCATTGAAGCCATCGCAGTAGCCCATCACTTGCAAGACAATGTAGAGACACTTTTGGGAAATCTCTCTCGGGGAACAGGGCTTACCGGGCTCCGTGGCATTCTGCCCAAACGCGGTTCGATTATCCGCCCTTTACTTGATGTGCACCCCAAAGAGATTCACGATTTTCTTCATCTATTGGGGCAACCGTTTTGCAACGACAGCACCAATCAAGATACCTCCATCAAGCGAAATGCCATCCGTCATCGCATCATTCCGCTTTTCCAGGAACTTAATCCCCAATTCCTTACCACCTCTAGAAGTACACTGGCACACCTGCGAGATGCCGAGACTATATACCAAAAAGGTATCGAAGCACTACTTACAGAAGCACGTGTACCTCAGCCCTTTCCCATCTCTTATACCGCTATATCAACCTATAAAGTAGAGAGCCTACTCCGCTCGGGCGTTGCCCCTACCTTGCTCCATTATATTACGAAAGGGAAAGGTTTTTCTGCAGATGCTATTGAGCAATTTGCAGCACAACTCTCATCCTCCCACCCCGTTAGCATTACGGCAAATAGCCACACGCTAGAATGTCGCAAAGGGTTACTCCACCTCATCTCTAAGCCTCTGAGAGAAAACGAAGGAGCCGTGGAATATCTTCGCATAGACTCGAACCAAGGAGAGATAAGCACCTCCTACGGCATTTTTTCCTACTCCATCCACGAGAAGAATGAAGCTATCCCCACTTCCCCTCTCTCTATCGTGCTGGATTGGGATGCTCTAAGTCAACACCACACTGATACTAAAGACGTGGTTACTCTCTCCATTTCCGTAATAGATCCAGAGGAGAAAATACAACCCTTTGGGCTCAAAGGGCGGAAAACTATCCATAAAATACTGAATGAAAAGGGAGTAGTACCGGTACTTTTTTCTTCTATTCCCCTACTTCGAGCAGGTGAGCAACCTCTTTGGGTGGTACCCATGCAGCGCACGGAGGCTTTTGCCATCACCCCCAATACCCGCCGTTATCTACAACTCACGTTCTCCTCTATTGAGGGATAAAAGAGATAGATCTACAGAAACTCCTTAATGTAAAAAGAAACAATAATGTAAAGGCTATATGAAGAATTATTCGGGGAAACTACAGCAGTTGTTATACTTGATAATATCTCTCCTGCTGGTCATGACAATAAGTATTCGTAGAGACGGAAAGGTCTTAGGACACGATCTCAAGCAGCAACAGGAGGAGACTACTAAGACGGACACGATGACCCGCCTCGAAGATGGTTCAATACGATTAAATACTACGGAACTGGGAAAAGACATCATAGGCTATGCAGGTACCGTACCTTTGGAAATCACTTTGCAAGAGGGTAGAATTAAAAGTGTCAAGGCTCTCCCAAATTCAGAGACTCCCAAGTTCTTTGAGTCGGCATCAATCCTTCTTAGTGAATGGGATGGGCTGACCATAGAAGAAGCACAGCAACTGGAAGTAGACGGAGTATCCGGTGCAACATTCACATCAGAGGCTATCATCGAGAACGTACAGCGAGGACTTCAGTACGCGGCGAATAATCCCGTAAAGGGATCAATCTGGTCAGATTTCGACCTTTCTGCTAAGGCTATAGCCGGACTAATTGTCGTGCTCTTAGCTGCCATTGTACCACTTTTTGTTAGGAATAAACACTATAGGATAGCTCAGCAAATCCTTAATGTTGTCGTACTAGGCTTCTGGTGCGGCTCGTTTCTGAACTACACATCAATGGTCAGCTATATGTCAAATGGGATGAATGTAGTAGCGCTAATCATACCGGTTATCATGCTTATTACCGCCTTCGTGTATCCCCTTTTTGGCAAGAAATCGTACTACTGTACACATGTGTGTCCGCTCGGCTCATTGCAAGAGCTTGCAGGGAAATGCGTAAAGTATCAGATTAAAATGAAGCCAAAGGCGATCAAGCTCTTGGATATCTTTCGCCAGATCCTATGGGCTGTACTCATGCTATGTTTGTGGACAGGTGTATGGTTCGATTGGATCGATTACGAGCCCTTCTCTGCCTTTGTTTTCCAATCAGCCTCATGGGTGGTCATTGCCATTGCTGTAGCATTCGTGGCCCTTTCCACAGTAGTTATACAACCCTACTGCCGCTTTGTTTGTCCCACAGGTTCTCTCTTTAAGTACAGTCAATATTCAAGTTCTAAAAACAAGAAATAAAGGACATGAAGACTTCAACGATTCTCAATGTAGCACTCGCCATTGCACTTGTATTCCTCGGCTATAAGCTTGCAGTAACAGGGGGAGAGAAGGCGCAACAACAGGACACCTCGGAAGTGGTTCTCAACAATATTCTCGAGCGAACATCTGTCCGCTCCTATCTAGATAAGTCTGTTGAAGAGGAAAAGATAGAAAAATTGCTCCGGGCAGGGATGGCAGCCCCAACGGCCAAAAACAAACAACCCTGGCACTTTGTCGTTGTTACGGATAAGAGTTTACTGCAAAAACTTTCCAAGGTCAATCCTTACGCTGAGATGGTCGCTAAGGCTCCGCTAGCTATTGTGGTTTGTGGCGACATGACTAAGGCCCTCGACGGCAATGCACGCGAGCTTTGGGTTCAGGACTGCTCTGCAGCCTCGGAGAATATTCTCCTAGTAGCTACCGGACTGGGACTAGGAGCCGTGTGGACTGGCACCTACCCTTCAGAAGAACGCTGTGCCGCTGTATCTGAGGTTCTTGGGCTACCGGAGTTTTTAATTCCTCTTAATACTATTGCTATAGGTTATCCTGATGGCGATGTAACCCCGAATGACAAATGGAAAGAGAGCAACATCTCGTACAATATGTACGAAGAGGAGTAAAGAGAATCCAGAGATATGCCTCCGATGATGGGTGGCAGAAACTAAGATCTTAAACAGACACAATAAAAGGAAGCCCCAAGTGCCTATCACGCAACGGATAGGATCTTGGGGCAAAACCTTATGATAGAGTAAAGATTACTCCGTGGGAGGCAAAATACTAGTCGGGATGTTCTTGGTATTCTTGACGCCCAATTCGCGTAATTGCTCCATCTGATGGATAAAGTTTCCTCGCCCCTCGCTCAATTGCCCTCGTGCCTTGCGCAGACTCTCTGTTGCCTTTACCATCTTATCTTCCGTCTCTACAAGCGTAGCTGCATAAGTGCAAAACTTGTCGTACATGGCACTGGCACGCTGTACAATCTCTTCCACATTTTTAATTTGTCGATCTCGCTGCCACATATCTTGCGCCATGCGCAGTACGGCGATCAAATTGGTACCATTGATGAGCACAACCCCCTTTGCGTATGCCGATTCCCAGAGAGAGGGATCTTGCATGAGAGCCAGGGTATAAGCCGGTTCGTTAGGTATAAATAGCACAACAAAGTCGGGAGCCCCCTTTACAAACTCAGGATAACGCTTGGCCGATAGCTCTGCAATATGCTTACGCACACTATCGAGATGCTCTTGAGCAAAACGCTTACGCTCCTCATCATCTTCTGTGGCAGCGTATCTGCTATAAGCTGTAAGACTGACCTTACTATCGATTACCATAGCCCCGCCATTAGGGTAACGCACGATCACATCGGGGCGCAAAGCACTCCTCTCTCCCGCGGGACGTAACACATCCCCTTGCTCATCTCGTAAGGTCTCCTGCACCGTATACTCCTCACCACGCCGCAGGCCACTCGACTGCAAAATGTTCTCAAGGATCATCTCTCCCCAGTCCCCCTGCACTTTGCTATCCCCCTTGAGGGCTTTGATAAGGGCATTCGTCTCGGTACTTAGTGTGCCACTCTGCTGCATTAGATCTCGGATGGTACTTTGCAATGAGATACGCTCGCGCGACTCAGCACTATAGGTCTCCTCTACCCTCTTACCGAGGCGTTCTATATCCTCTCGCAAGGGGCGAAGCGTCTCCTCGTTGCGTACTCCTAAGGTTTTAGAACGCTCTTCCACAATCTGCGTGGCAATCTCTTTGAACTGCAACTGAAGCTCTTTGGCTTGGTCTTGATTCTTCTGTTTCGCCTCTTCGAGAGCGCGTTGCAGATGCTGACACTCTACCTGCCAACGATAGCTCTCGTGCTCTAGGTTCTCCTTTTCGCTCCTCAATTGCTCAAGGGAGCTTTGCCTTTGCTCACGCTCCTCAGTTACTCTTCGGATCTCCTCTTTTTGTACCGAGATTATAGTACGCGCCTCTACTATCTCGGCCTGATCCTGCTCTCCTTTATCTCTGATAGATAGGGAAATACGATGCTCTCTCAAGAGTAAAAAGGCAAGACAAAGGACAACAACAATTGCCGCGATAAGGGAGTAAATCATACTACTTTAGGGTCTCATTCTACAAACCCCAAAGGTACAATATTCCACTCCATTCTTCCATATAAATACACATTTTAGGCCAATTTGTGTATCTATCTATACTTACAATTCATCAATAAGAGCTACTTTTGCACAGCTAAAGAACAACTGTGCATGAATAAATATACGAATAACGACGTTAACAGGAACCTACTAAAGGTAATCGAAGACTCCTTCAAAGAGAGTTTTGACTTACCGGCATTTACCGACTACGATACAAACGAAACCTTTACTTATGGCAGCGCGGCACAGGAGATTGCTCGCCTCCATGCCCTCTTTCGCACGGCAGATCTCAAAGCCGGAGACAAGGTAGCCCTCATGGGGGCGGACTCGGCACGCTGGTGCATTATATTTATTGCCACTATTACCTATGGTGCGGTAATTGTTCCCATCCTACAGGATTTTAACCCTCAGGATGCTGAACGCATTATCGATCATAGCGACTCTCGCATACTTTTCCTAGATCAGAAGCTCCGCACCTCTATAGACCTTAATCGTTGCCCCCAAATAGAGATACTTATGGGGATAGAAGAGCTGGATATAGTACACGTTGCCAAGCAAAAAGAGGAGAACGAAAAAGCCCTAAGAGAATCCATTGCCCACCGCAATCGATGGAAACTCTACTCCGAGGGCGGCAGCTTTGCTCGCGAGAGCATCTGCTTTGCTCAGCGAGAGAATAGCGAGGTAATGTACATTAACTACACAAGCGGTACCACGGGTGTAAGCAAGGGAGTGCTCCTTACCGGACAAAATATTGCAGGTAATGCCCTCTACGCGCACCGACTCGACCTCATGTATCGGGGGCATCGTGAACTTTGCTTCCTCCCCCTAGCGCACGCCTATAGCTGTGCATTCAATTTGATAACCCCCATCACCATGGGGGCGCACGTGACCATCTTGGGAAAAGTCCCCTCTCCTCGTGTTATCATGGCCGCCTTTGCCAAGGTGCGCCCACAACTCATCATTACCGTTCCCCTCATCCTAGAGAAGATCTACAAGCAGGCAATTGCTCCCAAGCTAGAGCAACCTCTTATTAAGTTTCTTACCCACATACCCGGGCTCAAAAGTATTGTGTACAAGAGCATCCGACGCAAGCTAGAACACGCGCTAGGCGGCGAGTTTCGCGAAGTGATTGTAGGAGGAGCGGCCCTATCGGAGCAGGTGGGTACTTTCCTAAAAAAGATTCGATTCCCGCTAACTGTTGGGTACGGTATGACCGAATGCGGCCCTCTTATCAGCTACGAAAACCACAAACGTTGGGTGCCGGGGAGCTGTGGGAAGCCTCTTACCACAATGGAAGTACGTATCGTTCGCGAAGAAGAGGCACCTCTCAACGCTCCCGGAGAAATACAAGTACGAGGTATGAATGTATGCCAAGGATACTACAAAAATCCGGAAGCCAATGCGCAACTCTTCACCTCCGATGGCTGGATGCATACGGGAGACCTAGGAACCTTAGATCGGCATAACAACCTATTCATACGTGGGCGGTCTAAGACCATGATCCTCTCTAGCAATGGACAGAACATCTATCCCGAAGAGATAGAAGAAAAAATCAACAGCTTCGCTCTCGTTGCAGAAAGTTTGGTGGTACGTAGAGCAGATAGGCTGATAGCCCTCATCGTGCCCGACCCGGAGGTTGCACAACGCGAAGGACTTAGCCCGGAAGCTGCCTGGCAACGAATCGAGGAGTTCCGAGCTCAACTCAACAATCAGGTAGCTGCCTACGAAAAGGTTACTCGCTTTGTCCTCCAAGAAGAACCCTTCGTCAAGACTCCGAAGCGAAGCATCAAACGATTCCTCTACGAAGAGAAGACTAATTGAGCCCTTAACCAATAGGGACATCATACTATGGAAAGAGGCAATTCCTTACGGGATTGTCTCTTTTTGTTTTCTCTGCCCCTTAGAAAGGCAATAGTTCCTGAGAATCTAATTGATCCTCAAAGGGGTTTTCTTTTCCACCCAAAACGACTCCCCTATTCCACCCAGAAATACCTCCCTATTCTGCCTGAAAATTCCCAGTATTCTACCCTAAAAATAAATTGCTATAGGCCTAGAAATTTTTTGCTGCTGGCCTAGAATAAAATCCTTCTCCACGAGGCCTATCTTTCTAGTCTCCCAAGCCCACCTAGGATTTGTAAGTACCCAAGAACCCATTTCTCCTCTATTTCTCGCCCAAACAGCATCAGAACGAAAAAATTCTGACGCAGGAGTAAAAATTCTTTTTCGCCATAAAAAACTAAGAACCAAATATATAGGGAGAAACTCGCCTCTTAGGAGCTAGTAAGAGAGTAAAAAAGTAGCCCTAGAGGTATTGCGCATTAGAAATTAAGTAGTACCTTTGCATTCGGAAATCGATAACGCCTATTAGGACTGGCCGATTAGCTCAACTGAATAGAGCATCTGACTACGGATCAGAAGGTTGCAGGTTTGAATCCTGCATCGGTCACTATCGAGAAGCGGGAGAGGCGATTCCCAAAAGAAGTCACCAAGTATAGGTGCATGACTCCGTAGCTCAGTTGGTAGAGCAACTGACTCTTAATCAGTGGGTCGAGAGTTCGAGCCTCTCCGGGGTCACCATCTGACAAACAAATTTTAGCCCTCAACACTGAGGGCTTTTTTGTTGCCCTAATGGGTAATTTTCTCATCTTCGTACATTGTCGTGACCTCTTGGCTCCTCAATGGTAACAAAATGAGAACATCTACATTTCCCTATTCCGCCCTCTTCTTCTCTACCCTTGGCATATCAAGGGCGATTCTTTGCGTTCTATTCTCCCCAAAAGCTCTCCTTAGTAAGTGGGAATAGAGGTAGTATGGTTCTAAAAAAAGGGGTAGAAAAAATCTACCCCTCTCTATATAGATTCTCTCCTTAGAAGAGAACGACCCCGCTAGCGGAGAGAGATCAGAACTCCAATTCGAGCCCGATCTGAAGCTCCTCAGGAGCAAAACGGACACCAAATCCCTTTGCACCAATCTCGGGTTCTTCTCCCATCACAAAATTATCGCGGTATCCTACGAAACCTAGACGCAGGCACAAGCAGAGACCTTCTGTAAGATCAATACAAGCCCCTGGACGCACTCCTACCTCCCAACCATACTCTTTTTTAGTATTCTTGGCAGCATCCTTGGCAAGCGTCATATTCCATCCAAAACAACCATCGAGGTAGAGATTGAAGGGAAGACGGTGCAAATAATAATAGCGTACAAAGGGAGTTACCCCTACAGAGTGCTTATCTTCCTCAAACTCATAGGCAAGAAAAGCCCCAGCCCCCCAAGTATCGTTGAACAAATACCCTGCCTCCGGGCGGAGAGAAAAGGCACTGCTTTTGGTATCGGTATTGTACCAGTAGTTTAGACTTCCTCCCACAAAGATCCTAGCATCGTGGCTGTGATCGTGTGCCTTGGAGTGAGGGAAACCCTCTGTTTGAGCACTCAAAGAGAGTACAGGGAAAAGAGCAACAAAGAGACTAAAGAGAACTTTTTTTACCATATATACGGAACTTAAAAGGTGAATAATCAAAAGGGGGAAATGACTCCTCTACCCTCTAGAAGTAGTACTTCATCTTGGTAGAGTCGTTTTGGCGGAATGCCTTGTAGGGCTCACTCTTTGCTAGGAGGTTCTTCTTCTGGAGACCGCCAAAGAGCTTTGTGGCCAACTTACCCGCCAGGGTCTTGGCATTAGCCAATTCCGAGAAATAATTATCGATCGAATATTTACGGAAGTGGAGGATTTCCTCCAAGGTATCGCCATCGGAGAAATAACCGCCATAGCGATTGTATGTGGCAAAAGTGCGCTCGGGGAAGTCCATTTCGCCCCAACCAATCGTAGAGAAGAGACGAGAAAGGAACTCTGAGTAGACTGCACGACACGTAGTACCACCGCCGACATTGAAGACCTTATTCCAGAGAGAGGATCGATGCTGATAGCTCTCTACGAGGGCAAAAGCCAAGTCATCGGCATGTACAAACTCAAGATGCGACTCTAGAGGCATCAAGAAGATTTCGCCATCCATATCCTCCATCTCTATCCCCATCACAATACCGGGGCGGAAGATGGTCCACTCTAGCGAGCTATCCTGTACAAACTTCTCTGCTTGTATGCGTGTAAGTGCCGAGAAGTTGCCAATGGAGGGAGCCAAGAAATCGTCTGTACGGAGCATCGGAGCAGTTAGGCGGTCTCCATATACTTCAATAGAGGAGAGCATCACCAAATAGGCTTGGGGAGAATAATGCTCGAGATTCTCGATAAGGAAACGAGTTCCTAGGGC
This sequence comes from Porphyromonas endodontalis, assembly GCF_052173515.1. Classification (GTDB taxonomy): domain Bacteria; phylum Bacteroidota; class Bacteroidia; order Bacteroidales; family Porphyromonadaceae; genus Porphyromonas; species Porphyromonas endodontalis_A. The sequence continues at coordinate 3,877 of NZ_JBQMYL010000011.1, read as the reverse complement.
GTTAACCTCCTCAGCAAGGGCGTATTTCTTGCAAGCCGTTTGCGAAGAGAGGAAACCGCAATGGATTACGAAATCTTGTCCTTTGACTACCTCTACCGTATCTGCCGGTAGGGCGATATTGCCATAGACAACGTTTATTTCGTCACGTAGAGGCTCAAGTAGCGTCTGTGAGCGACTCTTTTTTACATCAAAAACGGTAATATTGAAATTATCTTTACGTGCCAATAATTGCCTCAGCACATAACGACCGGTCTCGGTACTAGCTCCTACTAGGAGCACATTGGTCTTATTATTCATAATGATTCACTCTCTAGTTATTCTGCTTCAAATATACGCAATAGTTGGCAGGCGCAGGCAATTCTACCCAAAATAGGGTAGACAATTGTTGCTCTACGCCCCCATAATAATAGAAAGTAAGGATAGAAAACCTCCTCCCCGCCCTAAGACGAGGAGAAGCAAGGGTTATAATCAATACTCAATAAGAGTATGGGAAGCAAATCCGGGAAGGGAAGCAAACGCCTCAACAATACTCGTCTCGCCCACAAGAGTGCGAGCACAATTGATCACTCCTCCGTGGCAGAAAAGCAATATATGCCGGAAGCCCTCCTGTTTTTTCTCTTCTAAGAAAGCGCGTACTCTCAGCTGCTGATCGCTCAAAGACTCCCCTCCGGGCGTGCGATGATCCACATAGTACCTAAAGAACGCGGGGATGTCTTGAGTGGTTAGAATCTCACTCCAAGGCTTACCCTCCCAGGCTCCAAAATTCATTTCACGCAAGCGGTCGTCTCGCTCGGCATGGCCATATCCACAGTAGGTAGCCAACTTTACAGCTCTCTGGAGAGGACTTGTAAAGACCCCATCGGGTTGCAGACCTTCAATGCGCTCTTTCGCCCCTTTCGCTTCTTGCTCAAAGGTAGGATTCACCTCTACATCAAGGGCTCCATAGCAAGTGAAATTACCATCTAACTCCACAGAAGTGTGACGTACCAAACTAACTTTCATAGGGATAAAGTCTCTCTAAAACAACTAATCAAGAAAAACGCTTCTTGCCGTCGAAGCCTCCCTTTCGCCCCTTTTTCTTAGCATCAAAAGAACGATGCTCTTCTCTACCTCCACGAGAAGAAGGACGCTCGTCCTCTCTATCTTTGCGAAACTTTGCAGGGCGACCTCCTACGGTTTTAGGCTTCCCCATAGGGGCAAAACCATCAGCACGGCGATCCTTTTTTGCCCCTGCATTTTTTGGGCGAGCGCGATGAGGTCGATCATTATCGTCGTCTACATCAATGTATTGTCTTCCAATTCGTACAGAAGCCTGCTCAGCAATGCGCTGCTTTTGCTCGGCGGCCATATCCCGGAGTAAGTCGCGCACGGGAAGTTCCTCCCCATCCAATTCTACGACATCATCCTCTGAGACCACATCGCTAAGCTCTGCTCGATCTCCATTGATCCAAACACGCCCCTCTTCTATCAGGGCTTCTACTTCTCTGCGAGAGCCTAAGCCCGTATCGCTTAGGAGTTTATTGATTCTCACATTCATGGGAAACAGGTTGTTCGCTTGTTATTGATTGTATTTGATGAATGATTGACAAAAGAGTATTCTCCTCCGTATGAATCGAAGGAATTTCTATAAAAGGAGTATCCATCAATCGGGCAAGATGAGCCATAGAATTATCTACCGTAATAAGGCAAGAGAGCTGTGATAGGTAGGCTAGCTCGTGAGCAAATGATAGTCCGGTGATGAAATTGACCCCTCGAGGCAGCAACTCGAAAAGGTCGCTATACTTAGAAAATAATTCTTTTTTGACCCCAAGAAGATAAAACGTAGCATGTGGGAACGCCTCGCGAAGCTCAGAAACAAGCCCTGCAGTACGCTCAAAGTCATCTTGGATGGGCTGCTCCCCTTGCAAAGGAGCAATCCCGATGGAAAAAGGATTAGGGTGAATCTCAGGGTAATGGATCCTAGGGAAAGAGGGGTAAGGAGCCTGCACATGGAGGCCTGCACGAGCAAACGTATCTGCAAAGAGAGAGAGCATCTGCTCGGTATCAGATAGGGAAATATGCTCTTGGCTGCACTTTACCACCGCACTTTTAGCAATACGCGTGCAACGAATCCTAGCACGGCAGCAACGAAGACGACGAGACAAAAAACGACTCCGCCAGCTACGTTGCAAGTCGATGATAGCATCAAAGCGGTCGTATATAAGTTTATTCGACAGAGATATAAGCCCAAACAATGAGTGATCGGAGTGCTTAATATCTATCGCCATTGCCTCCAAATTGTGTGGAGGACTAACCAAAATCCCTGTAATAGAAGGCTTCATGAGATAGGTAAAGCGATGCTCAGGATACTGCTTAGCCACGGCATAAACCAACCGAAGGCTGAGGGCAACATCCCCCAACGAAGAGGTGCGAACAATCAGATAGTGCGCCATGGACCTGTTGCAGCTTGGGTTATCAGCTTGCCTCTATTTAGGGTGAAGGTTCTCTAGAAAAAGAGTAAGAGCGACAAACGGAGTACCCTAGGAAGAAAAAACCATAGGGCAAGAAAAATCCATTTGTCACTCTTCTTTTCTTGTGGAAGTAGCTATTAAGGGAAACTAATCGCAGAAGATTTCCTTCTTAGCTGCCTTGAGCGTGTTCATCATGAGCGATACAATCGTCATGGGTCCTACCCCACCAGGCACAGGGGTTATATAGGAGCAAAGAGGAGCTACCTCGTCAAACTTTACGTCACCTGTAAGGCGAGCACCGCTCTTTTTGGTAGCATCGGGCACTCGTGTTGTACCCACATCCACCAAAACAGCTCCCTTCTTTACCATGTCGGCTGTCACGAATTCGGGGCTGCCAAGTGCTGCAATAATGATGTCGGCAGATAGGCATACCTCCTTAATGTTAGGAGTGCGACTATGGCATACCGTTACAGTACAATCCCCCGGCTCTCCCTTCTGCATAAGGAGTTGGGCAATGGGCTTTCCTACAATATTGCTACGCCCTAGTACCACACAATGCTTCCCTCTCGTGGGGATGGCATAACGGCGCAACAACTCTACAATACCTTGTGGGGTAGCTGAGACAAAACAGGGCAAACCGATGCTCATACGTCCCACGTTGATAGGATGGAAGCCATCCACATCCTTACGATAGTCAATGCGTTCAATCACCTTTTGCTCATCAATGTGCTTGGGCAAGGGGAGCTGAATGATAAACCCATCCACCCCGGCATCGTTGTTTAAGCGATCGATTTCTTGGAGCAGTCTCTCCTCCGTCACATCACTATCGAAGCGAATAAGAGAAGAATCAAAGCCTACCTCTTCGCAGCTTTTCACCTTAGAGGCCATATAAGCTTCACTCCCACCATCGTGCCCTACCAATATGGCAGAGAGGTGAGGACGACGCCCCGTTTTTTTCTCCATTTCGACAACTTCGCGAGCAATCTCTTGCTTTATTTCTGCCGAGATCTTACGGCCATCTAGTATTTGATACATTGGATCCATAGTTGTATTGTAGTTTATTATTTACGACGCATGCGTGCCATCTGCTTGGGGTTACTACCCATAGCCTGCACCGTTTTCATCATCTTGCGAGCTTGGTCAAACTGAGTAATCAGTTTATTTACATCCTGCACAGTGGTACCACTCCCCTTGGCAATGCGTTTACGACGCTGCCCATTGAGCAAACTAGGGTGTGCACGCTCCTCGGGAGTCATGGAGTAGATAATGGCTTCGATTCCCTTAAAGGCGTCATCGTCGATATCGATGTCCTTGATGGCTTTTCCCACACCGGGGATCATGGAAACAAGGTCTCTGATATTCCCCATCTTCTTGATTTGATGGATCTGTTTGAGGAAGTCGTTAAAATCGAATTGGTCTTTGGCAAT
>NZ_JBQMYL010000010.1:0-82608 GCF_052173515.1 Porphyromonas endodontalis | reverse complement strand
GCTACATAGGGGGGCAAATAAGGGATGTGCCGAGAGAACTTCTGCCAAAGAAAAGACTTCATGGGTGTGTATTATGCTACGTACAGATAGGTACTACTTCGCCAACGCCTGGTTGGGAGCCATCTGCAACATATCCTGCGGTACAGAAGAGCATATAGTGCTTGCGAAGGCATCCAACAGAGAGGTGCGGACAAAATCGCTTCTGAATGCCAAATGAATGGCACGCACGGGGCGAGGGATCGCAAAGGGCCGTACCAGCGAGCGTTGGTCTGTACCCAAATAACGCTCCGCCAACTTGGGAATAAATGTCATCCCCTGCCCCCCCTCTACAAGGTGCATAAAGGAGAGGAGATTGCCCTCCGAATAGCGAATAGCACGCTTGGCACTGGCCGATAGTTGGCAGTAACGCACCAACTGATCGCGGAAGCAATGCCCCTCATCAAGCAGCCACAGACGAGAGGCATCCACCTCACTACTACGCACTACCGACGAGCAATAGATCTTTTCGTTGCGGGAGACATAGCCCAAAAACTCTTCGTAAAACAAGAGGCGGTATTGCATCCCCTCTACCTCGGGCGCACTTGCTATGATGGCCATATCTATACTGCGCTCTTGCAAAGCAGCAAGGCATTGACTCGTCTTAAGCTCCACAATTTCGAGTTTAAGATTCTTGAACCTTGCCTTCCATTTAGGCAAGACTAAGGGAATAAGATAGGGTGCTATTGTAGGCAAAACAGCCAGCGTAAAATCTCCCGATAGCGTATCGCGGCTTTCGGCGATAAGCTCCTCAATAAGGGCCGATGCGCCCAACGTACGCCGCGCCTGCTCTATCACCTTCTCGCCAATAGCTGTAGGCTCCACGGGTTGTCTCTGCCGATCAAAAAGTTGTACCCCCAACTCCTCTTCGAGGCGTTGTATCATGGTACTCAACGTGGGTTGCGTTACATTACAGGCAGCCGCAGCTTTGGCAAACTGACGATGCTTGTCGAGGGCAACCAAATACTCTAGCTGTTGGAGGGTCATAGCAAAGAAAGATTTAGTTGTTGGGGACTTTTCTGCGCTTTAGATAGTGTTTTACAATCAAAATCGCTAGTACTAAAGCGACGAGCGAGAGCAGGGTAAAGCCAATCTCGTGGCTGTACTTGGTAACCTGTTCTACGAGCTGTTCCTTGGTATCTATGCCCGGCACCATGGAGGGAAGGAAGTATCCCATAAGGAAAAGGATCGTATTCCAGAGCCCGGCACCAAGCAACGTATAAAAAAGGAATGTGGCAAGAGGCATTTTTGCCAACCCTGCCGGGATAGAGATAAGCTGGCGAATCCCCGGCAAGAGACGCCCTATAAACGTAGAGATGGCTCCTCTTTTATCAAAGTACTGCTCGGCTTTGATGAGCTTAGCCTCACTCAGCAAAAGAGCATGCCCCAAGCGACTATTCACAAAGCGATAGACAAGAGGACGCCCCAACCAGAGGGCTAAGAGGTAATTGATAAGGGCACCGGCTATAGCCCCCAAGGAAGAGGCCAGCACAACGCCCCACGAAGAAAGCTCGCCGGCTCGGGCTAGATACCCGGCCGGAGGCACCACCACCTCACTAGGGAACGGGATAAAACTACTCTCGATGGTCATCAAGAGGAAGATCGTTCCGTAGTTGAGATGCTCTAGGCACCAAGCGATAAAAGAGAGGTCTTGCATCCCTAGGAGGTACTATTTTTTAGTGGCAATCTTACCCCAAGTATCCTTGAGAGAGGTCGTACGATTGAGGATAAGACGCCCCTCTTTTGCCGTATCCTTATCGACCACGAAGTAGCCAATACGCTGGAATTGGTAGTGAGCTCCTACAGCGGCATCGTGCAAGAAGGTCTCCACTTTGGCATGAGGCAATACCTTCAAACTCTCGGGGTTGAGTAGCTCTGCCAGCTCTTTCCCCTCCACACTTGAGGGATCTTCGTCTAGGAAAAGATGGTCGTAGAGACGCACCTCAGCATCCATAGAATGCGCAATAGAGAGCCAGTGAATGGTACCCTTTACCTTGCGATTGCTACCGGGGAGACCGCTACGTGTCTCGGGGTCATACTCGGCATATACCTCAAGGATGTTGCCATCAGCATCTTTTTTGCAGCCCGTACAACGCACGATATAGGCATTTTTCAAACGCACTTCCCCCCCGGGGGTGAGACGGAAATACTTCTTAGGAGCATCCTCCATAAAGTCATCTCGCTCAATCCACAGCTCACGAGAGAAGGTGATAACATGGCTGCCCGCCGTAGGATCTTCGGGGTTGTTGATGGCTTCAAAGTCCTCCGTTTGACCTTCGGGGTAATTGGTAATGACGAGTTTGATTGGGTCGAGTACCCCCGATACGCGCGTAGAAATGCGGTTAAGATCTTCGCGTACAGCGTGCTCGAGGAGGGCAACATCGATCATACCATCGTACTTGGTATACCCGATGCTATCGACAAAATTGCGAATCGCTTGAGGAGTATAACCACGGCGACGGTAGCCACATATCGTAGGCATACGAGGGTCGTCCCACCCTGCAACGAGCCCCTCTTTTACGAGGGCAAGGAGCTTGCGCTTACTCATCATCGTATGGGTTAGATTGAGTCGATTGAACTCATACTGCCGTGGACGATAGTCGCTATCCTGAGGCTTTAATAGGTCTATAAAATAATCGTATAGGGGACGGTGGGGTACAAACTCGAGTGTACAGATAGAGTGCGTTACCCCCTCGAAGTAGTCGCTCTGCCCATGGGCAAAGTCGTACATAGGGTAAACGTTCCATGTATTCCCCGTGCGATGGTGCGGATGTTTTATGATACGATAAATAATCGGATCGCGGAAGTGCATGTTGCTCGATGCCATATCAATCTTGGCACGAAGGGTCATTGCCCCCTCGGGGAACTCGCCTGCATTCATGCGATGGAAGAGGTCAAGACTTTCCTCTCTAGGGCGATCCCGATAGGGACTTGCTACCCCGGGCTCTGTGGGAGTTCCCTTTTGTTTGGCAATCTCCTCGGCACTCTGCTCATCCACATAGGCGTGCCCTTCCATAATCAACCGCTCGGCAAAAGCGTAGAGCTGCTCAAAATAATCGGAGGCATAGTATATATTGCCATACTCAAAGCCGAGCCAATGAATATCCTCTTTGATAGAGTCTACATACTCCACGTCCTCCTTAATGGGATTTGTATCATCGAAGCGCAGATTGCATACTCCTCCGTAACGCTGAGCAATACCAAAGTCTATGCAAATAGCTTTTGCGTGCCCAATGTGCAGATAGCCGTTGGGTTCGGGTGGGAAGCGCGTCTGCACGCGACCCTCGTTAAGCCCTTCGGCAAGGTTTTGCTCCACAATTTGCTCCACAAAATTAAGGGAGCGTTTTTCTTCTTTAGGCTCTTCAATAGGAAGAGCAGGGGCATTTTCGTTCATCTTTCTATACCGGCTACGATAGGATATAATACTACAAAGATAGTAAATAGAACGTTTGGGGCGACCTCCGCCTCCCCTCTCCTCGCTCGCGCTCTGGAGCAAAAAAGAAAAACAAAGACGTGATAGGGTAAAACCACTCATGCAAAAGGTCTCTAGACAAGGCATAGGAACTCTCACAGCAAAACCCCTCTTAGACATAGAAAAAGGGTTGGAAAAGCCTAAAGACTTCACCAACCCTTATGGAGAAAAGAGCAGGAATGCTCTTAACAAAGTATAGTAGTCCTCACATTATCTGAGGGGAACCATCTCGTACGTATGCGAGGGATCGTACTGCATAGTCCAGAGGAAAGGAATCCAAAAAAAGAGTCCTCCAACAATTGCTCCGGCATCAACCCTTTCGTTACGAGTAAGCATTACATGGAAGTCTTCGTAGCCATCAAGTTTAAGAGTAATAGGAGTCGTGCTTCCTAGAATCTTTGTATCGCTGTAAGTGTAAGGCGTTGTACCCACTCGCGACTGATTAATATACACAGTAGCACCCTGTGGTACACTGTTGATAATGGTGGTGCTTGCGCAACTTGCCAAGGTGATAAGCCCCACAACAAGGAGGGCAAAATTTCTAAAGAAAGTTTTCATTTCTGTTTCTAATTATTTGTTCCGAAAAAATTCAAGGCAAAGGTAACAATTTTTCATTTCTGCACAACATCACGAAATAACCTCCCCTAGAGTAAAAAGAAAGCTAGGCACCATCTCGTAAAAGAGAGAGTGCCTAGCGAAAAAGTAGTGGGCTAAAAGGATTTCTCTTTTGCCCTATGGATTAGTGGCGAACCACCAGTACAGAGGTAGTAAGAGAGTTATCTCCCTTAGTAACCCCTACAATATAGCTACCTGCGCTCAGAGCAGAAGTATCAAGCGTATAGCTCTTCTCGCCATGGAGGTTAATTGTGGCCACCTGAGCACCATCCGTGCTAAATACAGCAATGTATTGGATGCCCTGTTCACTACGGATGGTAGTAGAAGCATCCGCCGGATTGGGTGCTATCATAGCATCGTCCATTGTCACATCAATCTGCTCATTGGTTCTCTTACTATAGAAAGATACCCCATAGTTTGCTTTGTTATAGATAGTATGAGAAGATGCGGAGATCTGTCCCTGTTCGTTCTTTCGGAACGCACCGAGAATGACAACCCCACTGCGTCCGGTAGCTCTCCTCACATAAGCTGTATTTTCGAACTGGGGGGCATAGGAGATACGTGCCTTAGCCTCAATACCTGTCTCAACAAAATTCAAAGAAATACCAACGAGTTGCGCCCTTCCACCAATGACTGCTGAGAGCAAAGAGCCCAACACAATACTATTGGATGAAGAGGCGAGAAGAGGCTTTTCTCCACGGTTTTCGATCTCAAATGATGGAGTGATTTGCGCTTCGGGATCAATATCGTACCAGAAAGCGGAGCCTTGAGTATTATACGCAACAAGGGTAACCTCTTTATAAGAATCGGGGCGAACGATAGTAACGGGAGTCTCTGATATGCGAAGGGCATTGCTCCCCGATAGACGAGCCGTGAAGTAACCTACCATCTCCTGTTCGAGGGTTTCCTTTAGATTAGCAAACCGAACATAGGGATAAACCTGGGTACCCTCGTAGAGATTGATAATAGGATCAAGCTCAACCTCTAGCGTTTGACCTGCGGGAATTGATACGAACGTGGTGCGCACTTTTTCCTCTCTAGGATACCATTGCTCGCCCTTATCAGCAGAGGTTAGATACAGCTCTATGGGGCCATAGTACTCCTTCTTGTTGGGGTTGGTAACCTCTACCTTAATCTTAGAGGGAGCAAAAGCATAAAACGCTTGACCGGCAAGGAGTTTGGCCTTCATGGGCAATAGCGTATTATCATAGGCAATAGAATTGTCTACAATCTTACCGTCTTTGACCGAGAAATAAATGATCTGAGGCTCATCGTTGGTAGGAGCAAAAGCTTCTTGTTGGGGGAAAGCGTCGTTGCCCCAAGTGTAATGTATTTCGTAGTCTCCATCGGGATACTTTTCTTTGCTTATGCCAAAGAGGTACTCAACCCTCTTAGATGATAGCATCAGCAAAGAGACAGTCTTCTCCTTAGAGTCAATAACGTCTGTGGTACCCTTTTTGTAGATGGTTGCTATAGATTTGATATCCATCTTTTTATAAGAGTACTGCGATACAATTACATCCGCACTAATCGTTTCTCCGGAGCTATATACATATGCACGGGTATACAGGCTGGGAGCAGAGGGGCGAGGCTCCTCTCCGGGGTTATTGTCGCGGTCGGGGATAAGATCTACAATGACGCTTTGTCCCATGTTGTAAGCACCCATACCGGCACCGATACCCAGCTCGGCAGGCTCAAGGGCATTTAGGCGATAGTACCCATTTGCCATACCGCTCCAACCCCAATTGAAGTGGAAGGTATTGTCACTTGCTTTGTAGCCATCACACACATAAGCGTGCCCACCCTCTTCTCCTGCACCGCAGTAGAAGACAGGACGCTGAGCCTTAAGTTCTTCGAGAATAATCTTAGTCCAAGACTCTACCGTGTGTGCAGAGCGGAAGTGAAGACGAGCCTGTTTCTTAAAATGGAAACGCGTCTTAAGAGCTACCAAAGCGTCAGACTCCCAAGCACCACTAGCCGATGAAGAGTAATTCATATCTACAGCGTAGCCAACTTCTTTGAGCAGAAGTCCAATCGCATCAGCCTCCTCTTTGGTCGGCTTGCGGTCATTGTCGAAGTTTTCCGGCATGTGGTCCCAATCATAATCCTTCTGTCCAAAAGTTATGGAGCGAGTAACACCTCTATCTTTGTAGCTATATTCTCCGGGAACGGAACGCACAGGCCACCGATAGCTGCGAAGTATTTGAGCCATAGCTGTAGCAACACACCCTGTTACTGCACGCCCTCCCATATCTGAGGGACACATACTATTGTAGGGATGGTTTTGGTCCCAACGAATATCCTTGAGAAGGGGTGCAATATCACTCTCTTGGCGCAGAACCGATGCCAGACGAGACTGGCGAGGCTGAATGTAATTAGCCTCGGGATGGGTATAGAGATACTGATACTCAGCATCGTACTGAGACATCCAGTAACGAACTTGTGCCGGAGCTTGTGCCAAATCGAAGTGACCCGTCTCCGAGTACCCTAGCACGGCAGCAGTACGATCATCTGCCGAAACAATCACAAAACCCTCATCAGTACCTCGATTGAATACATAGTAATAGGCTGGTGAAGAGAGTAGTTGAGATGAATTGCCGGAGCGCAACTCGTTACTACCCTGGTGCGTATAAGTCAATGCCACAGGGGTTGAACTGCGGAGATCTGACCCATTAAGATAGCTCTCTGCTATCTTCTGCGCTTGCTCGGGAGTAACCGGCCCCGCCAGAAGCACCAACTGAGAGATCACTGCCGCCAGCGTAGAGAGGATAAATTTTCTCATAGGTTCTATACTTATTTTTTAATTCGATATTTCGTTACTGTAGCTTTGTTGTAGCAAAGAGGGTTGTTAGTGTCCATCCAACCATCCATCCCACAAAGGTATATCTCTTGGGGCGAATTCTATCACTTTGTCACGTGAAAAGACTATAATACTGCCAATACTAGGGGATACGGCAGCTATCTCCGTCGAGTATCACCCGCCCCTTTGCCAGAAGTTGCTGCAAAGCCTCAAAAAAAAGACTCGAAGGCACCCTACTCTGCTCTCGCCAAGAGACAAGCGGCAACGCCTTGTCTTTGGGGATGAGAGCCTCTGCCTCTTCTTGCAGTAAAGCCACGGCTTGGGAGAGAGACATAGAGGGAGAGGGGCGTTTATTCCGATGCGAAAGACAGACATCACACATACCACAAGGCTCACTCTCCTCCTCCCCAAAGTAGCGGAGAAGCAGCTGACTACGGCAAGTATCAGACGCACCCGCATAGGCAATTATGGCCTCAATACGCTCTGCCAATCGCTCTCGACGCACCTCGTACACCTCTTGGGAGATGAGTAGGTGCCGACCCTCTTCGCGTCGGGTTAAAAGGAAAAGTTTGGGTAGAGACGAGCGCGGCACATAGTGTACAACGTTGCTCCGCGAGAGGTCGACAAGCATTAAATAGGCCTCCTCCACAGAGCAATTAAGAGCTCTTGCAATGGTATCTTCTTCTATAAAAACGTACTCGGTAAAAATACCCGTATAGCGACGGAGTAGAAATTGGATCAGGGTATCACTTGCCGGTGATAGGCTTGCATTGTTGTATAGTGCCTCGCGATCAATGGTAAAGAGAAGGCGCGAGTGCTGGTCTTCTTTGTCCCGATACTCCCACACTCCTGCAATATCAAGCAGACGAATGGCACTCATCGTATAAATGGGAGAGAGCTTATTAAGTTTGATAAATCTCTCAATATCGACTAGGAACGTGCGCAAAAACCCTTCGCCCATGCCCACACCCAAATAGCTCGTAAGCTGGTCGTACACATCCGAAAGGAAGCTGCGAGAGGGAAATTCCTCATTAATACGCCTACGGATAAGCATGGGATCTCGCTTATCCACGAGTGCCACGGCGAACGACTTCTTACCATCTCGCCCGGCTCTCCCGGCCTCTTGGAAGTACTCTTCGGGCGACGAGGGGAGCATCCAATGGATTACCGAACGTACATCAGGCTTGTCAATACCCATACCAAAAGCATTGGTTGCCACCATCACACGCACCTCACCGGCCATCCAACGACGCTGTCGCTCGTTGCGCTCGGCATGGGTAAGTCCGGCATGGAAAGCGTCTGCCGATATCCCCTGTTCCCTCAGATACTCGGCCAATTCTACGGTACGTTTGCGATTGCGACAGTAGACAATGGAGGTGCCGGGTACTCCGGAGAGAATGCGCAGCATCGTGGCCGCCTTGTCGCTTGTGTGCCGTACAACATAGGCAACGTTGGGACGAGAGAAACTTCGTTGGATAATATTGGGTTCGGGGAAGTTCAAAACACGCATCACATCCTCCGCAACTACCCTGGTAGCCGTAGCTGTAAGAGCCAATACAGGAGCCTTCGGCAGCAAAGAACGCAACTCAGTAACTCGCATATAGGAGGGACGGAAGTCGTACCCCCATTGGCTAATACAGTGGCACTCGTCTACCACAATCATACTTACCCTAAGCTGTGGTAAAATGGCGCGAAATAGGGGCGAAGCGATACGCTCGGGGGAGAGATACAAAAACTTGTAAGCCCCCAAGACTGCGTTGTCGAGCGTGCGTTGGATCTCAAAACTTGCCATACCGGAGTGGATAGCCACGGCAGGTATTTTACGCTCTTTGAGGTGCTCTACCTGATCACGCATGAGAGCAATAAGGGGGGTTACAACGAGTGTGACTCCTCGCATCATAAGCCCCGGGACTTGAAATGTGATGCTCTTACCTCCTCCCGTTGGTAGCAACCCTAATGTATCACGCCCTGCGAGTATCGAATCGATAATCTCGCGCTGTTTGGGTCGGAACTCAGAATACCCCCAATAGTACTGCAAAACCTCCTCGGGGGTCTCAAAGCGAGTTCTTCTATTTCCGACCTCCTCGTCGTCACCCTCTTGCGAAAGGAGTATTTCCTCCCCCTCTCCTTGGGGAAAAGAAGGAGTCTCCGGCTCATCAGCCAAACCGGCAATAGAGTCTAGCTCGTAGCCATACTTATCGCAATAGGATCGCCATTCCTCCTCGTCGTCAAAGGCTGGCGCACCCTCCACTCTTGCCCCTTCGGAAGATGTACTCACAGCGTACCTAGGTAAAACGTTAAGAGACTCTATGCAGAGAAATTGTCCTCATGCTTGATATCCTTGACCAGTATTTGTATCGATGAAGTGCCATAATAATCGTTTTCCTCCACCGTATAACAGATAGAAAAGGGTCGGTAACTCTTGATGTAGGATATATGCGAAGAAAGCCCGTAAGCAATACCGCTCTTGACCTGGAACATCTGAGGAGAGTCCGTCATCTCCAGCTTGATATGCTCTCCATTCTTGCCCACAGCCTTACTTGTACCGGTATCGAAGAGGAAACGTGTCATAAAGATAGGCTTGGGATTATCAGGACCAAAGGGACCCATTTTCTGCAAGTTTTTGTGCAAACTCTTCGTTATCTCCACAAGGCTCAGCACGGCATCAATTTCGATTTCCGGATTAAACTGCTTGGCGTACACGTTCTCCTCAGCATAGTGCTGGATACGCTCGGTAAATTCCTCCACCTTATCCTCGCTCAAAGTGAGCCCGGCAGCATAGGGATGCCCCCCAAAGTTGGTCAGCAGATCACGGCAATGCTCTATGGCATGGTACATATCAAAGCCTCCATAGCTACGCGCAGAACCAGAGACTTTGTCCCTTTCTCCACTCAAAACCACCACAGGACGAGCATACTGCTCAGCCAGGCGAGAGGCTACAATGCCAATCACCCCCTTATGCCACTGAGGCTTGTGAATCACTATGATTTTGTACTTCTTATGGGGCTTAAACTCCTCCACAAAGCGCACGGCCTCTCGGGTAATTTGCTTATCAAGCTCACGCCGCTGCTCGTTGTACTGTACAATCTCGAGGCACTTCTCTTCTGCCTCCTCTATATCCCGACTGATAAGCAGATCGACCGTTTTTTTGCCGTCCATCATACGCCCCGAAGCATTGATCATCGGACCAATCTTAAAGACGATACTACTCATATCAATCTCCTCATTTGCCAAGTTGCAGATATTGATAATACCCCTCAAGCCCGGCGACGGATTACGATTGAGTTGCTGCAAGCCAAAATACGCCAATATGCGGTTTTCTCCCAATGTGGAGACCACATCGCTCGCAATGCTCACGGCTACCAAATCAAGCAAAGAGTAGAGACGACGCATGCGTATGTTGTTGTTGATGGCAAAGGCTTGCATAAGTTTGAAGCCAATACCACACCCCGAAAGCTCCTCAAAAGGGTAGGTATTATCCGCCCGCTTGGGGTCGAGTACCGCCACAGCATCGGGCAACACCCCATCCGGCGTATGGTGGTCGCATACGATAAAATCAATCCCTAAAGACTTAGCATAAGCGATCTCCTCAATCGCCTTGATGCCACAATCGAGTACAATAATAAGCTTAACCCCCAACTCGTGGGCGCGGTCGATCCCCTGCTTCGAGACCCCGTAACCATCGTCGTTGCGATCCGGGATGTAGTAATGCAACTGATGATCGCTACAGCCCGATTGGCGCAAAAATTTATACACCAAAGAAACCGCCGTAGTGCCATCTACGTCGTAATCGCCATACACCAAGATATTCTCCTTCTTACCCAACGCCTTATTGATGCGCTCCACAGCCTTATCCATATCCTTCATGAGGAAGGGGTCGTGGAGGTCTTCGAGCTTGGGAGAGAAGAAATGACGCGCTTCGTCGGCAGTTCTAATACCACGCTTAACCAGCAGCCGCCCCACTACGGGAGCTAACTTTAGCTCCGCAATGAGTTCGTTGCTGGTAGAAATCTCTTCGTCTGTTAGAGGCTTCCAAATCCATTTGTTCGTCATTATATCGTTCTATTTTATTCTATCAGAAGGTGCACCAATCAAAGGCTCTCGCATTGATCGCTCCGGCTACCTTATCCCCGACTCTCACGGCAATAGCTCTCGCAAAAAAAGGAGCAAACTGCCCAAAACAGAGTACGGCTCGTAAATTTACGACAATCTGCCGAAACCTCACTCTTACCTAATCCTAAACTATGTAAGCAAGCCTTTTCAACTGCCCCCAGAGCCCCCCTCATACCCCCTCCTGTAGAACGCGGAAAAACTCCAGGCAAAAACCTCTCTCACTACTGCCCTAGATTTTTTTATTTTCTGGGCAAAATACCAACCCATTTTAGGGTGAGAAAAAAGAAAAAATAGGGCAGAAAGGGAAGGCATTACTAGCTGATTTTCGGAAGGGAGCTCCTCTAGTAAATTCACAAGAATATCCTGCCCCTAAATTATAAACAGATGAATCTAGGAAAAAAGCCCCCTAAATGGGGTGCTCCATTAGGTAAAAAGGGGTACTTTTGCAGAAGCAAATGAGAGAGCTATTTTGCCGAGGGCGAAGATGAGCCTAAGACGGTAGCTGTTACGAACCAAGGTGCAACGAATAATCTACTAACTACTATTGTAATGGTTTCAGAAAATCCCTATTTGGTCTTTTCGGGGTCTAAATCCCAATACCTCACTGAGCAAATTTGTAAAAGTTTGGGGTGCTCTATGGGGCGAATGACAACGCAACACTTTGCCGATGGCGAGTTCGCAGTTTCGTACGAAGAAAGCATCCGAGGTAGAGATGTCTTCCTCGTTCAATCGACCTTCCCCTCGGCAGACAACCTGATGGAGCTACTCCTTATGATTGATGCTGCTAAACGAGCATCTGCCCACTACATCACAGCTGTAGTACCTTACTTTGGCTGGGCTCGTCAGGATCGTAAAGACAAACCTCGTGTATCTATTGGTGCAAAACTTATTGCAGACCTCCTAAGCACGGCAGGGATTACGCGCCTTATCACGATGGACCTCCATGCCGATCAGATACAAGGATTCTTCGATGTACCCGTAGATCACCTCTATGCTTCGTCTGTCTTTATGGACTATATCGAAAAGACGATGCCTCTAGACAACCTCGTAGTCGCGACTCCCGACGTTGGGGGAACTAAGCGTGCCAGCAGCTACGCTCGCCACTTGGGAGTACCCATGGTTATTTGCCACAAAACTCGTTTGCGCGCCAACGAAGTTGCCGAAATGCGCATCATTGGGGATGTAGAAGGCAAAGATGTACTACTCGTAGACGATATTGTAGATACAGCCGGCACCATTACCAAGAGTGCGGACTTGATGCTCAAGCACGGAGCCAAGAGCGTGCGCGCTATGGCAAGCCACGCCGTAATGAGCGACCCTGCTACCGAGCGGGTAAATGACTCCGGGCTCTCCGAAATGATTTTTACAGACTCTATCCCTTACACCAAGGGATCTCCCAAAGTAAAGATTATCTCGGTTGCCGACCTCATTGCAGAGTCCATCAAACGCGTTTGCAGCCACGAGTCTATTAGCTCTCTCTACTCTTTCTAAGAAATAGAGCTCTTAATTAGTCTACCCTCTCCCTCTCGTAAGATTCTTTCTTACTCCCGAGGCGAGATAAAATAACGAAGCCCCACCGTTCCTTTGCAGGCAACGATGGGGCTTTTATAACAGCGCTTTTTTCGTCTGTCTAGCTATTCTGTTCTGGTATGGAAGGGCACGTAGGTAAGATCGGAGCCTACACCATTCTCCTCGTCATAGGCAAAGACCACAATATAATAATCCGTATCCTTCATAGTGGCCCTGCGATATTCCGGAGTTAGTTTAAACTCTCCTTGAACAAGATAGGGATTAAATTCATTCAAAAGATCAGCCTCTATTATCATCTTGGCCATCTTATACTCCATATTTTTCTCCCTGTAAAAGTCCACAAATTTCTTCTTCTGGACCGTTACACTGTACTTGTCGTTGGTCGAGGGTTTGATGAGAGCATCCACCCCATCCAGGTAAATATTCTCAATCCGAACGTCAAATGTTACATTCTTTTTCTCCGACGACTTTGTTGTAAACTCCAAGGTTTTTACACTTCCTACCTGCTCTGCCTGGTCATTTAGAGCGTAAGCATATACCACATAGGTCGAGTCGGGATCCAACGTCAAGAGGCAGCCTGGCTTAGGCAACTTTAGTGTAGCAACTCCCTTTGTGCAGTCTTCCAAGAATAAATCTTGCCAAGTCTTTCCGGCATTTGCCTCACTCAAAAACATAAACCAACTCTTTTCGAAACCATAAATACCGGCGTCAGTACGAGAGCTCTCTGTCTGGTACTTCTCCCGAGTCATGGCATAATAGTAGTAACGCATGGTAGGATCTTTGGGGACAATCTTGATGGTAGCAGATGTTTTTTCCAAAGCTACGATCTCAAAATCAACCTCCAGACCTTTGGCTTTCACCTCAACTGTGCACTTAGCTTCTAAGTCCTCCACCTTTGCCGTTATGGATGCTTTTCCTTCAGCCACTCCCGTAATCGTTCCCTCTTTTACAGAGACAACATTTGGATCACTAGAGGTCCAAACGATACTTTTCCCATCAAGAGTAGACTCTTTAGGCGTAGCAATGAGCCTAAGAAGTAGACTCTCGCCAACGGAAAGATTGATAGTTTCTTTCTCAAATTTTATCTCCGAAATCTTCTGAGGAGAGGGAGGTTTAGTCCCATTATCACATCCTGCAAGAAGGAGCGAAACGAAGGAAAAGACTCCCACAATAAGCAACAAATTCCTTTTCATCTCTGGCATTTTGATTCATTTATACTCTTCATTATAATCAAGGTCTTCAAGAAATGGAATAATTATATCTCCACGTCATTAACCCTATTCGGCGCAAATGTAAGATTTTTATTCGAAATGCCGCAATAAAAAGAACTGTCTATTATATATCTTCAGCTCAACCACTCTTGCCCTCTCCCCTCTGCTCAACAAAAATTGCCCTATGAATGGTTATCTCACTCACAGGGCAATCCAATCCCCCACCCTCTGAGGGCAATTTGTTAGCATGATCATCAAGAGAGAATGCCCATTTGACTCCCCCGTATTTCAAACTATACTAGGGTACAATTTGGAGATTCCTTCACAATTACAGGCAACCGTAATCTTGTATTTCAATTCCACTAAGGTACAATTTGGAGCAAAAAGAATTAGGATTTATTTCCCTGTCTCTCTTATTTCAATTCCACTAAGGTACAATTTGGAGTCACTACACGAAGCAAAGATAAACAAAATAATGAACGTATTTCAATTCCACTAAGGTACAATTTGGAGGATCTCGCTCGTGAGGTCTCTGAGCTGCAATCTAATTTCAATTCCACTAAGGTACAATTTGGAGGAAAAACGTAACGAGGAGTAATGAAGAATACGCTGAATTTCAATTCCACTAAGGTACAATTTGGAGTTCCAAAAGAAAATGGAGAATATATTATATTGCTTGAATTTCAATTCCACTAAGGTACAATTTGGAGGTAGCCGAGCGGACGTGGACGGACGAGATCGAGAGAATTTCAATTCCACTAAGGTACAATTTGGAGATATGACGAAAACTACTAAAGGATGGCTCTCTTATATATTTCAATTCCACTAAGGTACAATTTGGAGGGCGAGCCTGGAGTAAGCCCATCCGCCCTAGCTGATTTCAATTCCACTAAGGTACAATTTGGAGATGAAGTTGCGCATCATCTGCGCTGCCCTCAACGAATTTCAATTCCACTAAGGTACAATTTGGAGACGGTATGGATCTTGATTACGGGGCTGTCCCTAAATTTCAATTCCACTAAGGTACAATTTGGAGGCCGCCTTATCGGCAATGATAGAACGAGATTTACAATTTCAATTCCACTAAGGTACAATTTGGAGTGATAGCTCGACTTGCTCAAGATCAGTGACAACCATATTTCAATTCCACTAAGGTACAATTTGGAGGGTCTCCTGCACACTCTATATCCTCACCTTCTAAAGATTTCAATTCCACTAAGGTACAATTTGGAGGGGGAGAACCTCTCCTCTTACGAGGAGCAGAGGAAGATTTCAATTCCACTAAGGTACAATTTGGAGCGGGGCTGAAAGACAAGAACGGAGTAGAGATATACAATTTCAATTCCACTAAGGTACAATTTGGAGTCAGAGTTTTTGCATTTTACCTCTCAGATGCTTATAAATTTCAATTCCACTAAGGTACAATTTGGAGGGAGGGCACGAAAGCCAAGACGTGTTTTCGCTCATTTCAATTCCACTAAGGTACAATTTGGAGTCTCTTATAAGTCCAATACGGAGTCTGTTATTACCAATTTCAATTCCACTAAGGTACAATTTGGAGGATCTCTTTGTGGTTCCCATCAGTCCCCTTTAGTTTATTTCAATTCCACTAAGGTACAATTTGGAGTGTCGATAGTCGGAGGGATAGAAGACGAAGAGATAGCATTTCAATTCCACTAAGGTACAATTTGGAGCCGTGAAGTTAGACAGAAAATATCACATAAACAAGGGCTTTGAGAAACGTTTCCGATGAGATAATGAGGAGAAAATATCGTCGATGTGCAATCCTAAGAAAAGGGCCGAGGATCGACAAGAGCACTAATTATCTGCTAACCAAACACTTCAATGGCGCAATCTATTTGAGGTATAGCTATTCCTCAGAAAAAGCTCCTTCTTCGACACAAAAAGAGCTCTGAAACCGCTATCTCCCACCCTCTTTGTGCGAGCTGGTACTTATCTAGCTCTAGCAATATTACCAATAAATACTGAAATAGAAAAGTGCTCTCTTCAGTAGCAATCTATCGTTTAGTAGAAGCCTTGACCCTAGCAATCTTGTGCTACCTAGCATCAAGAACCTGTACTACAGGCGCCCACACGATAGAGAAAAGCCTCTCGTAATACCAGAAAGAATAAAACTTTCACGGCTCTCCATGGCTAGAGGAAATTATCTATAGCAGCTTTTTCTTTTCCCAATATTTCCCTCTCTAGTCTTTGCCTCTGTCTCGAAGAAAAAATAATAACGCTATCTTCTGTTTGATCCAAAATGCAGGATGCCTCAATCTTCAATTCCTTTAGTTTCACCTCTGTGATCTCTCCTTCAAAAACAGAGTTTTGGATCCAATTGAGGTATCTCCGGCAAAGCTTCAGCATCTTAGCCACGCGTTTTTCGCCAACGTCGTATACTAGAATAACGTACATTACCAATACATTCTAAAGGGTTCATACTCCTCTATTCCCAGCAAATCCTTCGCTAACTTATAGCACTCTAGACGAACCAAGTGCTTATAGCTGACCGAACGCCCAAGCCGTCTGTGCTTTATTGTTTCGCTTAATCGCTCTTCAAAAGCCTGTACGAATATCTTTTTCCCCGAAGGATTAAGCACACAACGATTCAACTTATTATCAAAGTGCCGCTCTTGTAACATCCCCTTATTCAGTACCTTAAAGATAGTTCTATCCACAAGAATTGGCTTAAAAATCTCAGAAACATCCAAACAAAGAGAGTAGCGCCTCTCGCCGGGAGTGTGTAGGAAGCTGATTGTCGGATTCAATTGTGTTTGGTGTATTGATTTGAGACAAACGGTGTAACACATCATATTTCCAAACGAAATCAAAGCATTGACTTCATTCTGAGGAGGGCGTTTCGTCCTCGTTCCCATATCAAAATCATTGATGATAACATCAAAAGCTCCGTAGTAAGCCTGTCTTATATTTCCTTCAATCCCCATTAGCTCTTCAATACTTTTTGTTGTAGCAATATGAGGAGTATACTGATCAATTTGCTCTATTATCGACTGCAAATCCTTCCCTCTATTGTGGTAATAACTTAGGTTTTTCTGCATATTGAATGCAGCTCCATAGACAAACTTTTGTGCCAATAGGAGTCGGCGGCTTTTCTTATGATACGCTTGCGCCTGTGCCAATATCATTTTGCCGGAGAGAAGGGATTCTTTAGGCATAAATGAGCCTGTATAGTTCTCGTAGTAGTCGAAGAAATGCACAGCAATATCATTCACTCCTAGGAAATTAAACAAGGAACTATTAGCTCGCAAAGAGCCAAAGACATACATATCTCCTACAGTCTCTACGGGGATATAACGGGGGACTCCAAAGGATTCTGCTCCATTAACCCCTTCTTCTATTGGGACGAAACGCAACGAATTATCCTTACGAGACAACTCCCCCGGATTGAATAAATAAAAACTCTTTTTCATAGATACCAAATCTTCACAATCTCTAATATTACACATCTCTCTCCTAGAGAAGGTTTTCCCTAGTTTCCCCCCTTCTAATCCGACCTCAGCTATCTTTCGAAAAAAACCAGCCCTATTTTCTAAAAAATCTCACTCAAAATAGAGATGCCTTTTTGGGTAGAAATCTTTGAAAAACTAGGCAGCAAATCCTTTGCTTTTAGGCTGGATATTTCTCTATCTGTACTTAGCCCTAAAGTTGCTCTCTTCTACGACTCCTCTCCCGAGAAGCAGAAGTCGTAGTAACTACAGAGCTTACAAATCCGAGACTTGATACAGGGAGGACACTCCGAACTCTCTGTAATCTCTTCTATATCAGCTGTTATCTTCTCTATATTTTCTCGATCAATATCCGTCAGCAAGACCTCTTCTGTTTTCCTCAACTTGGGATATTCCAATATCCCAGTAGCTCCAAGGATGCCATTTTGTTCTAAAACATAGAGATAATAGAGCAGCTGGAGACGATGGGCTGGAGCTATTTTATTCGATTTCTTCACCTCGTGAACGATTTTATTCCTCGCGTCATAGAAATCTATTTTGATCCCATCAATAGCAAGTTCTTCGTAACGAACGGAACGTTGGGGGTAGGATTCTTCATGGATTAACTTGCCCTCATAGACTAGATCCGAAGTGTGCTCCATCGTTATTCCTGAGGAAAACAACCACAACTTCCGATGGCAAACTTGATAGTAATTGAAGTGCGTTCCCGTAATAACCATAACGTAATAGAAGAAGAGATGTACCCCACCCTAAGAATACATCTCTTCTTTAGAAATCACATAGTTAGCATTGATTTTCGTAGTCGAAAGACTGCATCAAATGGATGAGATGCTTCTCTGCCGCCTCAAGAGCATCGGCACTTTCATTCTCCACCACAATGTAAGCAGCACAGGGAAGGGCTACAAACAGCTCAGCCCCGGCCTTCTCATCTACAATGGGTTTCGCCTTTGGCTTATCTCCTCCATCGTCAATCAATTTGGCACGAATAGCTCCGGCTTGTGCATTTGCGTTATCACTAATCGCCACAGCAAGTGTTTCCATCAAACTAAACGTACGAGCTTGATTAGAAGTGATGCGCCAATGGATAAGAGCGTGAGCTAAAGCCGGTATTATCTTTTCACGCTCCTCTTTGCAAAGAGTCCAACAGTCTCCAAAAATATTTTTGCTTCTAATCCACTTTTTCGAGTCTAATTCTATGGTTGAAGATAAATCATGGACAGAAACAGAAAAGAGGGTACGCAAGTCAATGGCAACGTCATAGACAAATAGACCAGAGGCTCTACCTTTACTCGGTATCCATTTTCGGTAAAGGTCTCGATGAGTATTGTCTAGTATATTTTGTACTTCCTCTTCACTTAAGAAATCTCCATTCTCATTTCTGATTTTTACTTTGTGAAGATCCTTATTGTCAGACCTATCGAATGATACATTTTCCTCATGATAACCGACTAAGAGAGGGTGTAACGGTACCATTGCCGAGATGGATAGAGGACTTCTTCGCTTTAGAACATTATCGTCCTTTTCTTCCGAATCGTTCTCTTTTTTCTTCCCCTTTTTCTTATCATCTTTATCCTTCGCAAGCATCCATCCTCCAATGAGTTGATCTGGATAATTAGGGTCGCACAGAGATAAAACCTCTGCCTCACTAAGTTTGGGTTGCTTAAAAACAAAGGTTACACTACTCCGCTGAACATTAAGAGCAGATAAGAACTCTTCCATTATACTACGCTTGACTTGTTGTCCACTTGAGTAAGGAAGTTTTCTATTATTCGAATTGTAATTACAGTATATTGGATCGTAGAAAAATTTCTGCTCCTTATCTACACAAAATACAGAGAGAGGAATACTCTTTAGTCCTCTGAGATAGAGGACAGGTTGTTTGCTTTTATTCATATCTATTTTACCTTAATATTACATGGTGAATCTTTGTTAGTGCGATGAAGTAAGGAACATTTTCGGCGGGCATATCATGTATTATTTTGATGACATCCATAATTGTTTCCCTTTCTTCTTCCGCATCTTTGAGAATCGGATAGACATTACGAACAACAGATTGCTTTGAAGGATGTGCCAATAGCTCCTCAATAGCATTGTCTCGATTCGTCCTATCTTTTCCTTGTCCCTTTCTAAAGGAATCTAAGGCTCGGGCAAATTCGTTTGCCCTATTCCATAGTTCTTCGTTGTTCAACATAGCTAATAACCAAATTTGATATGTTTCGTATTTTAATTTTTCTTCCTGCTTATAAGATGGAATCTCTTTACCCATCATAATTGAACTAAGTCCCTCTGGTTCCAGTGCCTTGAGACCAATAACTCCCTCTTTGCAAGCCATTGAGAAGCCAAATGCAGTACCAAATAGTTTCATTGCTTTTTCTTCATCCTCTGTTCCAAAGTGTTTCTTGTACAAGTAATTAACCTCACGAGTTGAAGACAAAACAAAGGGAATAAAACCAATAGTCGTATTCATATTATCCATTTTGTACACATACCCCATCATCCGTGGATCAGGAAAATAAAGGCTCACAGCTGTAATTAGCTCTATCCAAGACAAAGTCTCAATCTTTGTAAGGTCGCTCTTTTTCTCCCCCTTTTTCTCTTTATTTGAAAAAGCAGAATCAAAATCCAACAAGCTGGAACTATCATTAATGTCATACTTCCTTTTGAGCCATTGTCCATTCCAGGTGTTTATCTGATTTCCTTTCATCCCAGGGGTTGTATCTAGATACTTACGATACCACCCCCAGCCCTCTGCAATATCAAGCAAAATATCGGGTTTAGAAAAAAGGATCGTCAACCCACCTTTGATTCCTACGCCCAACCCTGCTCCAATCCAAGATAGGTAAGCCTCTTCAGTTTTCATCCTATAATTGTGAATGCAAGTTTGCCCCGAAGTGGTTGCATCACTCCTTTCTGCTTTATATCCAACAGCAATACTAGCATCAAAAAATTCCGCACTTTCTATTTTATCAATCAACTTATTCTTTTTGATTTCAACAATCTTTTCCTGTCTTGTTTTTTCATTATTTTCCTGAGGAATCTCCTCCTTTTTTAAATTCTGTACAATAGCGGAATTTTGTATCCAAATTAGATACTTCTCATTTGCAAAGAAGATCGGATAGTATACTTCCACAAAGAAACTCTTGGGCGTATAAGCCTTGTTATGCTTCTCATTGTATGCTTCTAAGAATATCTTTCCTATGACTGATGTTACCATTGTATCACTCTCACTTATAGTATTTCAAAGCTCTTGTTTTTCTCTTCCTCCAAAAAGTCCTCTACGTATCCTAGCTCCTTATCATAAGCCCTATCGGGAATAATGTAAGGATATGACCCCTCCTCTAGCTGTATAATCCCCTTAAATGATCGAATTGCTTTTGAGACAGGGATTTCAAGCTCTACCCGAGATGAGTAATTGCCCTGTAGGTAATCTGTATAATCGCTCTCCGTAATGCAGCAGACAGAATCAATGTCTAACATTTCGAGAAGAACCGACTTAGGTCTGTGCTTCAGCTCTTTAAGCGTCCATTGCCCTCCACTAAAAATTGAATGCAACTCAATATCGACTATAGGGATTTCGGGATAAACAAAATCCAGCAGGGACTGAACTTCCGTCTCATGGAAAGGGGCTCCATCTTTCAAAGCATCGAAACTTCTTTGCAAAACATCCAACTCATAGGGTCTGCATTCAGCCTCTTGATCAGAAGGAGCCAGCACATATATAGGCTTTTGTTGGCCAATAGTCTCATAAGATCGTCGCCTATTGATCCGACCAAAACGTTGAATTAGCGAATCCATTGGAGCGCACTCCGTTACCATAACATCAAAGCTAATATCCAAACTAACCTCCACAACCTGAGTAGATACCACTATGCAAGCCTCCGTACCTTTATCGTATTTCTCCTTCAAATCTTGCTCCAAACGCGATCGATCTCCTCGCTTGAAGCGACTATGAATAAGCATGGATGGAACTTCGGGATACTTTTCGTGCAACTCCATATAGAGACTTTGCGCTCTCTTTACTTGGTTACAAACAAAAAGGAGCTTGCGCTTCTGTCGGATCGTTTCCTCTACGATAGGAGTCGCTTCTTCTAGCGTATTCAATTTATGAATAACGTGTCGGTCAAAAGTTACGAGCTGCTCATCAGACAACTTTACCTCATACACTTCTTGAGGTCCTCCTAAAAGATTCAATAATGTATCGTACAAGATACTCGGCATCGTAGCTGTACCAATGTGCACACGGCAACCCAGAGCTGTAAGTATCTCGACAATCTTTAAGACCATAGCTTG
This sequence comes from Porphyromonas endodontalis, assembly GCF_052173515.1. GTDB lineage: Bacteria > Bacteroidota > Bacteroidia > Bacteroidales > Porphyromonadaceae > Porphyromonas > Porphyromonas endodontalis_A. Next base: position 61,071 of record NZ_JBQMYL010000010.1, on the reverse strand, counting down.
AGCAACAGACGAATAGGTGTGGATCTCATCCAAGATTACATCACACCCTCGTAAATCTAAAGCCATTGCCTCATATCCTTTTAACCCAAATGCAATGGCTCCCATCTGATGGGGCGTAAGGATTTTGATAGAAGCTCCGACATGGTGAGAAAGCACCCGTTCATACTCACCATCCAACTTCAATATAGATGCCGCATGGAGTGGATAAATCTGAGCTTTTGACCCTTTCAAATCTTGTTTTACCCTATCGTACATGGCATTAATAGAGGCTTGAAAAGGCAATGTGTAGAATACACGTCCCTCACACCGCTTCAATAAGAAATCGGTTTTGCCTGCTCCCGTAGGAGCCGTTACTAAGGTGTGGATACGAGGATCGTCAGACGAAATTTGGGATAAAGGGTACAATGGACTTTGCCTACTGCTGTAATAGGATAGATCCGGCTTGATAAATAGTTTCTGGAGAGCGGTATCTGTATAATCTTCTAGAGCTGAGGCCAAGTGGTCAGCAGCCATCAGTAGACCTTTCCAACGGGAACAATTCGGAGTAAGGCTTCTACAATACGCTAGAGTTTCATCGTAATTTGATTTTGCCTCCTCAATAGAAATAGGACGTACTTGCCAGCCCAATTCCTTCAAAATCCCCAACGCTTCTTTACTCCACAGCTCAAAATCTTTGCTATGATGACTAAAACAACGGCTATCCAGTGCATTATCCATAAAACCCTTCTTTCTTTTAATACCTCCACAAACAGAGTTGTGATGAGCAATAATCATCCGAGTAATAGTCTGTCTCTTTTCTACATCCTCAATCAACGATAGAAAGAAAAGAGAAGCAATCTCATGACGAAATACTAAAGCACAGGGAGGAAGATTTTTCTGTTTCAATCGCTCTTGGAAAATTGGACTAGCCTTACCAATATCGTGAAGATGCGCTCCCATGCGAGCAATTTCGGGATCTAAACCTACATTTTGAGCTATACACACAGCTATCTTCGCAACATCCTCTAGATGCTGTTGGAGTGTAATCCCATTACTCTTAGCTAGAATGTGATCAAACATTTCCATCTCTACGATAGGATAGCTTCGCCTCCAATCTCTATTCTTCCGTACATGTGAGCATTATCATCAAAGCGATTGAAGCCAACCATAAAGGCGTCCGAAAAAGAGGAGCCAAACCGCAATTCAAATCCTGGCAGGGCATCAAATTGAGATTCCTCCATGGGTATTATATCCTTTTCCGGTAGTACAACATCTTCGTTGCGACACAAGCACAGATGTTGCTCCGAAGCTATAATGGCATCTTCCTCCGTTGTAAAAGCAAGATAAAGAGAGGGATAAAGCATCACACCCCTATTGAGAATAGATTGCTTTCTCTCGTAGAAATTCTTCTTTTTATAGAATGTCCATGCCTGAGGTTGGGTTCTTTCTCGTTGCACGTCTATACCTTTATAGGAGAGCTTATGTCGGACAATTTTATGTATTCCCTTATCTGATAATGTCTCGGGAAATAGTTTCTTTTCCATTCCCTCTACAATGGAAGGAGTGAGGAATTGCTGACTATACGTCTCTCCATCTCGAACGGCAGTCCAAGGCTTGATGTAGCCAAATGTACCCGAATAGTGAACTACAAATAATATTCTTTCCTTCTCCATCACATCTTTACTTTATGGCTCCAAATCCAATTCCCGTAGAGTTTCCCAAGCCGGCATTCCATGCCAAAAGTTTTGTCTCGGGGCTACCTATAATCCGTACAGGAGACCAACTAACTTTATTCTTCACGCCTTTATAATCGACAAGCATCTCCTTAGCAACTCCTTCACAAGGAGCAAACTCTGCTGTTGCATCCCTATCATCAATCCCTGCTGCGAGGAGCTTTTTCTGTAGGTTTAGAGTCAATACCTCATTAGCTTCTGAGTCTTGATACAACAGATGCTTATAATGGTTTTCCTTTTGTTTTACCTTAAGAAGAATAGGACTTGCCGGATAAAACAATTCGCGTTTACTTAAGTCCGGATCCTCTTCAATCACAACCTCTTGAACGGTTAACCCACAAAACATCTCCGGATCTTGCTGAATCCCTCGCAAAACCTGCCTTAAGAAATCAGGGTTACTAGCTCCAATAAAGAAAGTTGCTCGGTGATCGAAAAGAATACCCTCCAGATCTTTTACTGCCTTGCCCCCCGATAAGCGAGAGAACGAAAAGAGGGACGATTGCCCATGCCAAGTATTAGGTCCTAACCATTTATGGATACAACCTACCATTTTTTGCTGATGAACAAAAGGAACAATGGTTCCATTTGCTTGTACATCTAATAATAATCTCATAGAATTTCTGATAAACTAATTACCAAGATCCGCCGGCTCCACCACCTCCGGTAGAACCTCCACCCCAACCACCGCCAGAGCTACCTCTGGAAGAGCCGAAGCCTCCTCTACCCGACAATCCTCCTAAAATACCGCCTACAGCTGCGGCTGTAGCGATATCTCTCGTCGGACTTTCTTTCGGTCTCTTCTTTCTATCTTCATGGTTACAATAGAGGCATTTGTAATGGGTTATATAGTGGTTAGTCGTCTCTTCTTTTCGGACAACATAGTAGGCATAAGTACCACACTTGGGACAACGAGAATAACGCGAAGGAAGTTCTCGCACCGGAAAAACATGCTCATACCCACAGCTACTGCATTGCATCGCTCCGTACTCACGCGACTTTATATCCGTCTCCAGAAGCATCTGGGGATTGAGTAGAGCACGCACTTTTGCTCGGTCACTAATGGGTAGCATTGCTTCCTTTCCGCAATTAGGACAACGCTTACTCTCCTTATCAAGCTTCTTACAAAGATTCTTTCCTAGCAGGTAAATCACAATCCCAATAGGCAGACAAGCAATGGCAAATATCACACTATAGGTTTTATTTTTCGACTTCAAGCGAGCCAATCGCTCTGGCGCACTCTTGTATTTGTATTCTCCCTTTTTCTCGAAAATATTCGTCAGTTTACCGTAGGATTTAACGGCATAATAAAGTACAAACAAGAGATAGAAAATGAAAAGAATATAGTCCCCTTCTTCATCTTCAGAGCTATTTCCTCCGTCTGATCCCTCAAAATCACCCGTCTTAAATATCTCACTTATGGCATCTATTCCACTCATGAGACCCTCTGCATAGGCATCTTCTTTGAAGTAGGGTATCATACGATTTCGAATGATACTAGAACAAGTAGCATCGGGTAGTACCCCTTCTATGCCATAGCCCGTGGTGATAAAAATCTTGTGGACGTCCATAACAAGAAGGATGAGCAGCCCACTATTGGTTTTCTTATTGCCCAATCCCCATGTGCGAAAGAGCTCTACACTGAAGTCTTCTATTGTCCGATCTCCTATGGAGGGCAACACCACAAGGGCAGCATCTACCCCAAAATTTAAGCGAAGTTGATGGAGCTTATTATCCAACTCCTCTACTTCCGAACTATCCAAGAAATGGCCAGGATCGGATACAAAACGTAGACTATCCCCTATCTGTACATTAGGTACATCCTTTACTTCAAAGACATCTCGACTCTCCGTCGCCTCCACTGGAAGGAGGGTCGAGAGAGCCAGGAATATCCCTAATAAGGGTACTAAAAGTCTCTTCAAATTCATGGTATTATCTACCCATTTTTATGGACTTAGAATTGTACCGTAGGAGCGGATTCGGCTCCCTCTTGGGCTTTGAATTGGGGACGTACAGAGAAACCAAAAATCCCTGCTAGCATATTATTTGGGAAGCGACGTACCAACTTATTGTAGATAGTAGCGGCATCATTGTAGCCCTTACGAGCCACTGTAATGCGGTTTTCTGTTCCTTCAAGTTGTGCTTGTAGTTGCAAGAAATTTTCGTTTGCCTTAAGTTCGGGATATTTCTCTACTACCACCATAAGTCTATTCAAGGCTCCGGAGAGTCCATCTTGTGCCTTTTGAAAGTTAGCAAGTTGCTCTTCGGTCATATTGCTTGGGTCTATGGTAGTTTGGGTTGCTTTGGCACGAGCTTCTATCACACCTTCGAGTGTTTCTTTTTCGTGTGCTGCATATCCCTTTACCACATTCACTAGATTTGGGATAAGATCAAGGCGACGTTGGTACTGATTTTCTACTTCAGACCATTGAAGATTTACGTTTTCATCCTCGTTTACCATACTATTGTAACCTTTCATAAGCCAGCCTACAATGAGGATAAGCAAGGCCACAATCCCAATGAGGATTAAGGGTTTCTTGTTTTTTGTCATAGTTTTATTCTATTAAAAGTTAGTAGTTATTTTCTCTGTTTGATAGGCTCTTTTCCTTTCTTTACGGACCAGCCGAAGTAACCAACAAAGCTCCCCAATCCAAAATATTCTCCATGAGCATAGGCAAGAAGTTCACTTTTATGGAGATCTAATTTACCCGTCTCGGGATTGAGCAAAGACTCATCTACCGATACACTTACAATCTCTGCCAAAAACATATCGTGCGAGCCAAGCGGCAAGATCTCACGCACACGGCACTCCATACTGAGGGGGCTCTCAGCCACCAAAGGGCATTGTATCAATTGAGCCTTCTCGGGATGCAAACCCGTCTTTTCCCATTTATCTCCATCCCTACCACTAATAACGCCTGCCATGTCGGTGGCTTCTGCCATAGATAGGGTAGTGAGGTTGAGCCCAAACTCCATGCTCTCTTTGATAAGCTCATAACTATACCGCTCGGGGCGAATGCTTACATAACACATTGCCGGATTGGTACAAACGATACCTGTCCAAGAGGCCGTAAAAAGATTGGTTCGCTCCCCATCTAGACTCGCACTCGTAACGAGCAGAGCCGGTACGGGACTAATCATCGTACCGGGTTTCCAGTGCTGTTTCATAGCTTGTATCTCTCTTTCTTATTGTAAATCAGCCTCAGTACCTACTACCTTACGACCACAATAGGCACACTGTATTACTCCCTTCTCATGCCCTTGTAGAGCCGAAAATCGGGTAGGCATAGGTTCATTATTGGTAATGCACTTGGGGTTGGAGCAGCGTACAATGCCCACAATCTCACTCGGTAGTTCTACCGATTTCTTTTCTACTACCTTGTAATCTCGTATTACGTTGAGGTGTACATTGGGAGCAATAAGAGCTATTCTATTGACTATATCCCCATCGAAAAAGTGGTCGGCTATCTTGATAATCCCTTTACGACCCAGCACTTTACTGGGGAAGTTATTACCAATCGTAATGGGGCTTTCCATCGTGTCTAGATGCAAAAGGGCAGCTACCTTAAAAAGTTTATCACTGGGGATATGATCTATAACGGTGCCATTGCAGATAGAGGCAACAGGCATCTCTGCTGAATATTGTTTCATACTTTACGTTTACTCTAGAGACTCAATTTTTTACCTCAATGCCCAATACTTCGGACAAAATACTCTGACGAACGTACAATCCGTTGAGGGCTTGCCGGAAGTAATAGGCTGCCGGATGATCATCTACCTCCTGCGCAATCTCCTGCACACGAGGCAATGGATGCAATATTTTCAGGTTCGGCTTGGCAAGACGCAGCAACTCTCTGTCTAGTATATAGACGTTTTTGACACGCTCATACTCTTCCGGATCCGAAAATCGCTCCCGTTGTACACGTGTCATGTAGAGTATATCCGCCTCGGCAATTACCTCAGAGGTAAACTCGGTTACCTCCTCAAAGGGGATGTTATGCTCCCTACAATAGGAGCGGTACTCCTCAGGCAAAGCCAACTCTTTAGGTGCCACAAAAATAAATCGTGGGGAGAAGGGTTGCATTCCCTCTATCAGCGAATGAATGGTACGCCCATACTTCAGGTCGCCCACCATCACTATAGTTTTTTGCTCTAGTGAGCCTTGAGTTTGACGGATAGAGTAGAGATCGAGCAACGTTTGCGAAGGATGCTGATTAGAACCATCCCCGGCATTGATAATAGGCACAGGGCTAACCTCCGTAGCGTACTGCGCTGCACCCTCAAGATAATGACGCATCACAATAGCATCGGCATAGTTAGAAACAATCTTAATAGTATCCTTGAGAGTCTCTCCCTTAGTACTGCTAGAAGTACTAGCGTCTGAGAAGCCAATCACCTTGCCTCCCAGGCGACAAACTGCCGTCTCGAAGCTCAATCTGGTACGAGTGGATGGCTCAAAAAATAGGGTAGCTACCACACGCCCTTGCAAAAAGTCACGGTTGGGATTGCGCTCGAATAGAGTAGCTCTATCCAAAATACGCATAATATCTTCTGCACTGCAATGGCTAATAGAGACGAGGTGTTTCATTGTCTAATGTAAAATCTAATACCAAATCTTACGTGCATTTCAGGGCTACTCAGAGATCACCTTAATCTCATGATCTCCGCTTTATTTGACCCCAAATTCACTCAATACAAAGATACTATTTTTTATCTCTAAGATGAAAGAAAGAATTTATACACTCTCACCTCTTTTTAGGATAAGCCGGAAACAACAAAAACGCTACCCTCAAGATCGAAATTCTAAGGGTAGCGTATAGGTATCTAGAGATAGCGTTTTCCTACACAGAAAAGCGATGAAATAGAACCTCCGTTACATGCAAAGAGAGACCGGATTGCCACAAAGTGAACTCGCTTTCACCCATCCCGTAAAAGTCTTATTGCGACTATTCGTATGTTTTACCTTTACCCATTGCCCTTTTATTGCCATAGGCTGAACAACAACATCTGCTCCAATACGTATGGAGACAGGTGCAGACGAAGAGGGTTCTTTGAGAAGCTGAACATCTACACGCGTGGTACAACCAAGCAGTGAGCTGTGAATCCATAGAGTAGGCATCTCTCCATCGCAGTAGAGATCTTCCTCTGTATCGAGTACCTGTATGGGGTTATCAATGCGAAACCAACCATTCCATTCTTCCAAAACACTCACCATATAAGAGTGCTCATTGGGCATAAGTATACGCATAACCACCCCATTGGGTATCTGACGTACATTGGTACCCGTAGGATCGGGGTCTGTAACCCAAGCCTGAAATACCGGCTCATCACGACGATTCTGATTGCGGTAGGTCTCTTTAAAGAGCTGCTGAGTGCTTTTCTTCTGTACCTTACTAGTTTCTGTTTTAGCGATAGATTGTGTTTTGTTTTGCGCCACAGAGAAACAAGTGCCGAGGAAGAGCATCCCCATCATGGTCAAACAAAGTCTTACTTTTCTCATAACAATGGTATTACAATGATTTAATATTACTATAGCTAGCATAGGCAAAGATAATCTTTTTCTCTCTCATCGGGCTCAAGAGATATACTCCTGACCCCATCAATTTCTCTGCTTCCTATCTTCTTATTTATTTTAAAATATAGAATTACATAGAGGAAGAAAAAAAGGCTGTTCATAGTGTAGATAGCTGCTCTTGCCATACCGGTAAAACTCCACTTATAAACTGGGATACCAACGCTAGACTAACGAGTTATTAAACCCATTATCAACATAGATTTCCCTTGGTTTACTCTAGTTTTGCTGCTATTATCAACAATAAGTCTTCTCGGTTTAGATTACTATTTTTAGTTTTCTCCCCTCTCAGATCGTAGAAAACTGACTCAATAACGAAACAATAACTCGTGCTAACTTGGCTTGTGTAGTTCGGATTAATTCCTTAGGGGAAGGGGGATATTGCCTCTATACTCATGGAGCTACTTTTTCTTTGATGACAGGTTGATAACGGCTTTTCTACAGGTTATCAACGATTTTTCTAGCTGAAAACAGACTCGGAAAGTAGCTGGTTTTGCAAAATATATTAGCCTATTGTACCCTCCTATTTTGGTTGGAAACGGAATATTTTTAGGGCAGGAGATTTTTCTTAATCAAGTACCTTTGTTACTTGTGAATGTATTACGCAGAATAAATTTCTAAGATGACTACAGAAGAACTCCTAGCATTTGACCGAAACCATCTATGGCACCCCTATACATCAACCATAGACCCTTTGCCCGTCTACCCTGTGCAGAGTGCTAAAGGGGTAGAGATTACACTCGAAGATGGACGTGTATTGATTGATGGTATGAGTTCGTGGTGGGCAGCTATCCACGGGTACAACAATCCCGAACTCAATAGAGCCATAGAGACGCAATCGAAGTCTATGAGTCATATTATGTTTGGAGGCTTTACCCATAGACCAGCCGCAGAGCTTGCCTCTCTTTTGCTTCCTCTTTTACCTAAGGGTATTGACCAAATTTTTTATGCCGATAGCGGTTCGGTAGCTGTAGAAGTGGCTCTTAAAATGGCTCTTCAGTACCATGAAAGCGTAGGAGATAAGAAACGAAAACATTTTGCAACGATCCGCTCGGGCTATCATGGGGATACCTGGCATGCTATGAGTGTGTGCGACCCGGTAACGGGTATGCACGGCATCTTTGGGTCGGTGTTACCGGCGCAGTACTTTTTGCCTCAACCTAAAAGTCGTTTTGGAGGAGAATGGAATGCTGAGGATATAGCCCCCTTTGCAGATCTTATTACGGAGCATGGAGATGAAATTGCAGCACTCATCTTGGAGCCCATTGTGCAGGGAGCCGGGGGAATGTATTTTTACCATCCTCAATATCTAGTGGAGGCGATACGAAAGGCGCATGAGGCAGGTATATTGGTAATTTTTGATGAGATTGCCACCGGCTTTGGTAGGACGGGCAAATTCTTTGCTGCCGAGCATGCCGGGGTAGTACCCGATATTATGTGTATTGGCAAGGCTCTGACGGGAGGATACATGACCCTATCGGCCACCTGTACGCACAAGAGCATTGCCGACCAAATCTGTAGTGGTGCGGCAGGATGTTTTATGCACGGACCTACATTCATGGCCAATCCGCTTGCTTGTTCCGTAGCACTGGCAAGTCTGCGTCTTTTGCTCAATTCTCCTTGGCAGGAGCGCATAAAAGCAATAGAGAGCCAACTAAAGGAGGAATTAAGTCCGGCTGCGTCATTCGATACGGTTGCCGAAGTGCGTGTATTGGGAGCTATTGGGGTAGTGGAGATGCGTGAGGCGGTAGACATGGCAAAGATGCAGCGTCTTTTGGTAGAGCAAGGTGTTTGGGTGCGTCCCTTTGGGCGTCTGTGTTACCTAATGCCTCCCTATATCATCAATCGGGAGCAGCTCCATAAGCTTACGACTGGTCTCTTGGCGGCTATTGCTGAAAGTAGGCAATAGAGCTTTCTTCTTATTCTATATTCTTTATAGATAGAACATATAGTAGTAGTAGAGGGTGGGTCAATTGTGTTCTCATCCTAGGAGTATTCTGTACTTACCAACAGTCATATCTACCTATTGTATACGCTATATAAACAGGTTATTCAACCAGTTATCAACATATATTTGGCTGATAAAACCTAGAGATTAGGCTACTTTTCAACAATATGGTCTACCAAAGAGGTTTACTCTAAGGAGAAATTCACCTAGATTATAGGTTGATAAGAGGGTGATAATCCACTTATAACTCATGCCAATTTGACTTGTTTAGGTCGATTTATTTAGCTAACGAAAAAGAAAGGGGAGTCTATAATCCATAGATTACCCCCTATTTGTAGACAGGTTATGAACGGCCTATCGTTCTAAAAAGGCATAGAGAGGAGGAAGGATTTCTCCGAACGTCTGAGGCATGAGGGAGCTACGATCGGGACGCCAAGGAGTGTCGGCAAGGCGTAGAGTAGCCCGGAGAGTTTCCTCGATTTGCTCTAGAGAAAAAGGATCGAAAAGTACTACCCCTCGTGTCCCTTGCAGCATACTGGCAATACCGGTAGCTCTACTGATGGCACTAGGTAGCCCAATGGTAAGAGCTTCGTTGGCTACCGCACCAAATCTCTCTAGGGTGCTGGCAAGTACAAAAGCATCCGCCATAAGGTAATGGCTATAAAGCTCTTTTCCCTCTTTTCTCCCTGCGAAATGAATCCGTTGCCGGCAAGGAGTTTTCTCCGCTTTGGCACGTAAGAAGCCTTCTAAAGGCCCATCGCCTACGAGTACTAAGTGTACGTCATTTTGTAGCTCAAAGGCACGAGAGAAGGCAGAAATAAGGCTATCTAGATTTTTTTCCGGCGAGAGTCTCCCCACGTAGAGTAGTATTTTGTCGGAGGAATGGTGGGTATAATGGCTACGCAGTGCTGCGGCATCGGGATAGAGAGGGGGCAATATCTCTCGGATCATTTCTTCCTCTTGCAGGATAGGGAAGGTGTGGTAGCGGTGCCCCTTTCCAAACTTGTGAGAATATACCTCTTGTGCCCTTCGATCACATAGTATCATCCCATCGAGCATACCACTCTCGAGGATAATCTCTTTTAGGTCGAGTTGCTTTTTTACGGTCTCTTGGGCAAGGGAATAACTATCGTCTACCATGGGGACGATGCGACTATGGGGAGAAGCTATATAGCGAGCGGCAAGAGCGAGTAGGGTAGTGAGGTTAATTTCGCTGGTGAGAACAAGGTCGTATCGCCCCCGAGCTACGAGCTTGAAAATATCCCATCGCAGGTTTTTTATCCCGACTACTCCGGGGGATAGGTATTTATAGGGAAAGCGAACTCGCGACTTTAGTAGGCTTTGATTGAAACTATGGTTCTCGGCTTCTTTTTCTTCAAAGTAGATGTCGCACCCATAGCGAGAGTAGAGAGCGTTGAAAAGATCTATGCGGTAGGGAGTGAGTGCGCGATGGATGATAAGGGTTCTGAGGTTCCTCCCAGATGGTTCTGTTTTCATACGAATCTACTTTTTATTCGGGACAAAAATACGAACATAAAGGCGAACCTCCATATCCTCTACCAATCGAACATAATAATGGTTCCAATTTCCGGATTTTCTGAGGGGAGGTACAATGCGGATTCAAATTCGAGAAAATTGAGACCTTTGATAACCCTCTGTTTTCATGATAAATCGTTGATTACAAATAGAATGTATCTTGAAATATCCCTCTTCCTCTCTCCTATAATCTAGAATTATAATCTCTAAAAATCTATAATACATCGTCTAGCATACAAAAAGGGGTACCCAAATTGACTTTGAGCATCCCTCTTATTACTTGGAACTTATCCGTGGTGGATATCAGTCAATGACGTCCGGACCATCCAAAGGAACAAAGTTCATACTCGCAAATATGCGCTTACGTCCGTCTTTCATTTTGATAGTCCATTGACCCAAAGTGAACTTATTGCCCTTCTCGGCATGGCTGTAGAGGTTTTTCTTATCCCCGGTTTTGGAGATCGTATAGCCCAAGCCCTTGACATAAGTATCGAAGGCACCCATTATACCGAAGCCTTCTCCTGCGGGTTTGATGATGTAATTGGCTGGGGTTACTTGCAAGAGTACTTTCACGAGTTTGCCCTCTTTCACTAGGTAGCGAGCTATAAACATTTCTTCGTACTCCTCTCCGAGTTTTTGTGAGCCGTAGATAATTTCCTTTCTTCCAAGTTCGTCGATTCTTTGTTCAAGGTATTTGCGGCCGGCTTTTTCCTCAAATTTCTTGATGGCATCTTCTGAAGCATTCCAGTCGAGCAAGGGTAAGGGAAGAGTTTCGAAGGTGGGTTCTTTTAGATTGAAGCCGAGGAAGGTACCAACCCCGGGATATTCTACATAGATGAATCCGGTAACTGTTTTGTACTTATCCGTCATGAGATTCATGAATTTGGGCGTCCAATCATTGCTTCCATAGATGAATCCATTTTTTTCTAAGAAGCTCTTCAACTCTTCGCTTTGAGCTACCTCGGGAGTCAAATCAATCTGAACAGCTTGCCCCACGATGTACTTAATAACGGGCATCTTCTTACTCTTGGTTTGGAAAGAATAATACTGCATGCTTTCGTCTTTTTCCGCAGGGATATTGCCACGAGCCGTCTCAAAGGCAATGAGTTCTTCGGCAGAATCGAACCATCGTAGGTAGGGCATCATAAGCTCTGGCTGTGGCCCATCTTCTTCTTTTTTGGTTACGGTGATGGTTGCTTCAGCTTCTTTCCCGTTGTAAGTAGCCTTGAGGGTGGCTTTTCCTACCTTGAGAGCCGTGATTTTCCCCTCCTTAGAGATGGATATAATATCCGCAGGTGTGGTGCTAAAGGCCGCTTGGCTGGTTACCTCTTTTTGACCCAACAATACTTTGATTGTGAGGCTTTCGCCCATCTTGATAGAGGCTTCTTTGGGTGTAATGGAGAGTGTCTCTTCTACGATCGGTGGTTGAGGTTTGTTACCGTTATCACAGCTTTGGAAGCCCATGAACCCCACAACAAGTAGGAGTAGTGAGGTTAGATAATTCATTCTTGTCCGTTTCATTTTCTTTTCTGTTAGTTTGTTTCTCTACTTGGTGTAGCTACTATTCACTCAGATGGTGAGGACCTTAGTTTGCTATCCTATTGACAAAGATATGAGTATTTGTGCTTGCATGTGTCGCTTCTTGGGCGATATTTGAAATATTTTAGAGTTGAAATCTCCAAATTCTTGCTCCATATGTTTTTGATATCATAACGATAAGTACTACTTTTGTTTGTCGGAAGTAAGTAGAGATAGTGCAGAGATTGTACCGCCTAGATATAGAGGAGCATGAATATAATAGAGCAAATAGTTCAACCGATTGAGGATTATCGTTTGGCTTTCGAGGAGGAATATGTCCAAGCCTTTGTTACTGAAAGTTCTATCGTTGCTCAGTCTATAGAAAAGATCACAGCAACCCGTGGAAAGCATATTCGTCCTATTTTGATGGGCCTTCTTGTTTCATTACAAGGAAAGGAACCCAACCAGCGAACGATCTCGTGTGCAGTACTTCTTGAGATGCTCCATATGGCTAGTTTGATCCATGACGACGTGATCGATCAAGCTCCCTTGAGGCGTGGAAAACCTACCCTCAATGCCTTTTACGGCAATCACTCTGCTGTATTGGTGGGCGATTATATCCTATCTATTGCTTTTCTTCGTGCGGCAGAGATTGGCGGCTCTAGCTTGATACGTACCGTTGCCAACCTGGGAAAGCACCTATCGGAGGGAGAGCTATTGCAGATACAGGTTGCCACCGAACACACCATAGACGAGAAAAATTATTTCTCTATCATCGAAAAGAAAACAGCAACCCTCTTCGAAGCTTGCGCCGCTTTGGGTATGTATAGTGTAGATGCCAATGCAGAAGAATTACTGAAGGTGACGCAATTAGGTAGGCATCTTGGGATTGCTTTTCAACTCCGGGATGATATCTTTGATTATACGAAGGAGTCGGAGGTAGGGAAGCCTGTGGGTAACGACCTTAAAGAGGGAAAGATAACTCTCCCGCTTATATACGTCTATAACCAAGCCGACGCCAATCTAAAAGAGCAGATAAAGAATCTACTCGATAAGGTGGAAAGTGACGAAAAAGCCATTGCGGACCTGCTCCAAATGGCACACCAATTCGGGGGTATTGACTATGCCCAAAAGAGGCTGGAAGAGGAGCTCTCGAAGGCCTTAACTATTCTGAGAAGTTTTCCCAATTCTCCCGCGAATAACTCCCTTGTCTTGCTCACGGAGTACCTTGGTAAGCGCACCTATTGAGCATTTGCTAAAGCTCCTTATAGAGTGGAGTAGGGTAGTGCAAAGGGAATCATCTCCACTGTTTATCAAATAGATATCATTTTCCCAAGAGCATTCTATGGCTTCTTTATACCTTTGTGGGAAGAAAATTAAGACTACACTATGAATCGCGAAGAGTATGATGTGATTGTGGTCGGAGCCGGGCATGCAGGTTGCGAAGCGGCTGCCGCTGCGGCTGCAATGGGGTCGCGGGTACTGCTTATCACCCTCGACATGAATAAGATAGCCCAGCTGAGTTGTAATCCGGCTATGGGTGGAATCGCAAAAGGGCAAATCGTGCGAGAGGTGGATGCTCTTGGGGGATGGTCCGGATGGATCTCTGATGCTTCTTCTATACAGTTTCGCATGCTCAATAGAAGCAAAGGCCCTGCCATGTGGAGCCCTCGTGCCCAGATCGATCGTATGCGTTTTATGGAACGCTGGAGAGAAACCCTAGACACAATTCCTAATCTTCACATCTGGCAAGATGGTGTAGCAGAGCTACTCGTAAAAAACAAGAGAGTAATTGGGGTTAAAACCTTGTTGCTCAAAGAGTTCTACTCTCGCTCCGTAGTGCTTACTGTAGGTACTTTCTTGGGAGGAATGATGCACTTTGGGCGTACCATGATACCGGGTGGGCGCATTAGTGAACCTGCTTCATATGGACTCACCGAGCAGCTGAGGGACTTAGGGTGCCGCACCGATAGGATGAAGACGGGTACCCCGGCTCGCATCGATGGGCGTAGTGTAGACTGGTCTCTTACCACAGAGCAAAAAGGCGACGAAGGTGACTTCCATCACTTTTCTTACTGCACAGAGGGCGCGAATACCTTGCGTCAATTGTCTTGCCATATTCTCTATACTTCGCCCGAATGCCACGAGATACTTCGCGCCTCGCTCGCCGATTCTCCCCTCTACAATGGCCAAATACAAAGTATCGGCCCGCGATATTGCCCAAGTATAGAGACTAAGATTGTAACCTTTGTCGATAAGCAACAACATCAGCTTTTCCTTGAGCCCGAGGGCGAAAATACCAACGAATACTATCTCAATGGCTTCTCTTCGAGCCTCCCTCTGGAGGTGCAATTGGACGCGTTACGTACCCTTCCAGCTCTACGTAATGTGCGTATTTATCGCCCCGGTTACGCCATAGAATACGACTTCTTTGACCCTACACAGCTCTATCCAACCCTCGCACATAAGCTCCTTGGAGGGCTATATATGGCAGGCCAAATCAATGGTACTACGGGGTATGAAGAGGCTGCCGGTCAGGGGATTTTGGCAGGAATAAATGCCCACAACGAGGTTCATGGGTTAGGAGATTTTGTCCTACAACGCAGTGAGGCCTACATAGGAGTGCTGGTAGACGACCTCGTAACAAAAGGGGTGGATGAGCCCTACAGAATGTTTACTTCGAGGGCTGAGTTCCGTACGCTCTTGCGCCAAGATAATGCGGACGACCGCCTTACTCCCTATGCGATTAAACTGGGATTGGCCTCCGAGCTGCGAAGAGATCGCTTTACCTATAAGGAGCAAATGATAGAAGAAGTGAAGGCATTTATGGCTCAATATTCGGTTCGTCCCGAGAGAGTAAATAGCCTTTTGGAGCAGCAAGGAGAGCAGCCTCTAAAGCATGCAATTCGCCTTAGAGAGTTGTTGCTTCGCCCTAGATTGCCCCTCGATCATTTGCTGGATGTGCTACCGCAATTCCGCGCGTTTGTGGAGAAGATAGCTTCGCAGCGAGAGGAGATCTTGGAGCGTGTGGAGATTGATGTCAAGTACGCTGGTTATATAGAGCGAGAGAAACAACAAGCGGATAGAGCCATGTGTCTCGAGAGTATTACGCTGGGCAATCGATTCGACTACCTCTCGCTGGAGCAACTCTCCACCGAAGCCCGACAGAAACTCGATCGTATTCGCCCCGAGACAATAGGCCAGGCAGCGCGTATTCCCGGGGTCTCTCCTCACGATATTAGCGTGCTTTTGGTTCTCTGTGGTAGATAATTAGCTGCTTTTTGTTCCACGTGAAACAAAAGAGCCTCCCCCAAGATTTATGACCCTCGAAGAGATAAAAAAGATCCTTACCACCCTCCCGCTCTCTCCCGGTTGCTACCAATACTACAACGCCGAGGGGGAGATTATTTATGTGGGTAAGGCAAAGAATCTGCGACGGAGGGTGAGTAGCTACTTCCAGAAGGAGCACGCCGATCGAAAAACACGCCAGTTGGTTGCTCAGATTGTGGATGTAAAATACATTGTCGTAGCAAGCGAGAGTGATGCTCTTCTGCTCGAAAACAATCTGATCAAGACTTACCAACCTAAGTACAATATCCTCCTCAAAGACGATAAGAGTTACCCGAGTATTGTGGTGACAAGAGAACCGTTCCCTCGGATATTTGTAACCCGTACGATTGACCCCTCTTGGGGCGATTATTATGGTCCCTATACCAGTGTGGCAATGGCGCATGGCATAGTGGGGATTATACGAGAGATGTACAAAGTACGTACTTGTAGGCATCGTTTTACTCAGGAGGCAATAGAGAGGGGGAAGTATGCTCGCTGCCTTCAGTATCATATCAAGCGGTGCGAAGCTCCCTGTGAGGGCCTCGTGTCGAGAGAAGAGTATCTCAATAATATTGCCGCTGCGGTGGAGTTGCTAAAGGGGAATCTGCGGCAGGTGATACAGCAAACAACTAGCCGCATGTTGGCACTTAGCGAGGAGCTTCGCTACGAAGAGGCTGGACAAGAAAAAGCTCGGCTTGCTATGCTGCAAGCGTATAGTACAAAACATATCGTAGCTCCCGAGACGCGTCTCGATATTGATGTCTTCTCTTACGAAGAGGAGGGGGCTATGGCCTACGTTAATATGATGCAGGTGCATGAGGGTGCTATCGTGAGAGCCCTTACGGTAGAGTATAAAAAAGCGATAGACGAGGAGGCTGAGGAGGTTTTTGCCACAGCCATCACAGAGTTGCGAGGCCGTTACGAAAGCAGGGCAAAGGAGGTGATTTTGCCTTATACTTTAGGCTGGGAGTCTTTGGGGCAATTCACTATCACCATCCCTAAGCAAGGCGAGAAGAAGAAGCTTTTGGAGCTATCTATAGATAACGTAAAGAGGTATAAACTAGATGAACTTAAGCGTGCGGAAAAACTGAATCCGGAGCAGCGTGTACAGCGTCTGATGAATAGGATGATAGAGGACTTGCACTTGCCGGTGGCTCCGCGTTACATTGAGTGTTTCGACAATTCCAATCTACAGGGAACAGCCCCTGTCGCAGCTTGTGTGGTCTTTCGCAATGGAAAACCCTCCAAAAAAGAGTATAGAAAGTTTCACGTGAAAACCGTAGAAGGTGCCGACGATTTGGCCTCTATGCGAGAGATTGTAGAGCGGCGCTATCGCCGTTTGCAAAAGGAGGAACTTCCTTTGCCACAGTTGATCGTAATAGATGGTGCGCGAGGGCAACTCGAAGCTGCAGTGGAAACGCTTTCTGCCATGGGTATTGGAGCTCCGACTACTACCATAATCGGCTTGGCAGAGCGCATGGAAGAGATTTATTTCCCAGGTGAGGAGAATCCTCTTTTTCTCTCTCGAGATAGCGAAACGCTCCGTACACTTATGCATATTCGAGACGAAGCGCACCGCTTTGGGATAACCTTTCATCGAAGCATTCGAAGTAAGAATCAAATTCACTCCGTGCTTGATGATATAGAGGGAGTAGGCAAGCAAACCAAGGAGGTACTGCTCCGGCATTTTAGGAGTGTAAAGCGTATAGAGGCTGCCGATTTACCCGCATTGGAGTCTCTTATTGGTAAGAAACGAGGAGGCATTGTGTACAAAGCACTGCACCCTAACGAAGAGAAAATATAGATACGAGCTTAGAGAATGAGAGTTGTAATACAGCGAGTGCGCTATGCTCGCCTCTCTGTTGCTGGAGAACTAATCAGTCAGATCTCGCAAGGTTTGATGGTGTTGGTTGGCATCGCAGAAGAAGATGGTCGAGAAGAAATTAACTACCTTTGTAAGAAGTTTGCTGCCCTGCGCATTTTTGATGATGACGAAGGGGTGATGAACAGATCCGTAGTGGATGTGGGCGGAGAGGTGATGCTTGTAAGCCAATTCACCCTAATGGCCAATACTAAAAAGGGCAATAGACCTAGCTATATACACGCTGCGCGCCCAGAGATAAGTCGCCCTTTGTACGAAGAGTTTTGCTCTGCTTTGGAGAAGGTGCTCGGTAAAGAAGTGGCACGAGGACGCTTTGGGGCTGATATGCAGATTGAACTGGTCAATGATGGCCCCGTAACCATCACGATAGATACGGCTAGGGATCGATAAGAGAGAGATATGACTATAAACGAATGGCAAAAATCCGTAGATGAATGGATTCATACCTATGGGGTGCGTTACTTCGATGAGCTAACGAATATGGCGATTCTTGCCGAAGAGACAGGAGAAGTAGCTCGTATCATGGCTCGCCGCTATGGGGAGCAAAGCGTGAAGGAGGGGGCTACTCTTGGAGATTTGGGTGACGAATTGGCCGATCTTATATGGGTAGCAACCTGCATTGCCAACCAAACCGGTATCGATCTTGAGGCAGCTCTGCATGCTAATCTGGAGAAAAAAACGCAGCGCGATAGGGAGCGTCATCGGCGCAATCCTCGCCTTCAGGGCTCAGAGAACAGCTCTCTTTCTCCTTTGAATCTCGCTCAATCAAAAGACAATAATAACTCGAATTAAGATGGAACTACAAGGAAAAATCCAAGAGACTTTTGAGCATTTTACTCCGGCATCTTCTCCCGAAGAGATCGACAAGATCGTTGAGGGGATTATTGCTCGCCGCTACAAAGCCGCTTACACGATAGAGACTCTTCGCTTTTTATTCAGCACCATAGACCTCACAACACTCGCCGGGGCTGATACCAAAGAGAGTGTGCAAAAGCTTGTGGAGACGGTAAATCACACGGCTTCTCATCCCGAGGAGGGGCTTCCCAACGTGGCTGCGGTCTGTGTATATCCCCTACAAGTGCCTGTTGTAAAGGAGTTTATGAAAGCCGATGGGGTGCGTATTGCTGCTGTAAGTGGAGGCTTTCCCGCATCACAAACTTTCCTAGAGATTAAGTTGGCAGAGACGGCTCTTACTGTGGCTGCCGGTGCCGATGAGATAGATATTGTGCTGAATCTCAATCACTTCCTCCCAGGCAACTATTCGGCTGTAGTGGAGGAGATAGAGGAACAGAAGGCGGCATGTCGCTCGGCGCACCTCAAGGTGATATTGGAGACGGGGCTTCTCAAAGATCCGGAGTTGGTACGTAAGGCCTCGATTCTTTCGCTCTACTCCGGTGCCGATTTCATCAAGACGTCAACCGGTAAAGAGTATCCCGGTGCCGATCTTCGTGCTGCCTATACTATGTGTTGTGCTCTTCGTGATTACCGCAAAGAGACCGGTCTCTTGCGAGGGATTAAGTTCTCCGGAGGGATCCGTAGTGCCGAAGATGCGGTCAAATATTACTGCATTGTGGAGGAGATTTTGGGTACAGAGTGGATGACCAATAAGCTATTCCGTATAGGGGCAAGTAGTTTGGCAGGGAATCTTATAAAGGCTATTTCTGAATGTAAATAACCTTCGATCATTTTGTTATGAAGCCCATGGCTCTTCGGAGCCGAGGGAATTAGGTGATACCTCATTGGGGTGTCACCTATTTTTTTTGAGAGGATTTTTTCTGGAGCTGGAGGCTGATTCTTGGGAATTTCCTGCGTACTATTGCGCTCCATTTCCGGCTAAAAAAGAAAAGATTTTTGCCTGAGATTGGGGCGGCTCCAGCCCGAGAAACATTTTTTTTCTTGCCCTGTGGCGGAATCTTTTTCACCCTGCCTTTTCTTGGCGTTTCTCGCGTAATAAAACGCTTTTTCAATAGCTAAAAAGAAGGGCAATCCCAAGCCAAGTAGGGGAATTAGGAGGCAACGACAAATGAATATCGCTTGCTATGCCGGGCGGTAGTCAGTTCGATGGAGACAATATAAGGCGTGTGGGGAGGTAGGGTGTAAAGCTGAGTAAGCTCCCCTCTGAGCAATGCACGACACCACGCTTGGGTAGCTGAGCGTCCCACGACTGCCGAGCGGTATCCTCTGAGTGTGTAGAGGGTGAGGGTGGCATTATTGGCGGGGTCTTGTAGCGCATAGAGGGTAAGTGCGGCTATTTGCTCCGGAGTGAGGGTTTCGCCCTCGCGCTCCTCGATGGGTAAATCGCATTCTACCCGCACGGAGTTGGGGCTGCCAGGGGTTGCATTTCCCTGTTCGGGTCGTGCTACATGCCAATTATCGGGAGCGAGTGCCGGTCGGGAGAATAGGATGCGCTCTAGGGATACTCCTTCGCTCATTTCTCCTCGAGATGCAATTTTAGGTCCGTAGAACATCTCTTCCACAACGACCGAATCGCGGAGGGAGTAGAGTACTATTTGCCCCTCTCGATTGGGGAGTGCCGGGAGCTTCTCCACCTCACTCAGGCTGTCTATTGAGCAGTGATAGTAGTCGGCAAGGCCACGCTTCCAGGGAGTGATAGCCCGATATTCGTTGGGCTGAATCAGATGATTTTTTTCCACGATAAGAGGATATAGTTTGCTTCGCCGGCCTTCTGTGCGAACCGCCAAAGCATAGTCTCGAATGTCAATGGGGTGCGTGGTGGGGTTGTACACCTCGACGAACTCCGCCGCGTGGGCTGTTGGGTGGGGGAGTACCTCGCTAAGAAGCAGGTGGTCTTGGGGTAGGTGCTCTTCGTCGGGCTTGCCGAGTCCTATTGAGTCGCTGGGGAGAGATATTTCAAAATCGATCCGCTCCGAGGGGGCGAGAGCGCCATCTAGGGTTTTGATACCCCGAACAAAAAGACTGTAGTTGCCCGATTTGAATGGGTTTTCTAGATCCAGCGTGATGGTTTTTCCCTTGATGCTGGGGGTAAGGGTACCACAGGAGGGTTGCAGATTAAAGTCCGCCCCCTCTATACTTACAAGGCTATGCGTTATGAGACGGATGCTTTGAGGGGTAAAATCGAAGGAGGCAAATATGGACTCTGTGGGGGGTGAAGGCGTTTCGTTTGCGGCGAGGGGCTTTTGCGAGTAGAGGAGCCGGTGAAGCGTAAAGTGCTGTGCGTTTTTGAGCGAGTAGCGTAGGGCAATGCCCGAGAAGGAGCCTTGTGCATAATCTTGTGGGGGAAGACTTGTTGAGTCGCACCCTATGTAGATAAATTTCTGCTGGGGTTGTAGGCTCTTCTTTAGGTAAAGTTGCCATCCCTCTGTGCCCGAGTAGGTGATATGCCAAGCAAGATGGTGGAGGTTGGGCGAGGTAAATCGGATGGCATCGTTTGCGGAGGAGGTTACGATGGGTTTATCTGCATTCTTGTCTTTGTGCCGTATTATCCCATCTTTCCCAAGCGAGAAATTTCCCTCAAAAAGCCCAATACTCCCCGTCTTCTCTCCCGAGAGATAGGCATAGCGACAGGTTGTATATCCATTCTCTTGCGTGGGGGCGCTCAAAGGGGCTATGAGCACAACGAAAGTATTGGCAGAGGTGATAGCAAAGCGAAAAGAGATCTCTCCCCGCCAGGTATGTATGCCGGATAGCGTGGGAGTGTGGAGTAGAGCTGCTTTGTTATTGGTCCTTTGGGGAGAGAGGTCGTGGAGGGCAACGCCTTGAGGGGTGAGGGAAAACTTGGCAAGAGTCCCCTGCCATGGAGGGCTGGATAGCGTAGTTGAATCCGCAAAGACAATCTGTTCTTGAGCCTTTGTCTGCGGTGAGAATAGTAAGATGAGGAGCAGTGCAAGGCTAAGTATAGAGGTGGATTTTACTTTGCATGTAGTGTGGTGTGCCGGCACTTCCCCCACACCATGATATACCTTTGGCACTGATGGTTTCATCTATTTGAGACTTAGATAGGATGTTTTCTTTGCAAATTTAAGCATTTCTATCCTCTTGCAAGAAGGAAAAGTTTGGACTTTAAGTCCTCGAATGAAGTCTTAGCACTACTTTTGTCATACCGTCGCACTTGATACTGGAATCTGAATATGTACCCGAAATGCTTTTTTCGGGTACACGTTACAAGGATGTGTACCCAAAATCCTATTTTCGGGTACACATCATAAGAGTGATTGATTATCTGTCACCGATTCTATAATCTCATCTTGTCGTGGTAATGGTAATGCAGAACCTTGATTAAGAAACAAGTCCATAAGAGCGTGGTTAATATAATAATTCTCCCTCCCTATCTTTACGACAATTAAAACCCTCTCTTCGACCATCATATTCAAATACTTAGCTGCTGTTTTACGCTGAACCATTAGATCCCTCTGCATGAACTCGATTTTAGTGTAGGGATGATAAAATAGATTGTTGAGCAACTCGTGTTTGTAGTTCTTGCCAAATAAGGGACGCAGAATCTGCTTATACTCCTGCATTAGTTTAGAGATACCCTGCACCAATCGAATGGTGTCGCGAGCCGTTTGTTCGACACCTTTGAGAATGAAAAGAATCCATTCTTCCCACTCCAACGAGTTATCTTCACTCTTATCCCTAATAGCCTGAATCAAGGAGTAATACTGCGATTTATTTTGAGTAATATACCTGCTTAGGTAGAGAATTGGTAAGTCGAGCAAATTATTTATCACCAAATAGAGCACGTTAATAATACGTCCCGTTCGTCCATTACCATCATAGAAGGGATGAATACTCTCAAACTGATGATGTATAATCGCCATCTTAATTAGAGGATCGACTTCGCACATCTTAGGATTATTGATAAAAGCCTCAAGGTTTGCCATACACCTCTCTATATCATCTATATTTTGAGGTGGAGTATAAACGGTTTCTCCCTGACTATTCTTTAGCATTGTCCCTGCTTGTGAACGGAAACCTGCTCTATTTCCTTCAAGGTGCATTTGAATATCCTTTATTCTGCTGTTGGTTAATAGAGCATCCTTTCTAACCAATTCAAATCCTCGCTGTAAAGCTTCTCGATACCTAAGGACCTCTTTGGTAGCCGCCGTTACAAGATGCTTCTCTATATCTATCTCAGCTTTGTAGAGATCATCTTGCGTTGTGACGATATTCTCTATTTCGGAACTATCCTTTGCCTCTTGAAGAGTCAAGGAGCTAATCAGTATCGCTTCGTTAGGAATTGTTGCTGCTATCCCCTTTAATTCCGCCAAAGCACGATTGGCCTTGTTCACCTGTCGTAATATCTCTTTGCTCTCTATATCAAAGGCGAGAGGCAATGTAGGTATGTTATAGCCTTTGCCCATATCCATTTACTACTTATTAATTAGGCTTTCGAGTCCTTTTGAAAGAGTATTATACACTTTATCAGTGGCAAATGTAAGGAATAGAAATCTATTATATCCCTTTTCGGGTATTTATCAGGGCGCCTGCCGGAGCGACTCGTTTCCACTTCGTTAAGGGAATGTTATGTATCTTTGGCGGGAGAATATTCGTCCCCTCTCTCGGGATTTTGCGACTCCCCGGGGGGCTTGGATTGTTGTGCTAAACGATTAGCAGAGATAGTATGAAACAGAATACTCCCCTTTGGGCTACCGCCCTCTTGATGCTCTCTACAGCCGCTGTACAAGCTCAAGAAGAACGCTCTTTACACTGGTACGAGCAGCTTCAAAATCAAACTCTTCTTGCACATAGTGGGGCTATTCGAGGGTATAATCCTCGTCTTACGGCTCCTTTTATGGCTCAACCTCAAGGTGCTGTTCTTGCCGACTTATTGGCTCGGAATGCTCACGAAAACTATCGTTTGGGACACACCCTTGCGGCGGAGACGATTCACTATTTCTTAACGAAAGTGCCGGTGGATGAGCGACGCCCTATTTTGTCTCTAGAGCGAGCTGCTTTGTATATGGCCGAGGGTGATTTTCATCGCGCACGCAATCTCCTCGAAAAGGTAGACGAAAGTGCACTCTCAAGAGCCGAGCGTACCGAGTGGCAGGTGCGTACAGCGTATGCACTCCTGCGTACGAATCGAGGAGGGGACAAGTTAGATCCTTTGTTTGCCGAAGCTGCCCAAGCGAATAACCGCTGGGGACGCATTGCCAAACTCTACGTGGCAAGCAGCAAGATGGCAAAGGGAGATTTGCAAGCGGCGGAGGCTATCTATCGATCTCTTTCGGGGGATCAAGAGTTGGCTCCCGAGACGCGCATCGGTATGGCTGCTCTCTCCTATTATTCGGGAGATTATGCCAAGGCGGTTGCCGAGGTGGGTGAGATTGAGCGCGTAGAGCCTCGTTTGGCTTCTAATCCATCACTTTTGCAAGTGGCCGGTAATGCCTATTATCGATTGGGAGATGCCCCTAATGCGAGTAAATACCTAGAGCGGTTTATCGAAGATTCTCCCGAATTTGCTTCCCCGGAAGATTACCTCTTGCTGGGAGCCGCTTACATGGAGCAACAGAGATACAATGAGGCTATCGAGCCCCTCAAGCAGGCTACGCAAGGGAAGGGTGCTACGGGATATGCTGCCAGCCTTTACCTAGGGCGCGCCTTGCGAGATCAGGGGAATTACCCCCAAGCCATTGTGGCCTACGAGCGAGCCGTAGAGGAGAGTGCCCCCACACAAGTGCGGGAGGCTGCCATGTACGAGATGGCGTTAGTTATGCGCTCTTCCGGCCAATCCAACTTCGGACAAGATGTGCGTATTGCCGAGCGTTTCCTCAATACCTTTCCCACCTCCAAGCATCGCCCTACGATGGAGAAGTTCCTAACGGAGTTTTATCTCTCCAATACGGACTATGCTACCTCGTTGGTATCTATTCGGCGACTGAAGAAAACGACACCAGCCATAGACGAGGCACGCCAATATGTTCTTAACCATTTGGCTCTTGATGCGCTCTCTCAGGGCAAATTCTCACAAGCGGCTAAGTATGTAGAAGATGCTCTTGATAAACAGTCCGTAAGCTCTCTATACAAGGGAGAGTCGCTGCTCATTCAGGCAGATATACTACGAGCTCAAGGAGATTATGCCGGCTCTATTCGCCCTCTTACCGCTTTCCTCGCTTTGCCGGAGAGCGCACAGAGACCCAACCGATCGGAGGCACAGTACTATCTCGGGTATGCCCTATTCAATGGCGGGCGGTATGCCGAGGCTAAGGGTTATTTCGCCTCTTCTGTACATGATTCTAAGCAGGGGGCTTTGCGTCAGAGCGATGCTTATACCCGCCTTGGGGATTGCCAGTATGCGACCAATGCTCTAGATGCTGCTTTTGCGTCCTACGAGCGAGCCATCAGTCTTGCCCCATCGCAAAGTAGTGATGCTCTTCTGCGTTTGGCAGAAATTAACGGACTTCGCAAGCAATACTCTCGCCAGATAGCTTTGCTTGATAGACTTATCACCTCCTTCCCCGATAGCCCTGCAGCAGCACAAGCGTCGTACCAAAAGGGGCGTGCTTACCTGCTCCAAGGGAATAACGATGCTGCGGAAAAGGCTTTTGTTGCTACCGCTTCGCAATACAGTCAGAGTGAGGAGGGGCGTCTTGCTTTGCTACAGCTGGCACTCCTCTATTACAATACACAACGTGTAGAGAAGTCGCTCGATACCTATACACAGTTGATGCACCGCTATCCCAAGAGTGCCGAGGCGGCTACTGCCTTTACGCACCTAAAGAGCATTTGCATTGAAGAGGGACGCACCGATTATTTGCAAGGGGCTGTACAGAAGACGGGAGGGGCATTCTCTTTGAGCGAAAGCGAGAGTCGAGAGCTAGAATTTAAGGCACTCGAGAGAGAATATAAGCGTCGCTCCCAAGATGTTGAACCCAAGATGGAGGCCTTTGTTGCCCGATATCGTGTGGGGAGCGATGTCTCCACCATCCAAAAGTACCTCGCAGATTTGGCTTTTGAGCGAGGTGACAAGGATCGCGCCTACACCCTATACACCGCCCTTGCAGCAGAAGTTAAGCAGTTGCCTCGTGCCGCACAATCTTCGGTACTACAACGCTTAGGAGCGTTACAAATAGAGCGAGACGATAAGCAAGCGGCATACGATACGTACCATACCCTTTATACCCAAAGTTCGGATCGTTCGTTGCGAATGCAAGCGGCTGAGAAGGCGGCAGAAATGGCTCTTTCCATGGAAAAATGGAAGACTGCCATCGCTGTAACTACAGATGCCCTCACGGCTTTGGGAGAAGAGGGTGCAGAGAGGCTCCATCTCCTTCGAGGGAATGCTCATAGCGAACTCGGGGAGCGTGCAAAGGCATTAGCAGAGTATAAAATGATTCTTGCCAAGACGGATCTCTCGGCAGGAGCTGAGGCGATCGTCCACTATGCCTCCCTACAGGCAAAAGGCTCCGGCAAAGAAAAACAAGAGGCCAAGCAGCTACTCAATAAATTTATTGAGAAGGGTACTCCGCATGAGTACTGGCTCGCTCGAGGGATATTGGCACTGGCAGAGATCTATCGCTCCGAGGGCGACAAGGTCACCGCAGACCAATATGTGGAGAGTCTAAAGAACAATTATCCCAAGCGTGAAGACGATATTCTTGAGCGCATTGCACGCTATCAAGACCAGCAAACAGGTACCCCAAAGAGATAGAGATAAGTGATGAAACGATATTCCCATACACTATTTTTTGTGGCATTTGCCACCTTCGGACTTCTCACAAGCGGTCTTGCTCAAGCCCAGCAACCCACAAAACCGCAAAGGGCAGATACACTCCGTCGTGAACTTACTGTGGTAAGCGATGCCGAAGTACACCTGGGCACGGTGCAGCCCTTGGCCTCCACATATCAATTTGATAAGCCCAAAGTAACACGGCTAGAGCCTATCCCACCTCGCTCTACGGGCGATTTTACCCCTCCTGTACTATTGCCGGAGTATCCTGCTCTGAGCAATATGGCGTCGTGGGTGCCTCGCTCAAATAAGGCCGGCTACCTAGATCTTTCTCTAGGACTAGAGCCGGTGGTACGAGCTCAGGCCGGCTATACACAATGCTTCAAAGGGAAGCATGTTGTGGATTTGCACCTGCGTCACAACTCCTCCTTCAACAATAATTCTCGTATCTATCAAGGAATCCCTGCAAGGCTTTACACCTATCGCCACCTAACGGACTGGGACCTAAGTTATGAGTATAGGGGGAAAAAGTCCGCTCACTCGCTACAGATTATTGGGGACTATGACCAGTTCAATTACTATGGTCTGGATGCCCAAACGGCAGCTTTCTTGACGAGCAATCGCCCTCCCATGGAGGTAAAGCAGGACTACGAAGCCGCTATTTATCGTTATGTACACCCCGGTAATGTGGGACGAGCCAATCTGTTTGGCCTTGATAATCAGACCTCGTTTCGCTTCCTCGTAGAGCATACGGGCCGTAACTACTCGCAACTTCCTGCCTTCTTTAGCAAGTGGAAGCATCACGAACTCCGCTTCATCGGCGACTTCGATCTTCTCTTTACTTCTAAGCAAGATTTTGCTTGGGGGCTTGCCGGTATGCTGCTCTATCAAGATTGGCAAAGAACCCCAAAAGACCCAAAACAACAAACTATTTACGTACCAGGGGGGCCGTTGCCTTCTCTCTACTTCAACATCACCCCCAAGATTTATTTCAATGGCTGGCTGGGGAATACGGAGTGGCAAGTAACGGCGGGAGTGAATGTGCTTCCTCTTTCTCCGGTATTCAGAGGGTCGCTTCGCTGGCGTAATAATCTAGAGGTGTTTGCCCGTGTAGATGGTAAGGTAAACATGCCCTCTTTGCACGAGTTGGCTCGGGAGAATCGCTATCTGCACCCCGATTCGCTCCTCCGTCCTGAGATGAAGTTTGTGGATAGCGAGTTGGGCATACGAGCACAACTACCCGGTGGTGTCTCTCTCTCCCTCTCGGGAGGCTATGAGCGCACACGTAATACCCACTTCTGGCAACCCTTCCTTTTTGGCGAAAGGGCAGACAATAACACTCCTCGCTTCTTGGCTTTTACGCCTCAGTATGCAAGGAGCCAATCTTGGTTTGTTTCGGGGCGTATAGGGTATGCCTTGGGAGCGAAGTTGCAAAGCTCTCTGCAATGGACCGAACGCCGTTACAAGCTCGATGGGGGAGGAATAGCACAAGGAAAGCCCATCCGTTCGATTGACTTTTCTCTTATCTATAGCCCCTCTTCAAACCTCGACATCTCGGCTCAAGCCTCTTTGCGAGAGGGTATTCCCTTTATCTCCCCACACGACGCGTCCAAGACTCTTACCACGGCGCAACGTGTGGCTCGCGTAGCTACGGCATGGCGCATTACAGACTGGCTTGCCCTACACGGAGAGCTGTCCGCTCCCTTCCTTTTTGGTAGCGAATATCCCTTGGGTTATCAAGATCCTAACTATATCGTAGGCATCGTTGGAGCCACGCTTCGCTTCTAAAATAAGGATAATATGTTGGGAAAACGTACAAAGTCTAGTGGAATGTGCCTACCTTTGTGCTGTTATGGAGGGATAGAACGCTTCCTCCCATTTTGTTAGAACCAGGTAGAAATATCAATACAATTCTAGAATAATAATTGAGTTTAGTATGCAACTGAAACGTTTTGCACTAGGTGTGCTTCTGATCTTTGGCTGCCTCGTACCCGCGAGTTTGCGAGCCCAAGATCCAATGATGCAGCAGTTACCCATTGATCCGGCTGTACGTATGGGTACGTTGCCCAATGGTTTGACCTACATCATTCGTCACAACGAAAACCCCAAGAATCGTGCTAATTACTACATCGCACAGAAGGTGGGTTCTGTTCTCGAAGAAGACTCACAAGCCGGTCTTGCTCACTTCCTTGAGCACATGGCATTCAACGGGACGAAGAACTTCCCTGGGAAGAACCTTATTGGATTCTTGGAGCGCATTGGTTGCCAGTTTGGGGCAGACCTTAATGCTTACACTGCATTTGACGAAACAGTATATACCATAATGGATGCTCCTACAGACAAGGGGATTGAAATTATCGATAGCTGTCTTCTTATCATGCACGACTGGAGCAACAACATTACACTCGACGGCAAGGAGATTGACGAAGAGCGTGGGGTAATCCACGAAGAATGGCGTTCGCGAGACAATGCAAGCTTGCGTATGCTTACAGCTCAGCTCCCCATCGTGCTCCCCAACAATAAGTATGCAAAGCGCATGCCTATTGGTACAATGGAAGTAGTAGACAACTTCAAGCACAGCGAAATCCGCGACTTCTACCACAAGTGGTATCGTCCCGATCTCCAAGGTATTATCGTAGTTGGGGATATCGATGTAGACTATGTAGAGAAGAAACTCAAAGAGATTTTTGCTGACGTACCTGCTCCCAAAAATCCTGCCGAACGCTACTTTGTACAAGTAGAAGACAACGCAACTCCTATTGTCGCTCTCGCTACCGACAAGGAAGCTACCTCTACGAATATCTCTGTAATGTTTAAGCACGACGTTCTCTCTAGAGAGGAAAAAGGTTCTATTGCTGGAGCATTGGTAAATTATATGGAGGCTATTGCTACTCAGATCATCAATGAGCGTTTTAATGAAATTACCATCAAGCCTAATGCGCCCTTCCTCCGTGGTGGAGCTTTCGACTACAACTACATGGGCATTGCCAAGACCAAAAATGCCTTCACTTTTATGGCTATTGCTAAGGATGGTGCATTCAAACCCGCTTTTGAAGCTCTCGTAGCAGAGATCCAACGTGTGAAGCAACATGGTTTCCTCAAGAGCGAATATGACCGTGCTCGTACGGATGTTCTCAAGATGTTCGAAGATCAATTCAAGGCTCGTGCTGACCGCAAAAATGGTTCGTTCTGCGAAGAGTACAAAAACTACTTCCTCGATGGTGGCTACATCCCCGGTATCGAAGTAGAAAAGCAACTCATGGAAATGATTGCAGAGCAGGTTACTCCCGAGATGGTGGCTCAGTACATCCAAGAGATGATTACTACCGATGGTAAAAATCTCGTTATTACGGTTACCGGCCCCAAGAAGGATGGCATTACCTATCCTACCGAGGCTGAAATAATTGCTCTTTACAATGAGTGCGTTGCTAAACCCGTAGAGGCAAAGAAAGAAGAAGTAGTTGATACGAACCTCATCGACAAGGATCTCAAGGGTGGTAAGATTGTTAAGGAAAAGAAGAACCAGAAGTTCGGAACAACGGAGCTAACCCTCCAAAACGGCATCAAGGTTTACCTCAAGAAGACTGACTTTAAGGAAGATCAGATCCTTATGTCCGGTACTACAAACGGAGGTTTCCGTCTCTACTCAAAGCCCAGCGACATACTCAATACTAAGATTGTAGACGATATTGTAACGCTTGGTGGTTTGGGCAAGTTCGATGCTATTGCTCTTGGCAAGGCTCTTACAGGTCGTACCGTAAGCGTATCTCCTGCTTTTGGCAACTTTACTTCAGGTTTTAGCGGTAACTCTACGGTGGCTGACTTTGAGACAATGCTCCAGCTCACCTACCTCTATATGACCGATATTCGTGCAGACAAAGAAGCCTTTGCTGCATACAAAGAAAAGACTACCGAAGCTCTCAAGATGGCCGAGCGTCAGCCCTTCGCTTCTCTCAGCGACTCTATAAACTACCTCCTCTTCGACAATGATATCTGGCGTAAGAAGGTAAAAGCTGATGATATGGAAAAGGTAAGCTACGAGCGCGCACTCCAGATGGCTCGCGAGCGTCTCTCTTCTGCCGACGGCTTCCAGTTCTACTTTGTTGGTAACATCGACGAAGCTAAGGCTAAGGAACTTATCGTAAAATATCTCGGATCTGTACCCAAGGGCAAGGCTACTCCTAAGATGGATAGAACGAAACAAGCCGGCTTCCGCAAGGGTGAAAAGACAATGGAAGTATACAAGGATATGAATACGCCTACCGGTATTGTTATGGACTACCTCCAGGGTAAGGCTGTTTACGATCATAAGACGATACTTACAGCTCAGATCCTCAATGGCGTACTCGATCAGACTCTTATCGCCTCTATTCGTGAGCGTGAGAGCGGAACCTATTCTCCCTCTGCCGCTGCTGAGGTAGACGAATTCCCAACACCCGAAGGTTCTGTTACGGTTCAATTCTTCTGCGCTCCCGAGCGTGCTGCTCAGCTCAATCAGGTTGTATACGATGAGTTGAATCTCATCGTTAAGAATGGCGTAAGTCAAGAGTATTTCGACAAGACTGTTGTGAATATGAAGAAGCGTCATGCAGAACGTATTCGTGAGAATGGTTACTGGCTTGGTAACATAGAAGAATACTTCTTCAATGGCAAGAACTGGGTCGACAATTACGACAAAGTACTCGACTCTATCAAGCCTGCCGATGTACAAGCTCTGCTCAAGTCAATTGTTACCAGCGGCAATCGCTTGCAACTTTATTTCCGCAGCAACCAAACAGAAGCTGACCAGAAAAAGTAATTTTTCAGCCCAGTATAGAGAGGGGAGTCTGACCTAAAGATTTCTCCTTTCTACCCAGAGGATGTATCTCCCGCAGCGGAGGAAATAGGAATTTACGACCTATTCCTTCTCTCGGAGACACATCCTCTTTCTTTTTCTCTAAAGGGAGGGATACTCGGGGGAGTTGCCTACCTACAAATGGCACTACAGAAAGATTCTGTACCTATTAATTGGTACGAAAATTGCCTTTTTCTCTTATTTGAATGTTTGTGTCTTCCCCATTTTGTTGCTCTTTTAGGTAGATTTATCTTCTTTTAGTTCGCATGATAGGAATGTTTTCGTACATTTGCTGACGAAGATCAAGGGGGGGGATTTTCCGATGAGGCAAAGTTGCCACTGACCACTCGTGCCTTGATAAAAGTTGATTGACACAGGATTTATTAAACGGATAATGTAATGAACAAACAATTACTTGTTGGGAGAAATCTCTTTTTCTCCGCCTTTTTCGCGTTAAGCGGAAGCTGTTGGGCTGCGTATGCTCAGAGTGGGACTCCTACCGTATCGGAGACCTATATTGAGCTTACGACGAAAAATGCCAACGACCCCTTGGAGATCACGGTAAAGGGTGCATCTTATGCAGATGCCTGCTGGATAGATCTTAATGGGAATAATACGTATGATGGTGCAAGTGAAGATGCTCCTCGATTTTATAAAAGGCTCGAAAAGAGTATTGCTTCGGTCCGTATTTATGGTAATGTGGGAGAGTTGTCTGCCAATCGTACCAATATCGTAAAGGTTGATCTTACTCACAATCCTTCTACTTTAAAAGAACTCTCTATCAAGGAAAACAAAGAGCTTTCGGAACTAGATCTCTCAAAGAGTGCTCAGCTGGAAAGCTTGGAGGTGGATGGTTGTGAAGCACTTACCCAACTCTCTTTCCCTGAGGGAGCAAAGCTTACACTTCTTTCTTGTGGAAAGAGCGGTATCAAAGAGCTTGACCTGAAGAATCTAAAGGATTTGGAAGCCCTCATGTGTGGAGAGCTGGGGCTTACAACGTTGGATGTCTCTATGTTGGAGAAGCTTACGAACCTTAGTTGCTTTGGAAACAAACTCGCAAAACTCGACATTAGTAACAATAAAAAACTCTTCTCTCTAAAGTGTGACAACTGCGAGATGGAGGAGCTTGTTTTGGGTGATGTAAGCTCACTAAAGTCCTTCTCGGTTAATAACAATAAGCTTAAGCATATAGACGTATCAAAGCTAACACAGATTTCAAAACTATCCTTGCAGGATAACTTGCTAGAGTCTATTGTTGTGAGCAAAGAGATGTCAATGCTTAATGATCTTAGAATCTACAACAATAAGTTGAGTGCAAAAGCCATGATGGCTTTCATTGAGCTGCTCCCGAAAAAAGAGTACGATGATGGTTCGCTCTTTGTTATCAATACAAAGGTCGCAGACAAAAATGTTTGTACCAAAGATGCTGTTGCTAAAGCAAAGGAACTCGGTTGGACTGCCTACGATTGGCAAGATGGTATGGGAAACGAGGGGTACAATAAGTACGAAGGCTCTGATCCCGTAGAGGAAACCCTTGCCAAAATGACGGTTACCGCAAATAAAAATGATGGAAGATGGAGATTCCTTTTCAATGCAGAGGAGGAAGATAAAGCCAACTGTTTTGTCGATCTTAACGGCGACGGAAAGAAAGATGCCGGCGAAGAAATCAACAACTGGAGCATGTATCTTGATGCCAATCACTATACTCGTAACACCAGCTCCGTAACGATCTATGGTAATATTACAGCCTTTAGCTGCGGAAGCAATGATATTACAGAAGTAGATGCTTCTGCTAATCCTAACCTCAAGGTATTGCGTTGTACCAGCAGTCCTCTTGAGAAGATAGACATGACTAAGCTCCCCAACCTCAAGGAGCTTATGGTAAGTCATACCGATATTGCCTCTTTAGACCTCTCAAAGAACACC
Source organism: Porphyromonas endodontalis (assembly GCF_052173515.1). Classification (GTDB taxonomy): domain Bacteria; phylum Bacteroidota; class Bacteroidia; order Bacteroidales; family Porphyromonadaceae; genus Porphyromonas; species Porphyromonas endodontalis_A. The sequence continues at coordinate 28,166 of NZ_JBQMYL010000010.1, read as the reverse complement.
GCACTTCAGGAACTTTATGTTTCTTCTTGTAAGAACCTCAAGTCGTTGAACGTTACTGCCAATACCAACCTTCGTATCCTCAATGTAGCTTTTGTGAGGGATCTTAAGGAGATTGACCTCTCAAAGAATGCGAAGCTTACTACGTTCTTCTGCGATACAACTTCTATTAAAGAGCTTGACTTCTCTAACAATCCCGAACTTGACCGCCTTGAGTGTGCAGGTACAGGCCTTAAGAAGCTCGTTCTAAAGGGTACTAGCAAATTGCGTGTCTTGCATTGCAACGACAATCCTCTAGGCAAGTTGGATGTTTCGGAATGTGCCGCTCTCGAAGTGCTTCATGCTCATCGTGCACAGCTTACAGAGGCTAACCTCTCTGGACTTAAGAATATGACCGACGTTTGGTTGGACAACAACAAATTGTCTCAGCTCGATGTGAAGTCGGCTTCTGCCCTCCGCGAACTTGATATTCGAAACAATGAGTTTAAGACAATTGACCTCAGTGGTTGTAAGAGTCTAGAGAGCTTGTTCATCGAGTTCAATAAGTTTGAGTCGTTGGATGTCTCCAAGTGTGAAGCTATTGCTGTAGTTTCTTGTTTCCAAAATAATCTGAAGGGTGAGGCCGTAGATGCTCTTATTGCTTCTCTTCCCCAACAAGATCCCGACTTTGGTGTAGGTACTCTCCTTTTCGTAGACCTTACTCTCACGGGAGACAACAACAAGATCTACGAAGATCAAGTGCAGGCTGCTCGCAAAAAGGCTTGGACGGTATACGACCACAATGGTGGAGCTTCCATGGCTAAATATCCTGGAGAACCTCGTGGTCTAGAGTCTGTACGCGCCGAAGAGGTAACACTCTATCCCGTACCTGCAGATGTAGATATGACTCTCACTATTCCTGCTGAATTGGTTGGAAAGGCCATTGCTATCTACGATGCAACAGGGGCAAAAGTGCGTGAGTTTACTGCCACTGCACCCTCTATGCTCCTCTCTGTAGAAGATCTCAATGCCGGAGTATATGTCCTCTCCATTGGTTCTGTTTCTAAGACTTTTGTAGTTCGCTAATTAACCGATTATACTAGGAGTTCTCGCTCATATGGCTGGGAACTCCTAGTTTTATCTACAGAACACTATTAATCACAAAAACGCAAAATGAAAGCCTTTCGCTATTTCATGCTCGGGGGAGGGATTCTCTTTTCTTCTCTTGCTGCAACGGGGCATGCCACGGCTGCAGACCCATCTTCATACACAACTGATGGTCCAAAGATTGTTATGACTACAGAGGCCGTTTCCTCCTTTGTCCCCTGGGCTATCATGATAAAGGCAGATGCCGCCGATGCAGAGTCTATTTGGATCGACCTAAATAATAACCAAAAATACGACGAAGGCGAGGAGGCCAAAGTCAATACGGATAGAGCGGACGAATACTCCAAAACGGGAGCGACCGTAACTATATATGGAGCCGTTCGGGAGCTAACGGTTAATTTGCAAGCACTCTCCTCTCTGGTGGTTTCGGGGAATGAGAAATTACAAGTTCTCAATTGCTACAAGAATAAACTCACCTCACTTGACCTCTCCAAAAACAAGGAGCTGACCCATCTTACTTGTCGCAATAATCAACTCACGCGCCTTGATCTTACCGCTAATGGCAAGTTGCAATCGCTTGATTGCGCCGGCAATAATCTTGCGGATCTTAAGCTCAATCCATCTGCTCCTCTCCAGAAAGTAAACCTGAGCAGTAACCAATTCATAGGTTGGAGTGCAGCCGGCTATGCTCAGTTAGAAGAGGTGGCTTGCTTTGGCAACTTCATCTCTTCTGAGAAGATGACAACCCTCATTCAGTCTCTCCCGGTGCGCACTGCCGAGAATCCCGGTAGTCTCTATATGGTAGATACAGAAGAGTTCCCTAATGGACGCTATAGCGCTGATATTGTGAAGGAAGCCACCAAGAAAAATTGGAAGGTTTTCGACAATAAGGGAGGGAAAAAAGGTGTAACCTATGAGGGAGCATCCCTTACGATTGCTCCGGGAGAAGAGGAGTATATCATCATAACAACAAGTAAAACAACGGGTCAAGGTTCAGATACTTGGGGTATCAAAGCTGTGCTTGCCGATAATGCAGATGCAGGTAAGGCTTGGATTGACTTCAATGGCAATGGGGTTAAAGATGCGAATGAAATCATTAAGGAGAATGGAGTGCCCATCTACCTCAAGAAGACCGTTCCTACCATTGTTGCCTATGGTAAGTTTGCTGCTTTTGACTGTGGTAGTCTGGAATTAGCAGATAATTGTATCTCTGCGATCGATCTTGCTCATGCTCCTACTCTAGCCGTTTTTACTGCTTATAGCAATGAACTTACCGAGTTGGATATAACGAACAACCCTAATTTGGCTCAGGTTAGCTGTGCAAAGAATAAAATCGAAAAGGTAAACTTCTCGCAGTCTTCTAAGATGCAAGTAGTAGAGCTTTCGGAGAATAATCTCACCTCACTGGATCTCTCTGCATGTGAAGAATTGAAGGCTGTTTTTGCGATGAATAACGAGATTTCTTCTCTAGAGCTTCCTGTGTCTTCTCAGATGGAGATGTTGATAGTTCCTTTCAATAAACTCACGAGTATAGACCTTAGGGCGAACAAAAACTTACTCCAATTCGTTTGTGAGGGCAATAAGATAGAGTCGCTTAATGTGGCAGATCTTCGCAAGCTCTTCCTCCTCAGCTGTGGTAGCAATAAACTGAAGAACCTAGACCTTCGCAATAATTCAAGTCTAAGGCTCTTGCGCTATGAAAATAATGATGATCTAGAGCCTGTAGATCTCTCCAGCCTCGTAAACCTATATCAACTCTACTGCGGCACGAAAAAACTTACCGAGTTGGATGTTACACATATGCCCGCTATCTATGAGTTGGATTGTAGTGAAGCAAGTCTTACCAAGTTCCTTATCCCTCAGGAGAATATCCTGCATTTGGTAAGTTGCTACAGCAACAAATTGGACGAACAGGCTATACGTGGCCTTGTTGATCGTCTCTGTGACCGCTATAAGGTAAATACGGCAGAGTTTGAGCCCGGTAGCTTTTATGCTATAAACACGAGCAACGATGCTGAAGGTAATTTTGTCTCTACGTATGCTGCCGATGTGGCTCGTAGTAAGGGATGGGATACCTACGACTGGCAAGATGGTGAAAACAAAGGGAAGAATCCCTACACTGGAAAGCCCGGTGCTGCCGAGTTGCTGCATGGAGAGGCTGTGGCTCTCTATCCTACGGTAGCGTCTGAGACTATTACGCTCTCTATCCCTAATAAAGAGGGTGCTCGAGTACAGATTTATGCGCTAGATGGTACACTCGTGCTTAACACTGTAGCTGCTTCGTCTAAGACCACTATAGATGTATCTTCTCTCGCAGAGGGAGTTTACTTCTTACATGTCGCTAATCGTATCGAGCGTTTCGTAGTGGCTCGCTAAACCTTTTCTCCTGTCTCTTTTGTAGAGAGTAGGAGATACACACTTTTAGGGTGTCTTGTATAAGGGGGCGTTTCTCCCTTTGCAAGATGCCCTTTCTGCTTTTATGGGAGAGATGCTCGGAAGGGGATTTTCTTCTTTGCTTTTTCTCTCCGTTGCACTCACGACTAGAATCTACAATTCTGAGAAATAGGGAGAAAACTTTTGTCAGGTGAGAATTTCTTATTACCTTTGCCGCGCTATACGTATAATTATGCTGTAGCAACTACATAAGTAGATTGATTAATAAATGAAATAAGAAATGCCTACGATTCAACAGTTAGTTAGAAAAGGAAGGGAATCATTCAACGAAGTTGGTAAGTCGCCTGCTTTGGGGGCTTGTCCGCAACGCCGTGGGGTTTGTGTACGTGTGTACACCACTACGCCTAAAAAGCCTAACTCGGCTATGCGTAAGGTGGCACGTGTGCGTCTTACCAACGGTAAGGAAGTAAATGCGTACATCCCGGGAGAAGGTCATAACCTCCAAGAGCACAGCATCGTGCTTGTTCGTGGTGGTCGTGTGAAGGACTTGCCAGGGGTGCGTTATCACATCGTGCGTGGTACTCTTGATGCTGCCGGCGTTAATGGTCGTCTTCAGCGTCGTAGCAAGTATGGGGCTAAGCGTCCTAAGGCTGCTGCAAAGAAGTAGTTCCCTTTGTTTTTAGAGAGACGTGAGAGTAGGGGCTTTTAGAGAATACAATAGTCGCCCTCACCTCAAAGATTTCTCATCCTCCTTTCCTGTTCTACAGTTGTTTTAAGCCAAAGAGTGGCTTAGAGAAAGAAGAAAAAAGAACCAGTTTCGGGTTCAATTGGATAGGCTATCCTTAGAGATAGGTTGAGTAAATGCCCTTGCGTGGGCGTTGAAGACGTAAATTACCGACAACCAATTCGATTCGAACGAATTTTAGACAACAATGAGAAAAGCAAAGCCTAAGAAGCGTCAGGTACTTCCTGATCCTGTATTTGGTGATCGTCAAGTGACTAAGTTTGTCAACCACTTGATGTATGATGGCAAGAAGAATCTTGCCTATAGCATCTTCTACAATGCCCTTGAGATCGTAAAGGGTAAGCTCGCGAATGAAGAAAAGTCTTCGCTTGAGATTTGGAGAGCTGCATTGGATAACATCACCCCTCAAGTAGAGGTGAAGAGCCGTCGTATTGGGGGGGCAACCTTCCAAGTGCCTACGGAGATCCGTCCTGAACGCAAGGAATCTATATCAATGAAAAATCTCATCATTTACGCTCGTAAGCGTGGTGGTAAGACTATGGCAGATAAGCTTGCTGCGGAGATTGTTGATGCTTACAACAATCAGGGTGCTGCCTTCAAACGTAAAGAAGATATGCACCGTATGGCAGAAGCCAACCGTGCGTTTGCCCATTTCCGTTTCTAATACATAACGCATCATGGCAAACGAAAAACATCTCGAATTAACTCGCAATATCGGCATCATGGCGCACATCGATGCCGGTAAGACTACGACTTCAGAGCGTATTCTCTTCTATACCGGTCTTACTCACAAGATTGGTGAGGTGCACGATGGTGCCGCTACCATGGACTGGATGGAGCAAGAGCAGGAGCGAGGTATTACGATCACGAGTGCTGCTACCACTACTTTTTGGAATTACAACAACAATCGCTACAAGATCAATCTTATTGACACCCCGGGACACGTTGACTTTACCGTTGAGGTAGAGCGTTCTCTTCGTATCCTTGATGGTGCTGTAGCTGCATTTTGTGCTGTAGGGGGCGTTGAGCCTCAGAGTGAAACTGTATGGCGTCAGGCTGACAAGTACAACGTACCTCGTATTGCATACGTAAATAAGATGGACCGCTCTGGTGCCAACTTCTTCGAGGTTTACAACCAGATGCAGACGGTCCTTGGTGCTAATCCTTGTCCTATCCAGATCCCCGTAGGGGCTGAAGAAACCTTCAAGGGTGTAGTGGACCTCGTGCGCATGAAAGCTATCCTTTGGCACGATGAAACGATGGGGGCTGACTATGACGTGTTGGACATCCCCGCTGAGCTTCAGTCCGAAGCCGAAGAATGGCGCGACAAAATGCTTGAAAAGCTCGCAGAGTGTGACGATGCACTCATGGAAAAATACTTCGACGATCCCTCTACTATCACAGAAGATGAGATTCGTGCTGCTATCCGTAAGGGTACGCTCTCAATGAAGATTTTCCCCATGCTCTGTGGTTCTTCTTTCAAGAATAAGGGGGTACAAACACTTCTTGATGCTGTTTGTGCATACCTCCCCAGCCCTATCGATACTCCAGAGGTTACGGGTACGGCTGTTGATGATCCTGATCAAGTTGTTACGCGCAAGACTTCTCCCGATGAGCCTCTTTGCGCTCTCGCCTTTAAGATTGCAACTGACCCCTATGTAGGTCGTCTCTGCTTCTTCCGCGTTTATTCAGGATCTCTCACGGCTGGTAGCTATATCTACAACACACGTACGGGTAAGAAGGAACGTATCTCTCGCCTCTTCCAGATGCACTCTAATAGCCAGAACCCAATGGAGGTAATTGGCTGCGGTGATATCGGTGCCGGTGTCGGTTTCAAGGATATCCGCACAGGGGATACTATCTGTGACGAAAACGCTCCTATGACTCTTGAGGCTATCGACTTCCCCGATCCCGTGATCGGTATCGCCGTAGAGCCTAAGACTCAAAAGGACTTGGATCGTCTCGGTGTTGGTCTTGCTAAGCTTGCAGAAGAAGATCCTACGTTCCGCGTTCAGACGAACGAAGAAACGGGTCAGACCGTAATTAGCGGTATGGGTGAGCTTCACCTCGAGATCATTATCGACCGTCTTAAGCGTGAGTTTAAGGTTGAATGTAACCAAGGTCGTCCCCAAGTTTCTTACAAAGAAGCTATTACAAAGTCTGTTCAACTTCGCGAAGTGTACAAGAAGCAGACTGGGGGTCGTGGTAAGTTCGCAGATATTATCGTACGCGTAGAGCCTGCCGATGACGACTTCGAAGGCGATCTACAGTTCGTAGACGAAGTGAAGGGTGGTAACGTGCCTAAGGAATTTATCCCCTCTGTTCAGAAGGGTTTCCAACGTGCTATGAAGAATGGTGTGTTGGCAGGTTATCCTCTCGATCGTCTTAAGGTGACTCTCGTGGATGGTTCATTCCACCCTGTGGATTCAGACCAACTTTCATTCGAAGTTGCTGCTATCCAAGCATTCAAGAATGCCTCTGCTCAGGCTGGTCCTGTCTTGCTCGAGCCTATCATGAAGCTTGAAGTGGTTACTCCCGAAGAGAACATGGGTGATGTCATTGGCGACTTGAACAAGCGTCGTGGTCAAGTCGGTGGTATGGAAACAAGCCGTACTGGCGCACGTATCGTAAAGGCAGATGTGCCCCTCTCTGAGATGTTTGGTTATGTAACTGCTTTGCGTACGATCTCTTCAGGTCGTGCCACTAGTACGATGACCTTCTCGCATTATGCAGAAGTTTCTTCGTCAATTGCTAAGCAGGTGCTTACCGAAGTTGATGGTCGTGTAGATTTGATTAAGTAATAAGCTCTATATAAAAAGATGAGTCAGAAGATTAGAATCAAGCTTAAGTCTTACGATCATATGCTCCTCGACAAGAGTGCCGAGAAGATCGTAAAGGCAGTAAAGGCTACCGGTGCTATGGTATGTGGTCCTATCCCCCTGCCTACGCACAAGCGTATCTTTACGGTGAATCGTTCTACGTTCGTGAATAAGAAATCTCGCGAGCAGTTCGAACTATCGTCGTACAAGAGACTTATAGACATTTATAATGCCTCAAAGCAGACTGTAGATGCTCTTACCAAGCTCGAAGTCTCTAGCGGGGTTGAGATTAATGTCAAGTTATAAACGTAGTAAATAACACAAGAAATGCCAGGTTTATTAGGAAAGAAAATCGGAATGACTTCCGTTTTCAGTGCCGATGGTGTAAACACGCCATGCACTGTTATCGAATTGGGTCCTTGTGTGGTTACTCAGGTCAAGACAAGTGAACATGATGGCTACGATGCTCTTCAGCTCGGTTTCCAAGAAACCACTGAGAAGCATGCCACAAAGCCTCTCATGGGTCACTTCAAAAAGGCAGGAGTAGCCCCCATGAGACACTTGGCAGAGTTCAAAGGTTTCTCTGGAGACTACAAGTTGGGCGACACTATCAAGGTCGACATCTTTGAGAATGTAGTCTATGTGGATGTAATAGGTACTTCTAAAGGTAAGGGTTTCCAAGGGGTAGTTGGTCGTCACGGCTTTGGCGGTGTAGGTCAGTCTACTCATGGTCAGCACAATCGTCTACGTGCTCCCGGTTCTGTAGGTGCTTGTTCTTACCCTGCAAAGGTCTTCAAGGGTACTCGCATGGCTGGTCAGACGGGTAACGAACGCGTAACGGTTCAGAACCTCGAAGTAATTAAGGTAATGCCCGAGCACAACTTGTTGCTCATCAAGGGTAGCATTCCCGGGCACAAAGGTTCAATTGTAGCAGTGGAGATCTAAAGTATGGAAGTATCTGTATATAACGTAAAGGGCGAAGATACAGGGCGCAAGGTTGTTTTGGACGATGCCGTATTTGGTATCGAGCCCAATGACCACGCTATCTATCTTGCTGTAAAGCTTTATCGCGCCAATCAGCGTCAAGGTACGCACAAATCGAAAGAGCGTAGTGAAATGAGTGGCTCTACTCGTAAGCTTGGTCGCCAGAAGGGCGGTGGCGGAGCACGTCGTGGGGACATTAACTCTCCTCTTCTCGTGGGAGGAGCTCGTGTGTTCGGGCCTCGTCCTCGCAGCTATAGCTTTAAGTTAAACAAGAAGCTCGTACGCCTTGCACGTCGCTCTGCTCTCTCCTACAAAGCGCAAGCTCAGGAGATTAAGGTTGTAGAGGCTTTTGACTTTGCAGCTCCTAAGACAAAAGATTTTGTAGCACTCACATCTGCACTTGGTCTTGCCGGCAAGAAGACTTTGTTCGTAATGAACAATATCCCTGCCAACGTGTACCTCTCGGCTCGTAATGTGCCTAGTGCTCGCATAGCTAACGCAGTATCTCTTAATACGTACAGTGTGTTGGATGCTACTCAGCTCGTGTTTACGGAAGAGGCTATTGCTACAGCCAACGAAATGTTTAAGGCTTAATCTAGGAGAGTACAATGAGTATTATTATCAAGCCTGTTATTTCGGAGAAGATGACAGCGATCACGGACAAGCAACCCGAGCGTTGCGCCTTCCGTGTTTCTCCTAAGGCAAACAAAATCGAGATCAAGAACGCTGTTGAGAAGATGTACAATGTGAAGGTGGTAGATGTCAACACCATCAAGGTTACTCCAAAGCTCAAGACTCGCTATACCAAAGGTGGTATTATCAGCGGTCGTGCAGCTGCCTACAAAAAGGCAATTGTAACTCTTGAAAAGGGGCAGTCTATTGACTTCTTCAGTAATATTTGATTGAGTAATGGGAATTAGAAAACTCAAGCCCACAACTCCTGGGCAGAGACACAAGATTATTGGTGCGTTTGACAAGATCACAGCCAGCACACCAGAAAAATCCCTTGTAGAAGGTAAGCGTAAGACTGGCGGTCGTAACAATACGGGTAAGATGACCATGCGTTACATCGGTGGTGGCCATAAGCAGAAATTCCGTTTTATCGACTTCAAGAGAACCAAGGATGGCATTCCCGCCACGGTGAAGAGTATCGAGTACGATCCTAATCGTTCGTCTCGTATTGCCCTTCTCTACTATGCCGATGGGGCAAAGGCTTATATCCTCGCTCCTGATGGTATAGAGGTTGGTCAAACTGTGATCTCGGGAGAGAATGTTGCTCCCGAAGTAGGGAACTCACTTCCCTTGTCTATGATTCCTGTTGGTACCGTGGTGCACAACGTAGAGTTGCGTCCCGGTCAGGGGGCTAAGTTCGCCCGTTCGGCAGGAACATTTGCACAGCTTGTTGCACGTGAAGATAAGTACGTCGTGTTGCGTATGCCTTCTGGCGAAACTCGTCGTGTGCTTTCTATGTGTAAGGCTACGGTTGGTAGCGTAGGGAATAGTGACCACGCTCTCGAAAAGTCGGGTAAGGCAGGTCGCTCACGCTGGCTTGGACGCCGCCCTCGCAACCGTGGTGTAGTAATGAACCCTGTAGATCACCCCATGGGTGGTGGTGAAGGACGTGCCTCTGGGGGCCATCCTCGCTCACGTACGGGTCTTTATGCTAAGGGTCTTAAGACGAGAGCTCCTAAGAAGCACTCTTCTAAGTACATTATAGAAAGACGCAAGAAAAAGTAACTCTGATAAGAACAAGATAATATGAGTCGTTCGCTAAAGAAAGGTCCCTTTATCAGTGTAAAGTTGGAGAAGAAGGTACTCGAAATGAATGAGTCCGGCAAGAAGTCCGTGATCAAGACTTGGTCTCGTGCTTCTATGATCTCCCCCGACTTTGTAGGGCATACGATTGCCGTACACAATGGGAATAAGTTTATTCCCGTGTATATTACGGAAAATATGGTAGGTCATAAGTTGGGCGAATTTGCTCTTACACGTACCTTCAGAGGTCACTCTGGTAACCGTAAGTAAGAGAGTGTAATTGGTCCAAGTTGTAGACACAATACAAAGTACAATGAGTGATAAGAATAAAACTATGGCCACCGACGGTACAATCGATTGCTTCGCGAAGCTAAACAATGTACCGACATCTCCTCGCAAGATGCGTTTGGTGGTAGACAATATACGAGGTATGGAGGTAACCCGAGCATTGGGTATCCTTCGTTTTTCTTCACGCAAAGCTTCTGCTACTCGTCTTTTGAAGCTCCTCCAGTCTGCTATTGCCAATTGGGAGCAGGTGAATGGTCGCAAGACCGAGGAGGGAGAGCTTTATATCTCTCGCGTTTTTGTCGATGGAGGTGCAACGCTTAAACGTCTTCGTCCGGCTCCTCAGGGGCGCGGCTACCGCATTCGTAAGCGCAGCAACCATGTGACCCTTTATGTAAGTTCGCTTAATAACGCTAATAATCAGAAGCAGGATGGGACAGAAGATTAATCCTATAAGCAACCGTCTAGGTTATATCCGTGGCTGGGATTCAAATTGGTATGGTGGAAAGAATTACGGTCCAACTCTTCTAGAGGATAGCCGTATCCGCAAATATCTCAATGCACGTCACGCCAAGGCCGGTATTTCTCGTATTGTTATTGAGCGTGCTCTTCACCTCGTAACAGTTACGATTTGCACTGCTCGTCCAGGTCTTATTATTGGTAAGGGCGGTCAAGAAGTAGATAAGCTCAAGGAAGAACTTAAGAAACTCACGAAGAAGGAAGTACAGATTTATATCTACGAAATCCGTCGTCCTGAGCTCGATTCTTCTCTTGTAGCCTCTAGTATAGCACGTCAGCTCGAAGGTAACGTTGCTTATCGTCGTGCCGTTAAGATGGCTATCGCATCTGCGATGCGTTCGGGAGCCGAAGGTATCAAGGTGCACCTCTCTGGTCGTCTCAATGGTGCAGAAATGGCTCGCAGCGAAATGTTTAAGGAGGGGCGTACTCCTCTTCATACATTGCGTGCCGATATTGACTATGCGCACGAGGAAGCTCTCACGAAGGTGGGAATGATCGGTGTAAAGGTTTGGATCATGAAGGGCGAAGTTTATGAGAAGCGTGATTTGGCGCCTAACTTCCAACAAGCCTCTCAAAACAACCAACGCCGTCAAGATTCCTTCGGTCGCAACGATCGTCGCCGTCGCAACAATCGTAAACCTAACCGCTAAAGAAAAGAAGGAAAGTAATTATGTTACAGCCAAAGAAAACAAAGTTTAGAAGGCAGCAGAAGGGTCGCATGAAGGGGAATGCCCAGCGTGGCAATCAGCTCGCTTTCGGTTCCTTCGGTATCAAGTCTCTCCAGACCAAGTGGATCACGGGGGCTCAGATAGAGGCTGCGCGTATCGCCGTTACTCGTTACATGCAGCGTCAAGGTCAGGTTTGGGTTCGTATCTTCCCCGATAAGCCTATTACCAGCAAGCCTGCCGAAGTGCGAATGGGTAAGGGGAAAGGTAATCCCGAAGGCTTCGTAGCACCTGTTACCCCAGGTCGTATGATCTTTGAGGTAGAGGGTGTTTCTTACGAGATTGCTAAGGAAGCATTGCGCCTTGCAGCTCAGAAGCTTCCCGTTACTACTAAGTTTGTTGTGCGTCGAGACTTCGATGCTACGAAAGAAAATGCGTAATCAGTAAGAGAGAGAACCTATGAAAATGTCTGAGATTAAGGAGCTAACAACTCCCGAAATAGTGGAAAAGCTTGAAGTTCTTCGCAAGAGCTACAACCTCGACCGCATCAATCATTCTGTTTCTCCTCTTGAGAATCCGGCATCGCTTCGCGCTCAGCGTAAGACGATTGCTCGTCTCGAGATGGTACTGGCTATGCGCCGTGTAGAAAATCAATAATAAGAGACTTCACAAGAATGATGAGAAATCATAGAAAAGAACGTGTCGGGATTGTGACTAGCAACAAGATGGAGAAATCCATCACGGTTGCTATCCGCTGGAAGGAAAAGCATCCCATCTATGGCAAGTTTGTAAATAAGACAAAGAAACTCTATGCCCACGACGAAAAGAATGAATGCAATGTGGGCGATAAGGTACGTATTATGGAGACTCGTCCTTTGAGCCGCCTTAAACGTTGGAGACTAACAGAAATCATCGAAAGAGCGAAGTAATAGACTATGATACAGCAAGAATCAAGACTCAAAGTCGCTGATAATAGTGGTGCTCGTGAGGTACTTTGTATCCGTGTACTTGGCGGTACGCGTCGTCGCTATGCTTCAGTGGGCGATATTATCGTTGTCTCGGTAAAGAGCGTTGTGCCTTCGAGTGATGTAAAGAAGGGTGCCGTATCTAAGGCTCTCATTGTTCGTACGAAGAAGGAAATCCGTCGTGCTGATGGTTCCTACATTCGTTTCAGCGACAATGCCTGTGTGCTCCTTTCTGCTTCCGGGGATCTCCGTGGTACTCGTATTTTCGGTCCCGTTGCTCGTGAGCTTCGTGCCGTTAATATGAAGGTTGTTTCACTAGCACCCGAAGTGCTCTAAAACCAGTTTGAATTTATGAGCAAGTTGAATATAAAGAAGGGCGACAACGTATTCGTCAATTCCGGCGAGTACCGTGGTCGTACGGGTCGCGTCCTTAAGGTATTGGCCGAAAAGAATCGTGTCATTGTAGAGGGGCTTAATATGATCAAGAAGCATACGAAGCCCAATGCAAAGAATCCTCAAGGCGGTATCATCGAAGAAGAAGGACCCATTCACATCTCTAACGTCAATCTTGTAGATCCCAAGTCTGGGAAAGCTACTCGTGTTGGTCGTAAGAAGGATGCCAATAACAAGAGTATTCGTTACGCTAAGAAGTCAGGAGAGGAGATTAAGTAATGAGCGCCAATACAACGAGTCTTAAGACTGAATATAAGGAGCGCATTGCTCCCGAGTTGATGAAGCACTTTGGTTACTCTAGCATCATGCAGGTGCCAAAGCTTTCTAAGATTGTGATCAATCAAGGTTTGGGTATTGCTACGGGTGATAAGAAGATCATTGATGTTGCAATTGAAGAGCTTTCTGCTATTACTGGGCAAAAGGCCGTACCTACCTATTCGAAGAAGGATATCTCGAACTTCAAATTGCGTCGTAAGATGCCCATTGGAGTTATGGTTACTCTTCGTCGTGATCGTATGTATGAATTCCTAGAGCGTCTCGTACGTGTCGTTTTGCCTCGTATCCGAGATTTCAAAGGTATCAATAGCAAGCTTGATGGTCGTGGTAATTATACCCTCGGTATTGATGAGCAGATCATCTTCCCCGAAATAAATATCGATACGATTACCAAAATATTGGGGATGAATATTACCTTTGTAACCACTGCGGAAACTGATGAGGAAGGTTTCGAACTTCTCAAAGAGTTTGGTCTTCCCTTTAAGAGCACTGCTAAGTAAGAAGAGTTATGGCAAAAGAATCGATGAAAGCCCGTGAGGTTAAGCGCCAAAGAATGGTTGCAAAGTATGCTGCGAAGCGCGCTCAGCTCAAGAAAGAGGGCGACTACGAAGCACTCCAAGCAATCCCTCGCAACGCTTCTCCTGTACGTTTGCACAATCGTTGCAGCATGACAGGGCGTCCCAAAGGGTATATGCGCCAGTTTGGTATTTCGCGTATCCAATTCCGCGAAATGGCATCTAAGGGACTTATCCCCGGTGTAAAGAAGGCCAGCTGGTAAGAGCTCCTTTGGAAAGAAAGAGTATTTAAATATTGTCTGGGTAGCCAGATCAATTTAATTCAGAATATATATGACTGATCCTATTGCAGATTATCTGACAAGATTGCGCAACGCAATCAGCGCAGGACATCGTGTTGTAGAGATCCCTTCTTCTCGCCTCAAGCAGGAGATTACGAAGGTTCTCTTCGACAAAGGTTACATCCTAAACTACAAGTTTGAGGATGTAGATGAGTGTCGTGCTATTATCAAGGTCGCTCTTAAGTATGACCTTGCACAGAAGACCAATGCCATCAAGGCTCTAAAGCGTGTATCACGCCCCGGTCTTCGTCGTTATGTAGGTTATCGTGATCTCCCTCGCGTACTCAATGGCCTTGGTATTGCCATTCTGTCTACGTCTAAGGGTGTGATGACTGACAAAGAAGCTCGCGACCTCAAGGTAGGTGGCGAAGTATTGTGTTACATCTATTAATCATCAGGAGAAACAGGTTATGTCAAGAATAGGAAAATTGCCCATAGCACTACCTAAAGGCGTTACAGTTACTCTTGCTGATAATAAAGTAACCGTAAAGGGCCCCAAAGGCGAGCTTACGCAGTACGTAGATCCTCGTATTAGTGTATCTATCGAAGAGGGTGAAGTAAAGCTCTCTCGTGCAACTGACGACAAGGAAGATCGAGCTCTCCATGGGCTTTATCGTTCGCTCGTCAATAATATGATTGTAGGGGTATCCGAAGGCTTCAAGAAGACTTTGGAACTCGTAGGGGTAGGTTATCGTGCTTCTAATCAAGGTCAGCTCCTTGAGCTCTCTCTTGGTTTTACGCACCCTATCTTCTTTATGCTTCCCGCTGAGATAAAGGTGGAAACGAAGAGTGAACGTAACAAGAATCCTTTTATCTATCTCGAGTCTTGCGATAAGCAACTCCTCGGGCAGGTATGTTCTAAGATTCGTTCATTCCGTAAGCCAGAGCCTTATAAGGGTAAGGGTATTAAGTTTGAAGGCGAGATTATTCGTCGTAAGTCGGGTAAAACAGCCAGCAAGTAACTCTAGATTATCATGACAAGAAAAGAACTTAGAAGACTTCGTATCAAGACGAGTGTGCGTGGTAAGATTAGTGGTACTAAGCAGCGTCCTCGTCTTACGGTATTCCGTAGTAATAAACAGATCTATGCTCAGCTTATCGACGATGTAGAAGGTCGTACTCTCGCTAGTGCTTCCTCTCTCGCTCTCGAGGCTGCCGGAGCTAAAAAGGAGATTGCCGCCAAGGTGGGTGAGCTTATCGCTCAGCGTGCCAAGGAAGCCGGCGTCGAATCTGTAGTATTCGATCGCAATGGTTATCTCTATCATGGTCGTATCAAAGAGTTGGCAGATGCCGCTCGCAATGGTGGTCTTAAATTTTAAGGAACAATGGCAACAGCATTCAATAGAGTAAAGTCTACCAACGACTTAGAGCTAACCGATCGCTTGGTGGATATCAACCGCGTAACTAAGGTGACTAAGGGGGGGCGTACCTTCACTTTTGCCGCTATCGTTGTGGTTGGTAATCAAGATGGCGTTATCGGATTAGGGCTTGGCAAGGCAGGTGAAGTAAGCACCGCTATTGCTAAAGGTGTAGAGGCTGCAAAGAAGAACCTTATCCGTGTACCTGTTCATAAAGGAACTATTCCTCATGAGCAGAAAGCGGCTTTTGGAGGTGCTCGTGTCCTTATTCGCCCTGCATCTCAAGGTACCGGAGTGGTAGCCGGAGGTGCTATGCGTGCCGTATTGGAGAGTGTGGGTATTACCGACGTTCTTGCAAAGAGCCAAGGCTCGTCTAATGCACACAACCTTGTAAAGGCTACTATCGCAGCTCTTGCAGAACTTAGAGATCCTCTTATGGTTGCTAAGTCTCGTGGCATCTCAGTAGAAAAGGTTTTTAGAGGTTAATAGGAAAGGAGAAGATAGACTATGTCTACAATCAAAATCAAACAAGTACGGAGTCGCATCCGTCGCCCCAAGAACCAAAAGCTAACCCTTGATGCCCTTGGGCTTAAGAAGCTCAATCAAGTTGTAGAGCACGAAGATACTCCACAGATAAGGGGTATGGTCGCCAAGGTTAGCCATTTGGTGGAAGTAGTAGAGTAATAAGCATAAGCAATAGAGAACTATGAATTTGTCTAGTTTGAAGCCAGCTGCTGGTTCTGTTCATGCTCGCAAACGTATTGGTCGCGGTCCCGGTTCGGGGCTTGGCGGTACCTCTACTCGCGGTCATAAGGGGGCTAAATCGCGCTCTGGCTATAAGCATAAGGTCGGCTTCGAAGGAGGTCAGATGCCTATACAGCGTCGTCTCCCGAAGTTTGGATTCAAGAATATCAATCGTGTAGAATATCGTCCGGTAAACTTGGAAGTGGTACAAGATCTCGCAGACAAGCTTGGTTGCACTACCATCAACAAGGAGCTACTTATAGAGACGGGTTATGCTTCTGCTAAGGATTTGGTAAAGATCCTTGGATGTGGAGAAGTGCGTGCCGCTCTTACTGTAGAAGCTGATGCTTTCTCTAAGAAGGCAGAAGAAGCTATCACGGCTGCTGGTGGTTCTGCTGTAAAACTGTAAACTTTATGAGGTTAGTAGAGACATTGAAGAACATATGGAAGATTGAGGATCTTCGCAAGAAGCTTCTTGTCACCATATTATATGTGGTTATTTACCGCTTAGGATCCTTTGTGGTGATCCCTGGGATCGATCCCGAAGCATTAAGCGCCCTTCAGTCTCAGACTGAGGGTGGTCTATTGGCTCTAGTAGATATGTTCTCTGGGGGAGCATTCTCTCATGCTTCGATCTTTGCGTTGGGTATCATGCCCTATATCTCCGCATCGATCGTAATGCAGCTTGCCGCCATTATTGTTCCTTCTATGCAAAAATTGCAGCGAGAGGGAGAGAGTGGGCGTCGCAAGATAAACCAATGGACACGTTACCTTACGGTCTTAATCTTGTTGCTTCAGGCTCCTGCTTACCTCATGAACCTTAGTTCGCAACTTGCCGCAACGGGGGCTCAACTCCCTGCCGGATTCTGGTTCCAGGCATATGCTACAATCATCCTTGCCGGTGGTAGTATGTTTGTGCTTTGGCTGGGAGAGCGCATTACAGACAAGGGGATTGGTAATGGTATTTCATTCATCATCCTTGTAGGTATTATCGCGCGTTTGCCTCAAGCTCTATCTGCGGAGTTCCTGTTCCGTTTGAATAGTGCTGCCGGCGGTATGGTTGCTTTTTTGGCCGAGATTGTTTTCCTCCTTTTTGTTTCTGCAGGTGCTATCCTATTGGTACAAGGTACTCGCAAGGTGCCTGTACAATATGCAAAGCGCATTGTAGGTAACAAACAATTTGGAGGTGCTCGTCAGTATATTCCTCTTAAGGTTAATGCTGCTAACGTGATGCCTATCATCTTTGCTCAGGCTATTATGTTCATCCCTATCTCTGTGATGAACATGGCTCGAGTAGGAGAGGGAAGTGCCTTTGTGCGTGCCTTTACGGATAACACAAGCTTCTGGTACAACTTTACGTTTGCCGTCTTGATCTTGCTCTTTACCTACTTCTATACTGCAATCACTATTAACCCAACGCAGATGGCAGAAGACCTCAAGCGCAATAATGGTTTTATCCCTGGGATAAAGCCTGGCAAGCAGACTCGTGACTACATTGACACGATCATGGATAGAATTACCCTCCCCGGGGCATTCTTCCTTGCCATTGTTGCCATTCTTCCTGCTTTTGCTGAGTTGCTTGGTATTAGCGCAGGTTTTGCTCAATTCTTTGGGGGAACTTCGTTGCTCATCCTTGTGGGGGTAGTACTTGATACATTGCAGCAATTGGAGAGCCACCTCTTGATGCGTCACTATGACGGTTTGCTCAAGAGTGGTCGCATCAAAGGGCGTTCGGGGAGCGTTTCGGCATATTAATTTAGAGAATGATTACTCTCAAAACAGAAGAAGAAATTAACCTCATGAGGGCGGCCAATCAGTTGGTTGGTCGCACCTTGGCTGAGGTTGCCAAGCATATTGCTCCGGGTGTATCTACCTTGCAGCTAGATAAGGTAGCACACGACTTCATTTGCGACAACGGAGCAACGCCGGCTTTCCTAGGATACGGAGGTTTCCCCGGGAGTATTTGTACTTCGATAAACGATCATGTGGTGCACGGTATCCCACGGGCTGATGTCCTCCTGCAAGAAGGTGATATTATCTCTGTGGATTGTGGTACCAAGCTTAATGGCTTTACCGGGGACTCTGCTTACACATTTGCTGTAGGAGAGATTTCTGAAGAAAAGCGGGCTCTACTTGTAGCAACAAAGACTTCTCTTTACAAGGGTATAGAGCAAGCCGTTGCCGGAAACCGAGTGGGGCATATTGGCGAAGCAGTGCAGCGATATACAGAAAGCCTTGGTTATGGGGTGGTGAGAGAGCTTGTAGGGCATGGCATTGGTCATGACATGCACGAGTCTCCCGAGGTGCCCAATTATGGACGCCGAGGCACGGGCGCACTATTGCGCAATGGTATGTGTATCTGCATCGAGCCCATGATCAATATGGGAAGCAAGAATGTAGTATTCGGCGATGATGGCTGGACGGTACGTACCAAAGATGGTAAGCCTTCTGCCCATTTCGAGCACTGCATTGCTATCGTACAGGGCAAGGCGCAGATTCTTTCTTCATTTGATTTTATAAAAGAGGTTTTGGGAGATCGAGAGTTTTGATATGGCAAAACAAACAGCGATAGAGCAAGATGGCGTGATTTTGGAGGCCCTCTCCAACGCCATGTTTAAGGTCGAATTGCAGAATGGGCACGTTATTACGGCTCATATCTCGGGGAAGATGCGTATGCACTTTATTCGTATTCTCCCCGGAGATAAGGTAAAAGTAGAAATGTCGCCCTACGATCTAACTAAGGGGCGTATCAGTTATCGTTATAAGTAAATAGAGACTTCAAGAGATATGAAAGTAAGAGCATCTTTAAAGAAGCGTACGCCCGATTGTCAAATAGTACGTCGCAAAGGGCGTCTGTACGTGATCAACAAAAAGAACCCTAAGTTTAAGCAACGCCAAGGGTGATCCGCAACCAAAGAATAATACAAATATAGACTATGGCTATAAGAATTGTCGGCGTTGACTTGCCGCAAAACAAGAGAGGTGAAATTGCCTTGACCTATATTTTTGGTATAGGCCGCAGCCGAGCCGCTTATATCCTTGATAAGGCGGGTATCGACAGAAACATCAAGGTAAAAGATTGGTCTGACGACCAAGCTGCCCAAATCCGTGAGATTATTGGTTCTGAATTTAAGGTAGAGGGAGACCTCCGCAGCGAAGTTCAGCTCAATATCAAGCGTCTAATGGATATTGGTTGCTATCGTGGTATTCGTCATCGTGCTGGTCTTCCTGTAAGAGGGCAAAGCACCAAAAACAATGCCCGTACACGCAAGGGTAAGAAGAAGACCGTTGCAAACAAGAAGAAGGCTACTAAGTAATAAGGCGATTATCATAGATAAGATATGGCAAAGAAAGTAACAGCCAAGAAGAGGGTGGTAAAGGTAGAGGCTACCGGTCAGGCACACATCCACTCTTCTTTCAACAACATCATTGTGTCTATCACCAATAACGAGGGGCAGGTTATCAGCTGGTCTAGTGCTGGTAAGATGGGGTTCAGAAGTTCTAAGAAGAACACTCCCTATGCAGCTCAGATGGCAGCTCAAGATTGTGCCAAAGTGGCTTATGATCTTGGTCTCCGTCGCGTTAAGGTGTATGTAAAGGGACCGGGTAATGGTCGTGAATCGGCTATTCGTACTATCCATGGTGCCGGGATCGAGGTAACAGAGATTATCGACGTTACGCCATTGCCACACAATGGTTGTCGTCCTCCCAAGAAGCGCAAAGTATAAGTTTTACGGCATAAAGATAAGAATAGGGATACTGACTGCATCTCGGATGCCCTGTGGTATTTCTCTTGCGCAGTGCAAGCGTGCATTCGCAACTCCCATATCGTTTCTTTCTTCCTCGTTTGGAGGTTTTTGACCTATTCACTTTTCCCTCTCTTACGAATAGGACTGCGGCTGTCTACTCTCCAAGGATTGGGAAGAAGAGAAAGAGATGCGGAGACAAGAAAATACAAGGCTTTGCAAGCAAAGAGATAACTATTATAGCACAGAGACCCATCTCTCTTGAAGTAGAGGATGCAGGGTAAAAGTCCCATTACTCATTAAATATTATGGCAAGATATACAGGTCCTAAATCAAAAGTCGCTCGTCGCTTTGGCGAGCCTATCTTTGGCCCCGATAAGGTACTTAGCAAAAAGAACTACCCCCCGGGGCAGCATGGTGAAGGTCGCCGTCGTAAGTCGAGCGAATATGGTATTCAGCTCGCAGAAAAGCAAAAAGCAAAGTATACCTACGGGGTGTTGGAACGTCAGTTCCGCAATCTCTTTAAGGCAGCTCAACGCTCCAAAGGGGTAACGGGTGAGGTGCTTCTCCAGCTTTTGGAGTGCCGTCTCGACAACATCGTTTACCGTCTTGGTATTGCTCCTACGCGTGCTGCAGCTCGTCAGATCGTGTCGCATCGTCACATTACGGTGGATGGCAATGTGGTAAATATTCCTTCTTACTCTGTAAAGCCCGGGCAGATTATTGCTGTTCGTGAGCGCGATAAGAGCATGGAAGTAATAGCCAACTCACTGGCAGGCTTCAACCACGGTAAGTATTCTTGGATCGAGTGGGACAACAGCTCAATGTCCGGTAAGTTCCTCAACATACCTCAGCGTGCTGATATCCCCGAGAATATTAAGGAACAACTTATCGTTGAATTGTACTCTAAATAATCCCTGACATCATGGCAATATTAGCATTTCAAAAACCCGAGAACGTAGTAAAGGTAGAGGTGCCTCAGTATGTCCTTGACGAATGCGAACCGTACGAACTTGTCGGTCGTTTTGAGTTCAAACCTCTAGAACCCGGCTATGCCAAGACGATTGGTAATGCCCTGCGTCGGATCTTGTTGTCCTCTCTTGAGGGGTATGCCATCGCCTCTATTCGCATTGATGGTGTAGAGCACGAATTTGCTACTATTCCTGGTGTAACGGAAGATGTTACAAACATTATACTCAATCTCAAGAAGATTCGCTTCAAGCAAAAGGTTGACAATGCAGACGAAGAGGTGGTAACAGTAGCTTTCCCTGCGAATAAAGACGTCTTTACCGCAGAGGATCTCAATGCCGCCCTCAGCAACTTTGAGATCACGAACTTAGATCAACACATCTGTAGTTTCGACCCTCAGGTAGCTAGCAATGTCAAGATAGAGTTCCGCATCAATAAGGGGCGTGGTTATGTACCCAGTGACGAGAATGCTCGTGAGGGAGACCCACTCAATACGATTGCTATCGACTCTATTTACACCCCTATTCGTCGGGTAATGCCCAAGGAAGAGTCTTTCCGTGTAGAGCAGAAGACCGACTACGAGAAGCTTATCTTGGAGGTAGTTACCGATGGTACTATCGAGCCGGAGATGGCTCTTCGCGAGGCTGCAAAGATCCTTATCGATCTCTTCTCTCTCTTTAGTGATGGGGAGATGCATATGGAAGAAGCCGGCGACGAGACGGGTGATGTAATGGACGAAGAAACGCTCCGCATACGTCAGATGCTAAGACAAGAGCTTGACTCTTTCAATCTCTCGGTGCGTGCTCGCAATTGTCTTCGCTCCAACAATGTCTTCACTCTGGCCGATCTCGTGAAGCACAATCGCCAAGAGCTCCTTAAGTTCCGCAACTTCGGTAAGAAGACGTTTGAAGAACTTGAGGGATTCCTCGCAGAGGTTGGCTTGGAGTTTGCTACCGACTTGAGTAAGTATAACCTAGATAAAGAGTAAAAGATGAGACACAATAAGAAATTCAATCATTTAGGTCGCACGAAGGCACACCGCGAGGCTATGCTTTCTAACATGGCCACTTCGCTTATTATGCATAAGCGTATCGCTACTACGGTGGCTAAGGCAAAGGCGTTGCGTGTGTATGTAGAGCCTATCATCACACGCTCTAAGAATGACAATCTTCACTCACGCCGTATGGTTTTCTCTGAGCTTCAAAACAAGGAGGCTGTAAAGGAGCTTTTCGGTGTAGTATCAGATAAGGTTGCCAATCGTCCCGGTGGGTACACTCGTATTCTTCGTACGGGCTACCGTCTTGGAGACAACGCTGCTATGTGCATTATCGAGCTTGTAGACTTCAACGAGGCTATGCTTGGCGAAAGCAAGAAGGCTGCTCCTCAGAAGCGTACTCGCCGTTCGCGCAAGTCTTCGGCTACTCAAGCAGAAACTGCAGCTCCTGCAGAAGCTTAATCGCTTTTTTGTAGAGCTTCGAAGAGGGGAGGTGGCATGAGAAGGAGCCTTGTTGTAAGGCACCCTGAATGATGTAGAACCTCCATTCTTTCAAATACTAAGGCCCTACCCCACGGAAGTGTTGGGGTAGGGCTTTTTGTTTATCCAGAGGCAAGGGTTTGTATAACTTAGGAGGGAGACCTCCTTCCTCTCGCCCCTTACGTGCCTTACCAGACACTCCCCTTGAGACCAATAGAACCCAAGTTTCGTCTCTCCCTTTGCTCCTTTCTATGTCGACAACTCCTAGCCGCGAATGGTGGCTCCTACATACTAATCGCCCCTCTCTATTCGTTTTGGTAGTATGTACGAGAAAGGATTAGGGCGTAGAGCGACCTCGTTGTGGCTCCTCAAAGGGGTGCTTTTGTTCCTGTTGGGGGTAAGGGCATTACCGCTGATGGGGCAATACGACGCCGTTTTTTCTCAGTACGATAGGGCGGCTACTTTCTATAACCCTGCCGCCGCCGGGGGGCAAGAGGAGCTGGATATAACCGCCATATATCATCAGCAGTGGGTGGGTATCCCGGGGGCACCTGCCAATATCTCCCTTCTTGCCAATACGCAGGTCGATTTTTTAGAGCGAAAGCATGGAGTGGGAGTAGCCTTCCTTACGCAGAAGAAGGGGCTTTTTGTCAATACCGACTTAGCCGGTCAGTATACCTTCTTTCTGCCCTTGTTTAAGGGGCAATTGGGCATAGGGCTGCAAGCTGCTTTGTTCAATAGTGCCTTTGATGGTACGAAGCTTTTTCTGCCCGATGGTGAGGGCATTACCCCTAATGACCCTGCTTTACCCCTTACGCGAGTGTCCGGTAAGTCTTTTGACTCTGCGGTGGGCCTTTCGTGGCGCAATAAGCGCATGTATATAGGCGTGGCGTCGCATCATCTTTTGGCTCCACGTGTTCGCCTCAGCAATAATTACTCTATTGAGCTAAAGCGGAATTACACCTTTCACTCGTCTTATAAGTTCTCTTCGGAGACCTCGCCGCTTACATGGAAGCCCTCTCTCTTGGTGCTTACGGACCTCAAGGCATGGCGCATTGATGCCAATTTGCAGCTGGAGTATGCCGAGCGTTTCAGGGCAGGGGTAATGTTCCGGCCGATGAATGCCGCAGGCTTCTCTCTCGGGATGAAGTTTGGGAGTGTAGCGGTAGGGTATGCCTTTGAGATGCCGATCAATCAAATGGCTAAGGGGAATTGGGGTAGCCACGAACTGGCGGTCTCTTACCTCCTTCCCCTCAAGAAAAACAAAAACAAAGAGGTGCGCTACAAGAGCGTGCGTCTGCTCTAGAGACCGGATAGCCAATTTTCTACGATACTTGCACCGTGGGGCGATAGGTAGCTCTCGGGATGGAATTGTACCCCAAACAGGGGGAGTGTTTTGTGTCGGAATGCCATGATAGCCCCATCACTCAGTGCCGTTGCCGTAATCTCTAATACGTTGGGGAAGTGCTCTTTTGCCACGCACCACGAGTGATAACGCCCTACCGAACTATCGGAGGGGAGCTGCTCAAGGAGGGTACGCCCCTCTACCTCTTTTATCGTGAGCTTTTCTGCATGACCATGTAGGGGGTGGGGCATTTGCAATAGTTGCCCACCAAAGTGTAGGGCAAGAGCTTGATGCCCGAGACAAACCCCAAAAAGGGAGTGTGTATGCACGGCGCGAGCAATGAGGGGCATGAGCCCTTTCACCTCCTCAGGATGCCCCGGTCCCGGGGAAAGTAGTATCCCTTGGTAGTTCTCCAGGGGTAGGGAGGGGCAATGCTCCGTCGCTACAACATCGAAGGTGCAATTAGGGTATTTCCTAAGGATCTCTACGAGATTGTAGACGAACGAATCGTGGCTATCTGCCACCAATAGATGCACTTTGTTCATTCCGACCACGAAGGTACTACGGATTCTTTATACAGGGAGCGTTCTCCGCCAAAAGAGGGGCTCCTCGCTCTCTAATACTATGCCTCTTTCTTTGGGGTGGAGCCCTCTCCTCTTCCCATGCGCCCTCTTTGCATACAAACGAAGAGCCCCCGACTCCTGTAAGAGACGAGGGCTGTAAGAGATGAAAAATAGTTGTATTCTACTATAAGGGGGCGGCGTTACTTCGTCGTAATGTAGATAACTCCGTCTAATCCGAGGGCTTTGAGGTCGTACTTCTTCCCTCCGATAGTTACTTCCGTTTGAGATTTGTCTACGCGCATTTCTGCGATCTTTTCGCTGGGCAGGTTGCTTACGTCACTTACTACCTTGCCGTCCAATACATAGAGGACTTTAGGCGCGTCCGAGCTTTTTGCTGAGGAAGATTTGGCGTTATCTGCACTTAGTTTGAAGTGGACGGGGAGGGTGAAAGAGACGCGTACGACTTTTCCTTTGAGCTTCCCGGGCGTCCACTTAGGCATCTTGCCCACTACACGCAGGGCTTCGGCGTCGAGCAGCGGGTCTACACTTTGCATAATGGTGGGGTTGCTTACGCTGCCATCTTTTTCCACAACGAAGTGTACAAGCACTCTGCCTTCGATACTCTTTTCTTCTGCCTCTTTGGGGTAGCGTACCTCCTCGGCAAGCCAGAGGAAGAGTTTGTCATTCCCTCCGGGGAATTGGGGGAGTACCTCGCACGTTTCGTAGACGGGGTCTTCGTCCCCTATGTTTTGTAGGAGGGGGAGACGCTCCGCAACCGGGCGAGCCAGTAGGTAATTACCGCCTAAGAGGGTAAGGGCAGCCACGGGTAGGGCGAGCCATAGGCGTTGGATAGCTCGCTTGGGTGAGTTTTTTTTGTTCATCATTTTGATCCTTTCTTTTAAGTTGTTAGATCCATTGTAGGGGTTGTATAGAGGGCTTACAGAGCAGTCTGTAGCGCATCTTAGGAGTTGGTATTGATAGGGTTTGCCCTCAATGCCTTGGGCTAGCACGGCATCGTCGGCTAGGTGCTCAAGGTTTAGGCTGAGGTCTCTACGCAGTAACCACATGGCGGGGTTCCACCACGAGAGGATGAGAGATAGCTCTGCGAGTAGAAGGTCTATGTAGTGTCGCTGCCGGGTGTGCTCCTCTTCGTGTGTGTAGACCATAGTCCACTCGTTCTCCTCTAGCATCTTTTGGGAGATGTATATCTCTCCAAAGGCACTAAACGCGGTATACCCTTGGGGGAGAAGTTGTATTTTCCGTCCATTGGGGAGGAGGTAGGGGGTGCAGTTCCGTTTGAGTTTGACCAGAGCTCGTAGGGCGACCAAGAGGCGAATCCCTCGAGCGAGTGCTCCTATCCCCCAAATGCAGCTCAAAGCTAGGGGGAGCCACCCCCAAATGGAGGGCGAGACCTCTTCCGTCATGGGCGATAACTCTAGGGGGAATGGAGCGAGTGCTACTCCCCCTTGGGAGGGAGAGAAGAGTATTGACCAATCGATATAGGGAACAACAATGCCAACGAGCGGTATCACCCACGCCGAGACGAGGATGATAAGGTAAAAGGCGCGAGTTGCCTTATGCCACGTAAGGGGGAGGAAGAGCCACCGCCCGAGCAAGGCTCCGAGGGCGAGGGATGCTCCGCTGATGAGTAGGTAGTAGAGTAGTACTTCCATGGGGTAAGGATGGCTAAGAGGTGAGGTTACTTCTTCTGCTCAATCAAGTCTATTATCTCTTTGAGATCCTGGGGTGAGATACTCTCTTTGCGTGCAAAAAACTGCACTACTTGCCTGTAATCTCCTCCAAAGAAGTTTCGTACGATGTGCTGGAGAGTGGAGGCGGAGTATTGCTCTTGGGTTACTTCGATCTTGTACAGCATGGTCTTTCCGCTTTTTTCGGGTTGGATGTATTCCTTGGTGTGCAGGTTCTTTACAATGCTTGCCAGGGTGGTGTAGGGGGGCTTGGGTTCGGGCATCTTGTCTAATATCTGCCGTATGGCTGCTCCATCCCCTAGCTCCCAAATAATCTGCATAACGCTCTCTTCTTGAGGGGTTAATGGAGTGAGTTTTGTCTTGTTCATAGCTCTTTGTATTGCTTACCGAGCGCAATGTACGAACTTTTCGTAGATAATCAACGATTTTTTTCGTAGATATTTTTCTCTTTCCGATTTGGCTGAGGATAAAAGAGCCCTCTTGAGGAATGTTCTTCGAGAGGAGGGAGGGGACGAGGAGATTCGGGTATAGCTCTCTCTCAGCTTGTTTTTGGTGCCGTTTTCGCCCTCGGGGGAGTCGCGTGTGGGTCGTTGGCTAAAATCGTGAAGAAAACTATCCTAGAAATATTTTTATTTCAGTTGGTTTTACCCTCACATTTTGGGCAAGAAATATTTTATTTTCAGCCAAGAGGGGAAATGGTTTTCACCCAGCATTTTTTCTCCGTTGTGCGCACCCAGTTTCTACAAAGAAGAGGATGTAGGTATCCTCTCCTGTGTATTTTGTAGAAGAAAATAGTTTTAATCTGATTTTCTGAGGATTAGATTAAAACTAAAACCTCCTGATCCAGCGTTTGTTTTCATCCATTCCCCATTGGATATGCCATTTTCTTCCATTCGTTTTGTCTAAAAGGATGAATTGGTACATATTCTTAGTTGGATAAAGTTCAAAGGTGTTAGATTTGTATCCTGCCCCAAAATCTAAAGATAAAATTGTGCTATTTATAAACCACTCCCCTTCATTTTCTGCTTCTAAAGACCACTGAACTTGTTTTACAATTCCCGTTGCTGTGTCTAATTGTAATAGTGTATAGATATTATCAGTACTATACAACTTGTATCTGTTCTCAAGTGCAACATTAAGTTCTTTGTTTTTCAGCAGTAGATTATTCGTCATCAATAAGGTATCGATTCTTGAGAGTAAATGTAATATTTCCTCTGTTTGTGTATTTGGTGACTGTGTAGAATTTTTACTGCTTGTTTGTGCTAGGCTCCAGAACGGAATCGTGCTCAGGATTGCTAGGAGATAGATTCTTTTCATATTTGTGTGTTTTGAATAACTGAAAAAGCACTTTTGAAGATTTGGAGATGTCGTCCTCTAATCGGTTTATTGAGCTACTCTTCTGCTTCCTCAATTGTTAGCAAGCAGATTTTATCTCTAGGGTTTTGTTTCAAAGAACTGAAGTTGGCTATACTCCTTTTCTATGTCTATAAATTGCGCATACCATTCTGGTGATCGATTGCTTATGACGCCAAAATTACTCAATTTCTAATTAGGGATCGCATTAAGGAATCTGTGTCTCGTTTACATTGCATAGTTGGGGAAATAGGTATCTTTGTCGCCAAGGAGGGTGGCATTGGAATGCCGTCAGACATCTGGTTTTGCGCCTCAAGGAGAGATGTTGCACGGGCTGGTGCTACCCAATATTTGAATTGTTAGCTTATTATGAAGTGCCGTACGTTTGTAGCTCCCCTTATCCTGTTTCTAGTGGGGCTGTTCTGGTTCACCTCTTGCTATCGAGGTCCACAGTCCTACCGTAAGGAGTATAGAGACCCTGCTCTTTTTGGGGAGTGGATGAAAATTGATGAAATAGAGAGAATGCATACCGATGCCGAATATTTTGAAAATACGATTCGGACGCATTCTGATTTTTGTGTGGGAGTCGCTTTTCTTGCAAATGGGGATGATGTTGGTGTGTATGCCAAGTATGAAGACGGAAGTGAAACACCAAAGCTCTCGAGAAAGTATACAGGAGTTTACTACACCAAGGGTAGTGGATTGTACAGCGTTTCTGCAGGCCCTAGCTGGAGTGCTCCCTCTCATATTGTACAGGAGTACGAGGTGAAGGGGGATACTCTCTATCTAGGATCACAAAGTTCCTTTATGAGGAGAGTCTACAAACGCCAAAAAGTAACGGAAGATCTTCTCCCCAAACGCCCGACCAAGCCCTCTGAGAAATGAAGTTGCACCTCCCTCTCCCCCTCTCTAAGGAGGAGAGGTGAGGAGCCCCCTTTGAATCTAAAAGGGAGTTCTTGCGCTATTCTCGTGGACTGAATATCCATGTCTGGTGCTCGTGAGAGAGCCTTTTGTGAGCGTTTGTTCTGCGAGAGCCGATAAGAGAAGGGCTATCACGGGGGCTACTCTCTAGGCAGGGCGAGGCTGGCATTTGGCTAATTCAAAAA
>NZ_JBQMYL010000009.1:0-94511 GCF_052173515.1 Porphyromonas endodontalis | reverse complement strand
CTGCGATGAGACCTGGACGACCGAAATGTCTATCAACATGTTCAAAAACTGCAAGAACATAAAGGGAGGAACAGACGGCACCGTTACCTATGACGATGAGAGAATTGATATAATGATGGCAAACCCCACAACGGGTTACTTCACAAAGAAAAAGTCCATCGCCATTGACACACCGGTAGCCAATAACAAAGCTGAGACTGCGTACAAGGGCATCTACACCCTAGAGGGCATGCGTCTGGGCGACGACTTCGACCGCCTACCGGCAGGCATCTACATCGTCAATGGCGAGAAGGTAATGAAGCAATAAGGAAGAAGTCCAAACTCATAGGACAAAAAAACGTGTAAAACAGGAATTGTAGCGCATTAGGGAGCCATCGCAACGCAGTGTCGTTTCGGTGGCTCCTCTGTTATGATTTCCTTTGTTCATCTTTTTGGATGTACAAAATCCTCCTGCATGAGAGAATGAGAAATTGAATCTCCACAGTAGAAAGCATTATGCAAAAGAAGTTACAGAAAAGGTTGTAAAGTAGAAAATAAAGTTGTAACTTAGTGGCGTAAGTAAAGACAACGAGTACTAACAACTAAACGGATTGACCCATGACTAAAACGATCACTTTCAACGAACTGAGAAGGATCAAAGATAGCCTTCCCGATGGAGCCACGCAACGCATCGCTGATGAGTTGGGGCTTAAAGTAGAAACAGTACGCAACTATTTCGGTGGTGCCAATTACGAAAATGGAAGAAGTGCGGGTATTCACATCGAGCCGGGTCCCGACGGAGGTATTGTAGAAATTGACGATACTACGATACTAGAGAAGGCTCTCGCGCTGATTGGAGAGATGGAAGATCCCTCCGAACCAGAGAAAGAAGAGGCTTAACTCTAGTAGAGCAAAGCATATAGAAGGCACGGGAGGGGCAAAACAGACATCGCTCCCGCGGGAGGGTGAGTTGCACTCCGTGCCTCTTTAGCATAGGGCTGGAGTTTTGAGGAATTTCGGCCGGTTACCTTGAGAGGCTCTCCCTCGGGGAAGGGCCTCAAAAGCAGGGGTGGAGGGGTTGTGTGCTACCACACTCCGGGTACATTCTCTGCTCTTACTTGTGCAATAGAATAGAAAGTGGCATTAAACTGAGGAATCCATGAGCAAAAACAATCCAGAACAAGAAAAACTCGTTACCGTAGCTATCCATACCTTCGAAAAGGCACAGATACTACAAACACTACTACAAAGCGAGGGGATAGAGGCTACCCTGCAAAATGTTAATCAGATACTTCCCGTAGTCTCGGCTGGGGTGCGTGTGCGCATCAAAGAGAGCGACTTACCTCACGCACTAGACGTGATCGAGAATAATAATTGGAATCGTCCCGAGCTATATGCCGAGCTTAATCAGGTGGATGGTTACAACAAAGAGGGCAAGTCTACAGAAGCCACACCCTACGTACTCGTACCTGTGGACTTCAGCGACTTCATGCCCAACGTGCTACAGATAGCCTTCCACTTTGCTCAGCGCAGAGGATTGCACGTGAAGTTGCTCCATGTCTACTTCTCACAATTCTACTCTGTTGCCCCCATGCTATCCCCCGACATCTCCGTTTATCAAGCCAATAAAGAGCTTAACATTCGTCGGGAACATGAGCGCGCCGAGCGCAAAATGAACGCTCTAGAGAAGGAACTCAAAGAGAAAATGGAGAAGGGAGAAATCCCGAAGGCTCCCTTCGAGACCCAGCTCATTGACGGTATCCCCGAGGATGTAGTGCTCTCAGTCGCACGCAACCGTCCACCTATTGCCATCATCATGGGTACACGAGGTAAGAGCCGCCGCAACGAAGATCTCATCGGATCCGTTGCCGCAGAGGTAATCGACCGCGCCAAGGTGCCCGTACTCGTCGTACCGGAAGATGCCAAGGTGGTAGACCTTGCGGATGTAGAAAATGTAGGGGTAGCCACAGGGTTTGACCAACGAGACCTCGTACTCTTCGACCGCATGATGCAGCTCACAAAGCCTAATAAGCCCAATTACATGCTCTTCAACGTCTCTAGAATTACGGAGGATTGGAGTGAAATTGAGTTGCGCGCCATGATGGAGTACCACAAGCAACACTACCCCGATAGCAACATCGAGTTTACAACGCTGGATCCGGGCGACTTCTCCCTTGCGCTGGAGAAATTTGTCATCAGCAAGCAGATTGGTCTTATCGTGGTTAATACGTATCGACGCAATCTCTTTGCTCGCTTCTTCAATCCCGGTATGGCGCGTCGCATGCTCTTCCATGCCGGTACACCACTTCTAGTTATGCATAGCAACTCTTGGAGGTAAATCCTCATTAAATCATCTCTATACTAGTAAGGTAAGAGGGGGACGGCTAAGGCCTATCCTCCTCTTATTGTTTAAGCACGAACCGGCAAGCCTTTCTTAGGGGCAATGGATAGAAAGCGAGTATCCCCCTCTAGAGTAGCATTACGGTAAGGCGACTAGAGATGCAATAGGAGCGCAACCCCGACCTCAAAAGAGAGACGAAGCGGAGTTGCTTCGACGCTATCTTCGGAACTTAATGCCCCCTCCTCTTTGGGATAATAGGCGGTAGAGTGCGATGCTCCCACGAAAAAACGAAAGCCCCTGTGGGGTCGGATGTCGTAATCAAGGTGGGCACGCAAGCCCAACTCTCCGAGCAACACAGTCCCCGGAGCAGAGGGGGCTGCGGGATAAATATAGTAAAAAGGAGCTGCCCCCAAGGCGACGCGAGAAGCGGGGTAATAGCAAACATCCCCCTTGAAACCGAAGTACCAATCCGTATTGTTGGGGACACCATAGCCCGAGATTTGTAGCAAGTTTCCTCCCACTACGCCGCAATCGAGAAGGCATTCCTCCTCAGAGGAGACAGGGAAGAGAAGTGCCACTTCGTTGCGAATAGCTTGGCGGATGGAGCCTTTGTAGTAGTGTTGCGTAAGCTGTGAGGTGCCGTAGTGGATAGATAGTGTGTGGGGCAAATCTTCGCTTGAGGGGATTTCGTAGAGAAAAGTTCCTTTCTTACCCCAAAGGAGGTCACTTAGGACAGAACCGATCTGTGCAGACAGAATCCCCACGCCAGCCCCTGCCCATACATCGCTCGCCCAGTGGCGATTGTTAAGGATACGCCCCACCCCCGTGGCGTACGCAGCTGAGTAGCCCAACGCCGATAGCCACGGATAACGCGCTCCATACTCTATATCCAGCAATTCCGCCCCCATAAATGCGGTAGCGGTATGACCTGAGGGGAAAGAATTGGCACTCGAACCATCGGGGCGGAAACGATGCGTAAGCCATTTTGTTGAGTTTACTAGAATCAAGGTACTCGCTACCGACAGGGCATCAGTCGTGAGGAGTTCGTAGGGCGAAGAATGGCTTCCTTTAAGCCCAAACAACGCTGCCGATAGTTGCAAAGCCAAGGGCGAGTACTGCAAATAATCGTCGTAGGGGGAGCGAAATGTGGGGAGAGATTGCATACGAATCCCCCGAATAGCCCCATCCAGCGACGGAGCGACTGCCGCGGCCACCCCCATAAAGGGTAAAGTGGATACGCCCCACTCCCAAGGCTGCCGGCGAAGAGTAGAATCCTCCGTGCGGAGCGAATCGGTCTCAGCCTGAGCCATAAAACTCCAAAAGAGGACTAGGAGGGTAAAGAGAGAGAGTCGTTTCATCAACAACAAAAGGCTATAGCTAGTAGAAATTCTCCCCTCCTGGGGTTTTGCAGTAGACGTACCGGTAAAGCTCTTGCGCGTAATGTTCGCTATCTTGCCCCCTTGCTGCCCATTCATTCCCCATCAAGTAAAGGGGGATAGCCGGGCGATCCTCGCCATAGGAGGGCTGTATATAGGAGCGAGAAAGCACCTGCATACCCATTGATTCGTAGAAGGCGAGTCGTCTCTTACTCCACTCATCGAGAGGAGGTTCGATCTCAAAAACAAAGGGGATACTCGATGCTGCGCCACTCTTTAGCGAGTGCAGCACCTCTCGCCCTATACCTTGATTACGCTCGGTGGGGAGTATCGCAAAATGCTCTCCGTAGTAAAAGCCCTCCAAATGCCACGTAGAGAGGAAACCCACAAGGGCCTCATCCCGATAAATCAGATGCAGTAGAAAGCGAGGCTCCGAAGCCAAAAGAGCCTCGAAGTCTCGCCTAGATCGCCGCTCGGCGGCTGGGAAAGCCTCCTCCATCAATTGGTGAACGAAGGCGAGTTTGTCGCCATCATCCGCCCATCGG
This sequence comes from Porphyromonas endodontalis, assembly GCF_052173515.1. Classification (GTDB taxonomy): domain Bacteria; phylum Bacteroidota; class Bacteroidia; order Bacteroidales; family Porphyromonadaceae; genus Porphyromonas; species Porphyromonas endodontalis_A. The sequence continues at coordinate 90,270 of NZ_JBQMYL010000009.1, read as the reverse complement.
AAGGGGATTAAAACAATTCCCATAAGGGGGAATAATTATTTATTGATAGCTACAATGCCGGGGAGATCTTTGCCCTCAATAGCTTCGAGTAGGGCACCACCTCCGGTAGAAACGTACGAAACCTTATCGGCTACCTCGAAGAGATGCACGCAGGCCACGCTGTCGCCTCCCCCTACGAGAGAGTAAGCACCGGCTTCTGTTGCTGCCACGATAGACTGCGCCAAAGCCTTAGAGCCATCGCGGAAGTTGCTCATCTCGAAGACACCGGCAGGGCCATTCCACAGAATCGTTTTAGCCCCACGGATAGCCTCGTCGTAGAGAGCCATTGTCTTAGGACCTACGTCAAGCCCCATCCAACCATCGGGTATATTGTCAACGGGAGCTACCTGGGTATTAGCGTCATTACTAAAGGCATCGGCCACCTTTGCATCCACGGGCAAAACGAGATGTACCCCTTTTGCCTTTGCTTTCTCTACGATGGCACGAGCCACGTCCATCTTATCGTCTTCGCACAAAGAGCTACCCACCTTGCCGCCATAGGCCTTGGCAAAGGTAAAGCACATACCACCCGTTATGATGAGGGTATCTACTTTGTCGAGTAGGTTGTCGATAATATCAATCTTAGAAGAGACCTTAGAACCTCCCATGATAGCCACAAATGGACGATGAATGTCACCCAAAACTCGCTGTACGGCATTCACCTCTTGCTCCATCAAGAAGCCAAACATTTTGCGATCGGCAGGGAAGCTATCGGCGATAAGAGCCGTAGAAGCGTGTGCACGGTGAGCAGTACCAAAGGCATCGTTTACGTAGCAATCGGCAAGGGCGGCAAGTCTTTTGGCAAACTCGGCTTGACGCGGTTTGAGGGCTTTCTTAGCCTCTTTCTTTTCTTCGGCCGTAGCATCTTCGGCGAGGCCTCTGGGCTTACCCTCCTCTTCTTCGTAGAAGCGAAGATTTTCTAAGAGAAGTACATCTCCATCCTTCATCCCGGCAATAGCCGTCTCTACCTCGGCTCCCACGCTATCGGGCACAAAGGTCACAGGGCGACCGAGTAGCTCGGCAAGATGGGGTACTAGATGGCGGAGCGAAAGTTTGTCGCTTACCCCTTTGGGGCGACCTAGATGCGAGGCAATAATCAGGCGACCTCCGTCTGCAATAATCTTGTTGAGCGTTGGCAAAGCAGCACGCATGCGCGTGTCGTCCGTAATTTGTAGGTTGTCGTCGAGGGGCACATTGAAGTCCACTCGCACAAAGGCTCTCAGTCCTTTGAAATTAAAATCCTTGATGTTCATTCTCTTTGGAATAGTATAATTGGGTTTTAGATTCTGTACAAAATCTTGGTTCCGGAGGGCGATGGCTCCATCCGCCAAGAAGCGAAGACGATCAAAACTTATCGCGCTCCTATCTAGGTTCCTGCTATCCTCTTGCATCTCGCGGAATAGCTCACTAGGCTCGTCGTAATGCTCCAGCGCCATACGCATGGCCGCCAAAGCCTCTCGCTCCTCGCCCTCGGCAATATGCACATAGGCACTATTGAGGTAGTCGCTAGCCTTTGCGTCGGGGAGGGAGAGGAGGGTACGATAGTACCCTTTTGCACGCTCGTAATCTCCTTTGGAGAGAAGGCACCAGGCCACCAAACGAGCTACCTGTCTCTCGCCATCGGGTGCAGAGAACTCATATTTATAGAGATAAGAAAGGGCTTCATCGAAGGCTTTCATCTCCATATAGACCCCTGCAATCTTTAGCAATGGGGTTAGATTTTCGGGATTTTTCTTGAGAAGCTCCTCAAGTGTCTCTATTGCCTTCTCGGGCATGTTTACGCGCTGATAGCAAACAGCAAGGCGCGACAACTCTTTGGGGGATGCGTCTTCCACGAGGTCGGCATGGCGGTAATGCCTAATTGCCCCTCGGTAATCTCCCATAAAGAAGCAGCTATTAGCCCAAATATTCAGGGTGTTGGCATCGGTATCAAAGAGCTGAGGGATCGAGCCGATTTGCATCCTCACCTTGGCATAATTCCTACGCGAGTAGAAAAATAGAGCCGCCCCACGCACCATAGACTCGATGGGGAGAGCCTCCTTTAGGATAGGGAGCCTTGCTACCATGATATCTTGCCGGAATATATCCACAAACTGCTCATGCAGAGGGAATAGCTTAGTGAATCTGTAGAAATCTTCGACGTATACTTTCGCACACTTAGGCATCAAAGACTCTGCCGATAGCTCATCCAGCATGGCTCCGTTGAGCTCTTCCGGCATCTCTATCCCCATCACTTTTATTCCCATCCCCATCCTATCGAAGGTGATAAAGAGGGAGTATAGATCCGAATCACAGAGTTTCCCTTTGAGTAGGGGGTAGAGCTTTCGGAGATTTTCGTTCCTAGTCAAAACTCCCGCAATGCGGCTATGCTCCTCGTCAAAAGGTAGGAACCACGAAGAAATGGAGTTGAAAAAGTAGTCGCTTTTATTCTCTTTGAAGCTACTAAATAAGAGGTCTTCGCCCTCCTGCTCCAGCGTTCCAAACTCTTGGAAGAAGGTACTCATCTCCTCCGAGTCCGACACTTTGTCGAAGAGCTGATCCAGTTTATCCTCGGTTAGATTCTCATCCGTATCCTCTTCTATGGAGCTCCATTTGGCCTTCATCTCTTGCAGCATATTGGGCATGAGCTCTCCTATCTTTTGGGAGAGTTGCTCCGTCTCTGTGGCATGCGTATAGCGTGTCCAGAGATGGATAAAAGCCGTTACAAACATCGGATTCTGCAGGGCATCTTTGAGGAGCGGCTCTAGCCACGACATGAAGAGAGGCAACCTATCGCGATAGAGGTAGAGGCTGATAAAAACGCCCATGGCAAGGCGTACCATATAGGCTTCGCTCGTAGCCGGAGAGGCCGCCTCGCGCAGGAGGAAAGCCATCTTACTCTCATCCCAATACGACATCAAGCCCAGCGTTATAGCAGAAGAGGCGACCAAGCGCACATATTCACTCGAAGAGGAGAGTCGGTCTTGCTCCGCCTCCATGAGCGACTCAGATACCCACAGCGTCTCAAACAGGAGGTCTACAAGGGTATCGAAGCTATCGCGTTCCTCTTCTTTGAAGGTGGGGCGAGAAAGATCTTCGAGTAAATTCTCTACCGACAGCCCCTTGCGCGCCTCCACTACCGCCCAACGGCGGAAGTAGAGCGAACCCGAGTCTTTGCTTCGTACAGCCCGATAGACTCTATCGCTCAGCTTCAGCAATTTCACTTTGAGCTCCTCCAAGAAGTGTGCTCTATCGGGGTCTACAATGCCTTTATCGAGGTAACCCAACATCATCCCATAGATGCTCTCTTCTCGGCTCAAGCTATCTCCCAAGCTATACAGAGCATGCTCTTCGATGACTTGTTTGAGGAGAAAAATAGCTTCGTAGAAGCGATTGGATAGGATATACTCGTTAATGGTCTTTCTATTCATAACTATGGGTGGGGAGAAGGGATAGTCTATACAGTATTGTGTATTATTTCTTTTTTAGTGATGCTTCGGCGCGCAAAAGTCGCTGATGATGGCAGAAGAGGAGCTTTCCCTCATCGTCGTGCAGGTGCATTCCGTTCCCCTCACAGTAACGCCACACGAGGCAATCGGCACACTGGTCTCGGCGAGCCCAACTCCGATCGCGATAGGGGAGGAAACGATTTTGCCATACGGTCCAGAAGTCATCTTCACGTACATTGCCCTGCTTATAGTCGAAGCGGATACTCGGGCAGGCACTGATCGTACCATCGCAGAGGATAGAAGCCACCTCCACACCTGCGTAGCAAGTATAGGGATGGGGACGTACCTCGCCTTCAAAACCGCCCAAAAAGCCCTCGCAACCATAGGAAGCCGCAATGCGCCCCTCCCTATTGGTGTCGCGGATAAACTCCATAAGGCGGTAAAAATCCACATCGCTAAGCTGCAAATTAGGGTCCTCAGCTGCTCTCCCCACGGGGAAAATGGTAAAAAGCCTCCACTCTTTAAGCCCTAGGCCAATCAAGTAGTCTCGAAACTCCGCGAGGTAACCAAAGTTCATCGGATTGACGCAGGTAACCACATCCCAGCGCACCTGCTCCGTCTTTGCCATAAGCTCAACGGCGTGAGAGGCTCGGGCGAAACTCAAATGATGCCCTCGGAGGTAATTGTGCGCTTCTTCGAAGCCATCCAGACTAATTGTAAGGGAATGCAAGCCGCTGCGCAATAGACTCTCGAGACGCTCTTCGTTGAGAAGCATCCCATTGGTCACAATACCCCAGGGGTAGCCTCGGCGGTAGAGCTCAAGCCCGATGGCATCAAGGTCCTGACGCACCAAGGCCTCTCCTCCCGTAAAGATGACAAGCACTTTATGCGGATCTACGTGAGGCGTTATGCTATCGACCACGCGGAGGAACTCCTCTCCGGAGAGCTCTTTGGCGGCACTATCTACGTGACAATCGCTACCACAGTGCTTGCACGCCAAGTTGCATTTGAGCGTACACTCCCAAAAGAGCGTGTTGAGTTTGTGCTCGGCCACGCACTTGCGGCGGTAAGAACGATATGCCTCTAGCGAAATGCGCTGGCGAAAAGAGATTTTGCTCCCGCTCATTTTGGAGTATTTTCTTTAGGTACCGGCGCCATGGTGAGGGTTACCTCTTTTTTAATAGTCCCTTCATACCAACGCCCCTTCGACTTGTCTTTGTGGATATCAGCAGGGGTTATCGCTACCGAATCTACCTTAGTTTCCCAACGGCCGTTCTTAGCTCCGTCCACATCTACAGCGCGCACGTAGAGCATATTTCTACCAAAGCCCGATGCACCATCAAATATTTGAGCAACGCCGGCGGCATTGGTTCGTTCGATTATACTCCATGGCATAAGATCTCCATTTGGGTAATCTAATTTCTCAAGAAGAGTAACTTCTATGCCCTCGATAGGCTTACCCTCGGGGGTCTGCACCTTGGCTTTGACTTCGTACTCCATATAGGGGCATCCATACTCTACTCTACCTCCGCCCCATATACTGCTGCAAGAGGTGTGAAATAGTCCTAGGAAAGCTGTACTCCCGATACTGAGGAGGCTTGCTACGCGTTTGGTTAGTTTTTTCATTGTGTTGGTTGTTTATAGGGTTTCACTTTACCAGATTAAATCCATTGTGATGGGTCTTCTTATCAAACATCTTGAAGTGGAGTGGGCGAAAACGGACGCTTATTTCGAAACCTAGTCGTTATGAACCAGCTCCATGGTCAGGGTTATCTCTTTTTTGATAGTCCCTTGATACCCAAAGGTCTCCGGATGGAATTTATGTATATCCGAAGGGGTTATCGCTACCGAATCCACCTTAGTTTCCCAACGGCCGTTCTTAGCTCCGTCCACATCTACGGCTCGCACGTAGAGCATTGCTCCGCCAAAGCCCGATAGCCCGTCATGTACATAAGCAAGGCCGGCGGCATTGGTTCGTTCGATTCTACTCCATGGCACAAAGTCTCCTTCTGAGTTTTCTGATCTCTTAAGAAGAGTAACCTCTAAGCCTTCAATAGGCTTACCCTCAGGAGTCTGTACCTTGGCTGTGACATCATAGTCAACGTAGGGGCCATACTTTCCTCCGCCTCCACCCCTAGTTCTGTCGCAAGAGGTATGAAATAACCCTAGGAAGGCTACACTCCCAATACTGAGGAGGCTTGCTACGCGTTTGGTTAGTTTTTTCATTGTGTTGGTCGTCTATAGGTGTTCACTTCATCAATACATCCATCGGGACTATCCTGCCTATCGGACATTAGGCTCTAGAGAGCCCGAAGCGTAAGAGACGCCCATTCTTTCCAGGTGCACCACAAGCTCCTTACGAGCCTTTTTACGCACAAAGTCCCCTTTGCTCAGCTGGATGGTTCCATACCAAGGACGGTACATATAATCCCTGCCAGAGGCTTTAGCATCCCGCACGCGCAAGTGGATAGGCTGCATCACATTCGCAATATAGACATCTTTGCTTAGCTTAGCCACCCCTCGCACATTGGTCTCAGCCGAGGCACTTACCTCCCGCTCCAAGGGCATCTCTATCAGTTCGAGCACCATCCCTTCGAGGGGTTTATTATCGGTATCAAGTACCGTTACTACAATCTCCAGTGTGCCATCGGGGCGACCCGGAGCCTGGATCGGAGTCTCCACAAGAGGAGTCTCTATAAGATTGCACCCCGCCAGCAATAATAAGAGCATTACTGACAAGGAGGCGAATTTAAGTTGAGAGAATTTCGTCATTGTCTTGTGTGTTGTTTAGGTGTGTGTTGTTTTCTTGTGAGAAGGAGACCCAATACTTTTTTACTCTAGGCCTCGGGGTTCTCTTGCATTAGTGAGTCTCTTTCTTCTTTTCCTTGGGGAGAAGAGGGTACTTTTCTCATCTCCTCGTACCTCTGATAGGGGACGCCATACATCACTCTAGGCATATCCTCTATCTTTTCTTCCTCTCTGCGAATGGAGTCTTGCTGTAGGGGATTTTGTCCTCGAACTGAATCGGAGTCCGTTTTCGTTCCTCCCCTTTTCCCTCCCAAAAGGGCACAACCCGACAGCAAAAAAGCCGATAAAGAGGCAAATGCAACTGCCACCACGGCTCTGATATATGCTTTCTTTTTTCTTGCCATACCCATACTTCTTTTTATTAAAGAGCCTCAAATAGGGAAAGTATCACCTCCCAAGAGGATCCACCTACACCAAAGGTACTACTAAAATAAATCTCAACCAAATTCTAAGAAAAACCCTACTGGTAGGCACCTCCCTCTCCACAAACAAAACCGCTATCAGGCAAATGCAAATTCGGCGTAGGCTGATTTCTCCTCCCCTTTCCGAGTGATTTTAGAAAAAATCTTGCCCGTGAAATATTTTCTTTTTGCCCTGTGGCGGAAAAAATATCAGGCAGCGAATTTTTAAGGTTTCACAAAAGAAGTAAGAGACCGCTCTCCCTCGCCCCACGAATTGTACCTTTGCGGCGAAATGAGCGAAACCCTCTTTACCCACCCTCAACAGCTAGCCCGAGCCCTCGTCGATTGGTTCGAAGAGAATGCCCGAGAGCTCCCGTGGCGTACCACTCGCAATCCCTACCACATTTGGCTATCGGAGGTTATATTGCAGCAAACGCGCGTAAACCAAGGGTACGACTACTTCCTTCGCTTTGTGGAAGCATTCCCCTCCGTTACCGACCTAGCGCAAGCCTCCGAAGATCAGATACTCAGCCTATGGCAGGGACTCGGTTACTACAGCCGAGCGCACAACCTCCATCGTGCAGCACAAGTTATAGCCACGGAGCACCGGGGGATATTCCCCAAAGATTTTGATTCGATACGTGCTCTCCCCGGGGTGGGCGACTACACGGCCGGAGCCATTGCCTCGTTTGCCTTCGATCTACCTTACCCTGCCGTGGATGGCAATGTACTGCGCGTGGTCAGCCGACTTCTGGCAAGCGAACTCCCCATAGACACCCTAAGCGGGAAGCGACTCTGCACCCAAGCGGTGGAGGAGCTACTCGCCACCCAACTCCCCCCTAGCAAATTGGGGCAAGCCCTTATAGAGCTAGGCGCACTGGTCTGCACCCCTCAATCTCCCCAATGCTCTGCCTGCCCTGCCTCTTCTTGGTGCCGTGTAGCGGAGCTCCCTCTCGCTCGTCTCCTCCCCATAAAGGGGAAAAAGCTAACCCTTAGAGATCGCTACTTCAGCTACATCTATAGCACCTACCATCAGCAAGTCTTACTGGAGAAGCGAGGGAGAAACGACATCTGGCGAGGGCTGTATCAATTTCCTTTGCTTGAGAGCGAGAGGCCCCAAGCACACGAAGCGGTAGTCCATTGGCTAGAGCACGAACTCTCCTACTCGGGGGAGTTGCGCCTTGCGCCCACGACTTTCAGCCTTGAGCATCGGCTCTCCCACCAAATACTTCACATCACCATCTACACCGCCGAACTCGAGTCCGACACCCTAGGGAGCACCAAGTACCAATGGGTAAGGGAGTCCGAACTAGGCGATTACGCCCTCCCCACGCCTCTCGTACGCTTTCTTGAGCAACTGCACTAAGTTCGCCCCTCTAGCGTACATTTCTTCCCCTCAAGCCTACCCCAATTTCACCATCTCCCCACCCATCTGTGTATTTTTCCGTCTTAACACTAGGGTGTTTTTCGGATAAATTACTATATTTGCACCTAGAGAAGGTTACAAAGCGATGTAACAACCTTATTCTATTCGGGGTCTCGTGGTCGTTCCTCCCCCAAAGAAAGAGCGTGAAAACCTGAATAGAAGAATACCAGAAATTTTTTATTAACCCCTAATTATAATATCAGTATGAGGAAATCAATTTTAGTAAGTTTTGCCGCACTATTTGCGGCTGTAGTAGCAGTAGGATGCAAAGGCTCTCCGAAAAATAAGGAGTACGTGTATGATGTCTATGTGGCGGGATGGGAGAGGGAGGATCCTATGCTTTGGAAAAATGGAGAGCCGACGAAGTTGCCTCAGAAAGATGAGGGAAGCGTTGCTACCGCTGTCTTCGTATCAGGCAACGACGTTTATGTGGCGGGGTTAGAGAGTGTATATTATGGCGCTCAGGATCAGGAAAACCCAACAAGATACGTGGGAGCATTTTGGAAAAATGGAGTAATCTCAAGGTTTACAGACCTCGCCGGGAAAGCAGATGGTATTGAAGTCAACGGGCTCTTTGTGTCGGGCAGCGATGTCTATGTAGTGGGGCAAGACAAGTTTGGAGAAGAACCTACAGCCATGCTCTGGAAAAATGGCATAGCCGAGCCATTGAGTGATGGCTCGAAGCCTGCCCGTGCCAATTCTGTCTTCGTGTCCGGTAACGATGTCTATGTAGCGGGCTCCTATGATGGAGTTGCCCTTTGGAAAAATAAGATTCTCTCCAAGTACACGAATGATTCGCACAGTGGAGCCTACTCTGTCTTCGTGTCCGGTAACGACGTTTATGTAGCGGGGTGGGACTCCCAATCTGCTACACTATGGAAGAATGGCGTAGCCGAAAAGCTAACGGATGGCTCGAACCCTGCCAGTGCCCGCTCTGTCTTCGTATCGGGTAACGACATCTATGTAGTGGGATCTGCAAGGCGTGGTTCGAAAGTAGTAGCCATGCTTTGGACAAAGCGTGGGGAGTCCGGTAGTTGGGAGAGTAAAAACTTAACCGATGGCTCAAGAGACGCATACGCCAACTCTATTTATGTAATTGACAATCATATCTATATAGCAGGGGTTGAGGAGAAGGAAAATTCGCCATTAGACATAGCCATGCTTTGGACGAAGGCTCCAGACTCTGACACTTGGGAAGCTAAAAAGTTGACAAATGGTGAAGATATGGCCAAAGCCTACTCCGTTTACGCAGTAAAGCGTGAGAAGTAAAGAGTAGCGAGCGTCCGTACGTCCTCCGTAGAGGGGCGTAGAGGAAACGCTTCGGCAGATAAAAATTAAAACAATAGGGGGCTGTGTCGTAGAGGCATAGCCCCTTCTTCGTTTCTTAGCTAGGGGATTGCTCTCGCTTTTGAGAGACATGCAACGCTCTCTAGCCCACCTCTCGGGCTGCAATAGAGAGAGCTCTTTCTCCTGTTGTATACTTCCCCAAATTATATGAGTACAAGAGGGCGATATAGCTGTAGATAAAAATAAATGCTTACCTTTGCAGTGAAGATTGCGGCCGTGGTGTAATTGGTAGCCACGTTAGACTTAGGATCTAATGCTGCGAGGCGTGAGGGTTCGAGTCCCTCCGGCCGCACTCTCCTCTAGATTAATCATTATGTGTCTGTGTAGCTCTGGGTTTCCCGGAGCTTTTTTGGTCAATAGTCCTTGCCAAGTATTCGCCCATGGGAGTCCTTTCTAATGCTTTTACCCAAAAGGGACGGACTATATCTCAGATTGTAAAAAGAGAGAAAAGACTTTTTGATTAAGATAAAGAAGTGTACATAGGAACGAGAATCCTTTGTACATTTGCACTATATTAAAGACATTGATACCCATGGATAGTAATAAAGTATTATTTGTCAGCGGTATAGATACCGGGGTAGGGAAAACTTATGCTACAGGCGTTTTGCTTCGCGAGATGCGAGAGAAAGGACTCCGCGTCATCAGTCAGAAACCTGTGCAAACAGGCTGCGAGGGACGTAGCGAAGACCTTGACGTACACGACGCCCTAGCCCCCCATCTTGATCCCGAGCAACGAGCAGAGCCCTACCGCTGCACCTATCTTTATAAGTATCCTGCATCACCTCACCTTTCGGCTCAGCTAGAACAACGCCCGATAGACCCCAAAAAGATCGATTCTGACACCCAAGAGCTTCTCTCCCAGGGCTACGATCGTATCCTAATGGAGGGGGCCGGAGGGCTTATGGTTCCACTGACTCCAGAGCTCCTTACCCTCGATTTTATTGCTCAGCGGGGCTATCCTGTAGCCTTGGTTACCTCAGGGCGACTGGGGAGCATCAACCACACCCTACTGAGTTTGCAAGCTCTACAAGATCGGGAGATCCCGATAGAGCGCATTATCTACAACCACTATCCCCCCGAAGAATCCCCCATAGCACAAGAGACCATAGCGTATCTACGGCATTACCTTGCCTCCTGTTGCCCCTCCACCCTGTGGCAAGAAATAGGATACGAAACGTTGGATTCTTCATCTTCTGACAAATAATATTGCGTATGAAAGAGACGGCTACTCCTCAGCCTCAAGGGCTACAAGACATAGTATATTACGGAAGCGAAGCAGAGCAGAAGATGGTGCGCACAGCCTTCGAAGCCCTACTTCACGACTATCAAATGAGCAATCATCGTCGCAAAGACGAGATCATTATTAAGGCATTCAACCTAGCGAATAAAGCACATGCAGGGGTACGACGCCGTAGCGGAGAGCCGTACATCATGCACCCCATAGCAGTAGCCTATATCGTTAGCCACGAGATGGGGCTTGGCTCCACCTCTATCGCCTCGGCACTCCTGCACGATGTAATAGAAGATACGGAGTACACCGAAGAGAACATTCGCGACATGTTTGGCGACAAGATAGCCCAAATCGTGCAGGGGCTTACCAAGATCTCGGTGGAGATGTTCAAAGATCAGGAGGATGTATCTGCCCAGGCGGAGAATTTTAGGAAGCTAATCCTGACCATGAACGACGATATACGTGTCGTACTCATCAAGATAGCAGACCGCCTGCACAACATGCGCACTCTTGAGTCGATGCCTACGCATAAGCAACTCAAGATCACGGGAGAGACGCTGTACGTCTACGCACCCATTGCCCACCGACTTGGGCTCTTTACCATCAAAACAGAACTCGAGGAGCTATGCTTCCACATAGAGCATCCTGCCGAATACAACGAGATTAAAAACAAGATAGAGGCCAGCGAAGAGCAGCGAACTCTCCTCTTTGAGCATTTCGCAGCCCCACTACGCGAGGTCTTCGCTCGCAAAAAACTCAACTACGAGATGAAGGCGAGGGTGAAGAGTTGCTACTCGATTTGGCGCAAAATGCAGGAGAAAAAAATCCCCTTCGAAGAGGTGTACGACCTCTACGCCGTACGCATCATTTTTGAGAGCCAAGAGGGCATCCCCGACAAAAAGGTGTGTTGGGATATTTACTCCGAGATCACAGACCTATACCGCAATAAGACAGACCGCATCCGCGACTGGGTTAGTTCGCCCAAGACCAATGGCTACCAAGCGCTCCACCTTACCGTGATGGGGCCCGATGGAGAATGGATAGAAATACAGATACGCTCGCGCCGCATGGACGATATAGCGGAGCGTGGATTTGCCGCCCATTGGAAGTACAAAAGCGAAAACGTGGAGGAAGACTCCGAGCTCGATCGCTGGATAGAAACGATCCGCGAGATCCTGGAGAATCCCACTCCGGACTCGATGGACTTCCTCGATACGATCAAGCTCAATCTCTACTCCGACGAGATCAGCGTCTTTACCCCCAAAGGGAAAGTTTTTACCCTTCCCAAGGGAGCTACCGGGCTCGACTTTGCCTATGCCCTCCACGGGGAGCTGGGGAATAAATGTCTCGGTATCAAGATAAATCATCATCTATTCCCCCTGAGCCATACCCTCAGGAATGGGGATCAAGTGGAGGTAATCACAAGCCCGACCCAAGAGCCTCACCCCGAATGGCTCAAGTACGTAGTGACCGGGAAAGCTCGGATGAAGATCAATGCCGCACTGCGCAAAGCAGACCGAGAGAAAACCGCTTTAGGAGAAAAAATGGTAACTGACCTGCTTGAGGCCGAGGGGCAAACCATTACACCTCTACTACTCGACAAGATTGCCAGTTACTACAACTTCCACAAGAGAGAAGATTTCTTCTTAGCCGTAGGGAACCGCTCCATAGAGCTGCCGGAGTCTTTTCGCAAGGTCTTCCAAGGGGCTGATGGCAACTTCTTCTCGCGTCTATTCCGCCCCTCAAAGAAAAACAGAGAACTCACAGCCGCCACCATCGAAGAGGCACAATCTCCGGATAAGCCCAATACAAAAAAGCCCTACCTTCTAGAGCAACACCTCCTCACCCCCAACTACACCATAGCCCCCTGCTGCTCTCCTATCTTGGGCGATGATACGGTAGGGTTTGTTACCGACAACGGCACTATCATGGTACACAAGCGTAATTGTCCGGAGGCAATGCGACTCAAAAGCAGTAAAGGGAATCAGCTTATCGAGACCGTTTGGGGCGACCATCCGCATTCTCTTTTTGAGGCAACTCTCGCCATCAAAGGGATGGACTCAATCGGCATTCTCAACGCTATTATCCAAGACATTAGCGAGGACTTTTACCGCTCTATTACAAGCATCAACCTCTCGGCTCAAGGGGGAGTTTTTGGTGGAGAAATCAAGGTGATGGTACACGACGTGGAGGATGTACGTCGCATCATCGAAGGGCTAAAACAAAAAGACACGATCGCATCGGTCACTCGGGTCTAAGGCCACTTCTCTTTTTCCTATCCATAGCGGACACCCTAAGCAAAAGCGAGGTGTCCGTTCTTTTTTTATACAGCAAAATAGACTACCTTTGGTTGTAGATAAATGAAACACCACTAAACAAACAAGAGCTATGACAGTAAAAGAGTATATCGCAGCCCATGAAGAGGAGTTCCTACAAGACCTATTCGCACTGCTTCGCATCCCCAGCATCAGTTCGAAGAGCGAGCACAAACCCGATATGGTACGCACGGCTGAGCACTGGAGGGACTACCTCCTCACCTCGGGCATGCAACGAGCCGAAGTTTATCCCACCCCCGGTAATCCCGTTGTTTTTGCCGAGCGCATTATAGACCCGAGCGCAAAAACCATCCTTATATACGGTCACTACGATGTAATGCCCGTGGAGCCTCTTGAGCTTTGGAAGAGCGAACCCTTCGAGCCCGTAATCCGCGACGGACACATTTGGGGGCGAGGAGCCGACGACGACAAAGGGCAAACCATGATACAGGTAGCCGGGCTCCGCACCGCCTTGGCTCTCGACCTCGTACGTTGCAACGTAAAAATCATATTCGAGGGAGAGGAAGAGATCGGCTCTACCCACTTGGAGGCATTCTGCCAAGAGCACAAAGAGATGCTTCGTGCCGACGTGATTTTGGTTTCAGATACAAGTATGGTCGGCCGCAACACCCCCTCACTCACTACGGGACTACGCGGACTTGCCTACTGGGAAATAGAGGTAACCGGTCCCAATCGCGACCTCCACTCGGGGCACTTTGGCGGAGCTGTTGCCAACCCCATCAACGAGCTCTCAAAAATCATTGCCCGGATGGTGGATGAGAAGGGACGCATTACGATACCCCACTTCTACGACGATGTAGTACCCCTCTCGAAGGAAGAGCGAGATATGATTGCTCAAGTACCCTTCTCCCAAGAGGCCTACTGCAAAGCCATTGATGTGGACGCCGTATTTGGCGAAGAGGGCTACAGTACTCTCGAGCGCAATAGCTGCCGCCCCAGCTTCGACGTATGCGGCATTTGGGGAGGCTACACGGGCGAAGGAGCCAAAACGGTGCTTCCGTCTAAGGCGTACGCCAAAGTATCTACTCGCCTTGTAGCCAATCAAGATCACGATAAGATCTCTAAACTTTTTGTCGACTACGTAAAACAGATTGCTCCTCCCTACGTACGCGTCAAAGTAACACCCATGCACGGAGGCGAGGCTTACCTCTGCCCCATTGATCTCCCCGCCTATAAAGCGGCCGAGGAGGCGTGTGCCGTGGCTTTTGGTCAGCGTCCTCTAGCGGTACGCCGCGGAGGGAGTATCCCCATCATCGCCACCTTCGAAAAGGTTCTTGGTATCAAGAGTGTACTCATGGGCTTTGGTCTCGAAAGCAATGCCATCCACTCTCCCAACGAAAACTTCCCCTTGGATATATTCCGCATTGGTATAGAAGCCGTTGCCGAATTCTATAAACTCTACCGATGAACAACGAAAAACCGATATTGATAACCGGAGCCCTTGTCAATGGATCTATACAAGATCTATTGATTGAGGGCAACCAAATAGCTCGTATTGCCCCGAGTATCCCTGTAGCCGATCACTACGATGTGCTGGAGGGATGCCGCCGTGTGGTGGTACCGGGGATGGTGAATACGCATACCCATGCCGCCATGACCCTCTTCCGCGGTTACGGCGATGATTTGCCCCTGATGCGCTGGCTCGAAGACTACATTTGGCCCGTGGAGGCGCACATGACGGAGGAGGATGTCTACTGGGGTGTACGGCTTGCCTGCCTTGAGATGATACGCACGGGCACAACGGCGTTCTTAGATATGTACGCCTTCCCCATGGCAACGGCTCAAGCCGTAGAGGACTCGGGGATGCGAGGCGTGGTGAGCTACACACTCTTTGACCGAGGGGACGCAGAGCGCGCCAAGCTCGACAGGGAAAATTGTAGCCGCTACCGCAAAGAATTTGAGCAGTTCTCCTCCCGAGTGGTCTTCTCTATCGGTCCACACGCCATCTACACGGTAAGCGGTCCGCAGCTCCGCTTCTGCCGCGACTTTGCAGACGAAACAGGCGTGCTGGTTCACCTCCATCTCTCAGAGACCCAAACCGAGATAGAAAATGCCGTCAAAGAGTATGGATTGCGCCCTGTGCACTATTTGGAAAAACTGGGTGCGCTGAGCGATAAGTTCGTCTTGGCACACTCGCTTTGGATGGAGGATGACGAACTAGACGTTATCGCTCGCCATGGAGCTGCCACCGTGCATAACCCGGCTTCCAATATGAAGCTAGCGTCGGGCTACGCCTTTAAGTTTGAGGAGATGAAAAAGCGCGGTATCCGAGTGGGAATCGGTACAGACGGATGCTCCTCTAGCAACAATTTGGATATGTTCATCGCCATGCGTATGGCAGCTCTTTTGGGCAAAGTATGGCGTTTCGACCCCACGGCAACAGCCGCCGAGGCAATATACCAATCTGCCACTCGCGAGGGGTATAACATCCTAGGGCTCAATGGCGGCAGGATAGAAGAGGGAGCTTTAGCGGATCTTTGCCTCCTACGTACAGATCGCCCCACGATGGTGCCCCTACACAACCTCACCTCCAACCTCGTCTACTCTGCCGATGGCTCCGTGGTAGACACCACCATTGTGGATGGTAAAATACTGATGCGCGAAGGAGTGATCCCGGGCGAAGAAGAGGTAATTGCAAAGGCGAATCAACGAGCGCACAAGCTCATCAAATCCTACGGAATCAAACAATAAATAGGTAATGCTATGGAAATGAAAATGTATCACGAGGCTGCGGACTTCCTCCTCAAACGCCTCCCCTTCAAAGCAAAAATAGGTATCATCCTAGGTAGTGGCTTGGGAGAATTGGGAAATAAGATAGAAGACCCCACCATCATCCCTTATAGCGAAATCCCCAACTTTGCCCACTCTACGGCTATTGGTCATAAGGGCAATTTCATCTGCGGTAAGCTTGGGGGCGTCCCCGTGGTGGCTATGCAGGGGCGATTCCATTACTACGAGGGGTACCCCATGGAGCGCGTAACCTTCCCGGTACGTGTGATGAAGCTCATCGGCATAGAGACGCTCTTTGTCTCCAATGCTGCCGGAGGTATCAACAACACCTACCACGTGGGTGATCTGATGATTATACGAGATCATATCAACAACCTGCCCAATCCGCTCATCGGTCCTAATATGGAAGAGTTCGGAGTACGCTTCCCCGATATGACCAGAGCCTACGACCGCGACCTCATCGCTCGTGCAGAACGCATTGCCAAAGAAGAAAACATCGAAGTGAGAAAAGGGGTATATGTAGGGCTAACCGGACCCTCTTACGAGACCCCTGCCGAGTATCTTTTCTACCAACGTGTGGGTGGGGATGCTATCGGCATGAGCACAGTACCCGAAGTACTTGTGGCACGGCACGCCGGAATCCGAATATTCGGGATGTCGGTCATCACCAACGAAGGCTGGCACTTCGAGGGCGACTATACCAACGATGCTCAGGAAGTAATTGATGCGGCCAATGCGGCCAGCGAACGGATGGGACGCATCTTCCAGCGACTCATTAGCGAGATTGCCGAAGCTTAATGGCGACTCCCGACAAATCCTCTTACGCACCTTCGCTCACCGATGAAGAGATTATGGCTTCACTGCGGGCGAGGGTGCGCTCTCGTATGGACGGAGCAACTGCCGCTGCCATGCGTGCCTCCGGGATGGACTATGCCTACAACTTTGGATTGTCTATCCCCCAACTGCGCGACTTAGCAAGCGAACTCCCCTCACGACTAAGCCTTGCCCAGAAACTCCTCTCTGCCCAACTGCGCGAGATGCGTATCCTTGGGCTTCTCTCCTTTCCACCTGAAACCCTAACCTATTCCCAGGCAATTTCTTTTGCAAAATCACTCGAAACGGAGGAACTTCTCAGCCTATTCTCCACTCACCTTTTGGCTAAGAACGAAAACATTGTTGCCTGCTTTCCCCAAGGAGAATCCCTAAGGGTACAGAGAGTGTGGCTCAACGCGCTCTCTCGCCGACTCCTGCAAAATCTCCCCACTTCGGGATTAGCTCAAGCGATTGAGACGACGCTGGGGAGGCTCTCCGCCCAACCCGAGACGCTATCCGTTACCGAAATGGATTGGTTAGAGCGGCTCTACAACAACGAGGAATGGGCTAAACAGATCAGCCCTACACTCCGCTCTTGGACGCAACTCCCCGAGGAACACCCACTCCGCAACGTCGCAAGTGACCTACTCTCCTAAACGCACCCCAATGAAATTTAAGTAGCCGAACCTGAGCCCTCGCCGCCGTTTTCGTTCAGGTTGAGGTATGGAGGTCATGCCTTCTTGGGTCTAACGGAGGTTTGTTCGTACGTCACGTCGGTTAGCGTGAAGTACTTCTTCGACGGATTTAGCAGTACCACAGGTTTTTCGATGTGCTCCTGCGCACGGAAAGTTTTCCCCTTAGGCACAGCCTTACTCTTGAAAGAGGGTTTGAGCGTACCCAAGTCGCCGAACTCTACAATGTCGCCATTGGCAACAATATCGCGTGCGATTTCGGTGGCATAGTTCAGTACGGCTTCCACTTCTTGACGATTAAATGCGGTAGACTTTGCCACACGCTCGCAGAAACTGCGGAAGTCCACACGATGTCTGCCCGTAGGGCGAGCTACCTGATAGATCTTTCCTGCCTGAGGACCGACACTTAATTTGCGTTCTATCAGAACGAACTGCAAGGGCTTATTTGCCATAACTCAAGACCATTTCCTCCTTTTGTCCTTTCTCTCCCGAAGTCGGAGGGTTTCGCTTTAGGGGAGAGTTGATTTATTTATAGTGCAAAGATAATGAACTTATCGCCCAAAGCACATTACCAATCTCTAGAAAGTATATTAAGAATTGGGAGAAAGTGTATTAAGATTCTCCCAAAAGTGTATTAAGATTTTCGAGAAAGCTAATTACGAATCTGTAGAATACTCATTAGAAATCCCAAGAAAGCACATCAGCATATTAGAAAAAGTACATTATCAATCAACGGGAAGATACTAAGTCGCGTCGCACTTATTCATTAGCATCCTAATCAATTCTCATAAAAAAGAAGGAGGACCACCCCGACGGCACCCCTCCTTACTCATGAAGAACTTATATAGATTTACACAGGATCCATTCCGGAATATCAGCGTACAGCCTTGAAAACAAGGGGCGTAGAGCCTCCCATTACCACGATAATACAGGGATTCTCTTCGCCTGCGGAGATACTAAACAATACCCTACCGGCTTGAGGAGTAGCAACCGCGAGGAGACGCCCTTCAAGATCGAGCAAGCGAACTTCTTTGCTCTCTTGAGGCAGATTCACTACTTCCCAGCCTTCAGAAGTCGCGCGCAATGCCACATCAGCACCCCAAGCAACCGGCGCGAGGGCCGTCATCTCCGTTATCTTGAAATCTTTCCAAAGCGGAGAAGCCAAATAGGCACTCTTGCTCCCCTGAGGCACCATGAGGATACATTCACTACGGTTAATCCCCTCAAACACATCGTCTACAAAAGCACTCTCTACAGGAGTTGCCGTTTTTACTGTTATCTTCTTGATATTTTTGCTTCCACAGAAAGCCCTCTCTCCAAACGCCGCAAAGTTGGGAGAGAACTCTACCTCTTCCAAATTGGTGCAATACCAAAAAGCGAAGTCGTCTATAGTGGTTGTGGCATCGGGCATCTTGCAAACTTTATTGCTCATATTGGGATAGGCGAGCAGTTTGGTGAGGTTCTTGGTATAGAGAACACCCTCTTTTGCTGCATAGGCAGTATTGCCCTCATCTGCAGTGAAACGCTCCAATCCAAAACATCCGAGGAAGGGATTGCCGGAGAAAGAGGCTGCCGACCGACCAAAATTGACCTCCTTAAGACCTAGACACTCACTAAAAGCCGCATAACCAATCTCTGTCAAACTCTCGGGGAAAGAGATCTTTTCCACGGCATGATTGTGCCAAAACGACTTCTCCTTAATCTCTTTCAAACCAGATCCAAAGGTAATTTCCTTAACCTTCTCGCAAGAAAGGAACGCGTCGGTAGCAATGCTCTCCAGCGAATTGGGGAAGTTCAGTTTCTCTATAGAAGAACAATTTCTAAAAGCAGCCACCCCGATTGTCTTTAGCCCTTCTGCGAATACAACGGTCTTGAGAGCCGCATCGCCCTCAAACGCCTCATTGGCGATAGACTCGACCGTGGTAGGGCAAGTGATCTTTTGTAGCGCGGTGCAATATCCGAAGCAGGAAGTTGGGATAGTCTTGATCCCCTTGGGCACGACGAGTTCCTCTAGACCGGTAGCGCCGAAGAAAGCACTTTCGTCGAATGTTTCCATCTCTTTGGGGAGGTTGATCACCTTAAGAGCATCTGTCTGATCGAAAGAATTATGACGAATTTCCTTTACCCCTTCCGGGATGGTTATCTCCTTTAGAGCACGACAGTGGGTGAAAGCATAGTTACCCAAGAACTCCAATTTGCTGGGGAGCTTGATCTCTTCCAATACAGGGCACGCACCAAATACGGTTGCGTAGATATGAGTCACTTCGTCGGGAATGATCACCTCTTTGAGGTTTTCGCACTTAAAGAAAGCCCCAATACCAATAGAGCGGATATTCTTGGGGAGGGTAAGACTCTCAATAGTGGAGCAGCCATAGAATAGCTTCTCAGGGAGCATATCGGGTTTGGTCTCGTCCACAACGTACTCACGCATGTTACCCAAATCCTCCACACGGATGTAGTAGGTTCCACCACCGGGCACAATCGTTGCTTCCGAGAGGTCTATACGTCTCACAGAGGCGTGAGGTCTCTTAGTTCCGTACTCATCGGAGCCACAGAATTGACGCAAAACTCGTAGGTCGTAACTATTGAGCTTGCCTATAATCTTGACCGACACAGCTGTTTCCTCCCAAATATTATCGGGAGCTTCGTCGTACAACTTACCGGCTTCGGAGAGATTGACAACGGCGTCAAAATTTTCTTCCTGAGCATTAGCATGCCAGAGGGAGGCTACACTGCACACCACCCAAGCCATCAAAACGAGTAGTTTTTTCATCATACTATTTGGTCTATAATTTCGTGAAATCAGATTGTTAGTAACTCATAGGAGGGCAACGTAAGGTCGTTTTATCATCCAATCGAATGAGATAAACGCCGTCGCCGGGAGCCTCCACAAACATACTGCTAGCGGTAACTTCTATACGACTTAGGAGCTTACCCGAGAGGTCGTAGAGAAGCAAGCATTGAGTTCCCATGGGGATATTGCCAATCACCCAGCCGTGCGAAAGTCTCGCAATGGAGATGGCATTCGCATCAATCTTCTCATTAGGCGAACCCTCGGGACAGCCGGTTCCGTCTCCAAGATCAGACACCTGCCATCCTTTTGCTATAGCAAGGGCGGTATTACTGGTGGCAACAAAGGGCGTTTTGTTGAGCAAGATACATCCGCCGGCTCCGTTGTTATCATCTTTGGGTTCCTTAGCGCGCAACGACTTGTAGAGGTCATTGAGGGCACAGTCGTTCATATCCGTTCCCTTTACCGATACGTAATACACCCCCTTAGCATTGGGGAGGGTCAGCTCTTTAATCGGGTTGGTATGCACATTGACGTGCACTAGCTGAGTCAAATTAACGATGGAAGAAAGATCGGAAATGTGGTTGGCATAGCAAATGATAGTATTCAGATTCTCCAAAGAAGAGAGGTCTAACGTTGTAATTTGGTTCTCACTGCAAGTAAGACTATTGAGGGTTTTCATCCCCTGGACAGCGGAAATCTCCGATAGATTACAAGCACTAATATCCAACGTCTCTAGCGACATGGGCAGTTCATACTTCTCGAGCATAGGGTTTCTTGAGCAGTCCAACACCTTAAGAAGAGAGCATTTACTCAACTCCAACGTCTCTAATTTATTGGCGTAACAAGTCACATTCCACACGAGCGGACAATTATCCAAACGGAGAGTCTTTATCTGATTGTTGTTACAAATCAGGTTGGTCAACTTGGTGCATTGGGAGAGATCGAGCGAAGTAATCGCGCAAGAGGGGCACTCGATAACGGAAAGTTCGGTTAGCCCTTCGATATTGATGCTCGCCAAATTAACGCTGTTGTTCGTCGCAATCGTCTTAAGTTTTTTACAATCTCGCAGGTCTAGCTCCGTAAGCCCGGTGGCAGGAAGCAAAATCGTCTCAAACTCATTCTCCTTGGGGAGCACTAGTTTCTCGAGGCGATTATTAAGATATCCAAAGCCGGCAAAGAGATAAGAGAGCTTTTTATTGTTCGAAAGATCCAACTCTTTAAGCCACACTTGAGCCACGTTTAGATACCTAAGCTCAGGAGCTCCGGAGAGATCCAACGAGGGAATACGCGGACAACCCTCCAACACCAGCTTCTGCATCGGAGAATGCAAAGGCATGACAAAACTTGTCATCTTGCCCGAATTCTGACAAACGACACTATCGAGCAACATATTATTGGAGAGATCCAGCGTCTCTAGAGGGATGCTTTCTAAGGTAAGAGCACGCAGATTTACATTCTTTGTAAGGTCTAATTTGGTAAAATAATTCTTCCTCGAAATAAGGTCGGTAAGCGGAGGCATATTCGTGACATCCAGCATCCCCAAGCCATTACCCGAGCACTCCAATACGGTAATATCACCATGGAGTTCCAAATTTTTAGACTTCGTTTTCCCTCGAATGGCAGTGGCCGTGGTATGCAAGGCATGCTTTTCTACGGAACCATCCTCCCAAACCAACGAGACTTCCCCCTCTCGGCTTCCCATTAGAAGCAAGGCGAAGTCACTGCCCACGTTGTCGAGAAAAGACATCTTGATGGAGTGCTCTTGAGCCAACACAGAAGTGCAAGCTCCGCCCAGGCAAGCTACAATCAAGACAAGAATACGAACTACTGTTCTTCTCATAATCTGTTATTTTAATAAAACACTTAGCTTTACAGCCCGACGAAAACCCTGCAAAGGCGGATGGCTTCCACCTTATTCTGTCAATCTAATTTCGTCTCTGCCCGAAAGTTACGACATTATTTTGAATACAACATTACAAATAGAAAGAATCTAGAATAAAAAAAGAAAAGAAAGGACAGAAAGGTGACATCCCCACCGACAATCAGCTATTCTAATAGAAACTTAAAGCCGACATCTCCCCAACTAGAGAGGAGCAGAGAAAAATCCCTCAGGGCAAAGTGTCAAAAGAGGAGCGTGGTGCGAAAACAAAATACACTCTCCTTTTCTTCGTGTCTAAGGGAGGGGAGCCCTCTCTGCGGTATATTTTTCTATCTTTGCGTACACAAATTAGCTAAGCCGATGAAACGAAGAAACTCATCATATCACCCTAAGTGGCGTCCCGGGATGGACAGACGCAAAGTACACCGCCGCCGTGTGCGCCGTACCCTACTCACCACCTTACTCATCATCGTAGTACTGGCTATTGTAGGAGTAATAGGGCTGTATCGCTTTGCCCCCATAGGAAAATCCGGGGAAGGAATGTATGTATATGTCACTGAGAACACCACGGCCGACGATGTGCTCCAGCAGATCGAAAAACGCATCTTGGTACGCTATCCCGGCGTGTTACATCGTGTGGCTCCTTGGGTTCTACGCACCAAAGGGCAACTTCAATCCGGGCGTTATCGCATTGAGCCCTCCATGAGCCTTCACACCCTTTTTACCACCCTCACAAGTGGGGAAGAAAGCCTAGTCACCCTACAGATCACACGAGGGATTCGTACACAAGAGGAGCTAATAAAAACGCTAACCGGGGAGCTTAGGATGAAGCCCGAGAGCCTGAGAGAGCGACTACAAGACCTCCAGTTCTGCACCTCTCTAGGCGTGGATACCATTACCATACGTACCCTCTTTATGCCCAACGAATACAAAGTACGTTGGGATATTTCGCCCGATTCTCTTGTCGCACTCTTCCACGAGCAGTATAAAAAGTTCTGGACCGACGAGCGCAAACGCCTCGCCACAGAAGCCGGATTCTCCCCTGCCGAGATAATAACCATCGCCTCCATCGTACAAGAAGAGAGCGCAAAAAAAGATGAGCACAGCACCATCGCAGGGCTTTATATCAATCGCCTTCGCGAGGGGATGAAGCTCCAAGCCGACCCCACAGCTCGCTACGCTTATGGCGACTTCACGGTCAAACGCATCGGGCAAATACAGCTGAGTGCAGACTCTCCCTACAACACCTATAAGGTAAAGGGATTGCCCCCGGGGCCGATCTGTTACCCCGAGCAGAGTACCATTGATAGCGTACTCCATTACAAAAAGCACGACTATATATATATGTGTGCCCGAGCGGACTTCTCCGGCTACCACGCCTTTGCCTCCAACTACATGGAGCACAAACGCAATGCCAAAGCCTACCAAGCCGAATTGGACAAACGAGCCATTAAGTAAACTGCTTTGACCGACATTAGCGAAGCATTCTGCCGCACCGAGCTTTTGATAGGCGAGGAAGCCTTGCAACATCTCCGCTCTACCCACGTCCTACTCGTAGGGCTTGGAGGCGTGGGGGGAATAACGGCTCACCTACTGGTTCGCGCAGGGATTGGGCGACTTACCCTCGTGGATGGGGATAGAGTCTCGCCCAGCAATCTCAACCGACAGATGGTGGCTTATCAAGATACATTGGGAGCTTTTAAGACGGAGGCTTTGGCTCAAGAGCTGAGGCGCATACAGCCCGATGTAAACCTCACGTTGGTGACCCAATACCTCACACCGGAGGAGGTGGCTCCTCTCTTTGAGGAGTGTCGCCCCGATTTTGTCGTGGACGCCATCGATACATTAGCCCCTAAAACGGAGTTGCTCGTAGAGGCGCATAAGCGGAGTATCCCCGTTGTTTCATCTATGGGAGCAGGGGCAAAACTAGACCCCTCAACCCTCCGCATCGAAGATATAAGTGCTAGTCACACGTGCGCTCTAGCCAAAGCCATACGCAAAGCACTGCGAGAACGCGGCGTGCACAAGGGAATACCGGTTGTCTTCTCTACAGAGAAAGCCCTACCACACGCCATACAATCCACCACCGCAGAGCCAGGCAAACGCTCCACTGTGGGCACCATCTCCTACATGCCCAATCTCTTTGGATGCTTCCTTGCCAGCTACGTACTAAGGCAACTCGTCACCCCATACCTACCAACAACAGACTGATGCAAACCCCATTCATCACCATAGAGCAACTCCACAAGAGCTTTGGCTCGCTCGAAGTATTACGCGGCGTCTCTTTCTCGGTGGCGCAAGGCGAAGTCATCGCTATCGTGGGAGCGAGTGGAGCAGGCAAGACAACCCTCCTACAAATTATGGGAGCCCTCGATACGCCCACCTCAGGGCAGGTCTGCATTCGAGGGGTGAATCCGCACACCCTCTCGGCTCGGCAGCAAGCGGACTTCCGCAATAAGCATCTCGGATTTGTCTTCCAATTCCACGAACTACTCCCCGAGTTTACAGCCCTTGAGAACGCAGCCCTCCCTGCCCTCATCGCAGGCGAACCCCGACGCGAAGCGCTAAAGCATGCCGAAGAGCTCCTCACCATGCTCGGGCTGGCAGAGCGTTGCCATCATGCCCCTCGCGAACTATCCGGAGGGGAGAAGCAGCGCGTGGCCGTAGCTCGTGCCCTCATCAATCATCCGGATGTACTGCTCGCTGACGAACCCTCGGGTAGTCTCGACAGCAAGAATAAGGAAGAGCTTCATCAGCTTTTCTCTCGCCTTAGCCGAGAAATGGGGCAAACGATCGTCTTCGTAACCCACGACCGCACGATGGCAAAGCGAGCCGATCGCATCATCACACTGCACGATGGGCAAATCGAATCCGACGAAAGCATTTCACCATCATCTCCCCAAACAGCCCCCAAAGAGAACCATGAACTCCCATCTGAGTAAGTTCTTTCGTTTTGGCAAGAGCGACCTTCTTGTGTTTTTCTTCTTCGTCTGCCTTGCCGGCGTTGGAGCCACTCTCCTGCTCTGGGGTAAGCCACAAAACAAGGCGGAGATCCTCCCCCAAACGAATCAAATTGCCTCAAACAGCCAAGAGGCTCCCCTTTATGGCAATACAGCCACCCCCTCTGCTGCAAGAAGGAGCCCGGTAGCTCGCGATAGTCTTGTGCTCAGCAAAGATTACGTAGGGCCACCCACCTCCGATCGAAGTTACACAAGTAGCCGCAAGCTCCCCGAAGGGATTACCCTCCCTCTCAACCAAGCGGACTCGGCAACGCTCACCCAAGTTCCCGGCATCGGAGCTACCTTTGCACAGCGGATTGTACGCTATAGAGAGCGACTCGGGGGCTTTTACACCCTCTTGCAACTGCAAGAAGTCTATGGTATGACCACGGAGAAATTCCAACAAATCTACCCCTACTTTACCCTAGGCACCGCCCCCCAACGCATTGCACTTGGCACGCTCCCCTACGATAGTCTGCCTCAGCATCCCTACCTCAATAGGGGGCAACGGAATGCCATAGCACGCATTCTCTACCGCGACGGCAAACTACAGGGTTGGCAACAACTCGCCAAATTGCCCGAGTTCACGCGCGACGACAGCATCCGCTTAGGGCACTATTTTACGTTCTAATTCTCAAACAAAAGGAGGAAACAAGAGCCTATGATTACCAAGATATACCCCGAGACTCCCAACTGGGATCTCCTGCACAAGATAGCCGCACAAATACGTGATGGAGCTATTATTATCTACCCTACAGGCATTGGCTACTCCTACGGATGCTCTGCCTACAAAGCACGAGCTATTGAGGAGGTATGTAGGCTCAAAGGGGTAGATCCCAAGAAGCACAGACTCACCATTATGTGTCGCGATTTGGCAGACTTTACACGCTATGCCAAGGTGGACAACCCCTCGTTTCGCTACATTCGGGAGCACGAAAAAGAGCCTATTACCTACCTACTACCGGCAACTTCCGAACTGCCCAAGCTCCTCATCAATAAGCACGAAGTAGGGCTACGCCTACCTCTACATCCACTCGCCACACTCCTTTTGGAGGTACTCGACGAGCCCCTACTCACAGCCTCTCTCCCTACAAAAAAAGAGGATCCTGAGTACCGTACAGACCCCGAACTCATCGATGAACTATACGGACACGAGGTATACACCATCTTAGATGGGGGCTGTGCCCTAGGAGGATACACTGCCATTGTATCCCTTACCCAAGGAGAGCCAGAGATCGTCCGCCCTGCCGGTATTCCTCAACCCCTCCACTAGCCGGATCCCCATACAGCCTTTTCAAAAGAACTAATGAAGCGATTCTTTTCGTCCCTACTCCTGCCCTTTGTAGTCCTATCTCTGCTACTCACCAGCCTTATTGTAGGCTGTGCCAAGCAAGCCTCTCCCGAGGGAGGCCCCTATGATATGACTCCCCCTAGGCTCATCAAAAGTGACCCGAGTAATGGAGCTACCCACTTCTCCGGGAAGAAGATCAAACTCACTTTTAACGAGAATGTAAAGGTGGAGAAGAGTAACGAAAAGGTGATCTTTGCTCCGCCCCAGAATACCAATCCCCGTATCCTCTCGGGTACGGGTAAGAGCATTACCATCATTTTTGAGGACTCCCTACACAGCAATACCACCTACACCATCGACTTTACCGACGCCATTGTAGACCTAAACGAAGGGAATCCGCTAGAGGGCTTTGTGTTTGCATTCTCCACAGGAGACAAAATTGACAGCATGGAGATACGTGGGCAAGTACTTGATGCTCGAGGGCTTTATCCCATCCCCAATGTATTCGTAGGGGTACACAAAGAGGGAGTGGATAGTCTCTTTCGCACCCAAGCCTTCCTACGCACAGGGCGCACGATGAGCGATGGCTCTTTTGTTATCACGCACTTAGCCCCCGGCAGATACCACCTTTTTGCGCTGAACGACCTCGACCATTCATTCAGTTATAGTCAGCGATCGGAGGGCTTTGCCTTCCTTAGCGAAGCCGTAGAGGCGGTAGCTCCTTCTCCCCAAGAGGAGACCCCGCTCCCTTTCGCAGCTGATTCCGCAAAAAAAGACAGCCTAAATGCGACCCCAAAATCAGCTGATTTTTCAGATTTTTCTGGGCAGAAAGCGGACTCGATTTTGGGCAGAAACGAAAAGCCGGATCACCTACTTCTCTATTCTATTGACCTACCGCAAAAACAATTCTTGCAAAAGAGTGCACGCCAAGACTCCACACGCCTAACCCTCACCTTTAGCCAACCTCTGGAGCAACTCCCACTCGTCCGCCTTTTGGATGCACCCGTCGAGAAAAAGGGATTACTCCTACCCCAAATCGACGAAAAGCGAAAAGAGGTAACCTATTGGATTACAGATAGCAACTACTACAGGAGAGATACTCTACAGCTACTTACCGAGTACGCTACTCTCGACTCGCTAGAGCGCCCCACACTACAGACGGATACCCTTAAGCTCATCTACCGAGCTCAGAAAAAGGGACAGGTACAAAAGAAATCACGAGACCAGGGAAATACCCCCTCTCTCAGCCAAAGCTCCTCGGAGCAAGGCGTCTCCGGCTCTTCCTCTCAAGGTAAAGAGACAAGAAAAGAAGGGGCTGAGGCAAAGGGAAACGCCGGCAGTAATACAGGAGAAAATCCGGCCTCTACACCCACACAGGAAGACGATGAGAAGAAAACTCCGCACCTCACCCCCCAACTTGCCAAGAGTACCTCGCCCTTTGCCCTCTCCCCACGCGATACCCTTGCCATTACCTTTGCACAACCTCCTATCCACGTAGATACTGCAGGAGTTCACCTTTACAGCGTGACAGACTCGGTAGAAACTCCGCAACCTGTACAGCTACGCCTCCATCCCGAGCAAGCTCTAGAGTTGCAAATACTGGCAGACCTTCAGTTTGATACAAAGTATCGCCTCCAATTAGACTCCGCAGCCATTCGCTCTTGCTATGGCGTTCCCAACCGCGCCGCCTCCCTCGACATTGCGCTAGAGTCTGCCGATAAATTTGGAGCCATCTCCCTCTCGTTTGATAGCTTAGCCACCCGCGGCGCAACAGCCTATGTAGAGATTTTGTCGGAAGACAATAGGGTACTCATCACTCGCCCTGTCCTACCCGATAGTACGATCACACTTGATATGCTCCCCGCCGGTAGCTACTACGGCCGTCTGTGGATAGACCAAAACAACAATGGGAAGTGGGACGCGGGGCACTACCCCACCAGCCAACCCGAGCCTTCTTACCTTTACCCCAAGGCGATGACCATCCAACCTAAGTTCACCAACGAAATTCATTGGAATGCAACGGAGGTACCCCTCTCTAAGCAACGACCTTCCGGGCTAAAGTTGAGCGAAGAGACAAGCCAGAGAGCGGATCAAATGAACCAGAAGAGGCAACGCACCAACCTCAACGAAGAGTATATTAAACGGATGCGCGAGCGATATGGCGATAAGTGGAACCCCTCCAATGCCGATCGCAGAATACTAGGCCTGCCCTCGCGTGCCGAGGAAAAAGCCGCGCGCCAAGCAGAAGAGGAGGCGAAAAAAGAGAAGCGAGCAAGGCAACAAAAATAACATTTCCGCCCTCATACTGCAACATCCTCCTGATTACTAAGGAATTAAACTCAAGGGAAAGCGATCTATTATCTCGATTTCTAATTTTCCAAAAACGAAGTTATTCTCAATTCTTTTTAGTACATTTGTGCAAGAATAAGATATTAACTCAAGGTTGCTCATCCTCTATATATCCACAGATATAGAGAATAGGAGCTAAATTCCATCCTTACAGAGAGAAATACTCCTATACGCAACTCCGAGGAAAGGGGAAGGTATGCGACTAAAACAAAAAAGGGCTATAGGACCTCTGGATTTCCTTTTTGTTGCTTTTTTTGCATCTGCTTTACTTGCAGGGGTCGTGCGTTGTGTTTTCCAAGGAGACCTCACGATATTCAATACCATACTGCAAGCCACCTTCCAATCCGCACAGACCGCATTTGAGATAGCCCTAGCCCTCACAGGAGTACTTTGCTTTTGGATGGGGCTCATGAGCGTGGGCGAAAAGAGCGGACTAATACCACGGATGGCCAAGGGGATCAGCCCTCTACTGCGCACATTATTCCCCTCAATCCCCCAAGGCGACCCCGCTATGGGCAAAATCTTTATGAGTATCTCCGCCAACCTATTGGGGTTAGACAATGCTGCAACCCCCCTAGGGCTGGAGACCATGAAACGCCTACAAGAGCTCAACAAAGAGCCGGATAGAGCCTCCGATGCCATGATCATGTTTCTTGCCATCAATGCAAGTGGACTCACCCTTATCCCCACAAGTATTATGGCGTTTAGGATGCAAGCGGGAGCCAGTAACCCTGCGGATGTTTTCTTCCCCATCCTTTTGGCAACCCTCGTCTCTACCATCGTAGCTATTCTACTCGTGGGAGCTCGCCAGAGAATCAAACTATGGCAAGCCCCTCTTCTGCTCTTCTTTGGTGGTATTGCCCTACTTATCGCCCTCATTGTTCTACTCAAGCAACAACTCTCTCCCGAGATGTTTGGCACCTGCACTACGCTTGCAGCGAGTCTTTTACTCCTCACCACCATCGTACTATTCCTCATAAGCGGCGTACGTGCTCGCATCAAGATATTCGAGACTTTTGTAGAGGGAGCCAAGGGGGGATTTACTACGGCGGTCAACATTATCCCCTACCTCGTAGCCATGCTCGTGGGGGTGGCTGTCTTCCGAGCCTCGGGAGCACTCGACTATATTATAGAGGCACTTCGCCGGCTCGTTCTGCTTCTAGGGGCAGATAGTGAGTGGATAGAAGCCCTCCCCACCATGCTCGTAAAACCCCTAAGCGGGAGCGGCAGCCGTGCCCTTATGGTGGACGCCATGCAAACCTATGGAGCGGACAGCTTGGTAGGGCGCATCGCCTCAATTGTACAAGGGAGCACCGATACAACCCTCTACATAGTAGCGGTTTACTATGGAGCCGTTAAGATAAAACAGACTCGCTACACCATTGGGTACTCCTTACTTGCTGATGCCGCCG
Source organism: Porphyromonas endodontalis (assembly GCF_052173515.1). Lineage (GTDB taxonomy): Bacteria > Bacteroidota > Bacteroidia > Bacteroidales > Porphyromonadaceae > Porphyromonas > Porphyromonas endodontalis_A. The sequence continues at coordinate 60,295 of NZ_JBQMYL010000009.1, read as the reverse complement.
GCATTATCGCTTCGGTGCTCATTGGCTATCTATTTTTTGCATAAACAACTAATCTCATAGATCATGAAGATCAACTACTTCACCGAACGAAACGTCAGAGTTCCCCACCTAAGGCGACAAATCATTGCTCGCTGGATAAGGCAAGTGGCAAATGAAATGGGGAAAACACTGGGTGAACTTTCCTACAAGTTTACCAATGATGCCGGCATACTGGAGGCAAATAAACTCTTCCTCAATCACGACTACTACACCGATATTCTCACCTTCGATGCCACCCAAGAAGGCTCTGAATATATCTCGGGCGACATCCTCATCAGTTTGGAGACGGTGGCGAGCAATGCCGAAAAGTTTGGCGTACCCTACGAAGAGGAATTGCACCGTGTGCTTATCCACGGGGTGCTACATCTCTCGGGGATTGACGACAAAACACCGGAAGAGGAGCGTCTCATGCATTTTGCAGAAGATCGTGCGATTGTTTTGCTACATCGCCTTATAGGAGATCGCCCTCTACTTGCAGATTAAAGTTTAGCTCCCTCATATCCGCCTTACTCTCTGCCATGATGGAGAGTAAGGCTTTTTGTTATGCAGATTTTGCCATCAGGGAGAAAAGGGAAACCCTTATTACCTACTATAAGGTATTTTCCCTATCTTTGCAGGCGCGTTATACTCGCATAGGTAGGATATATCTCAGTATGTATTTATTTCCGCCTGATGGTACACCTTTGAGGGCTCCTCTCACAAAAAGGGAAGAGTCTTTCTTTGGATAGCAATTAATTAGTACACTATAATCAAGAACGAATCACTATGTGGCTTTGTAATTCTTCCGTTGGGAGGAAGTTTGTAATGAGTATTACAGGACTCGCGCTTATACTCTTCCTCCTCTTCCACATGTCCATGAACCTCGTGGCCATATTCAGCCCCGAGGGCTACAATGCGATCTGTGCATTCCTAGGAGCCAATTGGTACGCCGTGGTGGCGTCGATAGGGCTAGCGGGTCTGATGATCATCCATATCATCTACGCTTTTTGGCTCAACGTCCAAAACCATAGAGCGAGAGGCAACGACCGTTATGCCGTAACAGCACGCCCCCATGGAGTGGAATGGTCTTCGCAAAACATGCTGGTACTAGGGATTATCGTAATGCTGGGGATTGGCCTTCATCTATTCAACTTCTGGGCGAAGATGCAGCTTGCAGAGCTAATGCACACACACGACTTGGGGATAGCAGGGGTAACAGGCCCCACAGATGGTGCCGGTCTTATCGCGTACACCTTCTCCAATCCTATATTCTCGGTACTATACCTTGTATGGCTTCTTGCTATATGGTTCCATATTAACCATGGATTTTGGAGTGCCCTCCAGACCATCGGTTGGAACAATGTCGTTTGGATGAAACGCATCCGAGTGCTCTCTACCTGGGTCTCTTCTATCCTAATGCTAGGCTTCGCCGCTGTAGTACTTCTCTACTTTGGTAGAGCTATATGCGATGGTAATCTCTGGTTCTATTAATCGTTGTAAGTATGGCTAAAATTGACGCTAAAATACCTCAAGGACCACTCGAAAGCAAGTGGACCAACTACAAAAATCACCAGAAACTCGTTAATCCTGCCAATAAACGTCGTCTTGATGTTATCGTGGTAGGGACTGGGTTAGCAGGGGCTTCTGCAGCCGCTTCTCTCGGTGAAATGGGGTTCAATGTACTCAACTTCTGCATCCAAGATTCACCTCGCCGCGCACACTCCATCGCAGCTCAGGGGGGGATCAACGCAGCAAAGAACTACCAAAACGACGGTGACTCGGTATATCGTCTTTTCTACGATACGATCAAGGGTGGGGACTACCGTGCCCGCGAAGCCAATGTATATCGTCTCGCAGAGGTAAGCAATGCTATTATAGATCAGTGCGTAGCTCAGGGCGTTCCCTTTGCTCGCGAATATGGTGGTCTACTCGATAACCGCTCATTTGGGGGCGCACAGGTATCCCGTACTTTCTACGCTCGGGGTCAAACGGGGCAGCAGCTCCTACTCGGGGCTTACTCGGCACTCAGTCGCCAAGTAGCTAAAGGGAGTGTTAAGCTCTATACCCGTCACGAAATGCTCGACCTCGTTATTATCGAGGGTCGTGCAAGGGGTATCATTGCCCGCAATCTCTCCACGGGAGCGATTGAGCGTTACGCAGCTCATGCTGTAGTAATAGCTACCGGGGGATATGGGAATGCTTACTTCCTCTCCACCAACGCGATGGCCTCTAACGGCTCCGCGGCTTGGCAGTGCTACAAAAAGGGCGCATTCTTTGCCAATCCTTGCATGGCACAGATCCACCCCACCTGCATCCCCAAGCATGGCGATTACCAATCGAAGCTGACTCTTATGAGTGAGTCGCTCCGCAACGATGGTCGTATTTGGGTGCCCAAAAAGCTCGAAGATGCCAAAAAGTTGCAGGCCGGAACACTCAAGGGGCACGACATACCCGAAGAGGATAGAGACTACTATCTAGAGCGCCGCTACCCCGCCTTTGGTAACCTCGTACCTCGTGACGTGGCAAGCCGTGCAGCCAAAGAACGCTGTGACGCCGGCTTTGGGGTAAACAACACGGGGCTCGCCGTTTTCCTCGACTTCGACGACGCCATCCGCCGTTTGGGCAAAGACGTAGTGGAACAGAAGTATGGCAATCTTTTCCAGATGTACGAAAAGATTACCAACGACAACCCCTACAAAACGCCCATGATGATCTATCCTGCCATCCACTACACGATGGGCGGCCTCTGGGTAGACTACGAGCTCCAAACTACCATTCCGGGACTTTTTGCCATTGGGGAAGCCAACTTCTCCGATCACGGAGCCAACCGTCTGGGCGCATCTGCCTTGATGCAAGGGCTTGCCGATGGTTACTTCATCCTCCCCTATACACTCCAAAACTACCTTGCCGATCAGATCCGCGTGCCTCGCTTTAGCACCGATCTTCCGGAGTTCAAAGAAGCTGAAGAAGCAATCAACAAGCGCATCAAAACCCTTATGGAAAATAAGGGAAGCCGCTCGGTAGACTGCCTTCACAAAGAACTCGGGAACATCATGTGGGAATACGTTGGCATGGGACGCGACAAAGAGGGACTACAAAAAGGGATTGCCCTCCTTGCCGAACTAAAGAAGACGTTCTGGAAAGAAGTAAACGTACCCGGTAGCGGCAACGACCTCAACATCGAGCTCGAAAAAGCACTCCGCCTTGCCGACTTTATCGAGATTGGCGAACTCATGGCACACGATGCTCTCGATAGAGAAGAGAGCTGCGGTGGGCACTTCCGTCTGGAGCATCAGACCGAAGAAGGCGAGGCTTTACGCCACGACGATACCTTTGCCTATGCTTCGTGCTGGGAGTATCAGGGTGAAAACCAAGCGCCCGTTATGTACAAAGAGCCTCTCGAGTACGAATTTACGGAGCGATTAACACGTAACTACAAGAACTAATTGAGACGTTAAGCAATGGATCACAATATCAATATTACCGTACGCGTTTGGCGGCAAAAGGGGCCCCGTGAGAAGGGTCGCTTCGAAACCTACAGCCTCAAGGAGGTATCGCAGAGTGCGTCGTTCCTCGAGATGCTAGACCTCCTCAACGAGCAGCTTGTAGCCGAAGGAAAAGAACCGGTTGTGTACGACCACGATTGCCGCGAAGGTATCTGTGGGATGTGCTCCCTCTATATCAATGGACACCCCCACGGGCCCGACGATAGCATTACCACCTGCCAATTGCACATGCGTCGCTTCAACGATGGCGACACCATCACAATTGAGCCTTGGCGCTCTGCCGGATTCCCCATCATCCGCGACCTTATGGTCGATCGCTCCGCCTATGATAAGATTATCCAAGCCGGCGGGTTTGTATCGGTCAATACAGGCGGGGTACCCGATGCTAACGCAATAGCTATCCCCAAAGCCAAGGCAGACGAAGCCATGGACGCAGCTGCTTGTATCGGGTGCGGTGCCTGTGCCGCAGCCTGCAAAAACGGATCTGCTATGCTCTTCCTCAGTGCAAAGGTGAGTCAGCTTGCCCTGCTCCCCCAAGGACGCCCAGAGGCTGCACGCCGCGCCAAGGCTATGATTGCCAAGATGGACGAGCTAGGCTTCGGAAACTGTACGAACACTCGCGCTTGCGAAATGGAGTGCCCCAAAAACATCTCCATCTCACACATAGCACGACTCAATCGAGAGTTTATCAAAGCAAAGTGCAAAGATTGAGGGAGGTAACAACCCTATAGATTAGAAGGGAGGCTTCCGAAAATCAATTGGGAGCCTCTCTTTCCATTTTTCCTTCCTCATCAATTAAACCCAACAGCCTCTCCTTCCTCTCTTAGATAAGGGGACTGACAGACGGGTGTTTCTCTCCCCAAAGAGTGGTAATTCCTCTGAGCTCAAAAAATTAGGAAGAAAGGGTGATTTGTAAGGAGAATTTGGCTAACTTACAAGAGAAAAAGGCCTGACTTTGAACCAAAAAGTAGCTACTCCTATCACATCCCCTAGGGCAAAAATGGAGAAATAGTTCGATAAAATCAATAACTTTGCAGGCGGAAAAACCGTATTTTACCCGGCTTATAGTAACTGCTGATATGAGTCAAACAGAAAATATCGCCCTTCAGAAGAAAGGGCACAAGGGCCTACGAAGGCTTTTCTACACTCTTCTCTTCTTAGGGATGTTACTCCCTAGCATCTCCACAGCCTCTGCACAAAAGAAGGGGAAAAGTGGAGCCAAGAAGGACTCTTTCGTACTTGTTTTAGATGCAGGACACGGAGGGAAAGATACAGGAGCCGTAGGCAATGGAGGACGAGAGAAAGACATCAACCTAAAAGTTGCCCTCGCCACCGGTGAGATCATCAAGAAGCGGTACCCTGAGGTGAAGGTGCTCTATACACGTAGCGACGACACCTTTATCGGGCTACAGCAGCGTGCTAACTTTGCCAATCGCAACAAGGCCAACCTTTTTATGAGTGTCCACACCAATTCAGCACAATCTTCATCGGCAGCAGGTACTGAGACCTACGTACTAGGTTTGTGGCGCACCGAAGACAACTTGCGCGTTGCTATGAAAGAGAATGAGTCCATTCTTCTCGAAGATAATTACGAACGCACCTACCAAGGCTTCGACCCCTCCTCTAGCGAAAGCTACATTATGTTTGAGATGATGCAAAATGTCCACCAAGACAAGAGCATTCGTCTAGCCCAAGCCGTACAAGGCAAACTAGCGAAATTGCCCACCTCCGACCGAGGGGTACGCCAAGCCGGTTTTTTGGTAATACGCGAGACTGCCATGCCCAGCATCCTCATCGAAGTTGGGTTCATTTCCAACAAAAAAGAGGCCGAATTTCTTCTATCTAGCGATGGACAAAACCGCCTAGCCCAAGCTATTGCAGACGGATTTGCCAGCTACTACGAAGCCTATAATAAGAGCTCGTCCCTCTAATTAGACACTCCCCTCCCCCTAGAGGAGGGGTACTCTTCTCAATAACAATACACACCAACAACAGACCAAACCGATATGCAAGACCCCTCGAAACTCGTCAAGATTGGCTTCTTTACCCTCCTAGCTATCGCCTTACTTTACTTTGGGCTCAACTACCTCAAAGGGCTCGCCGTCTTCGGTCGGGAGTGTAGTTACTATGCTCGTTTTACCAACGTAGAAGGGCTTTCTGTGGCATCACCCGTCAAGATCAACGGCTACAAAGTGGGTACGGTGCAGGGGTTAGAATTTGAGATTGCACCCGATGGCACAGCGTCTACCCTTGTGCAAGTGAATATCGACCGAGACTATAAAATTCCTCGTGGCACCCACGCCAGCATCAAAGCCGCCATCTTTGGAGGGGCACAGCTCGACCTGCAACTGGCGACTTCGCAGCAAATCCTTGCCGAAGGCGATTTCCTAGAGACGAATGAGGGAGCAGGTGACCCCCTTAGTACCCTAGGCAACGAGATCCTCCCCCGTGTTGCACAATTGATACCGAAGGTAGACTCCATTCTATCCTCCACACAGCAATTGCTGGCAACTCCGGAGCTAAAGCAATCGATCCACGAAGCCCATGCTACCCTTGCCTCGGCTCGTAGTTCGATGCAAAAACTCGACGGCTTAATGACCGCCCTACAAGGCTATACCCATCAGGATGTAGCCCCTATGCTCGGTAAAGCCAACAGCACACTCACTCGTATCGACAACTTCTCACAACAGCTCGATAGCATCAATGTGCGTCAAATCATGACCAACCTAGAGACCACAAGCAACGAGCTACATACCCTCTCACAGCAACTCAATAGCAAAGAGGGCACCCTGGGTAAGGTAATTAACGACGAAAAACTATACGAAGACCTTCGCTCGTTGCTCACGAGAACAGACTCCCTTGTAACAGACTTTAAGGCGCACCCCCGTAAGTATATCAACCTAAGCATCTTCTAAATGAGCGAGAGGGCAGAAGAGCATTCCGAGACGAAGGACCTAACCCGCGGTCCTATTGCTCGGCAAATCGTCACCCTAGCAGCCCCCATCATTGGCACCTCTTTTATACAGGTCGCCTACTCATTCACCGACATGGCATGGGTAGGGCGCCTAGGGAGCCGTGAGATAGCAGCCCTGGGCGTTATTAGCGTGCTAACCTGGCTCGCCTCCTCTATTGGAGCCCTCGTTAAGACGGGGGCCGAGGTGCTTGTTGCACAGGGGTTAGGGGCACAAAACCGCAACTCAGCTCGCTGTTACGCTCAGCACACCTCTACGCTCGCCCTCTATATCTCCCTTGGTTTGATGCTAGTCTACGGAGTCGGCGGCTCTACTTTCATCGGTCTCTATGGGTTAGAAGAGACGACTAGCGAGTTTGCCCAACAATACCTCAACATCATAATCTGGGGGCTCCCGGGCTTCTTTCTCTCGCTATCCTACAGTGGGGTGTACATCGCTGCCGGGCGAAGCGGAGTCCCCTTTCGGATTAACAGCATCGGACTGGTTCTGAACATGCTGCTCGACCCCTTGTTTATTTTCGTCTTCGACTGGGGCATCTCGGGAGCCGCCCTCGCCACCGTGGTAGCACAATGGGTCGTAGCCCTGCTCTTCTTATATCAAGTACATGGGCGAGACCATCTGCTCGGGGGCTGGCGTATAGTAGGCCCCTTAAAACGCACAGAAACCCTAGCGATACTCAAGCTTGGGCTCCCTATCGTGACTCTCAACTCCCTATTTGCCATCATTACCTTTGTCATGGGTACGATCACGGCCCATGCCGGCGGACATATCGGCGTAGCCACCATCAATGTAGGCGGTCAGCTCGAAGCCATTACCTGGGATACCTCCCAAGGCTTTGGCACGGCCCTAGCGGCCTTTGTAGCCCAGAACTATGCGGCAAGAAAGCCGCAGCGCATCTTCTCCGCTTTTCGGGTCAGCATCTCCATAACCTCTGTATTTGGTATTGTGGCAATGTTCCTCTACATATTCTTCGGAACAGAGCTCTTCGCCCTCATCATTCCGGAAGAAGAGGCCTACTTAGAGGGCGGGCGCTACCTGCGTGCTGCCGGATGTGTTCAGCTCTTTATGATGTCAGAGATCTTGATACAAGGGCTATTCTATGGTACGGGGCGTAGCCTACAACCAGCCCTCATTAGCATTATTGGCAATAGCATCCGCATCCCATTAGCCCTTATTTTTGGAGCCATGGGCTTTGGGCTCGTAGGTATCTGGTGGGCCATTGCCACCTCCATGGCCGTAAAGGGGGTGGCTGCGGTCTCTTTCCTCCCCTACCTAAAGCGCCGGGTATATCGCCATCTGGCGTAGCTCCACCGAGCAAAGAAAGGTGCGGGCAGATTCCGCCCCCAACACGGAGGAAATTAACCTCAACTCATCGCATTAAATCCCCTCTAGGCGAAATTTTGTTGGTATTTTTGCACCTAGAAAAAGATAGGATCCGAGAACAACAATCATGCTGATAACCGAGCGACTCTATGTCCCCGACGATGTAGATGCAGGGGTTTTATTCGGGGTTAATAGGGAAAACCTTATTCTACTCCGCACCCTGTACCCCAAGCTGCGTCTTGTAGCCGGAGACAACGTGCTCAAGATCTTGGGAGAGGCTTCGCAGATAGACGACTTTGTAAAGGTACTCGATCACCTCTCCGCCCACATCCGTCGGTATAACAGCCTCAACGAGGATGCTATCCGCCGCATTGCCCGAGGAGAAGACGCCTCTACCCCCGAACCTGAGTACCACATCGTCTACGGCGCTAGAGGCAAAAGCATTGCCGCACGCGGAGCCAATCAGCAACGGATGCTCCGCACTTTTGAGGAGAAAGACCTGCTCTTTGCCGTGGGGCCGGCCGGTACGGGCAAGACGTTCGTAGCCATTGCTCTAGCCGTCAAAGCCCTCAAAGAGCGCAAGATACGCCGCATCATCCTCTCTCGCCCTGCCGTAGAGGCCGGAGAGAAGTTGGGATTCTTGCCCGGTGAGATGAAAGACAAACTCGACCCCTATCTACAGCCGCTCTACGATGCTCTGGAGGAAATGATACCCCCTCCCCGACTCAAAGAATACATGGAGCAGGGTACGATACAGATTGCTCCCCTTGCCTACATGCGCGGACGCACCCTCAACGATGCGGTCGTTATCCTAGACGAAGCACAGAACACCACCACGCATCAGATGAAGATGTTCCTCACTCGTATGGGGTACTACTCCAAAATGATTGTAACGGGCGACGTAACCCAAATAGACCTCCCGCGGGGCGTAAAGTCCGGACTGAAACATGCCTTGGAGGTGCTCTCGGGCATACCCGCCATCGGACGCATTACCTTCGAAAAGGGGGACATCGTACGGCACCCCCTCGTACAACAAATTGTAGAGGCCTACGATGCCAAAGCTAGAGATGAGCAAGAAGAAGAAAAGAAAGAACCCTTAATCAACAGAGATACAGATAGCTTATGAAGATCGAAACCCTCCTCCGTACCGACTACAACTTGCCGGGTCAGCAGAGCGTTTACCATGGTAAAGTTCGCGACGTTTACTTCCTAGAAGGAGACCTCGTGGCAATGATTGCAACCGACCGCATCAGTGCTTTCGACGTAGTACTGCCCGCGGGCATTCCCTACAAAGGGCAGGTGCTCAACCAAATTGCAGCCAAACAACTAGATGCCACGGCCGACATCGTGCCCAATTGGAAGATAGCAACCCCCGACCCCATGGTCACCATCGGGCATAAGTGCGAGCCTTTCAAAGTAGAAATGGTAATCCGCGGCTACATCACAGGTAGCGCATGGCGCGCTTATCAAGAGGGTGCTCGCTCTATCTGCGGCATCCCCCTTGCTGAGGGGCTTCGCGAGAATCAACGCTTCGAGCATCCCATCATTACCCCTACCACCAAGGCGGATGAGGGGCACGACGAAAACATATCTCGTGAGGAGATTATAAGCTCGGGACTTGTAAGCGAAGAGGACTACACCCTCCTTGAGCAGTACACACAAGATCTCTTTGCACGCGGCAGCAAGATTGCAGAGGAGATGGGACTCATCCTCGTAGACACCAAGTACGAGTTCGGAAAAAAGGATGGTAAGATCTACCTCATAGACGAGATTCACACCCCCGATAGCTCTCGCTACTTCTATGCCGAAGGCTTCGAAGAACGCTTCGCCAAGGGAGAACCCCAACGTCAGCTCTCCAAAGAATTCGTACGCAAATGGCTCACCGAGCAGGGCTTTATGGGCAAAGAGGGACAGAAGGTACCCGAGATGACCGACGAATACTGCCTAAGTGTGTCCGAGCGATACATTGAGCTCTATGAGCACGTAACGGGTGAGAGGTTCGTACGCGCAGAGCAAGATCACCTCGCGCAACGGATTGAGAAGAACATCACAGACTTCCTAAAAAAGAAGTAAAACTCCCATCTCCGGTATGGATCAAGCTACCCCAACGACAGGTAAAACAGAACGCGTCCGTCGGATGTTCGATGGCATTGCCGATCGCTACGACATTGCCAACAAACTGATGACTCTAGGCATTGATCGCCTATGGCGTAGGCGCACCGCTCGTTGGGTAGCAAGCCATTCCCCCCACAAGATCCTCGACGTGGCCGTGGGCACAGCAGACCTAAGCATGGAGCTTACAAGGCAATGCCCCGCACTAGAGCAGATCACAGGCGTAGACATCTCCGAGGGGATGCTCCAAAAAGGGAGAGAGAAAATCGCTCAAAAAGCCCCCCAAGCAAACATCCAATTAGAGCAAGCCAACTGCGAAGCTCTCCCCTACGAAGAGGGCACGTTTGATGCCGTGGTAAGCAGCTTCGGGGTACGCAACTTTGAGCACCTCGCTCAGGGGCTAGAGGAGATGTGCCGAGTAACGCGCCCGGGTGGTGTCATTGCCATTCTAGAGCTTAGCGTGCCCCGTAATCCCATCTTGCGTTGCGGATACACCCTTTGGACGCACACTTTTATCCCCCTTGTGGGCAGCCTTTTCGCCCACAACCGTGGAGCCTACGATTACCTTCCCAAGTCTGTCCGCCAAGTGCCCCAATACGAAGCATTTACCAAGATGCTCCTAGAGGCGGGTTATGGCAAGGCAGAGTACAAAGCTTTCTCGGGTGGGATTGCCACCCTATATTACGCTATAAAATGAGAGAATACGCGCTGATTGGTCACCCCGTAGAGCACTCCAAATCTCAAGAGTTCTTCAATGAAAAATTCCTCGCCGAGGGGATTGATGCTCACTATATCACGGCAGATCTCGCAAGCATCAAAGAGCTAAAGGCCTTCCTTTCGGCACACCCCAATCTACATGGCTTCAACGTAACAAGCCCCTACAAACAAGCCATACTTCCCTATTTGGATGAGGTGGAAAGCGAGGCGTCACTGCTCGGGGCTGTCAATACCGTAGTAGTGCAAAACTCACGGTGGGGCAAGCGTAAGCTCATCGGATACAACACCGATCTAGAGGGTTTTAGACAATCCATAGCCCCCGTACTTGAGGGGCGACGTCGTGCGCTCATCCTAGGCTCCGGAGGGGCCTCATGTGCTGTACAACGCGCCTTTAAGAAGCTGGGGGTAGCAACTCTTGTCGTAAGCCGTGCGCCCCAATCTCCCTATGCCATCTCCTATTCCGACATCACTCCGGAGGTTATTCGAGAGCACAAGATCATTGTGAATTGCACCCCCGTAGGCATGACTCCTAACGTACAAGAGGCTCCCCCCATCCCCTACCAGGAGATTACGCCCGAACATCTTTGCTACGATCTTATCTACTCTCCCGATCGAACCCGCTTCCTACAACTTGCCCAAGCGCAGGGAGCCTCGATCAAAAACGGGATTGATATGCTCTTCTTGCAAGCGCACGAAAATTGGAAGATTTGGCAGGCGGCACACCTCGAAAAAGGCTCTATGTGATAGAAAATCACTACTTTCGCAACTGAAAATTAGCAATCTAGAGAGATCTCTATATGACTACTGAAAAATTTTATTTCATCCGTAACGGACAACAAATCGGCCCCATTGAGGCAGAACAACTCGCCCGCGAAAACATCACCCCTCAGACTATGGTCTGGAGGCAAGGAATGGAAGATTGGAAAGAGGCTCGCCTCCTTCCGGAGCTTGATTTCCTCTGGCAGAATAATGCAAACAACGGGGCAAGTGGAGTTCCTCCCTTTCAAGCGCCACCTAGTCAGCAGTCATTCGCCTCTCAAAATAACACTCCCTATAACATTTACGCTAACGGAGGCATTCCCCCCAAGTGCCCTCCTACCTATTTGGCTTTTGCTATCATTGTCACGATTTTCTGCGCGTGGCCTTTGGGTATCCCCGCCATTATAAATGCAACTCGCGTGGAGAAAGCCTACAATCAGGGAGACTTCACCGGAGCTGAACGATTTAGCAAAGCCGCTCGTTCGTGGTCTATTGCTAGTATGGCAGTAGCAGCAGCACTTGTCCTCTTATGGGGTGTTATAGTGTTCTTTTCTGCCGTATTAGACTCAGCCTACTAATTAGGGGATAGTTCTCCTCTCCGCGAATAAGTTTAATCGCAATAGAAGAGCACAAACTTCGTCCCGAGAGGGATAGAGCATGTGCTCTTCCTTACCTCTAGACACCTAGCCCCCAAACAAGACTCTTCCCTACTCCCCAATAGGATGGATATTCTTGAGCTTTATACGTACTTCAAACGCTGTAGTGGAGTAACTACAGATAGCCGCGCCCCCAAGAGAGACTCGCTATTTATAGCCCTCAAAGGAGAGCGGTTTGATGGTAACGACTTTGCCCTTGATGCCCTTGCAAAAGGGTGTGCCTACGCTGTTGTAGATCGAGCAGAATTGGCACAAAAAGAGGCTCGTTGTCTTTACGTGGAGGATAGTTTTGTTGCGCTCACGGAGCTAGCTCGCATGCATCGCCGCCGGCTCGGCTTGCCCATCATTGGCATCACGGGGACCAATGGCAAGACGACCACCAAAGAACTCATCTCGGCGGTACTGAGGAGTACCTATACCATTGGAGCTACAGTGGGTAACCTAAATAACCAAATAGGAGTACCCCTTACCCTGCTCTCTTTCACACCGGAGATGCAATACGGCGTTGTGGAGATGGGAGCCTCTCATATAGGAGACATTGCGGAGCTAACTGCCATTGCGGAGCCGGACTTTGGGCTTATTACTAACATAGGTAGAGCGCATCTAGAGGGATTCGGATCCTTCGAAGGGGTGACAAAAGCCAAGTGTGAGCTCTACGATTGGCTAGGGCAACATAATGGGGAGGCCTGGGTCAATGCCGATGATCCCCTACTGATGCAGCATTCCGCCCATCTTGTACGAACGACCTACGGCACAGGGCAACAAGCCTTTTTCCGTGCCTCACTACTCGATCATCCCTTGGGCTATTTCCTCGCCTTTGCTTTCTACTGGCAGGGAGAGACCTACCGAGTACATACACAACTCGTAGGTAAATACAATCTCCCCAATGCCCTCGCCGCCGTAGCTGTTGGGCTTAGGTTGGGAGTTGCCCCTCCCGATATCGTAATAGCATTGGAGCACTACACTCCATCAAATAGTCGCTCGCAATATATTGCCAATACTCCCCATCACAATAATCTCGTAGTGGATGCCTACAATGCCAATCCCTCGAGTATGCATACCGCGATAGAAAACTTTCTCTCCACCTCCGGCACACGAGCCAAATACCTCATACTAGGGGATATGTTTGAGCTCGGTAGTGCCTCTCGAGAAGAGCATCTAGCCCTCGTACAACGCTTAGCCCGAGAGACTACGGGCATTACCTGCTACCTCGTAGGAAAAGAGTTCGCCGCTCTCGAGAGCGAAGCTAAAGCCCCCCACCTCCACTACTTCCCCTCTACAGAGATTTTGGCAGAGCAACTCCGTCTTGCTCCCATCGAGCACGCCTTCATTCTCGTGAAGGCCTCCCGTGGTATGCACTTTGAGTCCCTAGTAGAACTATGCTAAAACAACAGCAAGAGCAGCGGCAAAAGCTAGCGATTGATGTACAGCAGATACAGCAAATCAAGCTCCTAGAGGTTTCCGGAGAAGAGCTTGCAGATCGCATTCGTGAGGAGCTTGCCACCAACCCCGCCCTAGAAGTGGTAGAGGAGAGTGAGGAGACAACTCCCGAAGACAACTTCCTAGACGAAGAGCCACTAAGCACCCCCGAAAACGAGCAAGAGGAGATACAAGACGATTTCTCCCCGGAGGATTACACGGCAGACGATGAACGCGAAGATGCTCTGCGCGAGCTCCCTCGCCCCTCCGCCGGTGACGATGATGGCCCTTCTTATGTGCAACCCAACGAAGCGCCCTCTCTTTCGGACGAGCTCCACGAGCAATTAATCTCACTTACGCTCTCCGATCGGGAGAGGATGATTGCCGAGTACATCATTGGCAACCTGAGTGACGATGGCTATCTCTCAGCCTCTCTTCACGAGATCAGCGATGCTCTCCTGTTTAACGAAAATCTCGATGCTTCTGATGCTGAAATAGAGCAAATGATCCATAGGATACAGCAGCTCGACCCTCCCGGCATTGCGGCACGTGATTTGCGCGAATCCTTGCTATTGCAACTCCGGCGGCTCTCGAAAGACGAAATTCACAGCCTAGCTCTCTCTATCATAGAGGGCTATTTCGAAGATCTTGCTGCCCACCGATACGACCGAATTATACGTGTTCTCTCCATATCTCCTACCCAGTTTTCCGAGGCTCAACGTATCATCCGACAACTCAACCCTCGCCCCGCAAGTGGATATGGCTCAAACCTAGAGGCAGCCGTGGCTCGCATTGTTCCCGACTTTACGGTACACCTCCATAATGGAGAGCTACAACTATGGATCAACGATGCTCCCAACCTCCCTCAACTAGGCATATCACCGGCATATCTTGCCATTACAAAGGCTCCGATTAGGAGCGAAGCCGAGAAAACCTCTCGTGCCTTTGCCTCCTCACGCATTGCAGAAGCCCGGCAGTTTATCGACGCTCTAAAGCGTAGACGCAAGACCCTCCTACACGTTGTAGGTGCCATCGTACAAGCCCAAGAGGATTTCTTCCGCACAGGGGATATACAGCAACTTCGCCCCCTCGTTCTAAGGCAAATTGCGGAGACTGTAGCCCTCGACATCAGCTCGATCAGCCGCATCACCCAACGCAAATACATACAAAGCGACTACGGCATTTACCCTCTCAAATTCTTCTTCAGCGAAGGTACAACGGGCAGCGGTGGAGAAGCCGTTTCGTCCCGAAGTACCAAGGATCTCCTGCGGCAATTGATCGAAAAAGAGGACAAACGAACCCCTCTCTCCGACACGGAATTGGGAGCTCTTCTAAGCCAAGAGGGAATACCCATAGCACGCAGAACAGTAGCAAAGTATCGCGAACAATTGGGCATCCCCATAGCGCGCCTCCGCCGCGAGTTGTAACACTCCCCTTCCCCATTCATCACACACACACCAACAATATACACTTACAATGAAACCGATCCACTCTCGAAAAAGCGCAAGACTCCTAGGCTGTATTGCACTGCTATTCTTACTTATTATCTCCTTCATTCCCCTCACGGCTCAAATTACCCTTAAGGGGGTAGTGACAGACTCCATTACCGGCGAGCCCCTCGTTGGTGCCGCGATTTACGTTACCAAGCATCGCTCTATAGGCACCCGTGCAGACCTCGATGGCAAGTTCACCCTCACCCTCCCGCGAGATATTGCCTCTCGTCGCAACCTTATGTTATCGGCAAGTATGGTGGGGTACAATACCCAGAATACAACCATTGCCAAGACCCATGTAGAGACCGGTTACTACTGGCACGCTACACTCAATAGCCAAGAACTTGCCACCGTGGTAGTAACGCCCAAGAAGAAGTACACCAAAAAAGGAAATCCGGCCGTCGCAATTATAGACAAAGCCATCGCTAACAAAGAAAAGAATCGTATCTCACGGTACTCGGACTTCAGCTATCGGCTCTACCGCCGCCAGATGATGGGCTTGGCAACTCCTGCCGATAGTGCCGGAGGCTGGTACTTTGGCATTCCCGAGAAGAAGTGGCGTATGTGGAGTGATAGCTCCGCCCTAGAGGGCATGATGGTACGCCCATTCTCCCTCCGAGAGCGCGAATCGGTACGCTCGTCTCTGGGGGGAAAGGAACGAGAAGAACTGATCATCGGACGACGCTTCTCCGGTATGGAAGAGGCTCTCGAATCCTCCGGAACGGCTACAAACTTGGAAGAGCTTTTCCCCGAAATCGACCTCTATGCCAATGATTTGGAGATCCTGCGCAATCAGTTCCCGGGGCCGATGAGCAAGCTCTTCTCCACCTCTTTCTATAAATACTATCTACTCGATACGGTAGCCGTAGAGGGGCGCCCCGCCTACGAAATCGGGCTTGTCCCCTTCTCCAAATACAGCATCGGGCTATCGGGTACAGTCTGGATAGATACGGTCTCCTACTCTCTTGCCAAGGCCCATCTCAAAGTACCTAAGCAAGCCAATTTGGACTGGGTGCCCCATTGGTCTGCCGACTTTCACTATGCGCCAACTCTGCTCGATGGAGATACCGTTTGGCTCCCTCGTAAACAAGAGATACATACCTTTCTCACGCCTACCGAGTTAATTCCCTATAGCTGTGAAGTGGATCTCGCCTACATTTACAAGCAATACCGAGTAGGAGAAGAAGCGAAAGACTCTCTAGCTCTAGACCCTCGGCTTGCCTTGAGTGCCCCCATGCGTAGCCAGATAGACAAGCCAACTCTTAGCAACTTTGGTATTGTAGAACGCCCCGAACCTCTACCCAAATTGGGTGAAGGCACTATTGCCATCCTCGACTATCTGCACCGGCGTCCATCCTATATCTTCCTAGCCAAAGCAGCGCAAGTAGTGGGACGAGGATTCGTTGGACTACCACTAAGCAAGCTCAAGCGAGAGGAATATCTAGCCGAAGTAGGGCCCGTCGAGACTCTTTTTGCTTGGAACGTTGTAGAGGGAGCGCGATTCCGCCTCGGGGGAGTAACCAATGCCAAACTAAGTCAGCACCTCTTTGGTCAGGGCTATGTGGCATACGGATTGGGCGATAAGCGTTGGAAATACTATGGCAAGATTACCTATTCGCCTATTGCCAAAGAGGGACACGAAGAGGAATACCCCCAGCGTAATTTTTACCTCTCGGCTCATCACGATCTCTTTGTCCCCGGTTACACAGAAGATGCCATGTACAAAGATGGATTAAGTACCCTCGTCGGCACGATGAAACTGCGCAATCGCTTCTATGGTACCAACCTTAGTGCCGGATTCAAAGCAGACTGGAGCCAAGCTCTCCACACCGACTTCTCCGTCAGCTACAACCACAAAACCCCTGCAGGCGACCTACGTTACTATCGCGTTGCAGAGGATGGTTCTCTCATCGCTGCCCCCTCTTTCTCCACAACGAGCCTCTATGCCGGTCTTACATTCGTCCCGGGGAGAATGCCTCGCAATGGGCGTCGCCCCGTAAGTATGGAGAAAGAGAGTCGTCGCTACCCTGTACTCAACTTTGGGCTATCGCTCCAACCCAAGGGACTCCCCGGCAACGAACACACGAGTGCTCAGCTCACAGCCGGAGTTAGCGCTCGCCTCTACCTATCCCTATTCGGCTTTATCGATTCCTATATACAGGGGGGGCTTGCTCTTGGTAAGCTAGACGAAGTGAACTTCTTCACTCCCTCCATCAACAATAGTTTTGTGGCAAGACAGACTACTTTTGAGCTGATGCGACCTCTCGAATACGTCTCCGACAAGTACCTCCACTTCGCCCTCAACTACCACATGAAAGGGCTAATCTTCAATCGTCTTCCCCTGCTTAGACTCACGGGCTGGCGTGAGGTATTCTCCATTCGAGGCTATTGGGGCGATGTTTCTCACAGCCGTAAAGACCGACGCGTAGGGGAGTTAGTCTATCCCGAGATAGTCTCTCCTATGAACAATCACCTCTATCTTGAGGGAAGTGCAGGGATCGAAAACATTCTCAATATCTTCTCCTTACAATACTTCCGCCGCTTTACAAAAAGCAGCATCCCCGGGGCTCCTGACTGGACAGTCAAGTTCGGAATGTTCGTTTCTTTCTAAGGAAAGGGACGAGACCTCACCTCCGGAGCGTTAGCGGCTTGCGAGTTTAGGAGAATACCTCCGCCACAACCGCCATTGAACCAATCCGCGAGCGGCCAAATAGAGGTCGAAGGAAATCCACAAAGCGGCAACGCCCCAAGAGGCTCGCATGAGGTAGTAAAACCCAAAGAAAAGAGCGGAAGCCACCAGCATACTGGTACGCAACCCTCGTGCATAGGTAGCTCCTACAAATACGCCGTCCCACAAAAAGGCAGCAAACCCCAGTAGGGGAACAAAAGCGATGTAGGGCACCCAATGCAATGCAACGGCTACCACCTCGGGGCTATCACTAAGGAGATGTAGGAGAGGAGAGGGCACCAAAAGGTAGAGAAGACTGGTCAGAAGAGCCAACGGCCACCCGAAGAAAAAGAGCTGCCGCACAAGCATTTGCACCAAATCGCTCCGCTGCATACCCACATAACGCCCTGTAAGCGCCTCGCCGGCATAGGCAAATCCATCCATGAAATAGGAGAAAAGATGGAAAAATTGCAGCAAAAGGGTATTAGCCGCTACCGCCTCTTCTCCATAACTCGTAGAGGCGTAGGTAAAGAAAAGGGTTACAGCACTAAGGAGTGCCGAGCGTATAAAGAGATCGCGCTGTGTGGAGAAATAACCTTTTCTTCTCCTTAGGCGGAATAAGTCGCGCCAGCAGAAATGCCGCAGCACTCGACCATAACGCCACACCGCCAAGAGACCTAAGAGTAGCACGCCTACATACTGTGCGATAATGGTACCCAACGCCAGCCCCTCAACGCCCCAGCCCGGGATCTGTACAAAAAGAGCACTGAGGACGATATTTATCAGGTTAATAGAGATCGCTCCAATCATGGGGATACGGGTATTTTGCATCCCAATAAACCAGCCGTTAAGCACATAGAGCAGCATGGCGGCAGGTGCTCCGCAGAGCGCGATTGAGACATATAGCCGAGCCGATGCCGCAATGGCAAGTTGATCTTGAGCCATCAAGCGAACAAAAAGAGAGACCAAGGGCGTTGCCAAGAAGAGCAAAAACCCCGAGAGGAGGGCGAGCGAAAGCCCCTGCGCTAGGTGCTGATTGATTTGCTTTAGATCCCTAGCTCCAAAACATTGAGCCACAAAACCGGTGGTTCCCATCCTCAAAAAGCCGAACAACCAGTACAACGTGCTCACCACGCCGGATGCCACCGCCACCGCCCCGATGGCTGTTTTTCCCTCCGGAGTATGCCCTGCCAACCCCACATCCACCAGCGACAAGAGGGGCACTGTGATATTGGAAAGGATATTGGGGAGGGCGAGAAGTACGATACGTCGCCGCATGGTACGAGCTAGAGAGAGCGCCTTCACTTCTTTTCTTTAAGACTAGGGATAGAGGGGGAATCTGAGGGCGGAGGACAAAGACGGAGAGCCTCTTGCCAACTACAAAGAGGAGTATTCGGGTCGAGACAACTCACCTCAAGACGCGAATTGCGAGGGCGATGGGCTGCCGTTGGATACTCCTCTGTCGTAATGGGGACAACCTTACAAAAGTGGGAGCGACCCGCTTTTTCCACAATCGCTTGGGCAAAGCCATACCAAGAGGTCTCACCTCTATTGACAAAGTGCAAGACGGGAGGCAATGCCTCTCTACGTGAGCAAAGAAGAAACAATTGCTCTGCCACAGACTCCGTACTACTCGGAGTCCCTATCTGATCGGCTACAACCCGCAATTCGCTCCGCTCATGCGCTAGGCGCCACATGGTGCGATAGAAATTCTGACGGTAGGGACTATAGAGCCACGAAGTACGCACGATAGCATATTCGCCCAAGGGCAAAGCTCGAGCGACAGCCTCCTCGGCGTGCCATTTGGTAGTCCCGTAAACCGAGATGGGATGAGGAGGATAGTCCACGGGATAGGGCAGATCGTACGCCCCATCGAATACGTAATCGGTACTAATCTGGATAAAACGGATCTGTAATCGAGCGCAAGTACGCGCCATGGTATCCACGGCGATGGTATTGATCACCTCAGCTTCTTTGGGGTGTGTTTCTGCCAAATCGACCTGTGTGTACGCCGCGGCATTGAGAAGAATAATCTCCCTGTAATGCTCAAAGCGGAGCGCCAAACGCTCCAATACAGGGGGGAGTGTCTCGGGGTGTGCGAGGTCGAATTGCTCTCGCGAGAGAGGGTATATATCGTGCGAGATTTCGGTCTGTAGACTTCTCAAAAGAAGGGTCAAACCAAGCTGCCCCTGCGCTCCGGTTAGGAGTATGATCCCTTTCTCTAGTTTGGGTTCTGCCTCTCGCATTTCAAGATTGAGGTGCTACGTCCCCATCGAGAGGGGCTTTTTCGGACTTCTGTAAGGTGTATTTTTCTCCCAACACTTTGAGCCAAACGGAGATACGCATCATGATCTCCCGAGTAGCCTTTGTGGTCTCTTGGTGGGTTTGCTTGAGGAAAGTGTATCCATACAAAGCCACAATAGCGGCCTCCACTTCCCCTAGGGCAACGCCGCCACTACGCCTGCGGATTTCCACAACAGCGGTCAATACCGCTGTGTATAGCTCTTCGTAAATCTCCTCTCCTGCATCAGCTAGCAACTGCTTATGTAGCTGCTCCAACTCCTGAAGTAGGGCGGTAAGCGTAGCCGTGTGCCTATTGGGTTGCTCCATAATATCCTCCACGAGCATCTCTTTGCGCAGAGGAGGTAAAACTTCTCGGAGGGAGCCAATTACGGGCAACTGCTCCGGCGACCTCAAGAGAAAGCTATCAAAATCTTCTTGCCGAGGCATAGCCCGCACCAAAGACTCCAAATACCACATATAAATGAGGTACTCAGCGGGATTCTGCTCACGCATTTGCGACAAAGAAATTGTTTTGGACATAGAGGTAAAGAGATACGAGAATGAATCAATGAGGCTGAGGGCTACGCAACAGACGGCGCACGGGATAGAAAGCCGAAAGGTATCCCACCAAAGTAATAGTCGCGGCAAGAGCCAACAGGTCAAGCCACCGAACAGCCACGGGATAGGGCTGGCGATACACCCCCTCGCCAAAGGTAAGCCAACCAAATTGCGCCTGCAACCACACAAGCAGCATCCCTAGCAAAAATCCGCCCAAAGCCCCTACCAGGGTAACCAATAGGCCCTGCCAAAGGAAAATGGAGCGTATCAACTGAGGGCGAGCTCCCAAGGCGGCATAAATCTCCACATCGTGACGCTTCTCGATAATCAGCATCGAAGAGGAGCAAATCACATTGAAGGCGGCAAGAAGAAGGACGAAAAAGAGGATGAAGAAAGTCATCCACTTCTCTATGGCAACGAGCTTCAAAAGATGGGGTTGTTGGTCTCGCCTATCTAGAACGCGCCACTCAGCCCCCAACTCTTTTTGCAGGGATTCTTTGAGGGTTTTAGGAGAAACTCCCTCCGCAGGGAAGAGGGCGAGAGCATGTACATAGCCCTTGGGGAGATCGAGCAGAGAGGCTAGCTCTTCTACGGATAAGAAGAGCGTACGATCGTATTTCTCCTCCTTGGCAGAAAGCACAGAGGGGGCTTTGCCCTGCGTCGTGCGGAAAGCCGTCTGGGGGAGTAAGGGATTGATATAGCCTCTACGCTTGGGTACGTATAGAGAAACTGTGCGCATAAAGCCAGAGGTCTGCCCAAAAGAGAAAAGGGTTTGGTAGAGATCGCCTCCGAGCGTGTACTCACAGGGGAGAGCAGATAGGCTCCCCTCCAGCATCAGACTATCCAATGCCAATGAGCGCGAATAGGCAGGCTCCAGCCCCAAGAGGTGCGCCGCAGCATAAACAGAAGAGCTACGAACGATACCTTCTCCCTCAATAAGGAGCGAAGAAGCAGCTATCTCCGGCAGATTCCTGAGCCTGGCAATTCTACTTTCTTGGGCATCAAAGGGAGATTTATCAGCCCGCTCTACCTTGAGGGGGGCATCGAGATGACTTACCGACGTAAGCAGCACCTCTTCGTATCCGTTGTAAATCGAGAGGATAGCCACCACCGCCATTACAACGACTCCCACCGCTACCGAACTAATAGCGGAGACTACCTGCACGGCATGAAACCGCTTCCGTTGTGCAAAGTAACGCCTGGCAATAGAGAAAGCAAGCGACCTGGGAGACATGCTAGAGAGGGGGACGAGGCTACTTCGCCAAAAGGCGATCTATATTATCTAAGTAGTCGAGCGTATCGTCTACGATAAAGACAAGTTCGGGTATTACACGAAGCTGTGACTTGAGCTCAACACCCAGCGCATAACGCACTTGCGCCGCATTGCGTTGGGTTGCTGTGATGATCTCCTCCGCACGCTCCGAGGGGAATATACTCAGGTAAACCTTGCAAAAAGAGAGATCGGGGCTAGGGGCTACGCGTGTCACACTAACTATCACCCCGGGCATTGTCTGTGTCTGTCTCTGGAAAATCTCGCCGAGAGCCTTCTGCACAAGGCGAGCTATTTTACTGATTCTTCTATCGTTCATTGTATCTATATTGCTCTATCAATTGAGAAAAAGGAGTGCTATCTCTTGTGATGCCTCCGGTGATAGCACTCACGGCATAGGGGGCGGTACTCGTCCAACTCACCCAAGAGCACGGTTCTATCGTCGCTAGACAAGCGGTAGGAATAATTGGCAGGCAGACCGCAATCCATGCAGACGGCATGTACTTTGGTCACCGAGTCGGCAAGAGCCATTAGCTGCGGCATGGGGCCAAACGGATTGCGACGGAAGTCCATATCCAGCCCTGCAATAATCACACGTTTGCCGCTATCGGCAAGTTCACTCACCACATATACCAATGCTTCGTCGAAAAACTGAGCTTCGTCTATGCCCACCACATCAGCATCCGAGGCGTAGAGAAGGATCATTTGTGCATTCTCCAGCGGGGTAGACTCCACCGCATTGGCATCATGAGACACCACCTTCTCTTGGTCGTAACGTACATCAGTAGCAGGTTTGTAGACCTCTACTTTCATCTTAGCAATAGCCGCACGACGCAAACGACGCATCAGCTCCTCCGTTTTTCCACTAAACATAGAACCACAAATCACCTCTATGGACCCGTGGCGAAGGTGAGGGGCTGCGTTCAATCGTTCTATATCAATAGCGTCCATGCTATAAGGGGTTTTAGAGATTATAATTCACAAGAGACAACTCGTGCACCATCGGTACGCTCGTACATCTCTAGACGCACGGTATCCTCGGGCAATAGACCTTCTATTATCTCGGGCCACTCTACAAAGCAGTAGGCTCCACTTGTCAGATAGTCCGAGAAGCCCACATTAAGCGCATCTTCGAGGGTCTCCAAGCGGTAACAATCCATATGAAAAGCCACCTCATCTGTAGAAGGGATGGCATATTCGTTGACGATGGCAAACGTAGGGCTATTCATCACATCCTCTACTCCTAGCTCCTCACAAAGAGCAGTGATAAAGGTGGTTTTACCCGTACCCATCGGAGCATAAAACGCAAAAACTCGCCTCCCCTCGGTAAGATCAAGCAGAGTACGAGCCGTGGAACGCAAGTCCTCTAGTGACGATATTGTAAGGGTAATCATTTAGGCTGTAGAGAGATAAAAGGGATAAGCATTTCTTCCATCGAGATCCCCCCGTGCTGGAAGGTATCGCGATAGTAATTCACGTAGTAATTGTAGTTATTGGGGTAGGCGAAGAACTTATCTTCGTAGCAAAAAATAAAGTTGTCGGTAATCGACCCCTCGGGCAGACCGTAGTCTCGGGGGCGAGTCATGGCAAAAACCTCCTTGGGATTGTAGGTGAGATGCCGCCCCAACTTGTAGCGGAGATTGGTACTCGTATTGCGGTCTCCTACTACCTTTACAGGGTTCTGCACGCGTATGGTACCATGGTCGGTCGTAAGCAAAACCTTGTACCCCATCTCTTTCATCTTTTGGAAAAGTCGATAGGTAGTAGAGTGACGGAACCAACTACGCGTCAGGGAGCGATAGGCGGCTTCGTTGCCTGCTAGCTCTCGGATCATCTTGCTCTCGGTACGAGCATGGGAGAGCATGTCTACAAAGTTTAGCACCACGACGTTTAGGGGGTGGCGTGTGAGATTATCCATCGAAGAAAGCAGTTTCTCTCCATACTTGGTCTCATGTACCTTATTATATGAGAAGGTATAGGGCTTACGATAACGCTCAATCAGACTTCTAATCAGGGGAGCTTCATTTACGTTTTTCCCCTCTTCACTCTCTTCATCCACCCACAAATCGGGGAAAAGGCGGGCGATATCAGCCGGCATCAAGCCCGAGAAGATGGCATTGCGAGCGTATTGCGTGGCGGTGGGGAGGATAGAAACGTAGAGATCTTCTTCGAAATAGAAAAGATCGCTCAGCAGATCTTTCACTGCCAACCACTGGTCGTAACGGAAGTTATCGATGAGTACAAAAAAGAGCTTTTCTCCGGCATCAAGAAGGGGGAAGACGCGCTTAGAAAAGAGATTATAACTCATCAGAGGAGAGCCAGCAGAGGGCGTTATCCACCCCTTATAGTGGTCGCGTACGAAGCGACCGAACTGGAGCTGGGCCTCACGGCACTGCAAAGCGTGCATCTCGGCAAGCTCGGGGTGCTCCTCCACAAGCAGACTGCGCTCGGCAAGCTGGCGATAGAGCGTCTTCCAATCCTCAAGCTCCATACGCTGCATGAGCTGCATAGAGGTTTCGCGGAACGCCCTTTGATAGTCAGCCACCGTAGCCTCTCCTATGATATCATTGCGCTGAAGCGTTTTTTTGAGCGTAAGTAGAAGCTGATTCGGATTCACCGGTTTAATCAAAAAGTCGACCGTATTACCGGCAATCGCCTGGTTCATCAGTTGCTCCTCTTCGCTCTTCGTAACCATTACCACAGGAAGCGAAGGATACTGCGAACGCAACGCATCGAGCGTCTCGAGCCCCGAAAGACCCGGCATATTTTCATCTAAGAAAACGAGGTCGTAAGGCTCCTGAGCCAACATCTCTAAGGCATCGCTACCACTGAGCGCGGCCGCTACACTATACCCCTTTTTCTCAAGGAAAAGAATGTGGGGTTTGAGAAGGTCAATCTCATCATCGACCCAAAGGATCCTATATTGTCTTACTGCTGTGGACATACAGCACAAAGGTAGTAAATAGTTTGCGGCTGCAGGGTAATGCATGAGCAATGATTCCCCCACTCTTCGTACAGGAAAAATGCATCCACACTACCCCAAAAGAAAAGGGGAAACGAAGGGGACATTACGACTATAAAGCCTACCTCATTCTGAGAAGAATCTGCTTTTTCATTGAAGTTTTACCCAAGAAGTATTGCACAATAGAAATATTGTATTACCTTTGTAGTCGCTAAAACGATAGGCGGAAATAGCTCAGTTGGTAGAGCATAACCTTGCCAAGGTTAGGGTCGCGAGTTCGAGTCTCGTTTTCCGCTCCAAGGAAGGAGAGTTTCCTTCTCACGGAGAGTCCGTTACTTCATAAAGAAGTGACGGATTTTTTATTTCTTCCGAATCCTGCTGAGGGCTTCCCCTTCGTTTGCGGATTCATTCCGCCGCTGCCTCTCACTTTACCGCCCTCTGTCCATTTCCTTTATCGCCCCTAGTCCATCCTCCTCTCAAGGGCGCTTCGCATGCCATTTGCTCTACTCTAGAAAAAACGCCCCTGAAAACGAGAAAATTATCTGCCCAAGAAAATTCCTGAAACAGGCCTAGAAATAAAAACTTTTAGACTGATTTCAGAGTTGGTTTTTGGCTGAAAAGGGAAACAAAACCAGCCTAGTAAAATCCCCGCCCTCCCCACCAGCTAAAACCCATCGACAAGAACACCCCATCCATTTTGGAGACTCCCCTTTTGACAGAACAACCTTCCCACGAAATCAGAGACACAGAGGGAACTAGCTCCTTTTGCCAAAAAAAAAAGTAACTTTGCAGACGAATAGGATCTAAGAAATTAAAATAGATATTGACACCAATAAGGTAGGACTCTTTCAATTCCTTCGAAGAGGGAAGATTTAGAACCTCGGCTTAAAGATTAACTATCAATGGAGATTAGCGAAGCAAAAATTGCCATTATAGGATTAGGATATGTGGGACTTCCTCTCGCTCGTTTATTTGCCTCAAAATATCCGACGATAGGCTTTGACCGCGATACAGCTCGAGTAGAAGCTCTACAAAAAGGTATTGATATGACAGAGGCTGTTGCAGAGGCACGACCTGCTAAGGATGCCAAGCCTCGGCAACTACAGTATACAGATAAGGTAGAGGATATTAGGGATTGTAACTTCTATATCGTAACAGTTCCTACTCCCGTAGACAAGGATAATCACCCCGATCTCACTCCCCTCATCGAAGCTAGCTCCACCATTGGCAAAGTCATTACTGTTGGAGACGTTGTGGTATACGAGTCCACCGTCTACCCAGGAGCTACCGAAGAAGATTGTATCCCCGTCATTGAGAAGGTATCGGGGTTTCAGTTTAATAAAGATTTCTACGCAGGCTATTCTCCCGAGCGCATCAACCCCGGGGATCGAGAGCATACCGTAGAAAAGATAAAAAAAGTGACCTCCGGTTCCACCCCCGAAATTGCGGAGTATATTGATGCTCTCTATCGTAGTGTGCTAGTAAATGGCACCTATAAAGCACCCAGCATCCGAGTGGCAGAGGCCTCTAAGATTGTGGAGAATGCACAACGGGATGTCAACATAGCCTTCATGAACGAAGTTGCAAAAATGTTCGACACGATGGGCATTGATACCAACCAAGTACTAGAAGCGGCATCTACCAAATGGAACTTTTTGCCCTTTCATCCCGGGCTGGTAGGGGGGCACTGCATTGGGGTAGATAGCTACTACCTCATAGAGAAATCGTTGCGATACGGCTACCAACCCCGCCTCCTGATGGAGGCACGCACCGTAAACAACTCCATGGGCGTGTACTACGCAACAGAGCTAATCCGGCAAATGATCTTAGCAGGACTTCCTGTAAAAGATGCCAAGATTTTGATCTTAGGATTTGCCTTCAAGCCCAATTGTGCAGATATCCGCAATACTAAGGTCGTGGATATATACAACACACTCTCTACCTATACTTCTAATATTTCTATTTATGATCCACATGTAGCCCCCAAAGAAGTCCAACGAGAATATGGAATAAGCATTGATACAAAACTTCCAACAGGAGATTTTAACATTATTATCTTCGCAGTTGCACACCACTCCCTTGCAGAACTTTTCTCTGAATACTCGAAAAAAAAGAACTGTATCATTTTTGACCTTGTAAAATTCAACAAAAAAACAGAATAGCCCCTCCAAAAAAAACTCTAGACAAAACAGGAAGAATGGAAGTATTCAAAAAGCCTATGCAGCACGACATCGAAATGCTAGCTACACAAAAAAGCAATGCATTGATAGTCTTGTTATATATTTTCCAACAAGGGCTGCTTCTTCCTCTCTCTTTCTTTATAAGCTTCGATATTGCGTTGATTGCATGTACAGTACTAATTGCTGGCTACGCTCTTGTATCAATGAGGTTCGCAATTAGCATGAAGACGATCATCCTTTTCCTTGTTCCCCTGACCCTCCTCCTCCTTAAACTCCCCTTTGAAGACATCTCTGATGGGACTAATTTTTCTCTTAGATTTTTAGCCTCTTTTTTAACTATCGGTGTGTCGGGAATTTTGATTGGAACAATACCCTTTTCTAGGAGCGTCTTTTTGAATCTTGGATTAAAAATCTCCTGGATTAACTTTCTCTTAATCTGCTGGATCCCCTTATCTTCGAAGTATGGAGTAGGAGATGGGCAAATAAATTACATGAGATTCGGCTACGCCATATTGCCTTCTATTTTATTTTCCTTTTGGCACATTATCAATGGCAAAAGAAAGAAATTTTCCATACTCCTTTTCTTAGGAACATTAGCAGAATGCTTGATCTTTGGTGCAAGAGGAGCTACTTTAACCGCCGTCTTCTTGATGTTTCTCTACTTCCTATTGCTCTCTAAACAAAAGAATCTCCAAAAAGCACTTATAATCATAGGGATCGGACTAGCGTCTCTCACCCTCAACCAAATAATGCTCTCTCTCCCTGAGACCCTGACTTCTCTAGGTATAAACTCCTATGCGATAAACAAGTATACCTCCTTCGTCGAAAGCGAGTCTCTTGCCGAAACCTCCTCAGGAAGAACAACGATCTACATAACAGCCTGGGAAAGATTCAAGACATCCCCCATTATGGGCTCTCCTCTCGACAGCTGTTTTACAGATACCGAATTTGAGTACTACCACAATATCTTTCTGGATCTTTTGGTAAACTTTGGACTTTTCGTGTTTCTCTTCTTCATCTATTACCTAGTCAATAGGATTCTTTTCGTATGGAAAAAGAAAGACAAAGAACAGTCTTTCATTTTCCTTGTTCTACTCCTACTCCCCTTAGGAAGACTTCTCCTAAGCTCGTCTCTATGGCTTAGACCTGAATTCTGGCTTTTCATGGGCTATAGTGCTAATTTAGGAAGTAAAACAACCTATCTAAAATATCAATCAGGATGCTAAAAAAGATGAGTATCAAATATTCAGATCTCTCCAAAGATCTGATTTGGACATTCTCATCCCAAGTTCTTATCATGCTTATTGTACTATTTGTCAATAAGCTGGTGAGCTCTCATTTAGGAGTGGAGGGATTCGCCCTATACAGTATTGCCAAGAAAAGCAGCACCGTATTAGTCGCTATATTGGCATGGGGAATGACAATAGCCCTCCCGAGATACCTCTCTAGATATAGGGTATCTAACGACAAAAGATACCCTACCCTCTTTCCATCCTCGTTATTGCTTTTCTCGATCTTATCAGCGGGACTATTCCTTATAAGTTTCTTATTTCCTTCCACTATGAGAGAGTGGATATTGGGAGGATTAGGAGATAATTACATCCTAATGATCACACTCTTCTACTCCACAAGCTCTGCACTAAACAACCTTATTGTCGCCTACTTTAGGGGGAAAGGCTTGTACAAAAGATCGAACACGGTGCAGATCTGCACTCAACTCTCTCTCTTCATCGGGGCATTATTCTTTAGAGACATTGCTCCTTTATTCCTCTCTTGGTCTATATTGATTCTACTCAATTGCACACTCTTTTCTGCAAAAGACTTCTGGAAAGATCTTCAAAAAAGCATTGTTTTAAGAGGAGACTCTTCCGTACAAGCCTCTGGTAAACAACTTCTATATTACGGGACCCCAAGGATGCTTTCAGACCTAATATTCCAGCTAACAAGCTTCGTCCCCTTACTTATCGTTCTATCAAAATTTGGGAAGACGGCTACAGGACTATTCTCTACAGCAATCACACTTCAGTTGATGATTACTCCTCTTTTTGCTTTTTCCGGACAAATATTTTTACAACGAGTGAGTGAGATGGCCGAAAAAAAAGAACTAAAAAAAATTCGTCGCCTCATTCGCTGGTCAATGATTGCTTTCCTATCCATAGCTTCGGCCGGATTCTTGATAATAAGCGTTGGTGCAGAGTTTTGGTTGCAAATGCTATTTTCAAAAGACTTCATTCCAGCGAGCTCTCTCACAATAATAGTCTCCCTCTCCCTCATCCCAAGGTCTATTTATCTACTTCTTAGAAACCCTCTGGATGCAATTTCCTCCGTTCCATATAATCTCTTTAGCTTATTGCTATGGTTCGCCTTATATGTATTGCTCCTATCCTTTTCAAATACGATAGAGTCGAGTGCATGGAGCTATACATTGTCATCCCTATCTCTTGCCATTACATCGCTAATCTTTTGGATAAGAGCCTTACACAGATCACAACAGAAAAATTAGATTGCAAATGAATAATAAATTCCGTCTGTATAAACGATGTGCTGAATTTTATGACGATCTCTACTCCGGGGTAAAGCTATCGAAAAAACAACTTAATCAAGTGAGAAAAGGGAAGAAAGCTCTTTTCGTCAAAAATGTCTATAAATTCGATTGCTCTCAACCCACAAACAACTGGTATATCATCAGAGATCGTTACTACGATATTGAAGAGTACTCATCCAAAAGCACACGTAAACAAATCCGAAAATCTCTCTCTGTATATGAATACAAACGCATAGACCAAGAAGAAATGCTATTAAAGGGATATCAAGTATACTTGGATGGAAATGCTAGGTTTAAGAAAAAAGTAAAATCCACATTGACCCATGCCGAGTATGTTGAGTACATAAAAAAATCTGGTGAGGAAGGGCATGATTTTTGGGGAGGATACGATCGGGAATCTGGTGAAATGGCGATGTGGGAAGACATATATATCAAAGGAGATATGGTGGTTATGAGCCGTAAACGCTTAAGTCACAAGTTTACCAAAAGTAATCCCACCTATGGATTCAACCATGAATTTACGCGGTATTACTTGAAAGAAAAAGGATATAAATATATAAATGCAGGATCTCGCTCTTTTGATGGACACTCCAATGTTCAGAACTTCCTCATTGAAAAATTACAATTTCGCAAAGCATATTGTCATGTACAACTTTACTTTCCTCAACCCTTCAGAACTATTATTATTTTGTTGTACCCTCTCATTTGGATTCTCCAATTTATTCCACACCCTCTCGCCGTCTCTCTTTCTAAGATGATATTATCTTCAAAAGTCTTTCTATAATTCTAACGAACATATCTGCGAACTAGATACGAAATCACAGTGCAACTCCCATGACTTTCTGAGAATCCTCAATCCATCTCAATGAGTAGTATGGAGAAATAAAACAGGAAATAGGGGAGGAGTATAGAACACTTGCTCTAAAAAGAATATTTACAATATGAGTATAGCCATTGTAGGAACAGGATATGTGGGCTTGGTTAGTGGAGCCTGCTTTGCAGAGATGGGAATCACCGTCTATTGCGTTGATAAGAATACTCAAAAAATAGAAGCTCTCAAGAGTGGGGTTATCCCCATCTACGAGCCCAATCTAGACCACTTGGTACTCCGCAATATAGAGGGAGGACGCCTCCGCTTCTCTACCGATTTGCGCGAAGTCCTAGAAGAAGTAGACATCATCTTTACCGCCGTTGGTACTCCCCCCGACGAAGATGGGTCTGCAGATCTTAGCTACGTGCTAGAGGTGGCTCGCGCCATCGGGCGCAATATGCAAGGCTACAAACTCATTGTAACAAAGAGTACCGTACCCGTTGGTACAGCGGAGAAGGTACGTGCCACTATTGCCCAAGAGCTAGAGACTAGGGGGGTAAGCATTGACTTCGATGTCGCTTCCAATCCAGAGTTCCTCAAAGAGGGCAATGCGATAGATGACTTTATGAAGCCCGATCGCGTGGTAGTAGGGGTTGACTCCGAGCGAGCCAAAGAGCTAATGACACAGCTCTACAGGCCTATGCTGCTCAATAACTTTCGCGTACTCTTCATGGACATTCCCTCGGCAGAGATGACCAAATACGCTGCTAATGCCATGCTTGCCACGCGTATTAGCTTTATGAATGATATTGCCAATCTCTGCGAAAAAGTAGGAGCGGATGTTTCGATGGTACGCCAAGGGATTGGCTCTGATACGCGAATCGGCAACAAATTTCTCTACCCCGGATGTGGCTATGGGGGCTCCTGCTTCCCCAAGGATGTAAAGGCTCTGATTGCCACAGCACACCAAAATGGATACGACATGCAGGTGTTAGAAGCCGTAGAGCGAGTTAATGAAAAACAGAAAAATATCCTCTTCGAGAAACTCTCTTCCTACTTCCATGGCGAACTAAAGGGGCGAAAAATCGCCCTGTGGGGGCTTGCCTTCAAACCCGGAACAGACGATATGCGCGAAGCTCCTTCCTTGGTGCTCATCGAGTCTCTCCTCGGCGCCGGCTGCGAAGTAGTAGCCTACGACCCTATCGCCATGGATGAAGCACGTAGGCGGCTCGGCAATAAAATTTCGTACGCCCAAGATATATATGAAACCGTAGTTGATGCCGATGCTATCCTACACGTTACGGAGTGGAAAGAATATCGTATGCCCAAATGGGAGGCGATACGAAAGTCCATGCGCACCCCTCTTCTGATTGATGGTCGCAATGTTTTTGAACCATCCGACCTCTCCGGATTCACCTACCTACATATTGGATAATACATCTCGATACGAAAAGAATGACTCCACTCCCCCTTGTCTCTATCATAATGCCGTCGTACAATGCGGCTCGATTCATTGCAGAGTCTATAGAATCTGTATTGGCGCAATCGTATGTGGATTGGGAACTACTGATCACAGACGATTGTAGCAGAGACCAAACTCTAGAGATAGCACAGAGCTACGAAAGGAAGGATCCTCGTATTAAAGTATTTGCTCTCCCATGCAACTCTGGAGCTGCCGCTGCCCGCAACCACTCCCTAGCAATGGCAAAGGGAAGATACATTGCCTTCCTAGATAGTGATGATCTTTGGAAACCTCAAAAACTAGAGCGGCAGTTGTGTTTCATGGAAGAGGGTGGCTACGCTTTCTCCTACACAGACTATGAATTGATGAGTGAAGAGGGGAATTTACTCCACAAGAGACTCAGGATGCCTCCTGCCCTATCCTACAAGCAGTATCTAAGAAATACGGCGATAGGCTGTCTCACTGTCATGATAGATAAGGGGAAAACTGGCAACTTCTCCATGCCCCCCATCCGTTCGTCTCAAGATATGGCTACCTGGCTACTCTTATTAAGACGCATAGACAAGGCCTATGCCCTTACAGAGGATTTGGCAACCTATCGACTTGTAGGAAACTCAAACACGGCAAAAAAAGGGAAAGCGGCCAAAGACGTTTGGATATGTTACCGCGACATTGAACATCTTTCTCTAGCCAGGTCCATATACTCGTTTGTAGGGTACGCATTCCATGCCGTAAAGAAGAGATTATGATACTAAAGTGGATATTTGACCGAGTGATAGCTCTAATCGGACTTATCGTTTTGCTACCTGTATTTCTTGTTGTAGGCATACTTATCAAGATAAAGATGCCTGATGGCCCCATACTTTTCCGGCAAAAGAGAGTAGGGAAAGGGGGGCGGATTTTCACTATGGTCAAGTTCCGAAGCATGGTTGTATCCCATAGCGGCTCATCCGTCTCTGTAGCAGGAGAAAGTAGAATACCCCCTCTTGGAGCGAAACTCAGAAAGTATAAACTCGACGAACTGCCCGAGCTGTGGAATGTGCTAATAGGCGATATGAGCTTTGTAGGACCTCGCCCCGATGTCCCGGGCTTTGCTGACAAATTAGTAGGCGAAGAGCGAGAAATCTTGCAACTACGTCCCGGCATTACAGGACCGGCCTCCCTCAAATACCGTAATGAAGAAGAGATCCTTGCCTCTGTAGATGACCCCATCCGATATAACGCCGAGGTGATCTATCCGGACAAAGTTCGTATCAACCTCGACTACCTCAGGCATTGGTCGTTTGCCCGAGACCTCAAGTATATCGTACAAACCCTACTCCCCTAATTAGTAACTAACCCAAAATAGCAGCATATGAACAAGCGAATTTGGCTTTCCCTCGCCCAAATGGGAGGCGAAGAGCAGAGTTTTATAAAGGAGGCATTCGATACCAACTGGGTAGTACCCTTGGGTCCCAATGTCAATGGATTTGAGCAAGATCTCAAACATTATCACACCTTAGACAAGCAAGAAGTTGTGGCGCTAAGTGCAGGTACTGCCGCTCTTCACCTGGGGCTTATAATGCTCGGAGTGGAGCGAGATGACGAGGTAATCTGCCAAAGTTTCACCTTCTCCGCTAGTGCCAACCCTATTACCTATCAAGGGGCTAAGCCTGTTTTTGTAGATAGTGAGCCCGACACTTGGAATATGGATCCCGCTCTCCTAAGAGAGGCTATTGAAGACCGCATCCAAAAGACGGGCAGAAAACCCAAGGCGATCATCCCCGTACATCTCTATGGGATGCCTGCCAAGATGGACGAAATTATCGCCATTGCCCAAGAGTACGAAATACCCATACTCGAAGACGCTGCCGAGGCGATAGGCTCTGAATATAAAGGGAAAAAGTGTGGTACGCTGGGAGCCTATGGAGCACTCTCCTTCAACGGCAACAAAATGATTACCACCTCAGGCGGAGGAGCCCTGATCTGCCCCAGCCGAGAGACTGCCGACCGAGTAACCTTCTACGCTACGCAGGCTCGTGAGCAAGCCCCTCACTACCAACACGAAAAAATAGGTTACAACTACCGGCTAAGCAACATCTGTGCAGGTATTGGTCGTGGGCAAATGCAAGTTTTAGACGAGCACATCGCACGCCGCCGCGCCATCCACGGCCTATACAGCCAAGGATTAGGTTCTATCTCGGGTATAGAGGTACAACAAAACCCCTCTGCGCAGTTCAATTCCAATTTCTGGCTCACCTCAATCCTCATCGACCCTAAGCAGACCGGCTTCGATCGTGAGCAGCTACGCCTACGACTTGAGGAAGAAAACATTGAGAGCCGCCCCCTCTGGAAACCCATGCACCTACAGCCCTTTTTTGCAGCCTGCCCCTATTATGGAGGCTCCGTGGCGGAAGGTCTTTTTGAAAGAGGTCTGTGCCTGCCGAGCGGGAGTGGGCTTAGTGACGACGAGATTGCATACGTTATTGGGGTGATAAAGAGCTTTATCCGATAGATTTTCCTCCTACCGAATCAAGGGGCGCACTCTAGAGAGACTCCCTCTCTCCAGAGTGCGGCTTTTTTCGTTTGCCTCGAGCCAAGAAACAGGCCACGTCTCCACAGAAGAGAACCCGAAGTGGAGCAAAATGTTTTGCACAACAAATTACTCTAAAAGAGATTATGCACAACTTAATCACTACCTTTACGTCCAAGAGAAATCTCCTTAACTAACAAATATATAGAGACAATCAAACTGATAAACGAAGAATAAAAGAATGAGAACTACGTTTTTAATGCTACTAGCGGCTTGTCTCGCTATGCCTATTTATGGTCAGACAACCCACACCAACCCAAATAAGGGGGCGAAGGAAAGAAAAATGACAACAATCTATGACTTCAGCCTTACCGATGCCCAAGGCAACGATGTAAGCCTCTCGGAATACAAGGGCAAGGTATTGCTTGTTGTCAATACCGCTACCAAATGTGGTTTTACACCACAATACGAGAAGCTTGAAGAGATGTACCGCAACATGAGAGCCGAAGGGTTCGAGATTATCGACATCCCTTGCAACCAGTTTAAGAATCAGGCCCCAGGCTCCGACGAGGAGATCACCCAATTTTGTCGCATGAATTTCGGCACCGAATTTCCACAATTCAAAAAGAGCGATGTTAACGGCGAGAACGAACTCCCTCTCTACACTTGGCTTAAGAGCCAAAAGGGATTTGAGGGTTTCGACGAAGAAAACAGCCTGAGCCCAAAACTTGAGAGAATGCTTGATAAAGCCGATCCCAATTGGCGTTCGAAGAGCGATATAAAATGGAATTTCACCAAATTCTTGATCGACCGTAATGGCAACGTCATTGCACGTTTCGAGCCCACTAAGGATATGGGTAAAGTAGCAGAGCTTGTCAAGAAAGCCCTTGAGGCCAAATAAGCAAAAGACATCTGAACATAAAATAGGAAAGAAACATCCGCTGTCTTTTCCGATATGAAAGGCGAAATCGAAACAATCCGATTCTAAAACAGCCTAGTAATAGAATGGGGCACCCTTAGTTCAACTAGGGGTGTCTTTTTTTTGCTTGCTCTATACGGCAGAGCCGTCTCACAAAAGAGGTGCTCGGCAGCAATCCCGAATTCTCCAGAATGCCCTCCTCATCCATAGAGAAGGACTCCTGACTAAGGGCAATCCATAAAGTCACACTTCGCCCCCTCATTCCCAAATACTTACCTTCAGAAGCATCCCCAATGCTCTTTTTAAAGGACCTTGCCTAGTTTTCATTTCCTTTCTGCCCAAGATCTTTTGAATTGCAGGCCTAAAAATTTTTTGCTCCTGCCCATGAAACTTTTTTATTCTACCCTATTCCGAGAAAAGTGCAGGGCAAGGTTTTTCTTCCGTTTCACGAGGAGAGATAGGAGAAAAGTTACTTAGCGAGAAAAACAAGTGAGGGTATTGCAGATTTCGAGAAAAGTATTACCTTTGCATCGCTGTTAGCAGAGCAGCACTGGAGAGTGTTGCTAAAAACTCGCAAGAGTAGTACCGACAAAAAAGAAAAGAGGGCTCATAGCTCAGCTGGTTTAGAGCATCTGTCTTACAAACAGAGGGTCATAGGTTCGAATCCTATTGGGCCCACTTTATCTTCACCTCGGATTATCTTGAGAGTAGATACAAGAGATTCTGAAAATCTTGTAGCGAGAACGCGTGAGGGCTCATAGCTCAGCTGGTTTAGAGCATCTGTCTTACAAACAGAGGGTCATAGGTTCGAATCCTATTGGGCCCACGCATAGAGAGAATGGTGGTATGGTCTTGAATCTGAAAACAAGGCATCTATGACCACAACGAAGAGGAAGCCTCTATCTTTCCTAATGATCAAGGGAGGGCAGTGGCTTTTTTTGTAGTCAAGTGATCATGTACTCACCATCCTGTTTTTGGTATTCTATCGCAGAACCGCTAGAGACAACAACCGGCGAAGCAAGGCGCTTCATCCCAAGGCTCCAAACATCGGTTAGCCTAGGCAAGAAAAGCCAAGCCTCTCCCCCGTTAGCCTCTTGGGTGTGATGGGAAATTAGGGACAGCTCTATTTTGAGCAACTAATTTTGAGTAACACAAAAAAAAAGAAGAAGAGAATGAAGACATTCCAACTCAACGCCGACCTCCGCGAAGGTCTTGGCAAGAAGGCTACTAAGAGCCTCCGCAAGCAGGGTATCATCCCCGCAGTAATCTATGGTGGAGAAGCAACTCATCACCTCACCGTAACACAAGATGCAGTGCGCAACCTTATCTACACTCCCGAGATCTTCGACATCGATCTCTCAGTAGCAGGTAAAACTTGCAAGGCTGTACTCAAGGATATTCAATTCCACCCCGTAACAGACGAAATCCTCCACATCGACTTCCTTGAAGTTAACAAAGACAAGGCTATCGAAATGGAAGTACCTGTTGTACTCGAAGGCCACGCTGCCGGGGTACGCGCCGGGGGTAAACTCGTGCTCGAAATGCGCAAACTTCGCGTTAAAGCCATCTACGATCAGATCCCCGAGAGACTTCACATCAATGTAGAAAACCTAGAGCTTGGCAAGTCTATGCAGGTAGGTGCTCTCAGCTTCGAAGGACTTGAGATCATGAATGCAAAGAACGCCGTTGTGTGTGCCGTTCGCCTCACTCGTGCTGCTCGTGGTGCTGCTGCCAAGAAATAATTAGGCTAGAAAGCAACGGACTTTCTGACGGGGACTCTCCCCAAGAAAAGTACCGACAACCAACCCCTCACCTCTCGACACTAATAAGAGGTGGGGGATTTTTGGTTTCGGATGTTAGGGAAGGACTCCTCTTATAAGCCCACTCCCCAACCTGCAACCGACCCGATTGATAAACCTTACAACCTCTTCTCTTTATCAAGGGAAGAAGATAATTCGAGGGGAATGGCTAACTTTGAGCCCAAGAATATGAAATACCTTATAGTAGGACTAGGCAATATAGGCGAAGAGTATTGGGGCACACGGCACAATGTTGGCTTCCGTATGGCAAACGCAATAGCGGAAGAAATCGGTGCGACCTTTACTGAGCAACGTTATGGGGCTATTGCACGAGGGCGCATCAAAAATGCAGAACTCGTTTTGCTCAAGCCCTCCACCTATATGAATCTGAGCGGAGAGGCGGTACGTTACTGGCTCCAAAAAGAGAATCTTCCCACGGAGCAGCTCCTCATCTTAGTAGATGACCTTGCTCTCGATTTCGGAACCCTCAGACTTAAGTCGAAGGGCAGCGATGCAGGGCACAATGGACTTAAAAATATTGCACAGCTACTCGGCACTGCGGAATATGCACGCCTACGCTTTGGCTTAGGAAGTCGCTTTTCGAGGGGACGTCAGATAGAGTTTGTACTCGGGCATTTTACGCCGGAAGAGGAGCAATATATGCCACTTCTCACCAAGGAGGCAGTTGCTATTGTTCGCGATTTCTGCCTCTCGGGCGTAGATAGAGCCATGAATTGGCATAACAAAAAGTCTCTACTCCCCCCTCCCGAAGAGCAAAAACCCGACACTCCTACACCCCTACCCAACTACTAGCATCTCGAGAGAAATGGCCGGAGAAGTACGAATCGATAGTTTTTTGTGGGCAGTACGCATCTTCAAGAGCCGCTCCTTGGCTAGCGATGCCTGCAAAAAAGGTCGTGTTACCATCAACTCTCAGAGTGTAAAGCCTTCGCGACTCGTTGTGGCCGGCGACGTTATTGGGGTGCGCAAAGCCCCCGTAACCTACAGCTTCAGAGTACTGCAAACGGCACGCAACCGAATGGGAGCCAAGCTCGTCCCCGACTACATCCTCAACATAACACCACGTGAGGAGCTCGAAGTGCTAGAGCTACAGCGCATATCGGGATTTATCGACAGAGCCAAGGGCGAGGGGCGACCCACCAAAAAAGACCGACGTTCTCTAGACGAATGGCAGGGAATGAACGACAACTTCTTCATCGACAACGAAGACTTTTTCTCCGACGATTTTGATCTCGACAGCGAATAGCATGCCATAAATTCTACCCCCTATACCCCAACGTAAGTAAGCCCTAAGCTATGTGGAGCGAAGTTACCAGCATCATATTCTCAGCTATCTATCTGGTAGTTGCGTTGGGTATTGCCCTTGTGGTGATCAGCGAAAACAGGAATCCGATAAAGGCACTATCGTGGGTAATGGTGGTACTTTTGATTCCCGCCGTGGGTATCATTCTCTACTATTTCTTCGGACAGGACCTCCGCCACACCCACACCATCCACCGCAAAATATACCGAAGGCTCTCAAGTGTGCCCTATAGCTTCGAAGACTATGCCATCGTAAGTAAGCCCATTCTGCAAAAGCCTCAATATCGCCCCGTAGAGCAACTTTGTGAGCGACTAGGGGACAGCCCCGTACTTGCAGCACAGGAAATCAAAACATTCACCACAGGACACGACAAGTTTGAGGCTCTCTTTGCCGATATTCGAGCCGCCAAACAACACATCCATCTTCAATACTATGCCATCGAGAGCGACCGGCTCGGCAATCAACTCTCTGACCTATTGATACAAAAGGTCAGAGAGGGGGTTATTGTACGCATCCTGTACGATGATGTAGGCTCTTGGGGTGCTCGTCGCTCTTTTTGGAAGCGAATGCGAAAATCCGGTGTCCAAGTCTATCCCTTTATGAAGGTGGTGATCCCTTACCTCTCCTCTCGAGTGAACTACCGCAATCACCGCAAACTTGCCATAATAGACGGAGAAATCGGCTACATGGGAGGGATGAACATAGCCGATCGCTACTACTACGGCAATGAAATGGGCCCCTGGAGAGATACCCACTTCCGCCTCACAGGTGGAATTGTTGCGGAGCTACAGACAGCATTCCTCATCGATTGGTACCTCATCACACGGAGGGTCGTACACCTTAGGGACTACTTTCCCAAAAGACTCTCTTCGGGCGATACACCCCTTATCCCCATGCAATTTTTCTTGGGATCGCCTATGGGGGCTTGGCGTAGCATCGAACAAGCCATCAATTACCTCATCCTACGAGCAACTCGTCGCATCTGCATTGAGACGCCCTACTTCCTCCCCACCCAAACGCTAAACGAGGCTCTCTCTATGGCGGCCTTAGGTGGCGTTGAGGTCAATCTACTCATCCCTCGCAAAGGCGATGTACTAGCCTCCCATCTTGCCTCACTCTCCTATCTGGATGGACTGATGGAGGCCGGAGTGCATGTCTACTTCTACAAGGCCGGTTTTCTGCACTCCAAATTCCTCACGATAGATGGAGAAGTAGCTCTTGTAGGCTCTGCCAATATGGACTTTAGAAGTTTCGAACACAATTTTGAATGCGCAAGCATCATCTACGAAGCAGGCTTTACCCAACAACTGGAAGAGATATTTGCTCAAGACCTCGACAATAGCGAGCCGGTAATCCCTGCCCGCTGGAGGAACCGAAAACGCTGGCGGAGATTCTGTGAATCGATAATGCGACTTTTTTCGCCTCTCCTCTAGATTTTCTCGAAGAAAAAGGGAACAAAAAACACTTTTCTACTCCAAAAAGCGCTGCAATTTGCAGGGTAGTTGTATATTTGCAGAGCGAATGTATCCTCTACTCAGAACTTGGGAGGATAACGAGCTACAGAGACGAATAATAATAAACGACTATACAGGATGAAGATTGTAAGGATTGTACTGATTGCCCTAGCAGTAATTGTAATGGGCTACCTTTGCGTGATGAGTATCGTAACTCCCGAAAACTTCAAAAAGGAACAAGCTCAGAGAGAAGCTCTAGTTGAGAAGCGACTCAAAGACATTGCAACCTACGAGATTGCCTACAAAGAGAACTATGGCAAATTTGCCACAGCCGACGAGTTGGTAGAGTTCCTCACCAATGGCAAAATCTTCTACATCAACGCTGAAGGGGACTATACCGACGAAATGCGCGAAAAGGGAATTACAGAAAATCAAGCCGCAGCACAAGGGCTCATCAAGCGTGATACTACCTACATGAATGCTCGCGACTCACTCCTCAAGAATGGAGAAGACCCTCGCGAACTCATTATGGTGCCCGGATTCCCTGACCATCGTATTGAGATAGAAACTGCAACCATACAGCAAGAGGTGGGTAACGATACGATCAATGTTTCTGTATTCCAAGCCCAAGTACCCATGGAGGTATACCTCGCAGGAATGGATAAGCACATTCTCTCCACAAAGATCTCTGATGCAAAGGCTCGCAACAATGGTGCCGGCTATCCAGGGTTGCGTATTGGGTCTCTCAAAGAAGTTAAGACAACAGGTAACTGGGAATAAGATATCCTCTTCACTCTCTCCTCGGGGAATTCAGCATTCCTCCTAGAAGGGGAGAGGTAACGAGACTCTAAAAAAGAGAGAAAGGAAGCATGGCTCCATCTACGATAGAAGGGTTACCTCTACTAGACGAGACCACTGCCGAACGTTATAACCTCTCTCTACGTCTTCACCCAGACGGCATAACTTATACTCTATCACTTGCTCAAGAGCCTACCAAGGTATTGGGCAGTGATAGAGTCTTTTTTGTCCCCACAAGCGAGGGAGTTGGCTATACAGATCGTTTGAGTGACCTTATCTATGCCTATAGCTTTCTCCCCCTTCCCTATCATCACATTCAGATAGCTTTTGATGCCTCTGCTTTTGTTTTAGTGCCCCCGGGTGTCCCCGTACGCGAAGACGAAGAGGCGTGGCTATCCATCGCTGTACCTATCCTACACAACGAAGTAGGCTATACAGCATCTTATCATTTGGGGCCAGAGGCTCCAACGCTGCTTGCGGCTTGGGAGCGTTCTATCTTTACGTTCTTACGCCGCACCTATCCTTACGCCGAAATCCTCCCCTACGTCGTCCCTACCCTCCGCGAGGGGCTCACAGCAAGCCGCACCACAGAGAACGGCCGACTTATCTACCTCTTGGTATCTCCTCTTACGCTCAGCATCCTTGTATTCGAGCGAGGGAATATCAAGTTTGCCAATAGATTCGCACTCATTGCCACCAGCACTGCCTCTAGCATTGCGGGAGAGATCCTCTACTACCTAGGGGCTGTATGGCAGCAAATAGGCAGAGATAGGGTAGCCGACGATGCTATTCATCTCTTTCACACTACCTCCCTAGAGATGGCACAAGAGCTGGGCGATGCTCTTTCTTCCCATCTCTTCCCTCTCGGCTTCTCCCTCCAAAGCATCCAATACTCTCCCCTATCCGTTGATTAGAGGGTAGATTCAGATATTCTTATCCTATGCGTATCATTAGTGGGAAATATGGGCATAGACGTTTTGACGTCCCCAAAGGATTCAAACTTCGCCCTACGACCGATCTCGCCAAAGAGGCTCTATTTAGCACAATCACCTCTATGTTTTCTTACGAAGGGGCACGCATACTCGATCTCTTTGCCGGTACCGGAAGTATTGGATTAGAGTTTGCTTCTCGAGGAGCTGAATGGGTTGATATGGTAGAAAAACAGCCCAAACAGGTAGCTTTTATCCAATCTGTAATTAAAGCACTCCATGCCGAAGAAGAAGCCGCCGTGCACGTTGGCAATGTTTTCAAATGGCTTACTCCTGAAACGGGCTCTTCCTCTACGCCCTACGACCTCATCTTCGCAGATCCTCCCTATGCCCTAGAAGCCCTCGTAAAGCTGCCCCAACTCGTTTTCTCTTCGGGTCTGTTGACTCCAGAGGGGCTCTTTATCCTTGAGCACCCCGAGACCTACGATTTTTCCAAAACTCCTTTCTTTGTAAAACACAAGAGGTACAGCGCAGTTAATTTCTCCATCTTCCAAAACCACCCCTAACCCCTCTCTTTTTCAAAATAGGAGAGATATTTCCTCTTCTTTCCGGTAAGAGGTAGGCGAACAACTCCAAGGCTCCTCCCCATCCTCTTCACGGATCAAAGATTTACCCCTCGGCAAACAAACTTCCCCTTTACCCCCATAATTATAAACACCCTGCCTCCTCCCCTTGGGGAAGAAACAGAGTGTTTTATTCTATCCCAACACCGGCTAAGGGTGTCGGAAGAAGGTAAGGTTGCTTACTTTACCTCCCAAACATCTTGTTGCAAGAAGAGCTCGCGAAGCTTACGAGTTGGGTTCTTAGCTTGTACTTCTGCAATCTGAGCGTGTACAGCTTCGTCGTAAGTAGGAGCCTCTACATCGCGGATAACACCCATAGCCATAGGTAGCTCTTCACCATCCATCATAGCCAACATGGTATGAAGGGTAGGATCTTGCTCATGAGCATCGTGGGTTAGGATATCGTTGATAGAGTAACCACCTTCGCCGATCTTTACAACCTTGAGTTTGAATCCATCGAGTACGAGACCCTTATCAAGATTCTGCCCAAAGATCATCTTTTTGCCATGCTCAAGTACGATCGTCTTTTCTGCACGCACTTCCTTAGATGAGAGATATTTGTGCGCACCATCATTGAAGATCACACAGTTCACAAGCACTTCTGTAACAGCAGCACCCTTGTGACGAGCAGAAGCGGTGAGGCAGTCTACCAAAGTCTTTTGGTCCACGTCCAAACTACGAGCGAAGAAGCGACCACGAGCCCCCATCACCAATTCAGCAGGGATAAAGGGATCTTCTACCGTACCATAAGGTGAACTCTTAGAAACGAAACCACGGGGAGACGTAGGAGAGTATTGCCCCTTAGTCAAACCGTAGATGCGATTGTTGAAGAGTACTACATTAAGGTCGATATTACGACGCATTGCATGAATAAAGTGGTTACCCCCGATAGCCAAGCTATCGCCATCGCCTGATGCGAGCCAAACGCTGAGGTCGGGACGAGCCGTCTTGAGACCTGTAGCGATAGCGGCACCACGACCATGAATGGTGTGAAAACCATATGTATTCATGTAGTAGGGGAGACGAGAAGAACAACCAATCCCCGAGATCACAGCCGTTTGGTGCGGAGCGATACCAAGCTCAGCCATTGCCTTTTGGAGGGCAAGAACGACACCATGGTCTCCACAACCAGGGCACCAACGAACATACTGATCGCTCTTAAAATCTTGTGCAGTATACATAACTGGAGTATTCTGATCTTGTGCCATCTCTTATGCCTCCATCATTTTAGAAAATTCTTCTACCAAGCGACCCACATTGAAAGGTTGCCCCTTAATACGATTGAATTGCATCGGAGTAAACTCGGCAATCTTACCCTTTAGGTACATGGCAAGCTGCCCATTGTTTTGCTCTGCTACCACTGCCTTCTTGTACTTGAGAAGCACTTCTCTTGTGTTAGCAGGTAGAGGGCTAATGAAGGTAAAGTGAGCATGAGCCACCTTCTTGCCTTCCTTGCGCATCTTTTCCATAGCCTCATGTAGGTGACCGTAAGTACCTCCCCAACCAACGATTAGGAAGTCTGCATCATCTACATCACCCTCAACCTTGAGAGGAGGAATTACCTTGGCGATATTATCGATCTTAGCCTGACGGTTATTCACCATGAGTTGGTGGTTGTCAGGATTGGTGCTGATGGCTCCTGTCTTATTGTCCTTTTCGAGACCTCCCAAACGGTGTTGATAGCCTTCCTGACCAG
The DNA here is from genome assembly GCF_052173515.1 of Porphyromonas endodontalis. Lineage (GTDB taxonomy): Bacteria > Bacteroidota > Bacteroidia > Bacteroidales > Porphyromonadaceae > Porphyromonas > Porphyromonas endodontalis_A. The sequence goes on along the minus strand of NZ_JBQMYL010000009.1, from coordinate 16,527 downwards.
GTACTGCCCAATAGCGAACCAACGTTTCGAGATCGCGACGATAGGGTTTCCAAGGCTCTTCACCCTTGTAATTACAGATGTAATTGGGTTTGATTTCGGGGAACTTTTCGTATTCGGGAATACGCCAAGCCTGTGAACCGTTGGCCACATATGCGTCGGTAAGAAGCACTACGGGGGTCATGTGCTCAAGAGCAATCTTCGAAGCCCAGTAAGCTTGATTGAAGCAATCCCCAGACGAAGTAGCCGAAACAACTACGAGAGGAGACTCCCCATTACGGCCGTAGAGAGCCTGCAAGAGGTCGGTTTGTTCACTCTTGGTGGGCAAACCGGTAGAAGGACCACCACGCTGAACGTCTACAACAACGAGAGGAAGCTCAGCCATTACAGCGAGACCCAAAGCCTCACTCTTAAGGGCAAGACCGGGACCGGACGTTGTAGTAACAGCAAGGCTACCACCGAAAGAAGCCCCGATAGAAGTACAGATACCGGCAATTTCGTCTTCTGCCTGTACGGTTACTACACCGAGAGCCTTGTGCTTAGAAAGCTCATGAAGGATATCAGTAGCAGGAGTGATAGGGTAGCTACCGAGGAAGAGTTGGAGACCGGAGCGTTCGGCAGCAGCCATAAGACCATAAGCCGTAGCCTTGTTCCCACTCATATCCATATAGAGACCCGGTTCTTGCTTTTGCCCTTCGACATGGAAGGGAGTACCTGCAGAAGCGTGTGTATTGGCACCGTAGTTGTACCCATCGTTGAGGGCCTTGATGTTGGCCTGACGGATGAGTTCTTTTTTACCAAACTTCTTATTGATAAAGTCTACGGCGTGCTCGAGAGTGCGGTCGAATAGCCAGCAAACCAGCCCGAGAGCAAACATGTTCTTACAGCGGAGAGCGCTCTTGTTGTCTAGTTGAAGCTCTTTGAGAGACTCCTTCACCATAGACGAGATAGAGGCAGCCACCACACGATCGGGATTAAGACCAAGCTCCTTAATAGGATCCATAGTCTTGAATTCAGCCTTCTCAAGATCCTTTTCGCCGAACGAATCTGTATCAATAATGATAAGAGAATCCTTACGAATGTGCCCTAGATTTACCTTAAGGGCTGCAGGATTCATTGCAACGAGAACATCGGCAAAGTCACCCGGAGTGTACACCGGATTGGTACCAATGTGAACTTGGAAGCCCGACACACCCCCAAGCGTACCTTGGGGCGCTCTGATTTCGGCTGGATAGTCGGGAAATGTAGCAATCGAGTTGCCATAGACAGCCGAGAGGTCCGAAAAGATGGTCCCGGTAAGCTGCATACCATCCCCAGAGTCACCTGAGAAGCGGATCACAACTTCCTCAAGACGTCTTACATCTTTGGATTCCTTCATGATTGATTTAGTTTAAACTTAGAGTGGTTTGAGTATTGTATTATATCACTGCTCACCCAAGGGGGAGCCTATATTCTCTCTACTTTTTATCTTCCGTCTCTTATTCTGCGCACAAAGATAGCTCCTTTCTGACAATTAATAGGTATCTAACGGCTACGAAGATCTATAATCCGCTGATTACTACTCCCCCTGAAGGGAAGAGAGGGATCCCGCAGCTCTCGAACGAACCTCCCATCTATCAAGGTGGTAAGATACTTTAGAACGGGCGCTCTCCTTTCGTCGGCAAGCAACTCTTCGTAGGTATATCCGGTGTAACAAAGTATAGGTAAGGAGCACTCTTCGGAGAGGCGTTGTACCAATTTAAGTAGTTCTTCCGGGTTAAAGAAGGGGTCTCCTCCAGAGAGGGTTATACCGTCAAGAAGGGGATTGCTATTGATCTCATCGATAATCCCTCGTAGCACCTCCTCGCTCAATTCAATCCCCCCCAAAGGGTTATGACTCTCGGGATTATGACACCCGGGGCAATGGTGACTGCACCCTGCCAAATAGATGGCATAGCGCAGACCGGGGCCGTCGGTGATCGTCTCCTTGTATCTATTTAACAAGTGCAACATCCCTTTGTCTATAAGATTGAAAGCCGCAAACAAAGAGCGCTACCTCGGCCATAGCTGTTCCCTCCAAGGGGTGAGAGGCTAGAGCGAAGGTAGCGCGGAGATCAATTGGAGCGAGGCGGCGCAATTCTTAACAATGCTTCACGCGGTCGTGCTCCTCAGCTTGTTTAGCACTATTCCAGCACTCCAAGCTACCGGTCAGGTACCCTGTGATGCGGCGGAGACGAGCGATTTGATCGCTACTGCAGACGGGGCACTTATCAAAAATGACACCCTTATATCCACAGCGGCGGCAAGTATCCACGGGGTGATTGATAGAGCCGTAGCCTATACCCTCATCGTGCATTAGCTTGACAATTTTCAGGAGGACAGCAGGATTCTTCTTTGCCTCCCCATCCAGCTCTACATAGGTAATATGACCGCCTCCGGTGATAGCATGGAAAGGAGCTTCGAGGTGGATTTTCTCTGCAATCGTAACCTCTTCGCGCACATCTACATGGAACGAATTGACATAGTAATCTAGGTCATTCACTCCCGGAATAATGCCATAGCGTTTACGGTCGAGGCGCGTAAATCGTCCGGAAAGCCCCTCGGCCGGTGTTGCCAGTACAGAGTAGTTAAGCTCATATTTACGCTTGTACTCTCTGACGACATCGTTCATCACTTCTATAGCATCATACAGAGTTTGCCATGCCTCCTGATTGTGTGCATGCCCCTCTCCATAGATAGCAACCATCGCATTGTGGCCTCCGATAAAGCCAATCCCCAAGGTGCCTGTTGCGATTACATCCCCTACTTCATCGTTGCTTTCGAGCGTTTTTCCACCCTTCCACACATCATTACCCATCATAAAGGGGAACTGACGTGCCAAGGCGGTACGCTGGTAAGAGTAACGCTCATAAAGCTGATCGGCCACCAATTCGGACATGTCGCGCACTCTATCTAGGAAGCGACGACGAGCTTCTCTGCGTACCGTTTTCTTATCTCCATCCGGATAGCGCTCTTCGGCTTCGCGACGCGCTTCGATGGCAAGACGAGGCATATTGATCGAGGTGAACGAGAGGTTACCTCGGCCTACGGAGCTTTTTACTCCGCGAACATTCTCAAACACACGGGTACGGCACCCCATGGTCGCAAGTTCATAGAGGTAGCGTTTGGGGTCGTCGGCCTTCCAGAGGTCATTCTTATTGAAGGGTGTATCGAGGAAAACGAAGTTGGGGAAAAGAGCTTTTGCCGTGGTATAGCAACTCTCTAAGAGAAGGTCGAAGTTGGGCGTAGCGAATTGAATTTTACCGGCTAGAGCAGCATCGAAATCGGCACTCGCCTTCTCAAAATCCTCATCTGAGTAGTTAATACCATCCTTTACCTTAAAGATTTGGATCGGGAAGATAGGTACTTCGCCATGTCCTAGACCCTCCATCGTTGCCTGGAGCAACTCATGGATTACCATACGCCCCTCATCACTCGTATCGGTACCGTAGTTAATCGAGCTGAAAACCACCTGATTACCTCCACGAGAGTGCATCGTATTTAGGTTATGGATAAAGCCTTCCATGGCTTGATGCGTATCCTTGCGTGTTTGCCGATACGACTCAGCAAGAGCCACTTCCACAAAGGGAAGGTCAACCCCTGGGATCAAGTCTTTTAATCCCTCATAGAGGCGTTCTGCCTCGACCTTATCGTCAGAGAGACGCGGATGAATCTCACGGATACGATCGGCAATAGCCTTCTCGTCTACCTCGGTAGTCTCATCTCCCGACTTGAGACGGATGGAGAGAGCGAAAGTAGCCACAAGGCGTTTGATAAAAGTTTTGCGTACCCCCGGAGCCATAAAGAAGTCGAAAGCCGGGATGGCCTGCCCTCCATGTTGCTCATTTTGATTGGTTTGGAATACAATCGTAGCCAATGTGGCGTAGCTCTGTATGCTCTGTGGAGTACGAACACTGCCGTTCTTGGTAAAGAAACCACGCTCGTAGAGATCCTCGAGGTCGTACTGTACGCAAGTTGTTGTCTTGGTAGGATAATAGTCAAGGTCGTGGATATGAATATCGCCAACCTCATGAGCGCGAGAGTAGATGTTGGAAACAAGATATTTGCGTGCATAGTCTTTAGTCACCTCGGAGGCAAAAGTCATCATCTGCCCAGAGGGAGTATATGCACTCATATTGGCATTGCTCAAGTTGGTATCATTCTTCTCGATCTTGACAATACCATCCATAGTATGCTTCAAGCGCGTACGCTTATCGCGCTCCACGGTACGCCACTCACGATAGATAATATACTTCTTGGCAATAAAGGGGTCGGCTGCCATAAGAGCCTGTTCCACCATATCTTGTATATCTTCCACGGCTAGAGCACCATCTTTGTGAGCACGTGCCACGCTCTCTATACGCGCTACAATTACGTCTACACTCGAAGGATCGGGACGAACTCCACCTGCCCGATAAGCCTTGTAGATCGCCGATCGAATCTTTTCTGCTTCAAACAACTGACGACTGCCGTCACGCTTTAATATGTAGAGTTCTTCCTGTTCCATAACGCTTCGAGTTTAGTTTTCTTATTTCTAATATCCCTTGTGCTGATTGCTTGCACATCCTATACTGGGCGATTTTAATGCAAGGAGCTCTCCTCCCTTTCTCTCTGGCGAGACTTCTCACCATCCTCTTGACAAGGTCCGAGCCCTAGCGCAACCAATAATAGTCAACTCACTAAGAATCAAGAAGAGAAACACTTTTATCTTAAACCTTGCAAAGGCAAAAGTAACTATTTCAAGTGGATAAAATGATCTTTTGCATAGCGGGTTTTCCACAATCAAGAAAGCCTCTAAGAGAGAACAACTTATGATATCTTTCCGGAAAACTCACCAATAAAAAAAAGGAGAATTGGGTGATTTTAGATTTTTTCTAGGGCAAAAAGTTGGCGAGAATTAGCTGAAATTGCCTCCTCTAACTGGGCAGGAAATAATCCAAAAGCACGTGCCACTTCTGCGAGGACATTCGGAAGGAAAGAGGGCTCGTTGCGTTTACCCCGATGAGGCACCGGAGCGAGATAGGGAGCATCGGTCTCCAAAAGGAGCCGATCAAGTGGAATGCGAGCGATATACTCTCGCAGCGTGGACTTCTTGAAGGTGACTACACCATTGATCCCGATCATAAAGGAGGGAGAAAAAGCAATCAGTTCCTCCAGCTCCTCCTCACTCCCCGTAAAACTATGGAAGACCCCTCGGAGACGAGCCTCCCCTCGGTAGGCTGCCAATAAATCCAGCATCTCTCGGTGGGCACTCCGTGTGTGCAAAATAAGAGGGAGATCCTCCTCAATGGCCCATTCCACTTGGGTACGAAGCGCCTCTTCCTGCTCTCGAATGAAACTCCGATCCCAGTAGAAATCGAGCCCAACTTCCCCAATAGCCACCACCTTCGAGCGATAGTTGCGTACAGCTTCGTGTATCACCTCCAACTGGGAAGAGAAGTCCTGCCTCACAGAAGTAGGGTGCAACCCAATGGCAATAGAGGTATTGAGGGGGAAATCCTCGTGGGTTTGAAGGAGGCGTGGCAGAGACTCTACATCAATGTTGGGGAGAATAAGATGCTCCACTCCTGCCCTACAGGCACGCTCCAACACCTCCCGACGATCTTCGTCAAACTCCGGCTCAAAGATATGAGTATGCGAATCAATCATAGATCGCGCATCGCCATCTTCTGAATAAGATCGACCAAACGCTGCGAAGCCTCCGGATAGGAATTACTCATTCTTGACAAGAGATCCAAAGCCCAATCGGTCTGCTCCTGAATCTCCTTTCGGATAAGTTCGGGAATCCCATACGCATCATAGAAAGCTCGCACAGCTCGGTATTTCTCCTCTCGCTGCTCTTTGGGGATGGCAAGAGCCACCTTCACTTGCTCCCACTCACCCCTCTCACGAGCGATTTCTTGTGCCTTTATCAGCATCCAAGTCTGCTTATTCTCGGCAATATCTCCTCCTATCGGCTTACCAAATGTCGCTTCGTCTCCATACACATCGAGGTAATCGTCTCTTAGTTGGAACGCCATACCGGCATTGATACCGGCACGAATCAAATAGGAACGATCACGCATACCCGTATCGGCTATATAGGCTCCAATCTCTAGAGCTGCCGAGAGCAATACGGCTGTTTTCTTACGGATCATACACTCATACTCCGCAAGTGTTACATCCGAACGCGTCTCAAAGTCCATATCCATTTGCTGCCCCACCATTATACCCTGCGACATGCGATTGAATACTCCCATAATCGAGGGCTGGAGAGCAAGAGGATACTCTTGGATGAGCTTGTAGGCAAGAGAGAGCATGGCATCCCCCGTTAGGATAGCTTGAGCGATACCAAATTGAGCAGGCACGGAGGGTCGATTGCGACGCATCTCTGAGTGATCCATCACATCATCGTGCAAAAGTGTGAAGTTATGATAGATCTCAAGAGCCAATGCAGCCTTGATGAAATCTGCACGATCTTTGCCATACATATCTGCCACCATCAGCACAAGAAGAGGGCGCACTCGCTTACCTCCTCCCTCAAAAGCATAAGCCATGGGAGCATAGAGAGGCTCCGAGATTTGTGTGCAGCAGTCTGCGACCAAAGCCTGTAGCTCGGTCTCTATATAACTAAGGTTGTCTTGAATTGTGGTCATATTGGGGTGGAACAAAAAAAAGTCCCCTGCAAACTCCCCTATCACGGGAAACTTGCGGGGGACAACTATGTGACTAAATTTCTAAGAGAGGGGGCTTCGCTGTGACACAACAATCGGCAACAAGTTATCCGACCTCTCTTCTACACTCAAATTACTGGAGCTTGAACTGGATAGGAAGCGTATACTTCACACGTACGGGCTTACCCCCCTGCTTACCGGGTTGCCACTTATCCATTTTGTTGATAACTCGGAGGGCTTCCTTATCGAGAGATGCGTCTACCCCACGTACTACAGTGGCCTTTGAGATCGAACCATCTTTCTCTACAACGAATTGGACAATCACCTTACCCTGTACGCCGTTCTCTGCGGCAATTTCTGGATATTGAAGGGTGCGAGCAATCCACTTGAGGAGAGCTTCTTGGCTACCACCGGGAGGCACAGGGTTACTTTCTACGAATTCGAAGATTTGCTCTTCCTGCTCCACTTCCTGAGGGGGAGCTTGCGTAATAACGGGTGCGGGGGGAAGGGGCTTCTTTTCGTCCACGGATACGAGGGCAATCTTAGCTACCTCCTTACTATTATCCACAACCTTAAACTCTTCCGGTAGGGCAACCTCAACGGTTTCTACCGGTGTTTCTTCGGGCGGAGTCTCAGGCTGCTGCTGTTGGTCAGGGATGAACATAACATCCTCCATGTCGGCAATATCGACCTTATCGGTACTGTCATCGCCCATAGCATCTAAAGAGTGCCACTCAAGAGCGACGAACACCACGGAGAGGGCTAATACCAAACCCATCAAGAAAGAAAGGCTCTTCCCTTTCTCCAAGTTTGCCTTTGGCGATTTCTTTACTTCCATACTATAATCGTATTACTAATTGCGATACTCTGTTGCTTGCCCGACAAAAATACGAAGATTTTTCTATCCACACGTACTTTTGCCCCTCAAGAGCATAATTTTTATTTTTGAAGGTCCCCTCTCTTTAGACTAAGAAGCAAAAAAGAAGGGACAATAAACAGGAGTCCCTTCTCGTTTTAGAACTAAAAGGCCCTCCCTCGCTAAAAGACTTGGAGAGAGGACTTAGGATACAGATTACAAGCTCTATAAGAAAGGAAATTGCCTATGGACTACGACTACCTCTTAGTAGATAAAATCAAAGAGGACCTTGGCGCCTCCCCCACCCAAAGCCTAAAACATCGTACCATAGTAGCATTACTCAAGTGGTATGCTCGTCTCCCCCGATAGTGATTAGGCGGGATCTCCAAACATCTGATGCATAGCCTCAAGGCGTGCAATAGCCCCGGCCGCAAGTCGGGGCGCTCTTTTTTGCCAAAAAGCCTCCATCTTTGTACGCACCTCTTTGTAGCTCTTCCGGCGATCGAGGTGCGTCTTTGAGTAAAAGCAATCTGCATAGCAAACCAACTTCTCCTCTAGGGTCTCAGGGAGGTAACTTCGCCCGACAGGCAAAGGCAAACGGAGGGCAGTACGCTCCTCTTCGCTTACTCCGGAGCCCGTATGACGCTCACACACTCGGGCATGCGTTTCTAACCCCCAATCTCTTCTCAACAGACTCGCTCCCAAATAGCCATGGCGGATGTAAGGCTCTCTCCCATAGCAAGAGATAGTCGTTGCATCTGTATAAATGATGCCGATATCATGCAACATCGCCGCTTGATAAAGCAACTCCCGATCAATACTTGCATCCGAATAACGATCTGCCAACGCCAGAGCTAGGCGAGCAACGCATTCACTATGCTCCACCAGAATGTGATACGCCGTCGTTCCGGGGTGATAATAATGAGCAATAATCTGGTAGGGATCTAGTTCAGTCATAAGGAGAAAAGAAGAAAAAGCAATCTATAATAAAAAGGACTCCCCCCTCATCTTCCTCTTATACGTACTCTCACTGAGAGAGAATAAGAGGAGACGAGAGGGAAGCTATTCTTTTACATCTGCACGCTAAGAGCGACTAGTCTCTTCTAGTGCAAATAGTATGTAGGCAGGTCTATTTATCAGCAAATGCCTTGACCAACCATTGCCTTAGCCACCTTCATGAAGCCGGCAATGTTTGCGCCCTTAACGTAGTTGATGTAGTTACCTTCGCGACCATACTCAACACATTGTGTGTGGATGTCTTGCATGATCTGGTGGAGCCACTTATCAACTTCTTCGTTGCTCCAAGAGAGGTGAGCTGCGTTCTGAGTCATTTCGAGACCAGAACAAGATACACCACCGGCATTTACAGCCTTACCAGGAGCGAAGATTACCTTCTTAGCAACATAGTATTCACTAGCTTCTGCGGTACAACCCATGTTAGAAGTTTCAGCAACGAGCGTTACGCCGTTAGCAACGAGTGCCTTTGCATCTTCTTCGTTCATTTCGTTTTGTGTAGCACAAGGCATTGCGAAGTCTACCTTTTGGATCCAAGGCTTCTTGCCAGCGAAGAACTGTGCATTGGGGAACTTCTTAACGTAGTCAGCAACAACGTCGTTACCGCTAGCACGAAGGTCGAGCATGCATTGGAACTTTTCTTCTGTATTGATACCATCGGGGTCGTAAACATAACCGTCAGGACCAGAGATAGTAACAACCTTGATACCAAGCTCAGTAGCCTTACGAGCTACACCCCAAGATACGTTACCGAATCCGGAGATAGCAAGTGTCTTGCCCTTATAGTCGATACCATTTTCCTTACACATGTTTTGTACAAAGTAAACAGCACCAAAGCCTGTAGACTCGGGACGAAGACGTGAACCACCGAATTCGAAGCCCTTACCGGTCATCGTACCTGTGTGCTCACGAGCGAGTTTCTTGTACATACCAAACATGTAACCAACTTCGCGACCACCTACACCGATGTCACCAGCGGGGATGTCGGTATCGGGGCCAATGTTGCGCCACAATTCGGTCATGAAGCTTTGGCAGAAACGCATGATTTCAGCGTCGGTACGACCCTTAGGAGAGAAGTCAGAACCTCCCTTACCACCACCCATAGGAAGTGTAGTAAGAGCGTTTTTGAATGTCTGCTCAAAACCGAGGAACTTCAAGATTGAGAGGTTCACGGTGTGATGGAAACGGAGACCACCCTTGTACGGGCCAATTGCGTTGTTGAATTGTACGCGGTAACCGATATTTACATGTACCTTACCGGCGTCGTCTGTCCAGGGCACACGGAACGTGAAAATACGGTCTGGCTCAACGATACGTTCGATGATGCCATACTTTTCGAATTCGGGATGTTGATTGTACACATCCTCGATAGAGAGGAGAACCTCTTTAACTGCTTGGAGGAATTCTTTTTCGCCCGGGTGCTTAGCCTCCAATTGGGCGAGAATCTCATTTGTCTTCATAGCAAACAAAATAATAATGAAGTTTCTGCCGACAAAGATAGGCATATTATCCACACAAAGCAACTCAGGAATAGGAGAAAATCACCCCCGAATCGTTTTTCGACAACGCACCAAGAGGAGTCTCAACAACCACAAAGCGCACTCGAAGGGGAGAAAGGAAACACTGAGACATAAAAAGTGCAAATAAAACACCAAATAGATACTATTGCGCCATCAATCTCAGCACATAGAGATGTGAAAAATCTCTCAAAAGACAGAAGAAAAGGATGAAAGAGAAGCCCATTTTGCCTTAATCGGCAAGAGTGTATAGAGCACTCGGGGTAGAGCGTTTAAGTGGCTCCAAAACGAAATGGGAAAGAGGGATGATTCCACGGCGGAACAAAACGTCCTCAAAAGTCTTACGACAAAGCTCGGGATGATTGTTCTCCCGACTCAAATGACAAAGCCAAACACGCTCTAGCTCAGGATGGTAAATGTCGCACAAAAACTCCGCACTTTCTATATTACTAAGGTGTCCGCTCCCTCCGGCTACACGCTCTTTGAGGTATTGAGGGTAACGCCCTTTCCAGAGCATTTCGGGGTCATAGTTCGCCTCAAGAATCAGGTGCCGAGCCAATGCCGCATAACGATGTACTTCTGCAGTAACATGCCCCACATCGGTAGCCAGCGTGAGGGAGAAATCGCCTCGCCGGAAGTAATAGCCCACATTTTCTGTACTATCGTGCGGCACATTAAAAGGTACTATTTCAAATCCTGCCAAGCAAAAAGCCTCGCCTACCTCCACAGTCGGACGAGGCAATCCCTCCATCTTTTTGTAGTAACGAAGGGAATCTATTGCCTGCTGAATCGTCCCCGTCGTATAAACAGGGAGATGATACTGCAAGGCCAAGGCACTAAGCCCTTTAATATGATCGGCATGCTCGTGGGTGACCAAAACCCCCATGATATGCCCCTCTATAGGGATCCCCTGAAAGGCCAACGCCCGAGCGATGGTACGGGTCGGAATACCGGCATCTATGAGCAAGCCTCCCTCCCCTGAGGAGAGATAGTAACAGTTGCCACTGCTACCACTGGCAAGACACATAAACTGCACCATCTGCAAGAATCCCTAGAGTCAGTTTCAGTTTTGGGTGAGTTCTCCACAGATCGATAGCTGCATCTCTACCCCCACCTCTTGAGGAGAAAGCCCCTTACCTAGGAGGTACATCAACTTTGTAATGGCACTCTCCGTGGTCATATCAAAACCCGAAACAACCCCTACTTGCCCAAGACGAATCCCCGTATCATAGCGCCCCATTTCCACCTTTCCGGATTCGCATTGCGTAACGTTTACAATCACAATCCCTCGCTTTACTGCATCAGCCAATGCCTCAATAAACCAGTCGTCTGTGGGGGCATTACCGCTACCATAGGTCTCAAGCACTACGCCTCGCAACGTAGGGATGGAGAGCACAGCCTGCACCACTTCCGGAGTAATGCCGGGGAATATCTTGAGCACGCACACATGGGGATCAATACGAGTAGAAACCTCTAAATCAGCCTTTTCACCCTCGGGTGTGCGATAGATATGCTTTTCGTTATAGCGAATATGAATACCTGCGTACGCCAAATGGGGATAATTGTTACTAGCAAAAGCCTCAAACTGATCGGCACTACATTTGATTGTTCGATTGGCTCTGAGGAGATATTTGTCAAAGAAAATGCACACTTCAGGTACCATGGCTCGCCCATCAGCCTGACGTTCTGCAGCAATTTGCAAGGCTGTTATTAAATTTTCCTTACCATCGGTACGCAGACGCCCCACAGGTAACTGACTTCCGGTAAATACCACCGGTTTGGCAATTCCTCTAAGCAAAAAACTCAACGCCGAAGCGGTATACGCCATGGTATCAGTGCCGTGTAGCACCACAAATCCATCGTACTTATCGTAATTCTCCCCGATAGTATGAGCAAGGCGAATCCACAGATCCACCGTAATCGCAGCAGAATCAATGGGGGGATCGAATTGAATGGAAGAGATCTCGAACCCCAGTCGCTGTAGTTCAGGGATATGGTCTTGTAGATATGTAAAGTTAAATGCGCGAAGTGCCCCCGTAGCAGGGTCTTCGATCATGCCAATGGTGCCTCCCGTATATATGAGTAAGACGCGAGGAGTGGTAGCAGTAGGTGCAACTTTTTCCATCAGATAGTATTGTGTACAAGTATAACGCTTGCAAAGGTAATGCAAAATCGTGCTACTCCTCCCCTATTCTCCGAATAATCTGCGCAGGGCATCCTGCAACAATCGTACGGGGAGGCACGCTACGAACTACCACGCTACCTGCAGCCACAATACTTCCTCTACCGATAGTCACTCCCGAAAGGATGGAAGCTCCCGCCCCGATCCACACATCATCTTCTACCACAATGGGGTAGGCATATTCCCCTCCTTTAGCCCGTTCCTCCGGTTCTATGGGGTGCTGCGGAGTGTAAAATCCTACGCGAGGAGCGACAAGTACTCGACTGCCAATTGTGATGGTAGCAGAGTCTAAAAAGATTACATCGGCATTGATAAATGTATCCTCTCCAATAGAAATGTGAATGCCATAATCCACAAAAATAGGAGCAATGAGCCGACTTCCCCTACCAATGTGAGCGAAAAGCTCCTGCGCAATCTCCGCATGCTCCCGCTCATTCTCGGGAGTGAGGGGCAATTGATTGTATCTGTGGCACAAAGAACGTGCCCGATAGTAAACATCCCGAAGCCAAGGATCTTGGGAGGCAGAAAAGAGCTGCCCACCCAAAGCTCGCTGCTCGGCTTCGCTCTGAGCTATACCGAATTGGTGATAAACATCCTTTCCCTCAGACATTGAAGCGGAAATGCATTATATCACCATCTTGTACGACATATTCCTTCCCTTCCACACTCATCTTACCAGCCTCTTTTACGGCAGTTTCACTCCCCAAGGCAATGTAATCGTCATACTTAATCACCTCGGCTCGGATAAAACCTTTCTCAAAATCGGTGTGAATAATGCCTGCACATTGAGGGGCTTTACTCCCCTTCACGAAAGTCCAAGCACGGGTTTCGTCGGCTCCGGAGGTGAAGTAAGTCTCCAAGTTCAGAAGAGCGTAAGCAGCTCGGATAAGACGATTCACACCGCTCTCTTCCAAGCCTATTTCTTCCAAAAACATTTGTCTCTCTTCGTAGGTCTCCAGTTCGGCGATCTCGCTTTCGATCTTGGCGGCCACGATAAGAATACCGGCACCCTCACTGGCGACAGCCTCACGCACCTGCTCTACATAAGCATTCCCATTTACAGCAGAGGCTTCGTCTACATTACAAACATAGAGCACAGGTTTTGCCGTTAGGAGGAAAAGGTCGTGTGCCGCCTCTTGCTCCTCTTTCTTCTCGAAGTGCACAGTGCGAGCATTTAAGCCCTTCTCTAGTGCCTCTTTGTAGGCTTGCAATACCGAAACGACCAGTGCTGCTTGCTTATCGCCACCGGTCTTCGCCTGCTTCTCAAGCTTGGCCAAACGGCTCTCCACCGTCTCCAAATCCTTGAGCTGCAACTCGGTATCGATAATCTCCTTATCTCTTAGAGGATTTATCGAGCCATCTACATGGGTAATATTATCGTCGTCAAAACAACGCAACACATGCAGGATAGCATCTGTCTCTCGGATATTCCCTAAGAACTTATTCCCCAGACCTTCGCCTTTGCTTGCTCCTTTTACGAGACCGGCAATATCCACAATCTCCACCGTGGCTGGGATCAAACGCTTGGGATGATCGATCTCGGCGAGCGCGTTGAGGCGCTCATCGGGCACCGTGATAACGCCCACATTGGGCTCTATTGTACAGAATGGAAAGTTGGCAGATTGTGCCTTGGCATTAGAAAGACAATTGAAAAGGGTAGACTTACCGACGTTGGGCAGCCCAACGATTCCGCATTGTAGTGACATTCGTTATTGTATTAATCGCACTCTTATTGACTACAAAGGTACTGCCATTCCGCCAAATACCGACCCACCCCTCCAAGGGGAAAGTAGTCTCTATGCCTTGAAAACTACTGCCGACTATTTTTTACTTCTTCTAAAGCCAGCTGACAGGCTATATACTCCGAACTTTCCATATCGTATTGGGCAAGTACATGCTCTATTTCTGGATCAAAGAAGAAGATATTCTTCCCCAAAAGCACTTGTCCTGCATTATTTTTTGCTCGATAGGAATGTACAGCTTTATAGCCGATGAATTCAGAAGGGCTCTCCAACATCTTTTTCAATTTAGCAGCCTTATTCATCATTATATCCGTAAGCGTTTTCTCTCTGGCTACGGACTTTTCGTACTCTCTCCGGGCTTCTTCATATTCATTCTTCACAAATTGACTCTCCCCAAGAGAAGAATATGATTCTGACCATATGGACATACTTGATTTGGCATGTTTTATATCAAGTTTCACCTCCTCCAATTCCTCTGAATATTGAAAAAAGTCAAACATTCTCTCGAAAAGTTCTGGATTATCAAAAGGGGCAAATGCACTATCCAATTGCATTTCCACAGGCTCGTAACTATCAGCGATAAAAAGAGTCTTTTTCATCTCTTTCTTGATAAGTCTATTTGCTTTGTCCTCATTAGAGGAGCATGATACAAGTAGTACCAACAGCAATGCAAGAACTGAGACCTTCTTCATACTATTTATTCCTCCTTATAAATCTTCTCCATTCGCCTCATTAAATCCATTCTCGTAGTATATTACAATTGAGTATTCACCTGAATACCTTTCTGTCCTCCGAAGAAAAGTAACCCAAACTACCCTTTTAAGAGAATCTTCGTCTATTGGTAATTGGATATAAACAGCTTGATATTTCTTCTTATGTACAACCAGCTCGTAGGAGAGATCTTTACTCTCCGGTAGGGTATCTACTGATAGAGGTAGGTATTTAGGATTACGCTCAAATTGCTCGCAGAGCTTCTCGTACCTTGTCTTAATCTGAGATTCATCAAACGAGTGCTTCTCACCTACACAAAGTCTCCACACTTTACCATTCTGAGTATGAACAAAAATCCGAACTTCAGCCCCATTAAACTCTCCTTCTAGGCAATCTAGCCTTTGATTGTACACAAAGCCTTTAGTTTTCAAATTTTGAATCATTGCAGACTTAGTTCCTTCCACGGGAATACCCAAAAACTTCGTAACATTGCTCTGTGCGTATACAGCTAAAGATACAGTAAGCAATAACAATAGCAGTAAAATCCTTTTCATTCGTTCTTATATGTTTCTAGTTCCTTATTTACAAATGTAAAATCCCGAAAAAGCACAGACTTTCGCCATATGCCTCTCGGATCCCTCAAACCACCATCAAAAACGAGAAAGCTATGCCCATATCCGAGCGCAATTCCAATATTGATTATTGATGATCGTCCCTTTTGCACTGGCGATTGCGAAGCTATCGAGCAAATACGTCTCACATCCCTCGAGGGAAATACAATTGAAAGGTATACATTTCTTCAAAATTAGAGAAAGAAAGAGTAAAACACAATATATTGCAACTTCCTCTAAAAACGCCTTACGCTATGGCTCTATCAAAGAAGGTGAAATTCATTTCGGGATAGAGCTAAAACTCTGAAGGGATGAGGGCAAGATTCTTCGAGAAACCACGCAATACACAGAGGCGTTTTCAGCCTACTCCCTCCGCCTAATTGGCTGACAGCAATCGAAGAAGTCGCTGCGAAGCTAGGAAAGGGACGGGGGCATGCCCCCTCTAGACATGCTCTCCTCTTAGTTAGCCATGGAGGGAAAAGTTTGCCGAGACTCCCTTAGCCTAGATCCTCCTTCACCTCATCCCTCATCCTTGTCCGGTCCACACACCGAATAGTTTTGCTACTTTTGTAGTGAGGATTAACCGGGTAATGCCGCTATTCTTCGTCCGCGGGGGCTAACACGTTTCTGTAATGTGTTAGCCTCCCGTCTTTTTAGGGATCATAGAGGTATGTTTGAAACCTGCCATTTTCTACGGTAACCACAAAAAAAAGAGAACTAAATAATCGCAAGTCCGTGGTTTAAAAACTCCCACGGGGCGATTAAATAGCCCTCTTTCACTACAAAGATAAGAGAAAAACGCAATTCGCTTACTCTTCCCAATTTAGTCACAACGCCTTCTTCGAGCTAAGCCTCCCCTTAAAGCGACTACCCTCAAAGTCCCCTAAGCTTAACGACAGCCCCGAACGAGTCCTACGAGAGGTCACTTAATCAGGGTTTCATGAACAAGATATTCTTGAAAGCCCATGAGTTCTCCTTGTCGGGGTAATGGAGAGGTCTCTAAAGCCCTACATTGGACGGAGAAGAACCGAGCCAAAGGGGACTAAAGGCTCCTCCAGGAAGGCTCCAAAACGCGAAAGGGACCTCCCCGCTCGACAATCCTCTCTCTACGCCTCTCTCTAGCTCCGGAGAAACTCCCCTTCTAACAAAAAAGAGAACCCCCAAGCATACTTGCTCAAGGGTTCTCCCTTCGAAAACGGCGGCTACCTACTCTCCCACTTTTACGC
>NZ_JBQMYL010000008.1:0-97433 GCF_052173515.1 Porphyromonas endodontalis | reverse complement strand
GTGATTGCCGTGCTTGGCTTGTCAGACGAATACACTGAATGGGAGGAATAGAAAACTGAGATTCTTTCTTTTAGTAAGAAAATGCTAAAAGATGTTGGAGTGTCAAAAACTCATATTGGAATGATGTTGTTCCTTTTGATTTCCGAAGCATTGTGGATTATGCAGTAAAATAGTTTGCCAGTGGCATAGTCCATTTCTCACAGATGTTGCGGTAGGCCAGATAGACCAGTTTCTCCAGTGCCGTATCAGAGGGAAAGCCACCTTTGTTCTTCGTGATCTTACGAATCTGACGGTGATAGCCCTCAACGGTATTTGTTGTGTAGATGAGACGGCGTATCTCCTTTGTGTACTGGAAGAACTCCGTCAGACGCTCCCAGTTGTCACGCCATGACTTGATGACAATGGGATAACGCTCGCCCCATTTGGCTTCAAGGCTGTCAAGTTCAGTTTCGGCAGATTCCTTACTGACAGCGCCATAGACTATCTTCAGGTCCTTCAGGAACTCCTTCTGATGCCTGCTTCCAACGTACTTGATGGAGTTGCGTATCTGATGCACGATGCAGAGTTGCACGGCCGTATGTGGAAATACGCTCTGGATGGCATCCGGGAAGCCCTTCAGACCGTCTACGCAGCATATCATGATGTCCTCCACACCACGGTTCTGCAAGTCTGTAAGCACTTCCAGCCAGAAGTTGGCACCCTCTCACTCCTGGCCACGTACATGCCCAGCACATGGTAGATGGCACGAGTGACGGCACGCCCATTGTCGTCCTTTACCTTGTAATGGATCGCATCAAGCCAGCAGATTGCATAGACAGACTCCAAGGTGCGACTCTTCCATTCCTTTATTTCTGGCAGTACACGGTCTGTTATTGCACTGATGGTATCGGCAGACAGTCTGGTATTGAACTCACGCTCAAAGTAACGGCTGATCTCACGGGTACTGGTACCAAAGGCATACATACCGATAATTTGGTCCGCCATACCCTCTGCAAGAATCGTCTCACGCTTGCGGACTGTCTGAGGATCAAAACTGCTATCACGGTCACGAGGGGTATCTACAGTCACCTCGCCATACTGTGTCTGAACAGTCTTTGACATCGTTCCATTACGGCGATTGCCGGGCTCACGGCATTCTTCACTCAGGTGAGCATCCATCTCACCCTCAAGAGCGGCATTCAATATACGCTCCAACATAGGTGCCAAGGCACCGTCTTTTCCAAACAATGGCTTGCCAGTGCGTAACTGCTCGGCGGCCAACTTGTAATCAATTTCTTCTTTCTCCATAAAAAAACAAACTGTGTTAAACTACTTTTAATTGTAGCCTGACACAGTTTAATTTACACTCTCTTGCAAACGGAATAACAAGCGTTCTTTGTTAGGCAGAAAACAGCGAAGCCAAGTAGCTCGCTCGTTTCCAAATCGTTACCAGTTTAGTTATACAAACAAAGTAACTTCTTTATTTTCAATAAGTTGTATTTTAAGAATTATCTTGAGAGGCTAATGAGCTTTCTGATGAGAGCTAATGAGTATTAATCGAAAAGCAACGTACTTCCCTAGAGGGAGGGGCTGGGGCCCCGATGTGAAGGAGGGGAGAAAGAGAGACTTAACGCACAGACGTAGAGCGCTCTTTTGGGTTGCTCTCTTGGGGGCTACTTCCGGATTGGAGTAGGGTTTCGTACGCATCCCGAGCAAAATCCTTTAGAGAGGGTCTCCGACAATCTACGGTGATGTGGAAACAGGCCTGCTTCCGCTCATATTTGACGAGGCAACGACCTGCTGCACGGTACTGATAGAGTAGGGAGGCGAGGGCTCGCTTTAGTTCTTCTGTTTTGTCTTCGGAGCCATCTTCTTTCGTTGAGCTCCCCTCCGGTAGCATGATGTTGGAGCCCTCTTTGAGTGCTTCGGCTTGCTTCGAGATGGGATCGAATCGCTTCCAACTAATATCAATAGTGGTGCCGTAGCAGTGCGAACTCTCCTTGGCTGCATTCACATTTTTTCCGCCAAGTTCGTCACGTTGCGCCAAGGTACGAGTTACACTTGTAATGATGAACTTGTAGGGGGGTAGGTGGTGCGCCTTGAGCGTCTCGGCAAAGTCGGCTCCGAGGTCGTCGAGTAGGTCTTTAGCTTCGGGTACAAGGTAGGGGATGGAGTGCTCGAGCGAGTCTACTTTGTAGCGGTCGCATGTGAAAATCTCTACCATAGCATCCAGTGCCTTCGCACGAGAGGCAGAGTCTGCGATAGGTACAATGCCAAAGCGCCGAGCCGCCTCTATATGCACGGGATTTTCGTCATTAAATGTCTTGCCATAGTCGAGATTGAAGGTAGCTGCATAGTCTATACTCGTTGTATTTACATGGCTCTTCTCGGGAGTGATTTTATTGCGATTGTTCCCTAGGGAGAGCCCAATAAGTACAACAACAAGTACAATACCACACCAAGCAAACGAGCGATAAATCCTCTCTTTATAGGGGGAGAGTGGAGCGAAAAGTTTCCTAAAGAATGCTTTTACCGAGGATAAGAAAGGAAGATTAATCTTTTGAGTGAAGGCAAAGAGGGGGGCTATTTTCTTACCAACCCACCTCATTGCCCTGAGGGAAGCTCCCTCTAGTACAAGGTAATAATGCCACAATAGGCTACCTGCCTTCTTAAGGGCAACACCCCACCTGAGGAGTGTTGCACGCATCTTTTCGGATTGACTTCCCGTTGCAGAGCCCTCTCTTATGTCGTTGCTATCCATTGAGTCGGGAGAGTATTCATCTTCGGACGTCTTTTGCGAACGGGGCTTACGAAGTTTTTTCAGTGTAAGCCTCAGCCATTCGGATACGAGGGAAAAGAGATCTTCCAACTTACGGACGATACGAGAGACAACGGGAGGTAGCATCGGCATAGGAGTCATAATCAGAGATAAATATACAGGGAGAAGTCGTGTAGATTAGATACCAAGCTGCTCAAAGAGTTGGGCTATACGCTTATTGGCGCGTTGCTCCGCCATAGGAAGTTCTTCGGGCGAGGCTACCATCTCACGAATGCCTACATAGTACTTGATCTTAGGTTCTGTACCCGAGGGGCGAATAGAGAGTTTAGATCCGTCTTCAGCTATGTATTGCAATACGTTGCTGGTGTCAGGCATCACAAGGGGAGTAACTTTGCCAGTGGCAACTTCGCGTCGCTCGAGGGTAGAATAGTCGAGTACTTCTACTACGGGGCTACCTGCTATATCGCTAAGGGGGTGCTCACGATAATTCACCATCATAGCCAGGATCTCTTCGGCGCCTGTCTTGCCCTTGCGGATGATGTAGTGACCTTTGTCTGCAAAGTAGCCGTAGGTTGTATATACTTTGGCTAGGAGATCGTCGATGCTTAGCCCCTTGTCGAGAGCCCAGGCCGTCATTTCTGCAAAAATAGCACAAGCCGAGACGGAGCTTTTGTCGCGGATGAAGTCTTCCCAGAGGTAGCCGTAGCTCTCTTCTCCTCCGCCTATGTAGCGAGCCTTACCTTCGTTTTCTCGTATTACGTTGGCAATCCATTTGAACCCCGTATAGCAGTCGTGGAGCTTTACCCCCTCTTGCTGTGCGATAAACTTGATAAGGTCGGTAGTAACGATGGTCTTGATAACGTAATCGTCACTTCGGAGGTCGCCAAGTTCTTTGCGGCGGATGATGGAGTAGTAGGTCAGCAGCATGCAGATCTGATTGCCGTTGATGAGATGCATCTCGCCATTCTTCCCTCTAACAGCTACGCCGATGCGGTCTCCGTCGGGGTCTGAGGCGAGTACAAGATCGGCTTTGGTGGCTTCGGCTCGAGCCATGGCCAAGGTAAGCGCTGCAGGCTCCTCGGGGTTGGGAGATTCTACCGTGGGGAAGTCTCCGCTAATTACGTCTTGCTCCTCTACGTGTATGATGTTGTCGAACCCAAAAGCCTCCAAGGCGCGTGGTACCATGTAACGCCCTGTTCCATGGATCGGGGTGTACACAATGGGCATATCGTGGTGGCGTGCAATGGACTCGGGCGAGAGCGACAAGCCCTTTACAGCTTCGATGAAATCGCGATCCACCTCTTCGCCAATGGGGATGATAAGTTCGGGGCGGGCGGTATCTTTTACCTCAGCCATAGAGCGGATACGCGCTACCTCCTCAATGGTATTCACATCGTGAGGAGCAATCATTTGCGCGCCGTCGCTCCAGTAGGCTTTGTAGCCGTTGTAGATCTTGGGGTTGTGCGAGGCTGTTACCATTACGCCGCTCTGGCAACCCAAGTGGCGGATGGCAAAAGAGATTTCCGGGGTGGGTCTGAGCGATTCGAATAGGTATACCTTGATGTCGTTTGCCGAGAAGACCGCAGCGGTTATCTCTGAGAAGTAACGACTGTTATTGCGACAATCGTAGCCAATAACCACGGAGAGCTGATCGAGATCTGCAAAAGCCTTGTGGAGGTAGTTGGCAAGCCCCTGCGTTGCCATAGCCACGGTATAGCGGTTCATGCGGTTGGTACCGGCTCCCATGATGCCGCGTAGCCCTCCGGTCCCAAACTCAAGATCTTTGTAAAAAGCATCGATGAGGGCGGCGGGGTCTGCCTCTTCGAGCATTGCTTTTACCTCTTTGCGAGTTGCTTCGTCATATTCGGGAGAGAGCCACTTTTGGGCTTTTTCTGTCACCTTTGAGATTAATTCCTTATTGTCCATAGCTGTCTGAATTACTAACTATTGAGTCTTACTTCTCCACAAAGATAGTCAATGTAAATGGTGTTTTAGGGCAAAAAAGAAGAAACCTAAGTCCTCTTGTGGGAGGGGTCTTAGGTTTCTCTATTGTAACATCAACTCAAAAAAAAGAGCCGAAAGCCGGACTCGAACCGGCGACCTACTCATTACGAATGAGTTGCTCTACCAACTGAGCTATTTCGGCAACAGAGCGTGAGTACACACTCTCTTCCTGCGCAGGGGAGGAAAACAACGCCCCCTCCAATCAACGCGGTGCAAAGGTAGTAATTAAATCTTATTCGTCAAGCAAAGTACGGAAGAACTCGTCTAAATCTTCGTCCAGATGCTCCAGAAGAGGGGTGTCTAGTAGCGTCTGATCGTCGTGTACAAAAAGTAGCTCCTCGTCACTATCTTCCTTATTGTTAGCTAAGTAGACAATAGAGAGTGGCTCCCCAAAAGAGTCGTCGAAGAGATTTTCGTCGTAGAGTTGCTCTACAATACTTCGGAGTATTTTTTTTAGTTCTCGAGTATTGCTCTCAATGCCTAGAGCCTCCTTTTCTCCACCTTGGGCATAGTCGAATAGTATCTCTTCTGCCAAGATATTATCGTCTTCGTCGCTGATCGTAAAACGCCCTTCTGTGTAGTCTATGGCTACAAAGAGGTCGTAGTAGATCTTGTTTCGCTTGTGGCAAGTAGCCAAGGCTTGGCGGAAGGTTTTCTCCAAGATGAGAGCCGTTTTCTCTAGGGTCATAATCTCTTTTCTTGTCTAAAGTACTTATGGTAAACGATCTTATTACTCAAGATCTTTTAGTTGCTTCTCAAGAGTTGCAATACGAGCAAGTGCATCGGCCTCTTTCTTGCGCTCCAGGTCTACTACCGCTTGTGGGGCTCCGGAGACAAATCGTTCGTTAGAGAGTTTTTTGCGTACGCCCATCAAGAAGCCCTGTTGATGCTTGAGGTCTGCCTCGAGCTTCTCTCTTAGCGCCCCCTTGTCTATATAGCTATCGATAGGGATCGCGTACGACACAGTGCCAACGATAAAGGTGGCAGAAGAGCCGCCCTCCGTAGAGGAGGCTAGAGGGGTGCAGGTGGCACCTGCAAGTTTGGAGATGAGGCAATCTGCCATAGCCGGGTGTCCCTTGCCACATTGCAGGGTGAGAGACTCGGTACGCGCTATGTTGTGCGTAGTACGGACGTTGCGCACTTGGGTGATAACCTCGCGGGCGGCAGCAACCGTGGCTAGGAGCTCTTTGTTCGACTCTTCTAGCTTGGGCATGCGGGTGTACATGATGGTTTCCCCAGCCTTACGCGGTGCCATGTCTTGCCAAAGCTCCTCTGTGATAAAGGGCATAAAGGGGTGCAAGGTTTGTAGGAGTACCTCCAAATAATGCCGAGTAGCTGCAAGAGTTTGAGCATCCATGGGAGCCCCAAACGGAGGTTTGATAGCCTCTAGGTAGAAGGCTGAGAAGTCGTCTCGATAGAGCTTATAAGCCACCGTCATAGCTTCGCTGATGCGGTACTTGCTCATAAGATCGTCAATTTCTAGGAGAGCCTCTGTCAAACGGTGGCGGAACCACTCCACAGCTTGGAGGTTCGCCTCACCGGGCTTTGCCGTAGCATCTGCCTGCCAATTGGAGATAAGTCTGTAGCTATTCCAAATCTTATTGCAGAAGTTGCGCCCCTGCTCTAGCAGGCTTTCGTCGTAGAGAAGGTCATTACCGGCCGAGGTGGCCATCATCATACCTACGCGCACGCCGTCTGCTCCATACTTCTCGATGAGGTCGAGCGGATCGGGCGAATTACCCAAAGTCTTAGACATCTTACGCCCTTGAGCATCACGCACAATACCCGTAAGGTACACATCACGGAAGGGGCGTTGGCCACGATAGCGATAGCCTGCAATGATCATTCTTGCCACCCAGAAGAAAAGAATATCCGGGCCGGTAACGAGGGCTGCTGTGGGGTAATAGTAGTTGAGATCTTTGTTGTTTTTGTCGTCAATATCGCCAAAGACTGTGATAGGCCAGAGCCAAGAAGAGAACCAAGTATCTAGGCAATCTTCCTCTTCGCGTAGGTCTGCCAACGTAAGGGAGGGGCAGCCTGTTTCTTTTTTTGCTTTCTCCAGTGCTTCTTCGGGAGTAGGAGCCACGACAAATCCACCTTGGGGCAGGTAGTAGGCAGGGATGCGGTGCCCCCACCAAAGCTGGCGGCTAATGCACCAGTCTTTTACATTCTCCATCCAATGGCGGTATGTGTTCTTAAATTTGGCAGGGATGAGTCGTACCTCGTCTTTTTCTACCGCCTCGAGAGCCGGCCCGGCAAGTTCTTCCATTTTGAGGAACCACTGCATCGAGAGCTTGGGCTCGATGGGTACTTGTGTGCGTTCGCTACATCCTACCTTATTGGTGTAGTCTTCTTCTTTTATCATAAGCCCTGCCGCTTGTAGGTCTTGGGCTATCTTGCGGCGGACATCGAAGCGATCCATCCCGGCATATGCTCCCCCTTTTTCGTTGAGGGTACCGTTGTCGTTGAATATATCAATGGTCTCTAGGCTGTGCTTTTGTCCTAGATTGTAGTCGTTAATGTCGTGAGCCGGGGTTACCTTGAGGCAGCCCGTACCAAACTCGCGATCCACATATTCGTCGGCAATAATAGGTATGGCACGACCCACAATGGGGATAATAGCGTGCTTGCCAATGTACTGTTGATAGCGAGGATCCTCAGGGTGTACGCATACGGCAGTATCGCCCATTATGGTTTCGGGGCGTGTGGTGGCGATGGTCAAGAAGTCATCACTTCCTTCAATATTGTAACGCAGATAGTAGAGCTTGCTGTGCTCTTCTCGGTAGATAACCTCTTCGTCCGAAAGGGCTGTTTGCGCCTTAGGGTCCCAATTGACGATACGTACCCCACGATAGATAAGTCCACTCTCGTAGAGGTCACAGAATACCTTTATAACGGAGCGCGAGCGGTCTTCGTCTAGCGTGAAAGCGGTGCGATCCCAATCGCAAGAGGCTCCTAGTCTTTTGAGCTGCTCAAGTATAATGCCTCCATGCTCGTGTGTCCAGTCCCAAGCATGTTTGAGGAAAGTCTCTCGTGTTAGGGAGCGTTTGTCGATACCTTGCTCGGCAAGACGTGCTACTACTTTGGCCTCGGTTGCAATAGAGGCGTGGTCTGTGCCCGGTACCCAACATGCGTTGTACCCTAGCAGACGAGCACGGCGTACAAGCACGTCTTGTATGGTATTGTTGAGCATGTGTCCCATGTGGAGTACCCCCGTAACATTGGGGGGTGGGATTACCACGGTATAGGGTTCTCGCTCATCGGGAGTAGAGGCAAAATGCTTCTGCTCCAGCCAATATTGATACCATTTGCTCTCTATCTCGGAGGGGTTATATACAGTCTCGTTATTCATTTTACTATATCGTCAGAGTAGGAAAAAGAGGCAAAACAGCTGCCTATTTGACTGCAAAGGTAGGAAAAACCCCTATCTTTGTGACCTATTCTTCCTCATGTTATAGGGCAAGTTTTGATTAGAAGATTATGAAGATAACGATACCTAAGCATACCAATCTCCGTACACAGTCACTATTTGTGTTGCTGGCAGTTGCATTTGTTATTCTGCTATTCTCGCCACGCGACCACAAGTTTATGTACAATTTTGAACGCGGGCAGGTGTGGCAATACGAGCTCCTTATTGCTCCGTATGACATTACCATCCTAAAGCCTCAAGAGCAGTTGCAAGCGGAGCGAGACAGTGTTGCACGGAATATCCTCCCCTATTGCCGGATGGATAAGTCCGTGGCAAAGGAGAAGATTTTGCTTTGGAGTCATGATTACGCCAGTCGCTGGAAAAAAGAGCTCTCACCCGATATTGAGGTATTCGTACGGAATTATCTGGAGGAGACTTACGACCATGGGATTATCGATGATGCCCTGTATCAAAAGCTTCTCCAATCCAAAGAGGAGGAAGATGAGGAGATGCCCATAAACGAAGTCAATCTATTGTATGACCAAAATGAGAGCCGAAAGCATCCAACCACACTCTTCCTTACGGTAAAAGAAGCCTACCAGCAAGCCATTGACCGCTGTGTAGAGGCAGGATACAACCCCGATATTCTGAGAAGAATCAATCTAGAGAATTATCTGAGAGCCAACGTTTCTGAAGATGTGGCAACTCGTAATAGCGTTATTCGTGAGGAGCAGAAAAAGATCTCCAACTCTACGGGTATTGTGGTAGCAGGCAGGCGCATCATAGATAAGGGGGACATTATAGACGATGCTACCTACAATGTGCTGGCGAGCTATAAGAAGATGTACGAAGAGAGGTCGGGCAACGATCGTACCTACATAGGACGCGTAGGGGGGCTTTTGCTCATTGTGATTGTATTGCTCCTTGGGCTTTGGCTCTACTGGCTTATCTTCCGCCCCTCCATCTTCCGGCAGCTTAAAAATACGGTGTTTATTGCCGCCAGTATCCTCTTCTTTGTCTTGCTTACGGAGCTAACGGTCACGCTATTCCAGTTCGATGTATACATCATTCCCTATTTGATACTGCCCCTATTGGTGCGTATATTCTTCGACTCACGTACGGCCTATTTCTCCCATACCATTACAATTTTGCTATCGGCACTTTTTGTTGCCCTGCCTCTTGAGTTTATTCTTCTTGAGATGGTGGCAGGTATGGTTGCTATCTTCAGTTTGAATAACTTGACCTCTCGCTCCCAGCTTATACGTACCACATTCCTTGCTTTCTTGAGCTACTCCATACTCTCTGTTGCTCTCTCTCTCATGCGCAATGGAGCTCTAGAAAATGTCGATGCCTTGCACACGTTGAGCTTTGGTATCAACATGATTTTCTTGATGTTTACCTATGTATTGGTGTATCCTATGGAGAAGCTCTTTGGGTATATCAGTAATATCAGTTTGGTAGAGTTGAGCGATATAAATCGACCCCTATTGCGGCAGCTCTCGGAGAATGCTCCGGGGACTTTCCAGCACTCTATGCAGGTCTCTATCTTGGCAACGGATGCCGCGCAGAGTATTAATGCCGATGTACAACTCACCCGCACGGGGGCTCTCTACCACGATATTGGTAAGATGCTTAATGCTCCCTTCTTCACAGAAAATAATCAAGGAGGGCGTAATCCTCACGAAGATCTATCCTACAAAGAAAGCGCTGCCATTATCATAAAGCATGTAACAGAGGGAGTGGCTCTTGCACAAAAGCACAAATTGCCCCCTCAGGTAATTGATTTTATTCGTACCCACCATGGTAGAGGGTATACCAAATATTTCTATACGATGTACTGCAATGAGCATCCCGGGGAAATTGTTGACCTTGCTCCCTTTTCTTACCCCGGCCCGAATCCTTTTAGTCGGGAGACCGGGATCTTGATGCTTGCCGACGCCGTGGAGGCGAGTAGTCGCAGCCTCAAAGAGTACACTGTGGAGTCTATCACCGCTTTGGTGGAGCGTATTGTAGATGGTATTGTGGCAGATAAACTTCTTGACAATACCCCTCTTACGTTCCGCGAGATTACTACCATTAAAGAGACTTTTGTGAGTAAACTGCTCACGATGAATCACTCAAGAATCGCGTATCCGAAGCTCAATAGGGAGGAAGCCACAGCCTCTACTCCCAACGAAGAAAAGAGAGAAGAGAAATGATAAACCGGGATACACCTATCTTTTTGGTCGGCTATATGGGGGCGGGCAAGAGCACCATAGGACGGAGGCTCGCAGACCGAATGGAAAGGAAATTCATCGATACGGATATTTTTATCGAACAGCGATTCCACGAGAGTGTGGCCAATATGTTTGCCTCGGTAGGCGAAGAGGCCTTTCGAAGGCGCGAAGCGGTGGTAATAGAAGAGCTATCCGGATTCCCGAATGCCGTGATTGCAACGGGGGGCGGTCTGCCCTGTCATCATGGGAATATGGAGCTCATGAATCAATGCGGAGTTACGGTTTTCTTACAAGTCTCTTTGGATAATTTGGCCAAACGTATTGAGCTATGTAAGAGGACACGCCCCACGGTAAGCCATCTCTCGGGAGAGGCTCTTGAGGAGCATATACGGCAAGCAATGGAGGTGAGGCTCCCCATTTACCGGCAAGCACAATACACAATTCCCTGCGACGAGATTTGTACACCTAAAGATGAAGATCAGGTGGCAGAGCAGATTGCTCTTCTCCTAGCTGGGTAGTCTTTACTCGGGATAAATAAGAAGGGTAGATAGCCATCTCTTGGGAGGCTATCTACCCTTTGTTTTTAGGGGTTTGGGGAGGAACGACTTATCGAACGAGTAGGGTTGTCGTTAGAGTTTTCCCATTACTTGTCGCGCAACGTACGATATATTCACCGGCCATTAGCTGGTTGGTCGGGATTTGGAAGCTCTGAACTCCATCAACCTTGTACGAAGCGATATGCTTGCCATCCATGGTTTCTATTGAGATTTGCTCTATAGGCAGGATGGTACGTAGGGTTGTTTCGGTAGTTGCAGGGTTGGGATAGAGCATAATCTCCTGGGGTATGACTTCAATCCCCCCTTCGTTAGAGTTTTTGAGAACAAAGTGTACGGGCACTTTTATTGTACCAAAAATCTTCTGTCCGAAGTCTGATAATCCAAATTGATCCGACACTACCGTTAGGATGCGTAGTAGTCCATCTTTCCCAGCAAGGAAACTGAATTCTTGCCCCAACGAGAACATGGGAACAAAATATTTCTTCTCTCCCTTTCCAATTTTTCCGGAGAGGGCGTTTGTAGAAACTGCTAGCACTTCCACATTCCCTTCCTGATCGTTGTATCCGGTTGTCAGGAGAGCTCTAATGGCCGCTTTCGACCCCGTTGGATCGTAGAGGGAGCCTTCGTTGCGTATTTCAAACTTGCAAGGGCGTACGTTGTTGTCGGTACATACAATTTGTATAGGCCCCTCGGTGACTAGTTCGCAGACCAAGGTGGCGTCTGTATAGGAGCCGGGAAGTTTTACGATGCAATCCTTGGCAATGCGGCGAGCTGCGGAGCGAGCCATGCGATTGTTGTAGAAACCGAAGTCAGTACCGGGCTCATCGGGATTGAGACGAGGTATGCGGAGATATAAACTTGCTTTGCTGTCTTTGGGGAGAATGGGGCGGAATCCGGAAAAAGTAATCTCAGCATCCCCTTCTGCAGGTACTGTTATCATCTGCACTCCGGCTGAGTAACGATAGTCGGGGGTGCCCTCCTCTCTATCAAAAGACTCGCTGTCTACACAGAAGAGCTGTGCGGGGAGGTACATCTCGCGTTTGCTTGAGTTGTGTGCTGTAAAGGTGACTTCGCTCTTTTCGTAGCTGTAGAGTCTGTCTGTCTTTACAGTTTTGGGGTCTACTGAGAGCCAATCAATGGGTACGTCGTACTCTATCTTACTTACTTTGTGGTCTGCGATGGTGATAAATGCAATGGAGGGCTCGTCATAGAGGAAGTGTAGGGGTTTGTAGTCATTCTTCTCAAGTGCATACTCTAGCTTTAGAGTGTAGGTGCCATCGGCAAGATCCTTGACTTCGAGGGTATCTCTACTTATATAGGGAATATACACAGATAGATCCCCAACATCCGGGTGCCCCTCTTTTACTCGCATCTCTTTACTATCATACATCGCAAAGCGTAGGGTGCAATGCATCAGTGTTTGGGCGCTTTGCATGTAAATCCCGGCCATGGTTATTTTTTCTCCTCCGGAGTTGGGAAGGATTTTAGCGCGAAGGGATACGGAAGGCGTACTGAGAGGAGCTTTTTCTCCGCATTGTCCATCTCGGCAAGGAGCAGCTCCTACCACGATGGATTGAGCATAATCGTAGAATCCCATACCGGCACCTGTCCCTAATGAACTAGGTTGCAATGCTGTGAGTCGGTAGTAGGCATTGGCTTTTCCTCCCCAACCCCAGTTGAAGTGGAATAGCCCTTTATCATCGTAACCATCACAAACAAAGCAGTGCCCTCCTTCCCCTTGACCGAAGAAGATGACCGGGCGCTCATTGTCGAGTTCTGTGCGGATTGTTCCTTCCCATTTTTCTTGATTTACCTGTCCGCGATAGAGTAGATGTGTCTCTCCACTATATTTGAAAAAATCTCGGAGTGCACGCACTATATAGGTGTCCAATGCACCACTGCCGCGAGAAGAGTAGGTCATATCTACGGCATGCCCGGCATCGCGCATCAAAAGACCATATGCCTTTGCCACCACTTCTTTGTTCTCGATCGTATTGGGGTCGTAGGTCCCGGGCATGTTTGCCCAGTCGTAGTGGGTGTTAAATGTTACAGAACGAGTAATATGAGGAGTGTACACAGAGTCGATGTAAGTGTGGCTACCGGTACCTACGTCGGGCCATTTATGGAACCGCAGCACTTGAGCTAGAGCGGTAGCTACACATCCCGTAACACACTTACGGCTTGTAAAGGGATCAACGGGGCACTCGCTATTGAATGGATACCCCTGATCCCATCGGATTTGTTCTTTTTCGAGGAGGGGGGCTACTTGCTTTTGAGAGGCTTCCCTAGTACTCTTTGGGCTTGTGGAGTAAAACATATCAGTCCGATAGAAGGTCTCTATCTCCTTGTCAATACCCTTGAGCCAGTAGAGAGCTTCGCGGGGAGCTGTCTCCATGGAGAAGTGCCCTTCGTACGAATAGGCAAGTATTTGCTCCAGACGATCGTCTCCGGAAACAATCACGAAGCCATCATTTTCTCCTCTGTTGTATATATAGTAGTAGGTAGGAGTAATTACCTCTGATGCACGAAGATGTGTTTGCTTCGCTTGAGAATTTTGAGGACGATGGATATAAGAAAGTGTGAGCGAGGGCTCCGAAGATCGCAGTGAGCTACCACGGAAGAATTGTTGAGCAATACGTAATGAAACCTCCGGAGAGATAGGAGTTGCCCACGCGCTGCCTAGGCATAGAACACAGCCCAGAGCCAGTAGGAAAAATCTTTTAAGCATCTTGCAGGAAAGCGATTTAGTTATTTGTTGTATATGTTTAATAGGAGACTATTGTCTCTTATCGCCTGCAAAGCTAGAAAGATTTGGTGTTAAAAGGCTTGATAAAAGAAAGAAATTTTCCCATCTATACCGAAAAGTAATCATTAATATAGCGAAAATACCTATAGGTTGGTATTGTAGGAGGCTTCTTAGTGTAGCTATCTTTGCACTCAGTTATGGCGATAACTACGCAAACAAATAGAATCCACTATAATTATGAATGCCAACAAATTATTTTTATCGCTGCTCTTAGGTGCTAGTAGTATCGTAGGGGCATGGGCGCAGCATGCCGTGAAGCGTGAGTACTTCTGCGACCCTGCAAAGTATCAGTATCGCTTGAAGTCTTACAAGCATTATGGTCAGCTCTTTACCTACAACTACGACGAAAAGGGATATGTGAAATCTCTTGTGGTTACCAATGACGACGGCTCTCTAGAATCTCGGACTCTTTTCTACTACAACGAAAAGGGATACTTTATTCGACTCGATGATTATGGTCGTCCTAGGATAGCTACAGGGGAGTTTGATATTGTAAGTAGGCGGAATGACTACGAACGTAATGAGAAGGGACAGGTTGTTACTTTCTCTATATACCAGCTCCTAGGTGAGGATAAAGATGATGAAACTCTTACCAAGACGATGGAAGGTAAGTTTACCTACAACGAAAAGGGTCTAGAGAGTGAAGCTATCTTTACCGCAGGGATAGAGGGAAGCACCAATTGGGCACCTTTCCGTAAGTGTACGGTTGTGTATGATGCACAAGATCGTATCGTAAAGCTAGACCAAGTAGCTTATCCCGAAGTAGGAGAAAAGTTGATGGACGAAGTACTTGAGTACAACGAACGTGGACAAATCACCAAACTTGGGTACAATTCCCACACCGGGAACAAAAATGGAGAACTCCTTTTCAAATACGACAACGAAGGGAATCTGCTAGAAAGTGGCGACCCGGACTTCCCTGTTACCTACACTTACGAGAATAAGAGTTTGGTGTGTGATAAGGTATTCTTCCCTGTTCCTCCCATGGCAAGAAGTCTCTACTATGAGTTGCGTAATAACCTTATTTTCTCTCTCGGATTCCCTCTCTTTTACACCCTTCCCACTACAGCTCCTAGCAAAGAAGTCATGAAGATGGCCGGAGATGATGGCGAAGATGAGGACGAAAACGAAGGAATGTTTGTCTACGAATCCGTCCCGATGAGTAACGTCTTGATACCTGCTGTAGAGAACAATCTTAAACCCACTGTTGCCGGAGGACGTCTCTCGGTGGAACTCCCTAACGAACTTGTAGGACAATCCTATTTCCTCTGCAATGCAGAAGGCGTGCTACTACAGCGTGGCGTTATCTCCTCTGAGCTCCTCACTCTTGAGGTAAGCGATCTCCCTCATGGAACCTACCTCCTAAAGGCAGGGAACCAAAACGCAAAAGTCCTCCTTTAAGGATCTAAAAGAGAACTCAACACAATAATAATCGCAAAACAAAACTACAGAAGTATGAAAACTAGATTTTTCTTGGCACTTATAGCTACTAGCTTGGTTTTGGGGGTTGCATCATGCCGCCCGAACCAAACTCCTAAACCCGGTCCTACCCCAACTCCTAACCCTCCTGCACAAGAAGAGGTAAAGGGATTGAAAGGCTATGTTGATGCCTCTAAGTATGAGAAGTGGGTGTACTATTCGCTTAAGGACAATAAAGAGGTAGAAGTGAGTGACTACAAGAATAGTGACGCTTGGGATATCGCTTTCCATCGCTTTGACATTCGTCTCAATTGTGGCGAAAGTGGTAAGGGTAAAGGTGCTGCTGTTTTCTCCGGCGTAACCGAGATGGAAAAGGCTACCAAGGTACCTACAGAAGGCTGGGTTACTGATGCCATAGGTACTATAACCATTAAGTTTAGCATGGGAGGTGGCTCTCACGATAGTAATCACGAGCAAACAGGTTACAATCACTTGATTACAGGAAAGAAGACCGAGCGTGGTGATATGTCTGGTGGTTGGCTTGATTACGACCTCGGCAACATGCCTCCCAGTGTTCGTTTGTCAGGGAAAGTTTTCTTTGTAAAGTGTGCTGATGGCAAGATTGCTCGCATTCAGTTTACCGATTGTAAAGACAAAACGGGACGCAAGAATGGTTTCATCTCTTTCACTTACGACTACAATGTGAGTGTAAAGTAACCTCCATTCTCCCCTCCCTTCAACTATTTGTATAATAAGACTATGAATTATTGTACCCTAAAGCAGGCTGTAAAAGGCCTGCTTTTTGCGTGTTTATTCTCAAGTTTTAGCTCTGTAGCTATTGCTCAACAGCCCTACAAAAAAAAGAAAGCAGGGCAGGAGAAGCACCAAACTCACGCAAGCCAACTTGATAGTATTGCTAAAGAGAATACCCTAGACAACGTAGTCTGCACGGGTAGTCGCACTGTTCGGCTCATGAAGAATGAGCCCATCCCTGTACGCCTTATTAAGGCAAAAGAAATAGAAATGCTTGCACCACAAAACTTTCGGGATCTATTACAGTATGTACTTCCCGGGGTCGAGTTTACAAAGCATGGCTCACAAGATCGTATCAATATGCAGGGATTCAACTCCAGTTCCTTGCTATTCCTCATTGATGGGGAGCTAATTTCAGCAGGTACGGGGAGTGACATCGATTTCAATCGTATCAATCCGGATGATATAGAGCGCATAGAGGTCTTGCGAGGGGCATCGTCTGCACTCTATGGATCCAACGCTATTGGAGGTGTAATCAATATTATAACCCGACAAGCCAAAGTGCCTTTGCGTGTGGGGGTGTCGAGTACGATAGATAGTAGGCGAGACCTGAAAGAGAACCTTTCTGTTGGGCTTAAACAAGGAATCTTCACAAGCCAAACCGGGGTACAATTCACAAAAGACAACGGCTATACGGTACGTGATGAGCAGAGTAACCGAGAGGTGGAAATCACGGGCAATAGAGCCTGGAATATCTCCGAAAAGCTCACTATAACACCATCCGAGAGACTACAATTCTCCCTTACAGGGCGTGCCAACCTGCGTCGTCAGCTTTGGGAAAAACATATCAATTACCTCTATCACTCCTACGATGGTATAGCAGGTGTACGCTGGCAGATCAGCGAAAAGCAGGGGCTTGACCTCTCGTACCACTACAACAATTATTCTAGAGACTCTATTTTCCCTCTAGCCCCAACAGAACCCAAAGCACCTGTATTTCGTCAGCAGATGCATCATGCTCGTGCTCAGTACAACTACGACATTGATAAGCTACAGCACATCAATCTCGGGGGGGAGTATCTATTTGACGAGGTCGCTTCGGATCGCCTCCGTACGCTAAACAACGGCAAACCTAAGCATATACAGAGCGGGGTAATCTACGGTCAGGGGATCTTCTCGGTCCTTGATAACGTTACTTTGAGCTATGGTGGTCGGCTCGACCTCCACTCCGGTTTTGGAGCGCATTATACTTCTCGTATCTCTGCCATGTACAAACCCACCGAAGAATTGGCTCTCCGCTTAACCGATGCGCAGGGGTATCGTGCGCCCTCCATGCAAGAGCTTTATATGTTTTTTGATCACTTGGGCATGTTTATGATCTATGGGAATGAGGCGTTGAAGCCCGAGGAGAGCCATATGGTTTCATTCTCTACTGAGTATAAAGCCAAAGAGACAAGTCTAATGTTCAATGCTTTTTTCAATAAAGTAGACAATCGCATACAGACTGTAGCGAGGGTACGGGATGGGAAAAGCGAACAATTCTATGACAACATTAAGGGTACGAGTCGCATCTTTGGTATTGAGCTCCAGGGGCAGCAAGCCCTACCCTGGGGGTTTAGTGTGCGTGGCTCTTACTCCTATACGCATGACTGGCATAAGGTAAAAGACAAAGCGGGTAATGAGGGACTGCGTACGGCCACCCACCCACACTCTGCCTTGCTAGCACTAGATTACGGGAAGTACTTCAGCAATAACTATTCCCTCAATGCCTTCTTTATGATGCGTTGGATGTCTGGTTTTACCTCGTCGGAGTATGACGACAAATCATTGCTTACACCGCAACGTACGCCCGGTTATGCCACAGCTCGTATTGGTATAGAGCAACGATTCTTCAGACATTTCCATCTCAATTTGGGTATCGACAACCTCTTCAACTATCGTGTTAAGGTTGTCAATACCAATGTTTTGCCCACGCCCGGGAGAGTCTACTCGGCGACCCTTCGTCTCCAATTCTGATGTAGCTCCCTTGGTTTAGCCATCTAGATGGCATCCTCAAAACGCCCTACTTCCCGTAAAAGAAATAAACTCCTATGAAACTATCGAAACGAACAAAAACGCTACTCTTTGCAGCCCTTGCCCTCGTGGCAGTTGCTGTGCTTTGGGGGATATTCCGCCCCAAACCCATCAAGGTAGCTTTGGTAAACTTCCCCCAATTTATGGTGGCTCGTGCCATCTCTTCTGCCGACGAAAAGAATGCAACCGTCAAGGTAGAAGACGACCTTTCCCAACTTGAGAATTATGATTTTGTACTCGCTTTTGGGATGGGGCTTAAGTGGGCTCCCGAAGATCGAGAGCTGGTACAAAAACTCATCGAAGAGAAGAAGTGCCATGTGCAAGTATTCATGGCGACAAGCCCCGATAACGAGATATCCTCCCTCACAGAGGAGCAATCTTCTCTCGTAGTCTCCTATTTCAGCAACGGGGGGGCTAAGAATTATAGATCGGGATTCAACTATATCCGTCAGGAGATATTGGGTAAGTCACTCCGAGAGGGGAGCATAGAAAAGCCTGTTAGTTTTGGAGAAAATGTATTCTACGGAAAGACGGACGATGATCTCTTCTCTTCCCTCAAAGAGTACGAAGCCTACTACAAAAGCAACGGCTACAAAGAGGGAGCTCCTAAGGTTGCCATGCTCATTAGTTTCGCCTCTCCCACCAACTCCAACCGAGAGCATATAGATGAGATAGTAGCCTCTTTGGAGGAGAGTGGACTCAACGTGTACCCCTTCTCTGCCGGGGGAGATCGCCTAAAAATAATCCAAGAGATTAACCCGGATCTTCTAATTTATATGCCCCATGGCAAAATGCTATCGGGCAATACAGACCCTGCTATCAGCTACCTCCAGCAGCAAAATATACCCATTATAGCCCCTCTTACCATTGTTGCCGAGAGGGAAGATTGGCTTGCCGATAAACAAGGTTTGGTGGGAGGTTTCCTCTCGCAAAGCGTCTCCACGCCCGAGATTGACGGGGCTATGATACCCTTTGCTCTTGTGGCTTTGGAGCGCGATAGTAAGAGTGGATTGCAATACTTCCATGCTATCCCGGATCGTCTAGAGACCTTTACCCGACTGGTCAATAACTATATATCGC
This sequence comes from Porphyromonas endodontalis, assembly GCF_052173515.1. Taxonomy (GTDB): domain Bacteria; phylum Bacteroidota; class Bacteroidia; order Bacteroidales; family Porphyromonadaceae; genus Porphyromonas; species Porphyromonas endodontalis_A. The sequence goes on along the minus strand of NZ_JBQMYL010000008.1, from coordinate 78,358 downwards.
TCAAGCGCAAACCTAATAGTGAGAAGCGCGTCGCCATTTACTACTTCAAAGGCCCAGGGCAGAATAGCCTCGTTGCTCAGGGGATAGAGGTGCTTCCCTCGCTCTATAACGTGTTGCTAGAGTTGCGCAACCAAGGGTACAAGGTCACGGGTCTGCCCTCTACGGAAGCCGAGTTTGAGAAAATGGTGATGACCCAAGGCGCGCTCTTCAATAGCTATGCAGAGGGTGCTCTTGCGGACTTTATTGCTAAGGGATACCCCCAATTCGTCTCTACGGATAGCCTCCAAAGCTGGATGAATGCCGTCCTTACTCCCAACCAAAGAGAGGCACTTGCCAAAAAATATGGAGCTGCTCCTGGGGAGTACTATACCATGCGAAAAGGCGACAAAGAGGGTATTGCCGTTACGGCCGTGCCCTTTGGTAATGTGGTGCTTCTCCCTCAGCCGGGTCAAGGAGTCGGCGATAATGACTTCAAGGCAGTGCATGGTGCTAATCCCCTTCCTCCCTATCCCTATGTAGCTTCTTACCTCTGGGTGCAAAAGGGATTCCGTGCCGATGCCATTATGCACTTTGGTACGCATGGTAGTCTTGAGTTTATCAACGGCAAGCAAATTGCCCTCTCGCAAGAGGATTGGACCGACCGCATGATCAACGACCTCCCCCATATATATTACTATACAATTGCCAACATTGGGGAGGCGATGATAGCGAAGCGCAGAAGCTATGGAGAGACGGTTTCGTATCTCGCACCTCCTTTTATCGAGACAAGACTTCGGGGTGATGTGGCCGATCTACTAAAGCTAACGGATCAATACTTAGCAAGCGAAACCGATAACCAAGAGCTATCTCTTCGTATCAAAAACCTGGCTATCAAAAAGGGATTCCACAGAGATCTTCATTTAGATTCCATTCGTACAAAACCCTACAGTAGGGAAGAAATAGAGAGCCTATCCGACTTTGCCGAGGAGCTGGCCGTAAGCAAAATACCGGGAGGGATGTACCGTACGGGTATTGCCTTCTCTCGTGAGAAGATCCATAGCTCCGTGCTACACATTGCTACCGATCCTATTGCCTATGCCCTTGCTGCTCTCGACCGCCACAGAGGCAAGTACACCCAAAAGCAGCAAGATAATGAACGCTTCTTTACTCAGCATTACCGAGAACCTGCCGAGCGTGTAGTGCGTCAAGCTCTAGCCGCGCATCAAGTAAATACGGAGGCTGTGCTCACCTCTTTGGGCGTTACCGCTGAGGAGCGTCGCCTTGCCGAGCAACTTATTGCCAAAACGGAAGCCAACAATGCCGCTATGATGGGCTCTATGGGTGCTATGAAAGGCGGTGGTATGGGAATGCCGATGGGGGCAATGAGTGGTAAGAAGCCCGCTTCTATGGGAGCGGAAGGAAAGGATAAGAAGGGTGGTCACCCAGGCGGTATGCCTCAAGGGGCGGACAAGAAGGGTGGTCACCCGGGCGGTATGCCTCAAGGGGTGGACAAGAAGGGTGGTCACCCGGGCGGTATGCCTCAAGGGGCGGACAAAAAGGGCGGTCACCCGGGGGGTATGCCCCAAGGGATGGACAAGAAGGGGAGCGGCAAGATGCCCCCTGCTATGATGGAGGCAATGAAAGCAATGCAGCAAGAGGCTCTATCGCCCGACGAAAAAGCATTTGTTGCCAGCATGCAACAGCTCCGTCATTCCATCAATGCCATTGTAGGCTACTACGATAAACTCATGCAAAGCCCCCAAAGGGAGCTATCCTCTATTGTGAATGCTCTCAATGGCGGTTACCTTGCGCCCTCCCCGGGTGGTGACTATATTGCCAACCCCGAGACACTCCCCACAGGACGCAATCTCTACTCCATTAATGCCGAGACTACCCCCACGGTAGCGGCATGGGATAAGGGAAAGAAGCTGGCAGAAGATCTCCTTGCCGACTATAAAAAGCGTCACAATGGAGAACTACCGCAAAAGGTTAGCTTCTCTCTCTGGAGTAGTAGCTTTATCGAGAGTGAAGGAGCTACAATAGCAGAAATCATCTATCTACTCGGGTGTGAACCTGTGCGAGATATGATGGGGCGTGTACAGGATATTAGGCTTATCCCCATGGAGCAACTCAACCGCAAACGTATAGACGTAGTGGTGCAAACTTCGGGTCAGTTGCGCGATTTGGCAGCCTCTCGTCTCTACTTGATCCAGAAGGCGGTAGACCTAGCTGCCAAGGAGAGCGGAGAGAAAGACAACGAGGTAGCCAAGGGGGCTGTTGATGCCGAAAAGGTACTGCTCGAGAAGGGACTTTCGCCCAACGAGGCTCGCTCCCTGAGTACGCAGCGTGTATTTGGCGGTGTCAATGGCAATTATGGCACAGGGATACAAGAGATGGTAGAGAGTGGCGACCGATGGGAAAAGGAGTCGGAGATTGCCGACGTATACCTCAATAACATGGGTGCCATATACGGTAGCAGTGAACAATGGGGTGACTTTGAAGCCGGATTGTTTGAGGCGGCTCTGCAAAATGTAGACGCTGTGGTACAACCGCGTCAAAGCAACTCTTGGGGGCCGTTAAGCCTTGACCATATCTACGAATTTATGGGGGGCTTGACTCTTACCGTGCGCCAAGTAACAGGGAAAGACCCCGATGGCTACTTCAACGACTTGCGCAACCATCATCGTACCCGAGTACAAGAGATGAAGCAAGCCATAGGCGTAGAGGCACGTACTACCATACTCAATCCTACCTACATCAAGGAGGTAACCAAGGAGGGGCAAGGGGCTGCATCTGCTCTAGCCGAGACCATCCGCAACACTTATGGGTGGAACGTAATGAAACCCTCTGCCATAGACAAGGAACTCTGGGACGATATATACAATACCTATATCAAGGATGATAAGGACTTGGGGATCCGAGACTTTTTCGAGCAAAACAACCCTGCTGCTCTCCAGGAGATCACGGCGGTGATGATGGAGACCATCCGCAAGGGAATGTGGAATGCCTCGCCCGAACAGCGAAAGGCAATTGCCGAGCTACATGCCGAGGAGATAGAAAAGTTTGGAGCCGGGTGCAGTGGATTTGTTTGCGACAATGCAAAATTGAGAGATTTCATTGCCAAGGAAATCCCTGCCGAACAGCAACAGAGCTACCAAAAAGCCATTCAGAAGGTGCGCAATCTCTCGAGCGAGCAAAGCAAGGATGCCCAACTTCTCAAGAAGGAGGAACTAAACGCCGATGATACATCAGCCATAGAACGCCCCTCTCAGCTCTTCTTGTTTGTGGCCATTGGGGTAGTGGTGGTGCTCATTATCATCTTTGTTATCTATCGTAAACGCAAGTTGCGTCAGCAGAGTAATGAGTGAAATACTATTGATTGTTGCTCTTCTTGCCATCCTCAAATGGATGATAGAGGAGGGGATACACTCGAAGGCAGCTTCTCTCTTAGCAAAAAGGGAGGGCTCGCCTTCGGGGGCATCTAAGAGGGGGAACTACCTAGGGCTTATCGTACGAGGAGGGCACGCCTTGCTGTATGTGGCGTTCCTGGCTGTGGTGCATTCTATTACGATGAATAGTAAACTCCACGCTCTAGAGGAATTGCTCTACACGCCACAGGCTCTGCAAGATATGTCCCTTTTGGTAATGGTAGACCTTCTCTATGTGGTCTATCTCTGCGTACACCGTAGTACCTACTCGCGGAGGTGGTGGCGTACGCTTTCTCGTAGCTTCGCCCCCATTATGATGTTCCCTACACTTTTCTACGTACGTCTACGATTGTTTTACGTCTTGCCGGGGGCTTCTTTCCTTGGGGTAACTCTTGCGCTGATGGCCGTAGTGGCTTTGCTAACCCTTGCTGCTCCCTACCTATTGCGAGCCATAGGGATGGGCGACGAACTACTGAGAGAACTTGCTATTTTGCTCTCCCTTCTGCTTTTCTTCGTGGTGGTGGCTGCCGGAGTATTGCACCCCGATAGTGCCGTGCGAGGAACCGGAGCCGACGTGGATTGGCTGATGGTTGTTTATCTCATTCTCTTTGTCTTGAGTATGGGAGTCGTCGGCTATCTCTTCTCACATTGGGTTATTCCCTATATCCAACTTAAACTGAAAAAACGCACAACTAATAACTCTAAATAAAAGTATGCACTATCTATCCAACGCTATGTTTTGGGTTTCCAATGGTCTATTGGTACCTGTAGTAGTAGCTCTGCTCTATCTGTTTATCCGTTCGCTGCTGATGCTGGGGACTTTGTTTGGTACGTGGCAAACGCACCGCAGACGCCAAGATGCCTACTCAAAGGTAATCAGCAAAGAGAGCCAATTTGATGTAACGGCTCTGCAATCTGTCTTGGCAAAGCAACGAAAGGGCCCCTTCGACCTCCTCCTTGGTACGTTGCTTACGAGTGATCGTGCGCGTCGGGATCTTCTCATCGGGGAGTATGACCTAGCCGTAGAGCACCGCCTCGGGGCTGCCAAGATACTCACGAAGTTCGGCCCTATCCTCGGGCTTATGGGTACACTTATCCCTATGGGGCCTGCTTTGGTTGGGCTTTCTTCCGGAGACATTGCCAGCATGGCGTACAATATGCAGGTGGCTTTTGCCACTACCGTGATAGGGATGTTTACCTCTGCTGTGGGCTACATTGCGCTACATATTTTGCGCAGCTATCACCACCACGACCTTATTTGGTTGGATTATGTAAACGAGAAGCTCGACAACGAATAATCGGATCATGAAGAAGCGCAGACGTTTTGAGGAGGAAGAGGCAGATCCCTCTTCTCTCGTATCCAATCTATTTGACGTGGCCATGGTCTTTGCCTTGGCTCTCATGGTGGCTCTGGTGACCAAGTTCAATATGACGGAAGTTTTCAGCCAAGAGGACTATACCATCGTAAAGAATCCCGGGAAAGAGAATATGGAGATCATCATGAAGAAGGGGGAAAAGATTGAGAAGTACACGCCAAGTAACGACACCGCCAATCCGAAGGATGGCAACAAAGGGAAGCGTGTAGGCGTGGCTTACCAGCTAGAGAACGGCGAGATTATCTACATCCCCGAAGAGTAGCGATCCCCCCTCCCCGCTCCAAAGAGCATAACGAAAAAGGGCTGACTCCACACACACATGGTGGAGTCAGCCCTTGATTTATTCCCTCTCGAGTACCTTTTACCGGAAAGGGAAAGCGGAAAATTCTCTCGCTAGTTTTCATTTCTTTCTTGGGCAATTTTGAGGTCGAATACCAGCTAATTTCTTTTTATTTTTCAGGCAATAAGGGAGAGACATTCTGCCCAAGAAATATTTCTTTTTTAGCCATAGACTCTAGAAATCTTTGGACTGTAAAAAAATCAGCCTCTTGCTGAAAGAGAACGTGACAATCAAGATGTAAAAGAAAAAGTTTTGCTTTGAGATGAATTTTCCATTAGCTAGGATAAATGCTTACAATTAAGAGCGGCGAGAACCAAAACTTTTGTATATTTGGACAGTAGAACACACCAACAAAAAAGAAACATTATGCGTAGTACCCGAATTACAGCCTTAGGAATAGTTGTTTTCCTGTTCCTGCAAGCCGCCCTCTCTAGCTGTCTTCGTATAGGTGGCAAACCCAAATACGATATTGACGAAGATTCCCTCTTTTTCAGTCGAATGCCCCCACGCACCGAGACGGGTGCCAATATCGTTGCCTTTGAATTTGATGGCAAGCCCTATGTCTTCCCCAAAGAGGGGATGAGAGATTATCCGGTATTTTTTTCTCCAGGTAACTGGGGATGTCTTTTGGCAAAGAAGACGAGCGATCAAATCACAGAGTATGTCTTCACGTGGACTGCCGGAAGGGAAGATAAGAAGTATAATCAGACTTCTGCTTATCTTCGGGCAAAAATTTCAGAAAGTTTATTTCACCAAAAAAGTTTTTCCATTAGGGGTAAGTTCCGGTTAGGTGGATGGCATAGTGGAAAAGATAGCCTTTCTTTGATTGTTACAAGATTTGTCCCAGAGGAAAATTTAATTTGTGGGGAGTTTTCAGGAGAGCTTGAGTATGTTAATGGGCAGATAAGCAAAAGGGGAAAGATAACCAATGGCTTCTTTGATTTACGATACAAGGATGCTGTAATATACTAACCCTCTCTCGTGATGCTCTATTTGTCTCTTGCCATCTTAAGCAAAGAGGTGGCACAGTAATCTGTTTTGCTGACTAATAGGAATCCTTGTACCTCTAGCACACTAATAGAACACACCAACAAAGTACAAAGGGCTCTCGGGCTCTGTAGGGCGGGTTAGTCGAGGTTGTTGAGCATCGTTTGGTAGCGGTGCGCCTCCTCAGAGTAGCCGAGTTGCTCGGATACTTCGATTAGCTTGGTCAAGAGGGGCTTATTATCGGGATGCTCCACCACAGCTCGGCTCATTATCTTATAGGCTTCCTTATCCGCCCCCATCTCTAGATTGGTGAAGGCGAACTGCATGGCCACCTCTAGGTGTCGGAATAGCTTTTCGTACCCCTCCTTGAGTAGCTTGTGGGCTTCTTTGATGCGCCCGAGGGAGCGTAGCGCAAAGCCCTTGCGTGCTAGAGCTGTGGGATGGAGCGGATTGAGCGCGAGAGCCTTGTCGTAATTGTTGAGCGCCGAAGTCGGATCGTCGTATTCATCAAGGCACTGATCGCCCATTTCGATGTATTCGAGAGCCAACTTCTCCAGTTGCGCCTTATCCTTTTTCGTCTCCTTCGTCTTCTTTTTCTGCTGTTCGATTACGCCCTCTACCTGATAGAGTTTGTGGAGTAGAAGTCTACGCGCCTGGGGGGAGTCGAAGATGTTTTTCTCGTTAAGAGCTTGACCAAAGAGTGTAATGGCTTGATGGAGGTCGCCCTTATTGAGTAGTTGGAGAGCAGATTGGTAGAGTGAGTAGGCATGGCTCTCCTCCAGAGCTACTTGCAATTGCTGTGGATTGGCGGCAGCACGGTAGTACTCAATGATGGAGGAGCGAGTGATTACATCCTGCTTGCGGAAGGGACGAAGGAGATTCATCCCCTCGAGAGAGCGGCACCGGCTAAGGGCTACATAGGCCTGTCCTGCGGCAAATGTGCCGTCGGAGAAGTCGATGGTGGCGTGGTCGAACGTTAGCCCCTGGCTCTTGTGTATGGTAATGGCCCAGGCGAGACGCAGAGGGTACTGTGTGAAGCGTCCTATTACCTCCTCTTCTATGGTGTTATTCTCCTCGTTGAGCGAATATCGCTTGTTCTCCCACGTGTAGGGTTCTACTTGGCATTCTCTCCCATCCTCCAATGCCACCTCTATAAAACCAAACTCCTCGTTTGCCCCTAGGTATCGCCCTAGTGTGCCGTTGACCCACTCGTGGTTGGGATCGTTGGCAATAAACATCACCTGCGCACCTTCTTTGAGGGCGAGTACAAGGTCTGTGGGTAGACTGCTCTCGGGGAATTCACCCGATACCGAACCCTTAAATTCGGACTTCTTGCTCTCCAGCTCAGCCAGCTGACTTTCGTTGATAGCCATGGCGCGATCTCGCCGCGAGGTGAGGGTTATGTTGAAGTCCGAGGAGGAGGCAAGAGCTGCGTTTTGTCCGCTTCGCTCATTCAGGAGAGCTACATCTTGGTCGGATGTGTTGCCGGTGCGTATGTGGTCCAGAATGGAAACAAAGGTGCGGTCGGTCTGCCGGTACACCTTGTTGAGTTCGATCAGCAGGGGCTTTTGGGTATCGAAGGCGGCAGCTCCATAGAAAAAGGGCGTTGTGTAGAAGCGGTTGATGATCTCTGTTTCTCCCCTCGTTACCACGGGTTCGAGTTGGAAGAGATCGCCCACAAAGAGCATCTGCACGCCCCCAAAAGGTGTAGACATAAGCCCCCTGATTACCCTTAGTAAATAGTCTATGGCGTCCACAATATCCGCCCTCACCATAGATACCTCGTCTATGATAATTAGTTCGAGTTTGTTGATGAGCTTGCGTTGCTCCTTGCGGATGCGCTTGAGCGAATTGCGGAGGAGTTCCTTGTCGCTCGGCGGAATAGGACTAAAAGGTAAACGGAAGAAGGAGTGGATGGTTTGCCCCCCGGCATTGAGGGCGGAGATGCCCGTAGGGGCGAGTATGACGTGCTCCTTTTTGGTGTGGGCACTGACATGCCTCAGAAGTGAGCTTTTACCCGTGCCGGCTCGCCCCGTGAGAAAGATATTGCGGTTGGTCTCCTCTACAAGTTGTAGAAGGTATTGCATCTCCAAATTCTCGGGGTCGGGGATACGGATTAGTGGGTCGCTCATTGTGGGTCGGTGGGGTTCGGGTTGTTCCCCCTTTCCTTACAAAGGAGAGGGACGGCACAGCTTGCCTTATTGGAGGTAGGAGGTGGGGTCGGGGACGCCTGCCAGGGCAAAGGCCTCTTTTCGTTCACGGCAAGTTGCACACTCTCCGCACTGCGTCTCTCCGCCCACATAGCAGCTCCAGGTGGTGGCGTAGTCCAGCCCGAGTGGCATCCCTACGGCTACAATTTCGCTTTTGGAGAGGAGGGTATAGGGGGCAGCAAGCTCTACTTGGTTGGAGGTCCCTTGCAGTATCGCCTCTGCCATAGGTTCGGCAAAAGCGGCTCGGCAGTCCGGATAGATATTGTGATCGCCAAAGTGATTGGCAATAAATAGGCGTTTCAGCCCTCGGCTCTCGGCAAGTCCGGCGGCAATGCTCAGCATGATGCCATTGCGAAAGGGCACCACCGTAGCTTGCATATTCTCTTCGTTATACGCCCCTAGAGGGATCTCTCCGCCCGAGAGAAGTAGGTCGCTGCGGAAGTATTGCCCCATAAAGCCAAGAGGGATGATCAGGTGCTCGATGCCCAATTGCCGGCAATGATGTTGGGCGCACGGTATCTCCCTTTGGTTATGTTTGGAGCCATAGTCGAAGGTAACGGCTAGGGCAATCTCATCGCGATAGTCGTAGAGCAGCGTGGTACTATCCAGTCCTCCGGAGAGTACGATAAGTCCATCTCGGACGCCATTATGCGCAGTTATCAGCATACGTACAAAGAAAAAGAAAGCCTTAGAAAGTCACCACGCCAAGGTAGTGACCCTCTAAGGTTTTGTTGTTATTGGGGATTAGTAAGCTCGTGCAAAGAGTACACGTTGCTTAGAGGGTTTGCCCGTTACCATACATACCCCGGGCGTTGGGTCTCCACCAAGAGGGATACAGCGAATAGTAGCCTTGGTCTCCTCTTTGATACGTGCCTCGGTCTCGGGGGTACCATCCCAGTGCGCTAGGATAAAGCCGCCCTTCTCAATCTCTACCTTAAACTCCTCGTAGGTATCTACGGTGCGAGTGCTTGCTTCGCGGAAGGCGAGAGCCTTGTCGTAGATATTCTTTTGGATGCTCTGGAGGAGCGATTCGATATGATCGGCAATACCTTCGAAAGCAACCGTCTCTTTGGTAAGCGTATCACGACGAGCTACCTCTACCGTACCCTGCTCTAGGTCGCGCGCGCCGAGGGCAAGGCGTACAGGTATACCCTTGAGTTCGTACTCGGCAAACTTCCATCCGGGCTTCTTGTTGTCGTTATCGTCCAGCTTAACGCTTATGCCTCTAGCGAGTAGGTCTTTGATTAGCGGCTCTACACGCTCACGTATGGCAGCGAGGTGCTCTTCGGTTTTGTAAATAGGTACAATTACTACCTGTATAGGAGCGAGAGAGGGAGGGAGCACGAGCCCGTTATCGTCGGAGTGCGACATGATAAGAGCCCCCATCAAGCGAGTGGAAACACCCCATGAGGTAGCCCAAACCAATTCGCGTTGCCCCTCTTTGTTGAGGAAGTATACGTCAAAGGCTTTGGCAAAGTTCTGCCCCAAGAAGTGAGAAGTCCCCGATTGTAGGGCTTTACCATCCTGCATAAGAGCTTCGATGGTGTAGGTATCTACGGCACCGGCAAAACGCTCTGTCTCGCTCTTGACCCCACGGATCACAGGTACGGCGAGCACCTTCTCGGCAAAGTCGCCATATACCTCAAGCATTTTCTCGGCTTCGGCTACAGCCTCCTCGCGAGTAGCGTGTGCTGTATGTCCCTCTTGCCAGAGGAATTCGGCAGTGCGCAAGAAAAGACGTGTGCGCATCTCCCAACGTACCACGTTTGCCCACTGGTTGCAGAGCACGGGTAGGTCTCGATAGCTTTGGATCCAGTTCTTGTAAGTACTCCAAATGATGGTCTCGGAGGTAGGGCGTACGATGAGTTCTTCTTCGAGTTTAGCCTCGGGGTCTACTACTACACCGCTTCCATCCGGGCTGTTTTTGAGTCTGTAATGAGTTACTACGGCGCATTCCTTGGCAAACCCCTCTACGTGGTCTGCTTCGCGGCTTAGGTAGCTCTTGGGTATGAATAGAGGGAAGTAGGCATTGACGTGCCCTGTTTCCTTAAATCGTTTGTCTAGCTCGGCTTGCATTTTTTCCCAAATAGCATAGCCATAGGGCTTAATGACCATGCAGCCTCGAACGGCAGAGTTCTCTGCAAGATCTGCCTTAGTCACCAAGTCTTGATACCACTGCGAATAGTTTTCGCTGCGGGGAGTAAGCTCCTTAATCTCTTTTGCCATACGTGCAATTTCTGCTGATTTTTCATTTATTTCTGCCGCAAAGGTAGTCAAAAAGTATCGCCCCCCTTGCACAAATGCCCCGTGGATAGTGGAGGTAAAAGGCTGGTTGCGGTGAGGCGGAACAAAAGAAATAGGGCAGACCTCCCGCTTGACGAATGGGGAAGCCTGCCCGAGAGAAGGAGAGGGGAGGGGTTAGAATGCCCCTGAGTCGCTATCCTCGTTGAGTTTTTGAGTCGATACGCTGCGGCTCTTGCCCCAAGAGAAGTCGAAAGCAACATTGAGGCGAATTACCGAGCGGTCGTCGCGGATATGAGTACGAGCCCTGCTCTGTACTAGGCTTTGAGGCACTGTGTGCGAGAGGTATTCGCATTCGGTCAAGAACCAAAGACAATCGGTCTTAAACGTCCAAGGCCCTGTGGTGTATCTAAGCCCCAGAGAAGATTGATTCTCCTTACTGCTTACCACTAAGCCGTCTATTCCATTCCTTAGGAGATTACCCCTGTAATAGATGCCCCATTTGCCATAATTGAGCTCCACCGAGTAGTTGAGTGGTGTAATCCACTTTTGTATGGCGGCACGGTCGGCACCTCTATCAATGCGTATGTTATAGACATCGCCGGAGGTCTTGAATACCAAGCTACCCTTGTCGCTCATCCACGGAGCGTATTGCAGGTTATAGCTCGTACCATAGCCTCTACGATAGCGCGCATTCACGGGAGTGGTGACCAGGTACTCACGCCCCGTTTTGGGGTCCTTTTCTAAGAAGTAATCGTTGTATTCGTCTCCCCAATTGCAGTGAGCTATCGGGGCTAGTTCTACATAGAGATTGGGATAGGTAAGGCTATAGGTTACCCTCGCTCCAAGGCTACGGGTTGGCTTGAGATTGGGGTTCCCTCGATAGAGAATGTATTGCTCTAGATAGCGCATATTCTCAGCATGGGAGCCTAGCTGAGACTCGTAATAGGTATAGCTTGTGCGCAGACGTAGGGCATTGTGTTTGTCTATTATGTACTTGGCATTGAGGTACACTTGGGGACTTAAAGAGGATTGGCGGGCTCCATAGTAATTGCTGTGTAGGTAATCCAATGTACCCTTAAGGGAGAGGTTTACCTGCCCGAGTTTATAGGAGAAATCCCCATAGAGCGAGTGGTTGTTTTGCGTTGTTACACTCGGTTTATTCTCGAAAAAAGAGTTGGTTACGATGGAGTTTAGCTTTGCTCCGTAGTAGCGATACCCAAGAGAGAGTTGGGTAGGAGACTCAAAGGTATGTGTGTAGTCCGCTTGCAAGATGAGCGAATTTTTCTTGAGGTCTTGTACTACTTTGTCACTAAAGACCACCTCTTTGTTGCTGATTTTCTCTTCGTGATTGGTATCTGTTCTATCGGTGAAGATTCCCGTCCATACAGCATTAAACGAGAGCGAATTTTTTTTGTTTATCTCTTTGATAAAGAGGAGATCCACAGAAGATTTTACCTCTTTAGATTGACTGCTATTCTTCGTCGAAAGCTCTGTTCCATTCTCATTTATCGTACCACTTCCTACAGCATGGTAGGGAACGATAGAGGAGGTCGATACCAGTTGTAGGGTATAGTTTCCGGTCTCTTGTCGCTGATAGGTTAGGGTAGGTAGGTGCAGGCGATAGCCAAAGGCATCTTCGAGGCGACTCTTTCTAGAGATCTTGCCAATGCTAGGAAGGGTAAAACTCTGCTCCTTATCGGTGATACGCTCTTTATACTCTCGGCGAGAGAAGTAGTAAGTTGCGGCAAACATATCCTTTTTGCCAAAGGCTGCCCCTTGCAGCCATGCGTCGCTCATCCCAAGCATGGGAGAGACGCTCTGTACAAGGTCTCCGGCGAGGCTCCCTCCGCGGAAGTTGCCATAGGTAAGTACGTTAATCACCTTGTCATACTCACGATAGCGCATGGGTACCATATCGAGGATCTCTAGACGTTTGATTTCTTCGGCGGGCATGGATCGTAAGATGCTTACGTCCGATTGTACTCCGTTGATGAGAATGAGAAAACGCTCTCCGTTCATCATCTCGGGTTTGCGCGTCTCGGGATTCATAGCCACACCTGGTAGTACGGTAAGGAGATCCATAGCGTTGGCCGCTTTTTTGCGCGCTACTTCGGGAATCGAAAAGGTAACACGATCGCTTTTCGTTCGTACAGGATCTGCCTTGATTACTACGGTTTCGAGCTCTTTGCTAGGGACAGCAAGACTTGTACTATCCTGCTGCGCCATGATGTACATGGGGAGCGACAAGAGACCGAGGCAGCCCATGCTGAGGAATAATCTTCTAAACATTTCTTCTTAGGGATTGAGAGTTGTTATTCGGAGAGTATCATACTATCGTGCTATACGATAGAGAGTGTGGTACGCTTGTTACACACACACTCTCTCTATCCTATTTTAGTGATTAACGTTGCATTTCTTTTACTTTACCTTGATATGAATGCGGGGAGAAGCTTTTTGGTACGAGGGGACTTTCTTTAGTTGCCCAATGTAACGCATAATTGCCTCTGCCGTATTGTAGCCCTGTCCTACGGCCGGCTGCTTGTGTTCGTAGGGGTAAGCTGCATTGATATAGGAGTTATAAGCCACTTTGTAGCGACGTTTTGGGCTAAGGGGTTTACCCTTTGCATCGCGCAGTTCGATGGAGGTACATTTTTTGTCGGGGGTGAAGACGTAGTGGGCCGTAGCACCGGAGATAAGGAAGGGGCGATGCTCTTCTTCTCGCACTGTACCGGATAGAAGTAGTGCTTTAAGTTCATCGAGCGATAGGTCTGCTACCATCATTTCGTTGCCAAAGGGGTCGAGTGTGAGTATGTCCCTGCGGGTAATATCCCCCTTGGGGAGCTTGGATATACGCACACCTCCGTTGTTTTGAACGGCAATGTCGCTCTTCGTCATCGAGCGGTAGGCGTCTACCATAAAGTACCCGAGCTGGTCGTACGAAGTGAAGTTTTCGAGGGCTGTCCCTACTACTTCGGAGAAGACGGGATTGTTATTAAACTGATCCACGAGAGCGCGTACCTCTTTGTTCTCTTTCCCTGCCTTGGGGTCTATGGGTAGAGAGTGTGCTTCTTTGGCAATTACTTTACCCTTATGTAGGGTCATTTGCATCATGTTGAGGTGCTGGAGTTTGCATCCACTTTGAGAGATGGAGACGCTACCAACTTCTACGGGAGCGGGTAGGTAGGTGTGAGAGTGCCCCCCAATGATAAGGTCTATCCAGGGATTCTGAGCGGCTACTACTTGGTCTTCTTCGAGCCCTAAGTGGCTGATGAGAACGGTCGCATCGCACCGGTCGTGCATATCTTTATACCGGGGGAGGACGTCTCTTGCGAGCTCAAATTTGATCCCATGTAGCCAATCGGGGTGCGTAGCCGGCTTGCCGTCGGCCTCGAGTTGTACGGCACCGAGGAGGGCAACGCGTACCCCTTTGTCGTAGAATGTGTGCACGGTAGAGGGGAGTATACGTATACCGATATAGGGCTCTACCTCTACATTGCTACAGATGAAGGGGAATTGGGCTTCTTGTGTGAGGAGGGCGAAGCCATAGGGACGCGAGTCGAACTCATGATTCCCCACCGTGGAGTAAGTAAACCCAACGGCATTCATAAGAGCGACCATGGGGTATCCCTTAGGAGAGAACTGGTCGTTGATGGGGTTGCCTGTTTGGTTGTCTCCGGCCGATACGAGCACGAGATCGGGGTAAAGACCGCGAAGACTATCCACCATGTAGGCGAAGCGAGGGAAGCGGTCGAGGGTTGCATGCATGTCGTTTACAGAGAGAAACGTAATGGTTGTAGGTTTCTCTTGAGCAAAAAGGAACTGAATCCCCAACAACAAGGAGATCAGGATTTGAATGTAGGTACGGTGTTTTTTCATAACTCCATAGTGCTTAGTTTTTAATATGTTTATAGGATATGATCTCGTTTGAGGAGAGCATTGATCTCGGGTTTGCGTCCACGGAAAGCCACATATAGCTCCATGGCTTCTCGTAGGTCGCCCTTTTCTAAAATATGGGTGCGGAAGGCTTGAGCCACCTCTGAGTTGAATATCCCTTTATCTTGGAATAGGGAGAAGGCATCGGCATCGAGTACTTCGCTCCATTTGTAGCCATAGTACCCGGCTGCATAGCCTCCCGAGAAGAGATGCCCAAAGGAAGTCGAGCCCATACAGCCCTTGGGAGCCGGGGGCACAATGCGTACCGAAGCCGTGGCGTCGCGCTCAAATTGCTCCAGATCGCACCCCTCGGGTAGAGGTGACTCTAGGGTGTGGTACGCCATATCGAGGAGTCCAAACGAAAGTTGGCGTAGCGTATTGTATCCTGCAGGATAGCCTTCGGCTTCGATCATCTTGCCCAAGAGTTCCTCAGGTAGAGGCTGATTTGTTTGGAAGTGTAGGGCAAAAGTCTTGACAAACTCAGCCTGTAGAAGCCAGTTTTCCATGAGCTGACTCGGTAGCTCTACGAAGTCGCGCGTTACGTTGGTTCCGCTGAGGGAGGTGTATTTGCTTTGGGTAAGGAGCCCGTGTAGCCCATGCCCAAATTCGTGCAAGAAGGTATTGACTTCGTTGGGCGAAAGGAGCGAGGGAAGATCTTTGGTAGCTTGCGTGAAGTTCATCACAAGCAGGATGTGGGGGCGTCGCTCGCCCCGTTGCTCTTTGAGGTTGTTCATCCATGCACCACTTCTTTTGCCTTCGCGAGGGAAGAAGTCGAGGTACAAAAGTCCGAGCAGTTGCTTTGTTTTATTGTCTTGCACTCGGTAGGGAAGTACATCGGGGTGGTAGATAGGGAGTTCTTTGGCAGGGATAAATGAAATATCGTACAAGCGAGAGGCTAAGCCAAAAACACCCTCTATAACGCGATGTAGAGGGAAGTAGGGGCGGAGCTCCTCCTGACTAAAGGCATAGTGTTGCTCTCGGTATTGCTCGATGTAGTACATGACATCCCACGGCTCCAAGGGGGCATTTTTGAGTTGTGCGATGGCCTCCATCTCTTTTACCCCGGTGGGCTTATAAGACTCCCTTAGGTCGGTAAGGAGCAGCATTACCTGCTCGGGCGTGTTGAGCATTCGCTTCTCTAGAGCATAGTCCGCATAGCTCTTATAGCCGAGGAGTTGGGCTATCTGTAGACGATGATTGACGATCTTTTGCGTTATAGCTCGGTTGTCCGTCTCCCCTCCATGGCAGCAAAGAGTCGCCTTGGCTAGGTACATTTGTTGCCGGATATGTGGGTCGGGGCAAAACTTCATGATAGCCGTGTAGCAGGGGAAGGATAGGTCGAAAAGATACCCTCCTTTGTGTCCTTTCTCTAGAGCGGCTGAGGCGGTTTTCTCCCTTATGGCTTGGGGGAGAGGAGCAATGGCTTCTGCTTGGTCTATATAGAGAGAAAAGGCGTTCTCCTCCTTAATAACGTGGTTGCCAAAGGTGAGTGTGGCAAGGCTTAACTCCTCACGCAGTGTGCGCAAAATCTCTTTCTTCTCCGGGGGGAGCAATGCGCCTTGTCGGGTAAAGCCATCATAGCAATTCTCTAGAAGACGACGATCTGCTTCGTCTAAATCGAGGGATTCTCGCTGTTCATAGACAATGCGAATCCGCTCAAACAATTCTGGCGAGAGGCTGGTGTCGTTGCTCAGCGCCGTAAGTTCGGGCGAAAGCTCTTCGGCAAGAGCCATCAGTTGAGTATTGCTATTGGCATGGAGTAGGTTGAAGAAAACACCCTCCACAGCCTCTAAGGCCGCCCCCATCTCCTCTAGTGCCACAATTGTATTGGCAAAAGTGGGAGGCTCGGGGTTCTCTATAATGGCGGCCAGTTCCGCGCGATACTGAGCGATGGCAGCCCGAAAGGTGGGTGCAAAGTGCTCATCCTTAATCCGATCAAAGGGGAAGGCTCCATAGGGTGTTGAGGGGTTTACAAAGAGTTGATCTAAGATTGTTTGGGCTGTTGAAGAGGCTTTCATTGTTTGTTATCCTTTAGATATTTCTTGTTCTTTCCCAACGGTTCTAACAAGCAAGACGGAAGATGCGCCATGCTGAGCGTAGCACAAGTAAGAATATGAGTATCCCGATAATCAGATCAGGGTAGGGAGAGTGCGTGAGAGTAACGCATACGGCAGAGGCTATGACACCGATATTCACAAGTATGTCGGCAGAGGTAAAGATCCGAGAGGCTTCCATATGAGCACTCTTGCGATTAGAATGATTTAGGATGAGGAGTGAAACCGTATTGCCCGTGAGAGCTATGAGTGAAATGCCAATCATCAGCCACATAGAGGGGATTCCACTAAAATGGATAACTCGCATGGTAACTTCATAGATCCCCCAAAGGGCCAGTATGAGTTGTATGCCTCCGGCAATACCTGCTACCCGCCTTTGCCTTTGTGCGGATGTTCCCACGGCAAGAAGGGCTAGCGTGTAGACAACGCTATCGGCAAGCATATCCATACCATCAGCCAGCAAGCCCATGGATTCTCCGATATATCCCGTAATGCTTTCGAGAAGGAAGCACCCGAAGTTAATGATCAGAACGAACCAAAGAGCTCTTCGTTCCGTTTTTTCCTTCGTTTCATTCCCCTCCACACAAGAGCAACTGCAAGCAGCCTCATGGGGGACCATGGTGTTAGGTATGGTGGTTGATTCTGTTGAAGATAGGAGATGACTCCCCAGCCGGAGGGTATCCAGTGCTGTGGTGATACGCCCCTCTTCGGTTTCGTGGTAGAGGGTTACCTCTCGCTTCTCAAGATCAAATTGCATCAAGTGGATTCCCTCTATACCGGCCAGTTTCATGCGGATTAACTGCTCCTCACAGGGGCAATCCATAGCATCTACTCGATAAATAGTCTGTCTCATGATTTTTATGGAGATCTAACAAGTACGGAGTCGAGGTTGTGTGGCAATGAATTGCCGTAGGGTGGTGCCGTCGTCAATATGCGCGATACCAGCGGAGAGAAGTGTAATACGTGAAGTATAACCGTGACGAATGAGATCTTGCAAACTCTGTAAAACACAATAATTCCCTGCGATACCGGCAAGGACAATCTCTTGTGCCCTTTCGATAGCAGGGGGAACGGACTCGGGGAATGCGCTATAGCTATCGCGCTCCGGCGTTGTCGCTTTCTCTACCATGCAGAAAGGGATATGACGCCGATACACTTCGTGCACCAGAGGGAGTAGCTCCGGTGTGATGGCAGCTCCCTCGGTATAACGCACGCAGTGGGAGGGCCAAACTCCGCCTTGAGACGTAAAACTACAATGGTCAAAAGGGTGTTGGTCGCTCGTGAAAACAACACTCTCTATCTCCTCAATGTGCTCCAGCCCCCATTGGGCAAGATAGCTCATTGCCTCATGGGCACTAGAGACGGCAAGTGACCCACTTACGAAATCGACTTGAGGGTCGATGACTACCAACGTGATGGGATTTTTCATTTGAGGAGCTGAACAAATCTTTCGTTATTGGCAAGCGACGCAAACTCTTTGTCTAAGATGGCTCGAGAGCGTAGAGAGGGATCCCTTCTGATAGCCTCTGAGAGGAAGTTGATAGCACTGCGGTCGTCTTGCATCCGTGCGGCAACAATGGCCTTCAGATAGTCTGTTGTGGCATTGGTGCGTACTACGTTGTTTAGGGTTTCCATAGCACTATCGTACCGGCGATTGAGCAATTGCGCAATGGCAGCGTTGTTGCTTTTGGTAGAGCCAAACGCCTTGAGAGCTTGTTCGTACTTCCCTTGCTTGAGGTAGAGTAGAGCGAGTACTTCGCCGTTGTCGCTTTGCAACGATTGTCCGATAAGCTCTTCGGCCTCCGATGTCTTACCCTCTTCTAGGGCAAGAAGAGCGAGATTGAGGCGAGCCTCGGGGGTGTCGTTTACCGATCTGCTCCGCTCTAGCCAGGCCTTAGCTTCACTTGTCTTCCCTTGCAAGATTTGTAGGGCGGCTATATTGTTGTAGGCTCGTGCATCTTTGGGGTATAGCCCGGTAGCCTTTTGGTAGATCTGCTGTTTTTCTTTGTCGGTTTTGGCTATGGCAGCGGCGTAGAGTAGCTCTTCGATAGTCAGTTTTTGGGGAGCGTTCTGAGCTAGCTCGGCAATCTCCAAGTCGCTCTTGCCGATGGTTTCTACAAGAGCCGATACACGAGAGCGACGCAGTTTGGGCAAAATATCTTGGGCGAGCTGACTAAATACGAGACTGATGTTGCGGATTTCGCGCTCACGTTCCTCGGGGTCGGTGTACATAGAGAGGACGCGGAGGATAAGGTCTTTGTCCTGAATGTTGCTTTGTTCTACAAAGGTGCGGAATCCCTCCCAGTCTTCGGCGGTATAGTGTGCCGCTATTTGGATGTCACGAGCTAAGGCACGATGCAAAGCCTCGGAGGTGTTTTTCTCGCGCTGAGCTGATAGTTTTTCGTTAAGCGCGAGCCCACCATCGGGGGAAGCATAGGCTTGTACCTCTACAGATACACGCTGATTGGGTGCTTCGTGTGCATTCTCGATGAGCTCTCGTAGGTCGCTTACTTCCTGCTTTTTTAGCTCAGAGGAGCGTACGTTGGCCTGCTGTATTAAGAAGAGAATATCGGCATCGTAGCGATCTTTGATTATCCTTTGGAAGGCATCGGGGGCAATTACAGGAGTACAGCCCGATAGCCCGGCAAGCGTTACCGTAGAGAGTACTCCCTCTCCTACTTTTACGTCGGGTAGTGTTACCTGTTTGCCCTTTATCGTAGCTCTAAAAGAGAGATAGAGGTCACTCTCTTGCATGCGAGGAGTGTAGGCAAAGCGAGTGGAGAAGTGGGTAGTACCACCGGCTTCGTAAGGGACGACGGAGTTATTATCTCGTACATTCTCGCCCTGTATGGTATAGGTTGCTCCCCAGGTTTCCCCCCCTTTGTAGCGCAGTACGGGCACGAAGCTCACCTGGGCATTCTTATTCATCCACTTAGAGGGGATATTGATTGTGAAGGAAGCGGGAACCTCAGAGCCCACTAGCTCTAGAGGGCGTGGGTCTGCGGTAATATGCTCTGAGGCTAGAGGTTTGAGTTTGGCGGCACATGACGAAATAAGGACTACGGAAGAAAGTCCAACTGCAAGGTGGAAAAAAGATTGACAACGGATCATTTTTAGAGCGATTATAGGGGTTATTTCTATTTAGGATTGAAGGGAAGAAGGGGTAGACTCTGCTCTCTTACGGCGGACAATAGGGAGCACAATCGAGAGTAAAGCCATGAGTAAAAGAAGTATGCTTGCCGACCAAGCAATGGCTTCGAGTGTTGAGATACTCCTAGGCGAGAAGGTGAAGCGCAGAGTATGCTCTCCGCTGGGGACAATGACTGCGCGCAATACATAGTCCGCCCGTAGGATCTCTGTTTCTTTATCATCGATTGTGGCATGCCACCCCTCGGGATAGTAGATTTCGGAGCAGACAGCAAGGGCCGTTCCCTTGTTTTGAGTCTTATAAACAATCTCTTTTGGGGTATAACTAACAATCGATATAGAGGCCATGCTATCTGTTGGCTGTGCCGGGAGCGCGCGCAAAACGTCGCTAGCAAACCGCTCATCTACCACCGCCGTAGTGCGAAGGTCTACCTTGCGGAGTGCTTGCATCTCGCTATTGGCATCAGGCACGATCTCTACCTTTTGTGCAAACCAAGCCGCTCCATACGCATTGGGGTTGAGTATCGCCTGTGGCTGCCCCTGCGGAGTAGGTTGTATCACGTAGCGTGTATTGAGCATGTTTACTACCTCTATGTTGATGGCAGAGGCATCGTATTGCCCCTCTCTCTGGGGCGTTAATTGGTGCGTTATCAGGTCTTGATAACGCTGAAGTTTAGCGGCATGATACCCTCCAATGCTGTGGTGCCATCGGCTGGTTGTCGCATCGTTGAAGGTATTGACAGATTGGTTCCAAACTCGGAATCCGGGGGTCTTGTCCGCTAGGATTGTCTCATCTGCAGGCGTCTTGGGGGCAGCCATGGCACTAACCTCCCTTTGGGGGCGAAACATTCCGTCGTTGAGGTAGCGTTTGTCTACCATCCACAAGTCCACAAGGGAGAGTACACCTATGAGGGCAAATGCAGGGAGTGCTTTGAGTTTCCCTCGGCAGTAGACAAGGAGGGTACCTCCCGATAGCACGATAAAGAGAAGAGACCTCCAAGCATCAGCTTGCAGCATAGACTTGCGTACCGACACAAGGGCGTCTCGAAGCCCTACATACTCGGGATTTTGCAAAACGAGAGCGGATAGTTGCTCCTGCTCGGCATGGGTCAAGAAGCTAACCAGTAGGCCGGGGGCTAACGCGTAGACGAGGCAAATAACGAGAGGTATTCCTAGAGAGATGCCAAGGGCGAGGCGATTCTTTATGACCTCTTGAGGGGCGCGAATTACTTCTACTAGGGCAAGAATGGCAAGTGTGGGAATGGTAAACTCCGCAATGACCAGTATAGAGGAGACCGCGCGGAAGTTGTTGTACAAGGGGAAGTAGTCGATGAAAAGATCGGTCAATCCCAGAAAGTTTTTGCCCCACGAGAGGAGAATGGAGAGGAGGGTAGTTGCAAGGAGAGCCCATTTGACGGGGCCTTTTACGATAAAACACCCTAAGAGGAAAAGGCAAAGCACGAAGGCTCCTACGTACACGGGCCCGGAGGTGAAAGGTTGCTCACCCCAGTAGGAAGATGCTCCGGCTATTACCTCCCGATATTCCGGTCTTACCTCGGATAGTCTTGCAGGTTTGCTGCCGATAGCCTCGGAGGCTCCTCCTCGCACGTTGGGCACGAGTAGGGTCATCGTCTCTCCTATGCCATAGCTCCATTGCGTGATGTACTCTCGTTCCAAACCTTCTGGATTAGCTTGCGACGATGTGCCTTGCGGAGCCGTGGGGTCGGGGATGGTCAATTCGCTACCCCCACGCATCGTCTGTTTGGCATACCTATAAGTATGGTATAGGTTGGTTGCGTTGATAGCCACACCTACTAGTCCGGCAATAAGAGCTACGGCAGTAGACTTGGCAAAATGAGCCATCTTTTTCGTGCGTATGGCCTCTACACCCCATGCTATGACCAGTGCTGCCATAACGAACAGGAAGTAATAGGTCATTTGCACGTGGTTGGCGAGGATTTGCATCGCCGTAAAGAAAGCCATCGTAACACCCCCTGAGAGCCACTTGCCTCTGTATATCCAAACAAGGCCTGCGATGGTGGGAGGGATATAGGCTAGGGCGGTGAGCTTCCAGATATGCCCGGCGGCAATTAGGATTACAAAGTAACTGGAGAAGGCCCACATTATCCCTCCAATGGCGGCAAGGAGGTTGCGAACTCGCAACGATTTTAGGAAGATGAAAAACCCGACCATTAGGGCAAAGAGGAGCCATCCCAAGCTACCCAAGAAAGCCCTCAAACCGTATAGTTTCTCTAGATTCATCCATGGGCGTGTGGAGGGGTACGAGGGGGCTATTTGGTACATAGGCATCCCCCCAAAGAGACTATTGGTCCAATAGGAATGCTCTCCGGTGGCGGCCTCAAAGTCTCGTACGTCTTGAGCGGTGCCCGAGGCTCCTGCAATGTCTTGTTGGAAAAGCCCTCTTCCCTCTAGATTGGCAGGGGCGAAATAGACAAAGGTAATGGCAGCAAAAAGCAGTATAATGCCTATGTAGGGGAGGGCTTTGCGAAGCCAATGGGGTAGAGAGAGAGCCATAGTTTATTTGTAAAATGTTTGATTGAAGGCAGAGAATTCGGGGCGGCGGAGCACAACGCAACGCCAAGCTGCAATGAGAAGCCCCGAGCCGTAGCCAATTACCTGAGTAAACGAAGCCCTGATGGCAAGTAGGGCGATGGTGAAAGAATGGGTCTTGAGAAGGGCGTCTACAAAGAAGAGTAGAGCAAGTAACAGGATGGGTAGCCAGGCAAGAGTAGCCCAAGCTCCCAACAAGGGTAGGAGGATAAGCCCCAAAAACAACAGGGCAACAATCCCCAGGGTCGCTATTGAAGGGAGCAGATGGATCAACCTAAGGCTATTGGGATGCCTCTTGCTTAGGTGAATACGTGCTATGCCGCTATTGAATACCTGGCGGAAGAACTTGCGAAAGTCCACACGCCGCTTGTGGTACACCTTGGCATCTTCTACTAGACGTACATGGGCTCCGCGCTCATGGAGTCGCATACTAAAGTCGAGATCCTCGCCAAAGCGCATGCCGGTATCGAAGCCGTGTACCTCTTGGTAGAGAGCTCGCCTACAACCAAGATTAAAGCTCCGAGGAAAGTAGTGACTTACTCGGCGTTTTCCCCCTCGTATCCCTCCGGTTGTTAGGAAACTCGTCATCGAGTAATTGATGGCTTTTTGTACGTTGGAGAAATGCTCGTGCGCTGCATCGGGCCCCCCGAAGGCATCCAAAGGCTTGCCTATATCATCGTAGTAATTGATAGCCGCTACAACGTTTTTGATGTAATCCGGGGGGAGGACGACATCTGAGTCTAGTATTACGAGGTAACGCCCTTGGGCTTGAGAGCTTCCCACATTGCGGGCATTGGAAGGCCCTCCGTTGGGGATGGCAATATATTGAATGGGGAATGCTCCCTCGTAACGCTCTACCACCTCCTTACAAGGAATAGCCGATCCATCTTCCACAATAATAACTTCATAACAGAAGGGGTTCTGCCCAACGAGAGAGGATAGTAGCTCCTCAATCTCGTCGGGGCGATTGTAGACCGGTACAACTATCGAGAGTAAAAAATCCTCCATAGCACCTCTTGCGTATGTTGTTTCTAGTCCGAGGAGGGGATATTTACTCTCCGAGAGACCACTCAGCCCCCTGTTTGGTGTCTTTTACGATGAACCCTAGTTCGGCAAGGCGGTCGCGTATCTTATCGCTTGTTGCCCAGTCCTTACTGTCTTTGGCTGTCTTGCGGATTTCCATCAAGAGGTCCATAGCACCCTTGTAGGCTTCTGCCCCCGAAGAGGTGGATTCGCGCTCATCTTGCATCCCGAGTATATCGAAGAGGTAGAGGCGGAATACGCGCTTAAGTTCGGCAAGATCGTCTTGGGTCAGGCTCTCTTCTCCGTTGCGTAGGCGGTTGATCTTGGTAGCTGCTTCGAAGAGGGTTGCTATCACAATGGGGGTATTTAGGTCGTCGTTCATCGCCTCCTGAGCTGACTTCTCGATTTCCTTGGGGTCAAAAGTGCTTGTTGCCCCGGGGGTGAGTTTGTCGAGGTGGGTATTGGCATCAAGTAAACGCGTCAGCCCCTTGCGAGCTGCTTGTAGAGCTTCGTTGCTAAAGTCTACCGTTCCTCTGTAGTGTGCCCCTAGGATAAAGAAGCGAATGGTCATGGGCGAATAAGCCTCTGTAAGCTTGGGGTGACTACCGGCAAAAAACTCGTCGAGCGTGATAAAGTTGCCATAGCTTTTGCCCATCTTTTTACCCTCAATGGTGATCATATTATTGTGCATCCAGTAGCGTACCAGCTCGTGCCCCATAGCGGCTTCGGCTTGGGCTATCTCGCACTCGTGGTGAGGGAATACGAGATCCATCCCTCCCCCGTGTATGTCAAATAGGTCTCCTAGGTACTTACGCCCCATGGCGGTGCATTCGCAGTGCCAGCCGGGGAATCCTTCGCTCCAAGGGCTAGGCCAGTGCATTAGGTGCTCTGGTTTGGCACACTTCCAGAGCGCAAAATCCAAGGGGTTACGCTTTTCGTCTTGCCCATCTAGCGTGCGGGTGTTGGAGAGCATGTCTTCAATGTTACGTCCGCTGAGCTTTCCGTACCCTTTTTCTCGGTTAAACTTTTCCACATCGAAGTAGACAGAGCCTTTGCTCTCGTAGGCATATCCGGCTTTGAGGATCTCCTCTACCAATCGGATTTGTTCGATGATATGCCCACTTGCCATTGGTTCGATGCTTGGGGGGAGCACATTGAGAGCCTCCATGGCATGGCGGTAGCGAGTAAGGTAAAATTGCACTACCTCCATAGGCTCGAGTTGCTCCAGGCGGGCTTTTTTTGCCACTTTATCTTCGCCATCGTCGGCATCGGCTTCGAGGTGCCCTACGTCTGTGATGTTGCGTACATAGCGCACTTTGTAGCCAAGGTGCGTTAGGTAGCGGTATAGTATATCAAAGGTAATGGCAGGGCGAGCATGACCGAGGTGTGCATCTCCGTACACCGTAGGGCCGCAAACGTACATGCCTACATGGGGAGCAGCCACCGGGATAAATTGTTCCTTCTTGCGTGAGAGTGTATTGTAGAGGTAAAAAGGGTGTTCCATTTTATTTCTTTCGCTTAAGTATATTACAATTCTAGTCACAAAGGTAACGAATACCCAGCAACCCTCCATTCTCTTTGTGGGCAGGATCTGTTTCGTTATCAGCCGGCAAAGGGGGAGAGGATGACCTCGGGAGCCCCCCTCTATCTCTGTACACTTTACAGCCTGCGTGTAGAGCGCGGAAAATCGTTGGCTGGAATTTTTCTTTTTCTTGGGCAGAATAGAGGTGTAAAACAGGCTGATTTTTCAAAAAGTTTTAGGCAGAAAGTGGAGGGAAAACTGGCTGATTTCTGAGAAAAAATAGGCCTGAGATTTGCCCGCCTCTCGGATAAGAGGATTTTTGGGTAGGGGGCTTCTCTCAAGGGAGGAGCGTAAGTAAAGAGGCGTTGTGCGTGCTTATCCTCGGGATGGGAGCTTCTTTGTTAAAGTGAATCCGGATGGCATTGCGCTAGATTCGTTACCTTTGTACCTGAATAAGTAGATTATATAGAGACTAATCGTATGTTTTCAGGAATCGTAGAGGGCACTGCCCAGGTCAAAAATATTCGTCAAGATGGAGACAATATCCACCTTACACTCACTTCTCCTTTTAAGGAGGCTCTGACTATCGATCAGAGTGTAGCGCATAACGGAGTTTGTCTCACGGTAGTTGCCCTTGAGGGGAATGATTATACGGTAACAGCTATCCGAGAAACGTTGGATCGCTCAAACTTAGGTCTTTTGCATGAGGGTGACCTCGTGAATGTAGAGCGTAGCATGTTGCTGGATAGCCGCCTCGATGGGCATATCGTGCAGGGGCATGTAGATTGTACGGCACGCTGTGTCGACCGCCGCGAAGCCAATGGTAGCCATTACTTCTGCTTCGAGTATAGCGTCCCCAAAGAGATGGCTCGTAAGGGATACACTACGGTAGAAAAGGGGTCTGTGTGCGTCAATGGTGTGAGCCTGACTGTATGTAACTCCACCGATACGAGTTTCGAAGTCGCTATTATTCCCTATACTCTCGAGCATACCAACTTCTGTCGTATAGAAAAGGGGAGTGTGGTAAATCTTGAGTTCGACATCATTGGTAAGTATCTTGCCAAGCTAAAAAACTTTGACTAAAGGCGAGTCTCTACATGGATGCTCAGGCGCTTTATGATCTATTTCGCTCAAGGCAGAGCGACCGGCACTACGATACGACGCGCACTATCCCTCGAGAGGTGTTACAGCGTATTGTAGAGAATGCTCTTCTTGCCCCCTCAGCTACCAATCAGCAACCTTGGCAGATTGTGGTAGTAGATACTCCGGACTTGTCTCAGAAGGTAGCTTCGGCGGCGCGTTCGGGTATGTTGGGTCAGAATAAATTCCTACTCCAAGCTCCTGTTCATATCCTGATCATAGGCGATAGACCCGGAGCCTTAGCCGCGACAATGGGGAAGACTTTTCGCGACATCAATTATGTGCCCTACGACCTTGGCATTCTCATTGCGCACTTAGTGCTCGCCGTAGAGGCTGAGGGGCTTGGGTCTTGTATTGTGGGGTGGCTTAATGGGCGCAAGGTGGCAAAGGTATTGGGTATCCCAAAGACTAAAAAGGTGCTCTTTGATATCTCCGTAGGGTACTCTCTAGACTCCAAGCGTCCTAAGAAGAGAAAGAAGCCCGAAGATTGCATTCACTATAATGGGTGGTAGGGCTTTAGAGTATCCGGTGAACAAATCATTTTAGAGAATGTTTTTGTAGATACAGACCTAGGGTTTTATCCTCTGCCCCTCCTTTTAGAGGTATTCTACAGTGGCGCATTCCCCTTACAAAAGAGACAAACGATTATTTATTACATCCTATTATAGAGATAGAGATTGTACTGACAAAGCATGAAAAAAGAAGATAACCTTCTGCACTGGTCGAGCTATTTCGACTTTTTATCAACAATAACGATTCCATTCCCTCTCCCGTACCAAATCATGGAAGAGTTTTTGGAAGATGCCCACAATATCAAGGTCCTTTCAGAGCCTTTACCCTTTCTTCCATTGCGTGGGGCCGTGATGTTTCCACACGTGACTATGCCGATGGAGTTTTCCACTCCACGCGAGCAGGCTTTGCTTAAGCACCTGCATGATGGCGATGGTTACTTTATCGCAACCGCTACTACCCCCGATGTAAAGGGGCACGAAGAGCACGAATACGACAAGTTTTGCTACAAAGTGGGCGTGCTATGCCGTCTTGTGCGCGTCATTGCCATGGACGAAGATAGTACTCAAACCATAGTTTTGGGTTTGAGACGAGTACGTATCCATACGATAAATAGCCAATCGCCCTTCTCCTTTGCAGAGGTAAATAGTTACCAAGAGGCACTTGCTTCTAGCAATGAAAGGGAGAATGTCTATCTGATGGGGCTTGTAGATAATATCCTTGTCGCTTCACAAAAGAATGTATCTAAGGCATTCGATAACCTATCCAAGGAAATTTTCAAAAACCTAAAGGATAGCAATGATCTGCAGTTCATCATCAATTTTGCCGTTCAGAGCTCATCGCTCACTCCCTACGTTAAGCAGGAGCTACTCGAGCTAAGGTCTATCAAGGCAAGGGGGGAGCGTATCTTTGAGATTCTCGACAAGGAGAGTCAGTTCCTTTCTATTCGAGAAGACATTCGTAGAACGGCTCGCAAGGCTATAGATCGCAACCAAAAGGATTTCTTCTTGCAGCAGCAGATTAGTGCCATGCAGCAAGAATTGGGGGGTGGAGATGCTATGGACTCTCCCTTCTACGAGCTGATAGAGGCGGCAAAAGATAAGAAGTGGAGCGAGGAGACGGCTCAAGTTTTTGCAAAGGAGCTGCGCAAACTCGATAACTATAATCCGCAGAGCCCCGACTACGCCGTTCAGTACCAATACTTACAGACGTTGCTGGAGCTCCCTTGGAACGAGTACTCCGAAGATCATTTCGACCTTGCCCAGGCGCAAAAGATACTAGACCGAGATCACTTTGGTCTTGAGAAAATAAAGGAGCGCATCATAGAGCATTTGGCTGTGCTTCGTCTAAAGAAAAATATGAAGTCTCCCATCCTTTGTCTCTGGGGCCCTCCCGGAGTAGGGAAAACCTCTTTAGGTAAGAGTATTGCCGAGAGTTTGGGGAGGAAATATGTACGTATCTCCCTTGGTGGGGTACACGACGAGGCTGAGATACGAGGCCACAGACGTACCTATATAGGGGCTATGCCGGGGCGTATTATTCAAGCCGTCAAGAAGGCAGGAACTGCGAATCCGGTGATCGTGCTTGACGAGATAGATAAGGTTAGCAGCGATTACAAGGGAGATCCCTCAGCTGCCCTCCTAGAGGTGTTAGACCCCGAGCAGAACAATACATTCCACGACAACTATATTGACCTAGACTTCGACCTCAGCAATGTCTTGTTTATAGCTACGGCAAATACCCTTAGCACTATCTCTCGCCCTCTCTTGGATAGAATGGAATTGCTAGAACTATCCGGATATATTACCGAAGAGAAGATAGAGATTGCTAAGCGACACCTTGTACCTCACCAACTAGAGGAGCATGGATTGAAGAAGACGCAAGCTAAGTTTAGTAATCGCCTTCTAGAGAAGATCATCGAGCAATATACCCGTGAGAGTGGTGTGCGTGCGCTTGAGAAGCAACTTGCCGCTGCCATGCGTAAAATTGCAAAAAAGGTAGTTGCAGAGGAGCCTTACAATGTCTCTATCAAAGAGAGTGAACTCAAAGAGTACCTCGGTCCTGCACCTTTTTCTCGCGATATGTACCAAGGTAATAAGTATGTTGGTGTGGTAACCGGGCTTGCATGGACGCGTGTGGGTGGAGAGATTCTTTTTATAGAGTCGAGTTTGCATAAGGGGAAGGATAGTCGTCCCACTCTTACGGGAAATCTTGGCGATGTAATGAAGGAGTCTGCCATTATAGCCCTTAACTACACACGGGCGCATGCTGCGGAGTTGGATATTGACCCGGAGCTATTTGCCAGCAATGAGTTGCATATCCACGTGCCCGAAGGGGCAATCCCCAAAGATGGTCCCTCGGCTGGTATCACGATGGTCACCTCTATTGTTTCGGCATTTACTCAGCGTCTTGTACGGGAGCGTATTGCCATGACCGGGGAGATTACCCTACGTGGAAAGGTATTGCCCGTGGGTGGTGTGAAGGAAAAGATCCTCGCCGCTAAGCGTGCCGGCATTACCGATATTGTACTCTCGTCGGAAAATAAAAAGGATATCGACGAGATTAACGAAATATACACCAAGGGAATAACATTCCACTATGTGGATGATATACGCCAAGTCCTAGACTTTGCTTTATTGCCTAAGGGGAAGAAACAGAAATGATTTTGTCCTAAACCATACGACCATTCCTAGTTATGATACAAGATGTAGACCTTACCACTCGTCAGTACCAAGAGGTGCTTAACGTATGCCGTACACTCTACAGTAAAAAGTTGCAAGACTATGGAGTGGCATGGCGTATCCTCCGTCACGAGTCGCTTACGGATCAATTATACATCAAGGTAATGCGTATCCGTAGCATTGAGAGAACGGGAGAGGCTAGGGTAGACGAGGGGATTATTCCTGAGTTTATCGGGCTTGTCAATTACGCTATTATGGGACAGATACAATTAGAGCTGGGAGAAGCTGATAGCGTTGATCTCGAGGTAGAAGATGCTTTGCGCCTCTACGATGCAGTTGCCCAGCGCACTTTCCGTCTCATGATGGACAAAAACCATGATTATGGAGAGGCCTGGCGTTCCATGCGTACGACCTCTTTTACCGATATGATTTTGTCTAAGGTACTCCGTACCAAACAGATTGAGGATAATAATGGAGCTACGCTCGTATCCGAAGGTATTGAGGCAAACTACATGGATATAGTAAATTATGCTATCTTCGCCCTCATAAGGCTCATGGTAGAATGAAATCAGCTGCAAAACATATTCTGATAGAGGTCGCAAGATACCTTCTCTCCCTTACCTTCCTTTTTTCGGGCGTGGTAAAGGCAATAGATCCTGTGGGGGCGGGTATCAAGGTGGGAGAGTATTTTACCTCCTTCCAAATGCCCTTTATGGCCTCCTTTGCAATGCCTGTTGCTATTGCTCTCTCTACCCTCGAATTCATGTTGGGGGCATTGCTTCTTATGGGGGTGTGGCGCAAACTTACGGCATGGGGAACAGTGTTGCTTATGGGCTTTATGACGCTGCTTACACTCTACCTTGCCCTCTACAATCCGGTAGCAGATTGCGGCTGTTTTGGGGATGCTTTTAAGCTAACGAACTGGCAAACCTTTGAGAAGAATGTAGTCCTCTTCTCTGCGGCTCTTGTCTTCCTTTTGGGTTCGAAACAGATATCCGGAGCCTTTACATACAAGGCGGTATGGATCCCTAGTTTGTTTGCCTTATTGGGTATTCTGGTTTTTACTTTTGCTAATTATAGGCACCTCCCGATGCTTGACTTCCGCCCCTATAAGGTGGGAGAAAATCTTCGCTCCTTAGTGCTTGTGCCCGAGGATGCTCCTCAAGATGAGTACGCCTATGAGTTTATCTACGAAAAGGATGGGGTGCAAAAAACGTTTGATATGGACAATCTCCCCGATAGCTCTTGGAGCTATGTAGATAGGCACGACAAGCTTATATCCAAAGGCTATACACCTCCTATCACGGACTTTATTCTCTTCTCCGGGACTGAAGATGTCACGAACGATGTACTTGCCGGTGAGGGAGAACTTGTCTTTATTACCACTCCTAATTGGGAGAAAGTTCCCAGGTCGTTGGGGCAGGAACTAAACCTCTTACAGGAAGCCGTTGAGGAGCGTTCTGCTACGTTGTATGCTCTCTCTAGCTCTACGCTTGAAGAAGAAAGGGATTGGAGAGAGAGCACCGGAGCTTCTTATGAGTGCCTATTCCTCGATGCCACAACCATCAAAACAATGGCACGAGGGGCGCCCTCTATCATCTTTATAAAGGATGGTGTGATCTATCGAAAGATGAATGGACACGACCTCCCGAGTAGTAGGGAAGAAATGGGTGCATTGCTCGAGAATACATATACACAAGGGGTACGTCACGAGGGGTACTTACTGCGTTCCCTTCTTTTGATTATTTGGTTTTTATATACCCTTATCTCCTTGATCATTACTTCTACGCGTCGTGAGATTACCAAGTCTCGCACGCTGCCTATCCCTCCCTCTGCATAGCAAAGAATATTGTTTTACCTAAAATACGTACAACACCATTATGAGAACAAAAATTGTAGCAGGCAATTGGAAAATGAATAAGAGCGTTGCCGAAGGTCTCGAACTAGTAGAATCTCTCCAAAAGGAGCTGAAGGAACAGCGTCCGAATTGTCGTGTTATTGTTGCTCCTCCCTTCTTGCATCTTGTACCTATGGTTGAGCGTGTAGACCAATCCATAATAGGTATAGGCGCTCAAAATTGTGCCGATCATACAAGTGGAGCTTATACGGGAGAGGTAGCTGCCCCCATGCTATCGGCTAGTGGTGTTCGTTACGTAATTATAGGCCACTCTGAGCGTCGTGCTTACTACCACGAGGATAGCGAAACTCTCGCAACAAAGGTTAATTTGGCTCTTGCAGAAGGGCTTACACCCATCTTCTGTATTGGGGAACAGCTTGAGGATCGGGATGCAGATCGCCATTTTGATGTGGTTGAAAATCAGATCAAAGAAGCTCTATTCCATCTCGCATCAGAGGACTTCTCTAAGTTAATCCTTGCTTACGAACCCGTTTGGGCTATCGGTACCGGTCGTACGGCAACTCCCGAACAAGCTCAGGAGATGCACGCTCGTATCCGGGCTTTTGTTGCCTCGAAGTATGGTCAAGAGGTAGCCGATAATTGCTCAATCCTCTACGGTGGTAGCTGTAAGGCTTCTAATGCAAAAGAACTTTTTGCCAACCCCGACGTAGATGGCGGTTT
This sequence comes from Porphyromonas endodontalis, assembly GCF_052173515.1. Taxonomy (GTDB): domain Bacteria; phylum Bacteroidota; class Bacteroidia; order Bacteroidales; family Porphyromonadaceae; genus Porphyromonas; species Porphyromonas endodontalis_A. The sequence goes on along the minus strand of NZ_JBQMYL010000008.1, from coordinate 46,635 downwards.
GATTGGTGGTGCTGCCCTTGCCGCTGATACTTTCCTCCCCATCATCCGAGCTTTTGATAAATAATACAGGGTCTCCTCTCTCTATAGTAGTAGGACGGGAAGAGTCGATTTTTCTCAATTAATACAATGTAAGATGGTTCGTTATTCGATCTCAAATATAACTGGTTGCCGTACCCTTTTGAGGGGTATGGCGCTAGTGCTATTCGTCTCCTTAGCATCTTGTCTCCAAGGATATGCTCAGACAGAAAAGGAATCTTTGAGCCATGGTGCTAACGGTATTTTTGAGGCTCTTTCTGCCCAACGTGAAGGGCAGGGAACAATTGATATTACTCAGCCCGAAGACATTAAAAACCAAGTCGGCCTTGTGCATCAAAAGCAAGCCCGCCACTCCGAGGGTGAGAGGAGCGGAGTCCACACTCAGCAGGGATTCCGCATACAAGCCTATACGGGCAACCTTGCAAAATCAAAAGACGAGGCTTACCGCCGAGCTAAGGTTGTAAATGCTGCCAATCCTGCATTGGGCTGCTATGTAACCTATAAGTCACCCTTTTGGAGGTTATCGGTAGGCGACTTCAGAACAAGAGAAGAGGCTCAGAAGGCTATGCAAGATCTTAAGCGAGCTATACCTGCCATTGCTCCGGAGCTATACATTGTACGAGACAATATTAGAGTATCAAACTAGTGAATAGACAATCTACATTCGACCCTCAGCTCTCTCCAGAAGAGATGGCTGAGATGAAAAATCTTCAGCGTCGTATCCTTGAGTTGATCGGCGAAGATCCCGACCGAGAAGGTTTGATTAAAACACCCGAACGGGTAGCAAAGTCTCTCAGATTCCTTACCAAAGGATATAGAGAAGACCCCGAGGAGCTATTGCGCTCTGCCATGTTTCGTGAAGAATATCGGCAGATGGTAATTGTAAAAGATATTGATTTCTTTTCCATGTGTGAGCATCATATGCTGCCTTTCTTTGGCAAGGCTCACGTTGGTTATATCCCCAATAAATATATAACGGGACTCAGTAAGATCCCTCGTGTAGTGGATGTGTTTGCACGTCGTTTGCAGGTGCAGGAGCGCCTTACTACGCAAATAAAAGATTGCATACAAGCCACTCTCAATCCGCTTGGTACCATCGTGGTCATAGAAGCACAGCATATGTGTATGCAAATGCGAGGGGTAGAGAAGCAAAATTCGCTTACCACAACGAGTGACTTTACGGGAGCTTTTGAAGAGGCTAGCACCCGAGAAGAGTTTATGAATCTTATTCGAATTCGTCGCAATTAATAGTAGAGATGGCTTTTAAACTACTTCTCCTATCTCCCGAAATAGAGGACTTCGAGCGCCTTCTAGAGATCCCCGAATCGGCAACTTTGTTTGATCTTCATCAGCTTATCTTGCAGGCTGTGGACTATCCCTCCAACCTCTTTACCTCCTTTATGCTGTGTGACGAGGATTACAACGTGCTGCAAGAGATTACCAACGATTCGACCTCCGAAGAGGAGCCGAGTAGCATGCAGACTACATCACTCGGTGAGGTAATAAATCAGGAAGACCGGCAGCTTGTCTATATCTTTGATACTCTTACGGAGCGTTGTTTCTTTGTCAAGTATGTGGGGACTTCTCCCTCATGCGAAGAGGAGGCTAAGGTTGTGAAGAGCAAGGGAAATGCCCCTACGCCTATCCTATCCGAAGCGGAGATGGATGCCCTTCTCTTCGAAAACTCTCTGGATGAGCCCTCTTTCGAAGATTTCTCTCTAGATGAGGACGTAGAGGATTTTGGTGAAGACGCCTCTTTCGACGATAGCGATTTCTATAGTGATAATCCGGACTACTGATACTTCTACAAAGAGGGGGCACGTCCTGCTTTTGGCGGGCCCTACGGGCGTCGGTAAGACGCGCCTCTCTCTTGCTCTAGCCCATCACTTTTCCGCTCCTATTGTATCTGTAGACTCTCGGCAGATCTATCGGGAGTTACCTATCGGTACCGCAGCTCCCTCTATGGAAGAGCGGGCTGCTATCCCACACTATATGGTGGGGAATGCGACGATACATGATCCCTACAATGCGGCACGCTACGAGAGTGAAGTTATTCCCCTTATTCAAGACCTTCTCAAGGCGCATCCCATCGTCCTGTTGGTGGGTGGGTCGATGCTCTACATTAGTGCCATTACTCAGGGGATAGACAATATGCCGGATGTAGATGGAACCATTAGAGAAGAACTCAACGAACGCTACGCTGCAGAGGGCTTGGAGGGGATGCTCCGGGAGCTCGCTCTCGTAGATCCCGACTATTACCACATAGTAGACCGCTGCAACCCCAAGCGGGTAATTCATGGATTGGAGGTCTTTCGCACTACGGGCCAACCCTTATCCTCTTTCCGTACCAACACATGCAAAGAACGTCCTTTTACCATTATTCCCTTTGAACTAACCTCTCCTCGGGAAGAGTTATATAACCGAATCAATACCCGAACTGAGCAGATGATCGCACAGGGTTGGCTAGACGAAGCTCGAGCCGTCTATCCTCATCGAGCCTTAAATGCTCTAAACACAATCGGTTATAAAGAGCTGTTCTGTTATTTCGATGGACTAATTTCCCTCGACGAAGCTGTCCATAAAATACAGCGCAATACACGTATATATGCAAGAAAACAGATGACGTGGTTTAAGAAACAGCACGACTATCATCGAGTGGATGCTTCTATATCTTCTCTTGCTGATATCCTTCCCCTTCTACCTTTTTAGTCCTAGAAAATCCCTTCTTTGGGGATTGTAAAAGTCTATTTAGGGGCAAATTGCTGTTTTTAGACAAATATTTCCATGGAAAAGGTAGTGTGAATCATATTTATTAGTACTTTTGGGGGCGAGAGTAGTCTTCTCTTCTTTTGGACTGAAGGACTCTGTAACTCTCTTTTGTACAGGGTAATTTAGCCAAAGAGGTAGGGGAGATAAAGGTTGAAATACAGAATAAGATTAATACGAAGACAATGAACAAGACTGAATTTATCGCTGCTGTTGCAGAAAAGGCTGGCCTTACTAAGGCTGATGCTCAAAGAGCTGTCAACGCTTTTACTGAAGTTGTAAAGGAAACGATGGAAAAGGGGGATAGACTTCCTCTCGTGGGCTTTGGTACATTCTCTGTTTCTCAGAGAAAGGCCCGTGAAGGAAAGAATCCTCGCACAGGAGAAACTATCAAGATTGCTGCTCGCAAGGTAGTACACTTTAAGCCGGGTGCTAATCTTGATCTTAAGTAAAAGTTGTTTCGTTGCCTTTCGCAGCTACGAATTGATTTGAGGAACCCCAAAAGTCGTGTAGTCCGCTACCAAGGCGATTGAAGAAAACTTCTATTTTTATAGAGACACCTCGAGGTAAAATATCTTGCCTCGGGGTGCTTTTGTTTTTTGGGGGTGAGCTGTTGGAGGGGTGATTATCTCTGGAGAAAATATCTATTTCTACTCATCATCCTGTCCTTTCCCTCTCTGATATTAACGATGCAAGAAGGGGGTGATTTAAGCCTCCGAAGCCTCCCTTTGATTCTCTTCCTGCTATGAACTTTTCTCCCCTAAGTCAATCTGTTATTAGGGCTTGCTAGAGCTGACATCCTCTATTCACTGATTTCTTTTTCTCTTTTAGCCTATTTTTATCTAGCGTGTTGGCTAAAAATTTTTTATTTCTTGGCTGATAAGGGATGGACATTTTGCCTGAAAAGTTTTTCGTTTTAGCCCGAAATTATCCGAACCTTTAGAGTCGCCAGAAATTCGCCGTTCGCGCAACGCCCCAGCCACCATGCCCCGCAACGGAGCCCCTCTCCACCCCCGATTTTCTGCCTGTGCCCAATACCCCCTAGCCCTATTAACCCTACACTTTGGGGAATATCTGGGGATAAGAAAGGAAAAGTGTAAATGGAAGTTTATCTTAAACCCTTTGGTTGCCAGCTATTTTGTACCTTTGTCTTGCTAAAACTTTGTATTCTAGGGGTAAGATGATTTAACATCAGAGTGAATTCTTTTGTAGTGTGATTTTTCTTTAATAAGATGATTGGATTGGTCGTGAGTAACTTGAGTAATAGACTAAAACAGCTAGCACAAGAAAAAAGAATCTCAGTAAGAGCGCTTGAGAGAATTATGCACGTTGCGAATGGTTATGTGAGTAGAATTGGAGAGACGATGGGTGCCGATAAGGCTGAAAACATTCTACAAGCCTTCCCTGATGTTTCTCGGAATTGGTTGCTATTTGGTGAAGGCGATATGATGGGGAGCTCCTCTAATGTACAAATAGGAGATGGAGATCTGAATTATCAAGGCAACACAACGAATAATAAGGAGAGCTGGATTTATGAGGCGAACCTCCTCGAGAGAGCAATAGCAGAGATAGGTGAGCAGAGAAAACTTGTAACCAAGGCTCAGGAGCAGATAGATCGCCTTCTCTCGATAATTGAAATGAAGAATAATAAATAAAGGATTAATAATACTATGCTGCTTATCTACATCTCTATCGCACTTGCGATATTCATTGTACAACTCCTAATGGTTGTAAAATTCTTTCAAATGGCAAAGGACCTACGCTTCATGCGAACGGATTATGAAAAGCTGAAGTTGATACACCGTCTCGGAGAGTATTCTAATGCTAGAGGTGAAAGGATATACTTGGATGGAGAAATTTTGTTCTCTACCGAACTTAACGAGAGGGTACGTATTCATTCGATTTGTGACGATGGAAGATACTTGTGTTCCTATAAAAAGAAAGGTGAGCATTATGATGGTTACAAGGCTATACATGGAGACAAGCTAACGGACATCCTTCCAGAGGAATAAAACGATTGTATGCGACATCCTATGATAAACAGATCCTCCTCTTTGGATACTATGTGAAATTCTTGATACCTTTCTTGCATGGAGCTATTACGGGAGTTGTACAAATCGGAGGCCTTCTTTTTCCAAAATGATATATCCGAGTATAGAAGATCCCTTTGTAGGCGTTAGATAGTTAAAGTTATGAGTGTAAATCTTAGCTTAATCCTTCCCAATGAATGCTATGACATCTGGGATAATGCCCTTGCCACGAAAGTATTCTATAAAAAGATCGAAGAGATTGCAGAGTACTTTGGGGGGAGAGAGACGTTTGTTGAGAACATCTGTATCCATAATTCAGACTCTCCTGATTGGGGAAGGTTCCGCACTTCTTCGGAGGACCCGGAGGATTTGCTGGAGTATAGTTTTGAACTCCCCCTCATTCATGCTACTTGTTTGCTTAGACAAGGATACTGGGATATATGGATTATGTCTCGCTATAGCACTTACTTTTGGCCCTATTCGGTGGATATCAATGGGCATATTCGCTCGTGGCCAAGAGAGGATGCCTTTGATGTTGCACGGATCTTTGGATTCTCCGAGGGTTGGATTTGCGATGAGTATCATTCGTGGAATTCCCTCCTCGATGAAGATCCTAATGCCAGTTTTGAAAAGTGGTGTGCCTATGGAGACAGTATAGAGGATGCCCAAGTTCATGAGTTCGACCTCTCTATCTTCAAGGGGAGAATGGAGCAAGTTCTGGACTATCACCGAAAGTACCATGATCTTTTCAGTGAGTGTCATGCATTGGTGGCGACCCTGGAGCAGAAGTATCCGGACTATAAAATCCTTTCCCTAAATAGACCAAAGAATTGGGTTTTAGCCGCTAAAGGTAAGGAACTGTATGTTTTAGACCCAACTACGGGGGAGAGTCTCACCCCTTTCCCTATTGACTGTTGTCATGCAAACTTTAATGGCGCAGGCTTCTCCGTATCCAAAGGGGAGGAACGTGCCTTCTTCAATAGGCAAGGGAAGCAGCTTACCGGGTTCCGAAAGGGTGGTTTTAGATGGAGTTGGGCGGAAGGGAAAGGGTATTCGTTTGATATTGTCATTACAGATGAGGCTAGTGGGCGTCTCTTCTTAAGTGACGGCACTGAAGTCCCCCCTGACCAGCAACCCTAAAACCCACTTCCCCCCTTCCTTAGGTATGCGAAGATCTGAAAAATTGAAACTCAGTTGGGAATATGTAGGAGAGAGAAATCGTCCTTTTTATAGCAGACATTGATAGATATAAAATAAAGAAGTGATACAGAGCAATAAATAAGGTGTTGCCAATGAATACAACAATAACCCTGAGAGAGTACCTCAACAAGCACAAAAACTTTATTATCCCCTATTATCAGCGAGGCTATGTTTGGGGGAAAACAAGCTCCAATAACCAGACAGATTCGGCAACCTACATGATGCAATCCCTTCTTAAAGGATTTGTGGAGAGGCAAAGTTCCATATTTATTCAAGGTGTTACTGTTTCTGAAATGGAGGAGTCTATTGTACTAGTAGATGGACAGCAACGCACGACTTTCTTCTATCTTCTATTGAAAAGTCTAGGTTATCAAGATCATTTTGTTATCAACTACGAAGTTCGCGAAGAGTCTCAGAAGTTTCTTCAGAGCAGTGAACTTTTGGGAGACTTCAATACTCTACCTGAGGATACTGAGGAGTATCAAGACATTTATTTCTTCAAGAAATCTCTGTATATCATTAAGTCCAGGATCAAAGAAGTCCAGGATCCTGGACTCTTCCTTGACTATATCCTTGATAACGTCAAATTCCTTTACATTGATATTCCGAAAGAAAGGGCCACGATAGTATTCTCAATGATGAATGGGAATAGAGCTGAGATGAAACCGGAAGAGCTTATTAAAGCAGAATTACTTCGCTTGGCATCTCTTAGTTCTCCAGACCCTAATACCGGATCCGATGAGCATCTTTCTCGGGAGTGGGAGTGCAATATGCTGCGAAGTCGCTATGCTCGAGAGTGGGACAAATGGCTCCAATGGTGGAATAAAAAGGAGGTTCAGAATTTATACATGGTGCATAACGTTATGGGGCTTCTCGTATTAACTCTGCATCAGTCTATGGGCTTTAAAGATTTATCATTCGAAGGGTTCTGCGAAGGGTTCCTAAAAAGACAGCATCCAAAAGAAGCCAAGGATACTTTTGATAGGTTACGAAGACTTCAGAAGCGTTTCGAAGACGCCTTCAATACTCCTAGAACCTATAACTGTATTGGGGCAATCCTTAGGATAAGAGAAAAGGAAGATAAGAAAGAGTTTATAAAATGGTACTTTTTAGGAGAGAAGCCTCGGCAGGACGAGTTGGAGAGGTATTATTTCTTAGTTTTCCTAGATGTGACACATAAGGAGATTATAGAGAATAATGAGGAAGCAATCCGTAATAAGTATCAAAAAAGGAGAGAAGAACTAGAGGACAACTATCTCTATCTCACTAATCCAGAGGTGGCATTTCAGCTCCTTCTTAGACTGAATATAGACGAGGACAATCTTCAAGAAGATGGATGGGGAAGGAATTTTGACTTCTCTATTTGGGACAGAACGGATAGTCGTGGACGATCTCTAGAGCATATTTATCCTAAATCTAAAGTCTATCACACCTATAAGGATGTTGATAGAGAACAATTATTGAATGGTAATAACAAAGAGCTAACTAACTCCGATATTGATGATTCATACATCCGAAGAGAGGACTGTGTATACGATGGGGTTACGGCAAGCGAGCACTCCATAGGGAACTTAGTTCTACTCTATAAGGATGACAATTCATCTTTCAGTAATAGTTCGTTTGAAGAAAAGAAGGCCCTCTTCTTCAAGAAACCCAATAATAAAAAGATGAAAGAGGTCTTCAAGAGTAGACATCTACTGCATAGTATTTACAAATTTGCCAACTCTGAATGGAAGGGATCAGATATCGCTCAAAACAAGTTGCAAGTACTAAAAGAATTTGACAAAACCTATGAAAGATACATATCGGTCAATCATGTACAGGAATAAAATCAACTTTGTTACAGGGGAGACCTATACCCTAGCAGAGCTCTTCTCCGGCAATCGTAGAATTATCATTCCAGACCTACAGCGCGACTATTGTTGGGGAGGTGTACGGAATCCAAAAACAGATTCGATTAAAGGGGAATTAGTCCGAGATTTTATTCAAGCTCTTATAAGTCAGTTTAGGAATAACGATAGGTATTTTACACTTAACCTAGGGCTCTTTTATGGCTATGAGATGCCGGCTAATCATATTCAACTCTGTGATGGTCAGCAACGTCTTACTACACTCTATCTTCTCTTGGGGATGCTCAATAAATGTGTTGGCAAGTTCCGTCAGTATCTCATATCCGACTATGAGTATAGCCTAGACGATAGAGAGCCCTATCTTCAGTATGCTATTCGAGAATCATCTCTCTACTTCTTAAGCGGTCTTGTCTGTCGATTCTTTATCGAAAACTCGGATGCAGTGAGATGCATTAGAGATGCGGAATGGTACTTCAGAGACTATGACTACGATCCGAGTATTGGATCTATGCTTCTTGCACTGGAGTCGATAGAGTCGATACTAAAGGAGGAAGAAGATGCTTGGTGTGAAGACTTTGGGAATTGGCTACTTCATGGACTCACATTCATGTATTTCGATATGGAGACCAGATCTAATGGAGAAGAGACTTTTGTTGTTATCAACACTACGGGGGAGCCTCTGTCGGCGACTGAGAACCTAAAACCCTTGGTTATTAATTCTGAAATCAATAAGAAAGAAGAAGATCTTGCTACAAAGTGGGAGAGAATTGAGACTTGGTTTTGGCGCAATCGCAGGGCTCCTAATGACACTGCAGATGTGGGATTCTCAGAATTCTTGCGATGGATCTCTATTATTGAATATACGGTGGGAGGCGCATCACAAAGAACTAGTCATAATGAACCAGGGGGGCCACGCAAGTTGGCGAAAAAGATTCTGAAAGGGGAAGAAATATACAAGTTCCCCTATGATGATATTTCATTTGATACAATATACAAGTACTGGCAAGCTCTTAAGTTGATTATTGGTGAAAACAGGAATGTTTACAATTTCGAAGAAGACCTACTATCTCCTAAAAACAAAAAGATTGAGCAGAAAGAATGTTTCGTCTTGCTCCCTTTGCTACGCTTTGTCTACAATCAAGGGGGTGCCATTCAAGAGAGACAATGTCTCAGAGTATATAACTTCTTCAAAAACTTAATCCGTATTGACGATGTCCAGAAGTCGGTAAACGATCTAGTCTCCGAGACTCTTGACCTTGTTGAGCAAATCGCAGACTCCGATATTACCTCCTTAGCCAACGTTAAAGATGAGTTTAGGATACTTTCTAAAGAAGAAATACGGAAGCTAGAGATTTTTAGAGACTCTGACTGCCGTGAGGAAGTTGAGGAGCTATTTTGGAGTCTCCAAGCACAAGATCTATGGGATGGCGAGATCTTGCCAATTATCGAATGGGCTAGCCATAATGGAGAATTTGATTTCGATCTCTTCCGACAATACACTGAACTTCTTGATAGATTGTTCTCAGGAGAGGTCGAACATGAGAACCTTACTCAAACACTGCGTCGTTGCATAATAGTTTGTTTGAAATCCTATGAACCCATTGCACGAGGGGCATACAGAACATTTGGTTGGCTCTGGAGTGAGTGGAAGATGTTCCTAAGTCAAGATTGTTCTCAGATAAAAGCCTTTCTTGACTATCTCCTAAAAGAGGACGCTTTGAGTGTCAATAAAGGTTGCGATGAGCTCCTGGGCCTTTTGGAAAGATATATTAATGAGCATATTGACCTAAAGGAGGAATATAGCGAATTTGCCAAAGATGATTACTTACTCTCTTTCACGAATGATTCTAGAGCTTGTGATATAATTTGGGAAGCCAACGACTGGCAAATCTTTACCTCAGGTAGCACCGGAAGACATACAGCTTTCATTTCTCGGCGCAATGCTTATATTCTCAAGAGCTTCGAGGGAGGGTATGAAAATAGAGGATGGAATCAAAAGCTTCTTAAGCATGATGGGTGGACTGTTTGGTACTGGGATGCTTCCAAATATGAACTCAATTGTATAGTTCTTCAATACAAGAATATCAAACTCGATATACGGTTCCTCTCGAAGAGCAACAGTAGCTCTACTGGAATACTGAGGATCAATCTGAAGGATACGGACAACAATACGGACCTCTCAGCTTATCCAAAGTTGCTTGAGGTGTTTGGTTGCTCTAAAGACCAAAAAGAGGAGGTCGTCAAGGAGGTCGAATTTGACACTTTTGATCCTTCTAAGATCAAAGAAGAACTCGAAAAGCTTATGACAGAGGTAACTAATTCATTTCTTTAGATAGAGGTTTCGGAGACTTTAGCATCGTTTCTATTCGATGATTATTCCTCCAACCCTAGATGAGCCACGCCATTCAGCCTCTTGAATCTCCTCTTGCAGATATTTAAGGGGAAAAGCATGCGGTTGGGTGGGTAGAATATAGAATGAAGTACCTTTGAGTTGAAGATGGCAATCGGATTATGTTAGGAGCAATTATAGGGGATTTAGCTGCGTGGACTTGGGAGCGTGACCCAGCTCTTTTTTATCGAAGACTCATTGCGCCTGATGCCCAAATCTCGGAGGTCGGGCTTGCTGTGCTTGGCCTTGCAGAGCCTATGCTTCGTTGGCCTTCTGACTTTGAGTGGGAGGCTCTTTACAAACATATCGGAGGCGTTTTTCAGAAAGCTAACGTCGGCCCTCTACCTCCCACCTTCAGAGATTGGCTGCAAGCTGGATATCATACGCCTATCCCCGAGAGAGTAAAACGGGTGATGCTCCTTGTTATCCCTCTTGTCGGAGGGTGGTGCAACGCATTTGATCGGAATGGTGTGGACAGAGAGCGGATTGTCGCCTTTTCGAGAAAGTTTCACGGAAATAAGGAGGAGCATTACTTCTCGCAGTTGGCCGAGGTTATCTATCGTTTGCGGCAGGGAGCGACAAAGCACGAAGCTATACAAGGTGTTCATTATCTCAAAGACTGGAGTCTCCTCGACCCAGAAAGCCCTCTTGGCTATGCCTGTCATGCTTGGGAATGCTTCAAGAAGAGTTGGGATTTTACCTCCGCTCTTCACAATGCGATGAGATGCCCCTATGGTGACAAACACCTCCTAGCTGCCCTAACCGGGGCTATTGCAGAGGCAATGTACAGCTGTGAATATGGGTTTATTAAGCGGAAGTATAGCTTTAATAATGACATCCGTTTTGAGGTGTCTATTCCCGAAGAATTGGGGCGATCATATCGGGATGAATTTGCCTTGATCAGTTCACATAAAGACCTTGATCGGGTTTTCTTTCCCAAGAATAGGGCACTGACGAATGTAGAGCGCTGGCTGTGGTTTGACCTTCCCAATATCTTTGTGGATCGCCTCTTGAGGCCAGAGGAATACCAACGCATTTGCCTATCTCATGATACAGGATGGGAGGCTCGTTATGGTATTTACCTCGATGATGGTTGGTACTATGTCTATCGTAGTGAGATACTTCTCAATCGCTTCCTGATCGAGCACTCGACAGAGAATACTTATCGCATCTCGCGAGTGCAATACTGTCGCAACCACCCGCAGGGGAAAACGTATCAAGCTCTTATCGAACCCTTTCGGGAGGATGGCCTGGATATGTCTGATTGTTTGCTCATAAATGATTACCATTTAGCGTGACCACGGCGTGCGGTCTCTGATGGTTTGTGGGCAAATGTGAGCAAATGAATGAGGTTATTCAATGGGGTATCTCGCCCCATCAAATGTATTTTCCAGTTGTCTTAACACGCTTGCTCACTGCAAAAGTGCCTATTTCGGAGCATATCAAAGCAAAATGATGCAAGGAAAATACTCGACATATTTATTTTTCTTCCAACAATCATAATAGTGAGATTAAAAGCATATATTCACGTATTATATGATGTATTGAAGATATGGCAAAGAATACAATGGGGACTAAGTTGCCTCGAAAATTAGAGCAGAAGATGCAGATTGTGGGAGAGCAAATCAAGTTTGCTCGACTACGTCGTAATCTTAGTGTGGCACAGATTGCTGAGCGTGCCACTTGTTCACATTTGACCGTTTCAGGTATTGAGAAAGGGGCTCCTACTGTGTCTATCGGGATCTACTTGCGAGTACTTTATACTCTGCAACTCGAAGGTGACATCCTCCTCCTTGCTAAAGACGATGAACTGGGGCGGCGTCTCCAAAACCTTTCTCTCATCAATCGTCGTCGCGCCTCCAAGAAAAGCTGATCTATGGATAATAACATTTGGATAAAATCATCTGCAACGTTAGCTAAACGTTTGCATAAAGATCAAGTCGATAAAGCAGGAGTGGACTATTTTGAGGGACATCTTTGTATGGTCGCCTCTATGGGAAAAACGTGGCAAGAACAAGTGGTAGGTTATCTTCATGACGCCAGTGAAGATACTCCTAATACAGTCGAAGAGGTTCTTTCTTTACTTGAAAAGGAGGCTCAACAGAGATTAAGTAAAGAAGATAGGTTGGAGTTCTCCTCTGCATTACACTTGCTCAATCATCACAATTCCCCTGATAGAGACTCTTATATTCGAGCTATTGGAGAGCATCCACTGGCGAGAGCCGTTAAGCTGAATGACCTACGACACAATATGGATCTTTCTCGTTTGCCATCCCCTTCATCAAAAGACTTTATCAGAAGAGAAAGATATGAGAGAGAATATAATTATCTATACTCAATCTCCTCTCTTTAGTACCCTTATTAATTGTTGAAAGGTAGTATTAGACTTTAAAAGATGTATTTCCCAGTTGTAAGTGCAACGCTTAGATAAACAAAAACCACCCTGGGGCTAGCCCCAGGGTGGTTGAACTCAAAAGTTTATATTTGCGTTGTTATGAAAAAATACAACCATTTGAGCCGAGAGCAAAGATACACAATTGATCGACTTCTCAAAAGCAAGGTAAGTCCTATTCTTTCATTGCAGACACCATTGGGGTGGCCACTAGTACTGTCTCTAGAGAGATCCGTAGGAATCAAACCCCTCGCGGAAGATATTCCTGTTGGCAGGCTCAGACATATGCCTCGGAACGCAAGGAATGGCGTTATTATCCACGCAAATTCACCCCGAAGATGCGGCATGATGTCGAACAAATTATCCGGCAGCAACAATGGTCGCCCGAACAAATTGTAGGACGCTTTCGCTTGGAGGGAATTCCCATTGTGGGCAAAACCACCTTATACACCTTTCTCCATAAGGACAAGGAGAGCGGTGGGGACCTCTATCGCCATACGAGGCATCATCTAAAATACCGCCACAAGCCTTTAGCCACTCCCCAAAAAGGGAACTGGGGACGGCGTAAAAGTATAGACGAGAGACCGGACTGCATCGACCGTAAAGAGCGTTTTGGAGATTTCGAAATGGATCTTATCATCGGGGCTCATCAACGAGAAGCCATCCTTACTCTGACCGAGAGAAAAACGGGGTATGCCATCATTGAAAAGCTGCCTAATGGTAAGAATGCCAAGTCGTTGGCTCGGGTCGTCAATCGGAGTTTGGCTTACTTCAAGAGGATGGGATTGTTGCATTCCATAACGACGGACAACGGATCGGAATTTATGGCTTTTAGATCCATTGAGAGGGCGCTCCGTATTCCCGTCTTTTTTGCCAAACCCTACTGTTCCACAGACAAGACCCATGTTGAATTGCTCAACAAACTCATTCGACAATACATACCCAAAGGAACTTCGTTCAAAGATATTGATGACAAACAAATACGAAATATCAGGATGCTGCTAAACAACAGACCTAGGAAAAATTTGGACTTTAAATCTCCGAATGAAGTCCGTGCATTACTTTTGTCATACCGTTGCACTTGATACTGGAATCTGCAAGGCGCATTGCTGTCTAATAGCTTCTCTCCAAGGTCTTCTATGGCTTCGCCCAATTCTTCGATAAAACTTTCAGTTTCAGAGGTGGGGAGTGATGAAGAAAGAGCTTGTTTTGCATTCTCATTTCGCCCGATATGATTATCCTATCTTATTCCATATTCAACTTTGTCCAGCATCTCGGTATATATGCGAGTGGCTGGAGGGTTGGCGAGCTGCTTGCGGTACAAATAAGGTACAAGAATGAGCGAAAGAACGGCTTCGAATGATGCCTAACGAGGAGAAAGAGCAAAAAGAAAGACGCTCATAATGAACGCCTTTTCGATATTTGGTGATATTTGATTATCGGTTGTAATCAGAAATTACTTGCCGATACAGAAGTGAGCGAATATGGAGTGGAGCACCTCCTCTCCGGTGATGGTGTGGCCCGTGATTTCGCCGAGCGCCTCGAGCACGCAACGGAGATCCAGGGTGATAAAGTCGGCCGAGACGTTGGCATCCAGAGCCTCCAGCACGTTCCGAAGATGCGTTGCTGCCTTCTCTAGGGCGTGCAGGTGCCGTTCGTTTGTAATCAACGTTTCCTCTTCGGTATTGCCCTCTTGTATTCCGCTTTTCTCTAGAAGTAGCTCTTGTAACTCCTCTAGTCCACGACCCTCTTTTGCCGATAGTAAGACGGGCATCTGCCGGAATGCTGCGCTAACCTCTGAGGCTAACGCATCTTGCTCTTCTCTCGTCAGGAGGTCTATTTTGTTGAGGAGAATGAGGCGATTCCCAGGGGATAGCGCGAGAGAGGTGAGTTGCTCTAGAGACGAATTTACCCCTTCCTTCTGTACACGTAATGCATCCAGGAGGATAAGGCTGAGGGCGGCATCTTCTGCCTTTTGTAGCGCTCGCTTGATCCCCAACTGCTCAATAGGGTCTTGGGTGTGGCGCAGGCCTGCTGTATCTATGATGCGGAATAGCACTCCCTTTATCACCAGTCTCTCTTCGATGCTATCGCGAGTGGTGCCCTCTATATCGCTTACAATGGCGCGATCCTCTCCCAGTAGGGCGTTGAGTAGTGTGCTTTTACCCGTATTGGGTTGTCCGATAATGGCAATAGGGATGCCCTCTTTGAGGTGTTTCCCCTGGGTAAAACTGCCAATGAGTTGTCCGATGCGCTGCTGGATGGCGGTGGCAAGAGAGCGCAAGGCCTGGCGATCGGCAAACTCAACGTCCTCTTCGCTGAAGTCCAATTCGAGCTCGAGCAGCGAGGCAAACTCGAGTAATTGGTCGTGCAGGGAGCCTAATTCTTGACTTAGCTTCCCCCTTAATTGCTGCAAGGCAAGGCGGTGCTGGGCGGCACTCTCGGCGACGATCACATCCGCAACGGCTTCCGCTTCGGCTAGGTCCCGACGACCATTGAGGTAGCTTCTGAGGGTGTATTCTCCCGGTTGTGCCGGTCGGCATCCCTCTGCCACAAGCCAGCGCAGGAGCGTTTGTACGATGTAGGGGGAGGCGTGGCAGGATATTTCCACGAGGTCCTCACCCGTATAGGAGTTGGGTGCCTGGTAATAGGTCACCACTACTTCGTCTAGGATCTCTCCCGAGCGGCTTATCGTTCCGTAGTAGGCATGGCGGGGTGTCCAACTATCTCTATGGGGAGAGAAAAGCTGTTGGAGGCAGGGGAGGGCCCGACTGCCCGATACACGGATGAGGGCAATGCCGCCACCACGGCCCGAAGCAAGGGCGCAAATGGTGGATTCGTCGGTGAGATGATCTAGATTCATGAGGCTTGGGAGAGAAGCGAATCGATGCGTTGCTGCGTTAGGGGATGCACGAGTGTGGGGGCAATAGAGGCTAAGGGCTCCAGCACAAAGAGGCGTTTGAGCATCTGAGGGTGGGGGATTTGGAGCTGATCGCCTTGGTCTATGATCTCTTGATTGTACAGGAGAATATCAATATCGATGGGGCGATCTTGGTAGGCTTCGTGAGGGAGATGCTTGTGCCTACGCCCCAGAGCTTGCTCTATGGCTTGCGTCCGAGAGAGCAGTTCGAGAGGCGTAAGAGGCGTGTACACAGCTACTGCCGTATTGAGAAAAGGGTGCGGAGAGCTAAAGCCCCAAGGCTCAGTTTCTATGTACCGAGCAATGGATGCAATAGAGCCTATCTCGTCTCTTATCTTACGGATAGCAAGCGATAGCAACTCCCATCTCTCGCCTTGATTGCTCCCGAGAGATAGGTAAACCAAACTGAACGGAGCCGACTTCTCCATCAAAGATCCCCCTTCTACTTAAATAATAAGCATGGCATCGCCATAGGCTCCGAAGCGGTACTTCTCTTGCTTTGCCACTTCGTAGGCGTTCATAATGTTTTGGTACCCTGCCACAGCAGCTGCGTTCATGAGAAGGAGCGATTGCGGCATGTGGAAGTTGGTTATGAGCGATGTTACAAATTCGATAGGGTAGGGAGGATAGATGTACTTATTGGTCCAGCCATCGAATTCCTTTACATATCCATCGGTGCTTACGGCGGTTTCGAGGGCACGAAGTACGGAAGTACCCACTGCCACAATATGCTTCCCTTCGTCACGGGCTTTGCGAGTAATTTCGCAGCATTCGGGCCCGATAAACATCTGTTCGTTGTTCTTTTTGTGCTTAGATAGGTCTTCGATGTCTTGATTTTCGAAGTTGCCCAACCCATTGTGTAGGGTAAGGTACGCAAGACGGCAATCCGCAATTTCCAAGCGTTTGAGTAGCTCGCGACTAAAGTGCAACCCTGCCGCAGGAGCAATAACAGCCCCCTCTTCGCTGGCATATATGGTTTGGAAGCGTTCCAAATCTTCGTCGGTTGCATCTCGCTCCATGTACTTAGGCAGAGGAGCTTCTCCTAGAGCGTAGAGGTACGATTTGAACTCTTCGTGAGAGCCATCGTAGAGGAATCGGAGGGTACGTCCGCCGTTGATTGTATTGTCGATAACTTCAGCCATGAGACCATCATCGGGACCAAAGTAGAGTTTGTTGCCGATACGGATCTTACGAGCGGGGTCTACAAGTACATCCCATAGCTTGATTTGGGGGTTGAGTTCTCTCAAGAGAAACACCTCTATCTTGGCATTGGTCTTCTCTTTCTTGCCATAGAGGCGAGCCGGTATTACTTTCGTATTGTTGAAGACGAAGGTGTCACCCTTTCCGAAGTATTTGAGGATGTCTTTGAAAATACCATGTTCGATAGAGCCATCTTTGCGATGTAAAATCATAAGACGGGACTCGTCTCGGTGCTCTACCGGATGTGAGGCGATTAATTCCTGGGGAAGATCGAAGTCGAACTCAGAAAGTTTCATAGCTATCTTAGTATTTAATCATTATCAATATAAGGGGAGCAGAGGGGAAATTAGCCTTTCTACTCCTTTTAGTTTTAGGGGCAGATGCTACTTCGAAGTAGGGGGGACAATGGGGTCGAATCCCTCTTCGTTTAGTTCTGCATGGGCTAGAAAATCGGGCAACTCTTCCAGTGTGAGACTATCCTCTACTCGTACACTGCCTAGCTGAGTGCGCCGTAGAGAGGTGAGGTAGGCGCCACTTTGGAGCTTTTCCCCGAGGTCTCTAGCGAGAGAGCGTATGTAAGTGCCTTTGCCACAACTAATCCGTAGGGTTGCGTAGGGTGGCTCGAAACTTACTACTTCTAGCTCGTGAATTGTAATGGGTTTGCCCTCTAGTTGGCAATCCTTTCCTTTACGTGCAAGATCGTATGCACGCTTTCCACCCACGGAGACGGCCGAAAATATAGGGGGCACTTGCAGCGTCGTGCCAAGGAACTCCCGAAGAGCCTCCTCCAGCATGCCCTGAGTTATATGCTCATAAGGATAATGGGCATCTTCGGGGTGCTCAAGATCGAAAGAAGGGGTAGTAGCCCCAAATTTGAGGGTGGCCACATACTCTTTTCTGTCGAGCATTAGTTGCTCTATTTGTTTGGTTGCCCGCCCTGTACAGAGGAGGAGTAATCCGGTTGCCTTGGGATCTAATGTACCTGTATGCCCTACCTTGATTTTCTTTAGTCCAACGGTTTGCTTCACCATGATGCGGAAGCGATTTACCACATCGAACGAAGTCCAATCGAGGGGTTTGTCTACGGCAATGATACTACCCATCCTGAGGGTAAGGGGTGCGATCGGTTTTCCATCTTGCGTCCGAGTATGCAGTACGATTTCGCTCATCTTTGCGCTATGTCCTCCTTAATCAATCGTAAGTTCTACCCCACAAGCTAGTAGGGTGAGGATGAGAATCCCCACGACAATACGATAGTATCCGAATACCTTAAAGCCATAGCGTGTGAGGAAGTTGATGAAGAATCGTATAGCTACAAGAGCGAGAAGGAAGGCCACTACATTGCCAATAAGCAGGGTTTGCCAGTTCTCGGCAAAGATGGCTGAGCCAAAGCCTTTGTAGAGTTTATAGGCTTTGAGTAGGGTAGCGCCAAACATAGTGGGGACGGCCAAGAAGAAAGAAAATTCGGCAGCCGTTCTGCGACTCAGACCCTGTTGCTGCCCTCCTACGATAGTTGCCATAGAGCGAGATACCCCCGGTATCATGGCAATACATTGGAAAAATCCGATCCAAAGAGCATTCCCAAAGGTTATCTTCTCCCCTTGAGATTTACTGAATATACGGTCTACAAACACCATGAGTACTCCGCCGAGGAGCAGCATCGTTGCTACTACCCAAACACTGCCTAGTAGGGCGTCGATTTGCTTTTCTAGCAGTAACCCTAGCACCGCAGCAGGGAGGCATCCCACAGCGAGTTTGAGGTAGAAGAGGAAGAAGTCTTTCCAACGAGTGGATTTATCTCCGCTTGCGCCCATCTGTTGCGCCCCGGGAACGAAGAACCTACGCCAGTAGAGAACAACTACGGATAGTATGGCTCCGAATTGAATCATAACCGTAAAGGCACGGCTATAATCGGTACTCTGCATCCCAAGGAGCCCTTGGGTGAAGATCATATGCCCCGTAGAGGAGATCGGTAAAAACTCTGTAAGCCCCTCTACAATGGCAAGGACAATAGACTCTAAAATAGTCATTGGCGAGGTGTTTCTTTGGATTTATCTTCCTTTTTCTTGTCTTGCCTCATGATGGCGTAGATCATAAGTACAAACCCTATAAGGCATACTGCAGGTGCTATTACAATGCGACGAGCAGAGAATATAGCCGGGTTAAAGCTGATGCCATCCTCAGAACCTCCTCCCATCATTAGGATAAAGCCTATGGCTACGAGTGCTATAGATGCAAGCATCAGCACGTAATTCTTCTTGCCAAAAATCATATATTGTATGGATTGATATCTAGGGAGATGCTTTTCTCTTTCGGATAACTTGCCCTCTCTCTTACGAGGAGTTGTGCGGAGCGAATGAGAGAAGCTACTCCCTTATATTTTGTTGATTTCTTCTTTAGCTTAACACCATGCGGCCACCATCCATTCGGATGTAACGGCGGGTGGCAAAGAGTGCCGTGATAAGAGATAGGAGCATCCCGAGAAGGGGAAGAGCAATCATCACAACGGCACAATGTAGGTTAGAGATGTAGCTTGTGGCTTGCTGCATGTAACGATCTGCCCCCCAGAGAGAAGCAAGCAGCAGAGCTACTGCGATACAGCCCCCCCACAATCCATTCATCAAGCTATAGAGCAAAAAGGGACGGCATATAAAACCAAATTTTGCCCCTACCAACGTCATAGAACGAATCAAAAAACGTTTGGTGTAGATCATGAGGTGGGTAGTATTGTTTACCTGTACAATAGCCATCAGGAGTAAAAGCCCTATCAAAAGTAAAAGGAGGTAGGATACTTTGGTCATCCTCTTGTCTACCGTAGAGAACATGTCTAGGCGATAGGAGAGCTGATCCACTCCATTTATCGATGCTATGTAGGCATCAACCAAAGGTAGGCTGTCGGGGTCTGTATATTCAGCTTTGAGGTGTAATTCGATAGAGGGGAGTAGGGGGTTGTGCCCAAGTACCAGTTCCGGATTTTCTCCTAACTCCTCTTCCAGCTCTTTAGCTGCCTCTGCCGGAGATATGTAGCGTACCTCTTTGATATATTTATGTTGAGCTAATTCTTGGCTTAAGGCTTCTGCCTTCTCGCCCTCCATCTCCTTATCAAGATTGATGGTGAACGTCAGCCCCTCGCGCATTTCGCGCTCCATCCCCTTTTGTATTGACTCAAGAACACCAACCCAACCTAGGATAAAGAGGGGGATGGCAATACTTATGATAGCAATAAATCGAGTGTGAAATGAATACTTCCTCTTCTTGGGATGTGACATATAACTAGGCTTTTCTTACTCCGTCTGTCTCTATTTCTGTTTGGTAAATTTGCTCCTACATGAGACTGAGTTTCCGCAAACAAACGCTCATTTTAGTGCATAACTTCACCGCCTACAAAGTTACTATCTTTTCGTGATTCAGGCAATTTTGCTCCCTTGTAACTGCTCCGATGGAGCTTTCTTAGGTTTGTAGTGCTTTATTTGCGTATGGCTAGCCGATCCAAAAAAAATCTCCGGAGGGAAAGAAATAGGTTCGATTTCCTTCTCCTCCGGAGGTAATGCTTAGGTATTGCTACCTCTAGTGTTTTGTGTTTAATCGATTGATCCTTATTGCTTTATTAGGCTATAAGAGCGTGTCATAAAGTCGTGTAGACGCTCGCCAGAGAGCAAGCCACGACTAAGAAGAGCGAGGTCCCAAAGTTGAGCAAGCTGTGGGGCTCCCTCTGCAAATGACTTAATAAGAGAGGTAAGTTGCTCGCTCTTTTCGTCGATTTCTTTCGTGATATTGCTTCGGCGAGTGCGCAGATCCTCAGCGATATCCTCCTCTTTCTTATCTCCGATCTCCTTCACTACTTCGGCACGTTCGTTGTTGAGTTTCTTCAAATCCTCTTGGAGAGACCGGAGAGAGTCCTTTGAGCTGCTCTTTAGCTCCGTGAGAAGCGAGCGCACGATAGGATGAGAAGCATTGACCACGAGGTTAAATGAATCGGGCAAAGTGCCGTAGAATGCCATCCCTTGTTGGAATTTGCTCATGTCCTTCATACGCCTGATCCATTCTCCTTGGATGAGCTCAACCGGTAAGGCTGTAGCGGAGGCTGCCTCTTTCGCCGTTACCTGTACGTGGAAGGTACGTCCCTCTTCTTGCGGAGCCGTTTGAGTGAATAACTTATTGATAAGCTCTTCATCTTGCTGCTCGAGAGGCTCGTTGTTTGTCTCCTCTTTTACGATGAGTCGGTCTATGGTGTCGCTATCCACACGAGCAAAATGTACCTTCTCTTGCTTCTGTTCCAGCATATTCATGAGGGGGAGCGCAAGAGGTCCATCCATCACAATTACGCTGTAGCCCTTGTCGGTAGCCGCACGCATAGATAGGAATTGCTCCTCTTTATTCGTTGTGTAGAGTATGCAGAGATTCCCGTCTTTGTCGGTTTGTTGGCTTTCGATCAGCGTGCGATATTCATCGAAGGTGAAGTATTTGTTGTCGCAATCTTGGAAGAGCATAGAGGGGAAGAGACGCTCGTATGCTTTATCGTCGGTGAGCATCCCGTAATGCACGAATAGCCCGATAGAATTCCATTTTTCCTCATACCCCTTGCGGTCGTTCTGGAATAATTCTGCCAGCTTATCAGATACCTTTTTGCTGATGTGCCGTGCGATCTTTTGAGCATTGGCATCATTTTGCAAATAGGAACGGCTTACGTTTAGAGGAATATCGGGAGAGTCTATTACCCCTTCGAGTAGCGTGAGCCACTCGGGTACGATGTCTTCTACATGGTCGGTAACGAAGACCTGATTGCAGAACAGCTTAATTCTATTCTTTTGTAGCTCTACATTTGGTTTAATATCAGGGAAAAAGAGTACCCCTTTTAGGGTGAAAGGGTAGTCTACATTTAGGTGAATCCAAAAGAGAGGTTCGTCAGAAGTGGGGTAGAGTGAGCGGTAAAATTCTTTATAATCCTCCTCTTTGAGATCGTTGGGAGTACGCACCCAGAGAGGGTTGGTATCGTTGATTTGATTATCCTCATCGGTGGGTACCATCTTGCCATCCTTCCATTCTTCCTTTTTACCAAATAGGATGGGGATGGGAAGGAAGCGGCAATACTTATCGAGTAGAGCTCCTATTTTTTCTTTTTCTAGGAAGGCAAGGCTATCTTCGTCTACGTGAAGAGTGATGGTAGTACCACGATCGGTACGACTAGAAGGAGTCAAAGTATATTCCGGAGAACCATCACAAGACCAATGAACAGCTTCTGCTCCGGGTTTATAGGAAAGCGTATCAATCTCTACGGTATGTGCTACCATAAAGGCCGAGTAGAACCCTAGACCAAAGTGCCCAATGATGGCGGCTTCGCTCCCTTCGTACTTCTTCAGAAACTCCTCAGCCCCACTAAAGGCAATCTGATTGATGTAGCGGTCAATTTCGTCTTGGGTCATACCTACTCCCCGATCCGTGATGGTAATGGTCTTGGCTTCCTTATCCAAATCGACGCGCACGGAGAGATCTCCCAATTCGCCTACACTATTGTCGGTACGTGCAATAGTGGTGAGTTTGGTAGTGGCATCTACGGCATTCGATACCAATTCTCTTAAAAAGATATCATGCTCACTATAGAGAAACTTTTTGATGATGGGGAATATATTCTCACTTGTTACCCCAATTTGACCTGTTGTTGCCATGTTATTTTGACGACTGATTGTTTGTTGATTTTCTAGATTATTGAGTAACCTCTACGGGTTCGAGTACCTCCTGTCGTGAGGGTACTTTAGCTTTTAGAGATCCATCCTCCAATACGAACTCTACACAGTCTCCTTGTGAGATTGCACCATCAAGTATCAGATCTGTGAATTTGTCTTCGATCTCTGTTTGTAGGAGACGCTTCAGAGGTCGTACTCCATAGAGAGGGTCAAAGCCTTTTTTTGCAAGCCAGCGCTTAGCCTCCATGGATATCTCAAAGCTATAATGCTCTCGTGCTACGCGTTGTTGCAAGACGGCAAGTTCGTTTTCGACGATGCGCAGAAGAGCCTCCTCGCTGAGGTGAGAGAAATGAATTACGGCATCAAGGCGGTTGAGGAACTCCGGACTAAAAGTGCGTTTGAGTTCCTTATCGATGATGTTTTGTGTGTACTCCGAAGCGGATTCGGGCGTCATCTCAGATTCTGCTCGGAACCCCAATGCAGATCGGAACTCTGAGACCCGACGGCTTCCCACATTCCCCGTCATGATGATTACGGTATTCTTGAAGTCTACCTTACGTCCGAGGCTGTCTGTTAATGCCCCTTCGTCCAAAACTTGGAGCAGCATGTTGAATACTTCGGGATGTGCTTTCTCTACTTCGTCGAGCAGGACAACGGAATAGGGTTTCCGTCTTACTTTCTCTGTTAGTTGTCCCCCCTCCTCATAACCTACATACCCCGGAGGGGCACCTACTAGACGAGAGGTGGTAAACTTCTCGGAGTATTCGCTCATGTCCAAGCGGATAAGAGCATCCTCATCCCCAAACAATTGCTCTGCGAGTTTCTTTGCAAGGAATGTTTTCCCAATCCCGGTGGATCCCAAAAATAGGAAACTCCCGATGGGTCGCTTTTCATTGCGTAGACCTAGCCGATTTCGTTGGATGGCTCGCGATACTTTGTCAATAGCTTCGTCTTGTCCGATAACAATGCTACTGAGGGTATCCTTTAGTGCCTTTAGTCGTTCCGTTTCTGCCTTGGCAATACGCTCTGCAGGGACGCCTGTGATGAGAGCTACGGTCTGAGCAATGTGATCTGAAGTGATTGTCGATTCCGATCCTTTTTCTCCATCTTCGGAAGAGAGCTGCTCCATGCGAGCAAGCATATCGCGCTCCTTTTCGCGCCAAGAGGCGGCAAGTTCGTAATTGGATGCCTTAACGGCCGCTATCCTTTGTTCCTTATAGTATTGGCATCTCTCCTCTAGCTCTTTTGCTTTTTCGGAGGGTTCGCTATTATTTGCATGCATTTGAGCCCCGGCTTCGTCTATTGCGTCTATTGCCTTATCGGGGAAATATCGATCGGAAATATAACGATCTGTAAGTTCTACAGCACTCTGTAGAGCCTCATCCGTATAGTGTACTCTGTGGTATTTTTCGTAGATACTTTTGATATTTCTCAGGATGTTGAGGGTCTCTTCGGGGGTGGTGGGGTTGACAATAATCTTTTGGAATCGTCTCTCTAGTGCCCCATCTTTCTCAATGCTCTTGCTATACTCTGCAAGTGTAGTTGCCCCGATGCAGCGAATCTCTCCTCGGGAGAGTGCCGGTTTGAGGATATTGGCCATATCCATACTCCCTTGGGTAGAGCCTGCCCCTATTATGGTGTGGATCTCGTCGATGAACAGGATAATTTCGGGATGCTCTTTGAGCTCCTTTACGACGGATTTTAATCGCTCCTCAAACTGGCCTCTGTACGAAGTACCTGCCACCAATAGCGCTGTATCCAGAGAAATGATGCGCTTGTCGTGTAGGATATGAGGAGTTGTTCGGTCGTGAATGCGTTGGGCTAACCCTTCTACAATAGCACTCTTGCCCACCCCTGGCTCTCCGATTAGTACCGGATTGCTTTTCTTGAGGCGGCATAGGATCTGGATAAGCCGCTCCACTTCCTGCTCTCGCCCAATCATAGGATCTAATTTGCCCATTTGTGCCAGCCTTGTTAGGTCTGTACCAAATGTCGATAGGGCCTTCAGTTGTGGGTCTTTGTGCCTCTCTCTCTCGGACGATGAGGCCGAAGAGGATTTGCCTGCACCCTCGTTATTATTATCAGGTAGAGACTCCTCAAAGTCTTCTTGACTAATACCATCCACAAGCTTTGTGTCTTCTTGGTATGGATCTATCTCTCTGAGGAGGTTTGTTTGCTCTATATTATTGTAGTCCATAATGCACTTCATTCTCATTATTTGCTTCAGCCCCTTGCGAAGTACAAGAGCTGTCTCGGAGGAAAATACTCTCGAGTGTATCTAATTATAGGGAGAATATACAAACACTGTGCCAAAAGACAACCTGTCATCCCCTCAGAGGTCAAGGTATAGATACCAAGAAGGGCAACCAACTCAAGCCTTGAGTGGTTGCCCTTCTTGCTAATGTAAATCCGAAAGATCCTCTCTTGTTATCTCTTTCCCCTCTATCTCGCCATTTCAAGAAGGCTACAAGAGTAGGGTACTATACGTACCGAGGGGAGAGAATCTCCGTTTATAGAGTTTATTTTACCTTCTCTACGATAGCTTTGAAAGCTGCAGGATTATTCATAGCGAGGTCAGCTAGAACCTTGCGATTAATTTCGATGCCCTTGCTGTGGAGTGCACCCATGAGACGAGAGTAAGACATCCCTTCCATGCGAGCTGCAGCATTGATACGCTGGATCCAAAGTGCGCGGAAGTTGCGCTTTTTGTTCTTACGATCGCGGTAAGCATAGGTAAGACCCTTTTCCCAGGTATTCTTGGCAACGGTCCAAACATTGCGGCGAGCACCATAGTAACCGCGAGTTAGTTTAAGTATTCTCTTGCGCTTTGCGCGAGATGCTACATGATTTACTGATCTTGGCATAATAATTCGTTTTTGATGGGCAGCGGCTCTCGGTAGTCAATGCTACCGGCGAACTCTTTGTCGGGCTTGCCCCTCGGTGAAACTTTGTTTTTGTGAAAAACTTCTGATCGGATGTGGTTAATTGATACAGGAGAAGTTGCTATTAACGCATAACGAGCATCTCTCTTACGCTGGCAACGTTGGCCTTTTCTACCAACCCAGTGTACGTAAGATTACGTTTACGCTTTTTGCTCTTCTTCGTGAGAATGTGGCTCTTAAAAGCATGTTTTCTCTTGATCTTCCCAGATCCGGTGATCGCGAAGCGTTTCTTTGCTCCCGATACAGTCTTTTGTTTAGGCATTTTCTTTTCTGATTTATTCGTGAAACTTATAGTACTACTTCCTGCAACCATGGGGCACGCCTATGCCCTTCTGTTTACAGCCTTCTCCCTCTCTTTTAAAAGGAGATCGAAGTGAAATAGCACTCTCTTTTGTTACTTGCTTTCTGAATCTGCTGCCTGGGTCTCCACTTGAGGCTTGGGCTGTTGTTTCTTTGGTGCTGTTCCTTTTTTGGGGGCGAGCATCATAAACATTCGTTTCCCTTCGAGCGAAGGCATGCTCTCCACTGTTGCTATATCTTCCAAATCGGTAGCAAAGCGAAGTAGGAGTACCTCCCCTTGGTCTTTGAAAAGGATAGAGCGACCTCGGAAGAATACATACGCCTTTACCTTAGAACCTTCCCCGATAAAGCTACGAGCATGTTTGAGCTTAAAGTTGTAGTCGTGATCATCTGTTTGGGGACCGAAGCGGATCTCCTTGATCACAACCTTCACAGAATTGCTCTTCTGCTCCTTGAGCTTTTTCTTCTTTTGATAGATAAACTTCTGGTAGTCAATCACCCGACAAACGGGAGGATTGGCCTCTGCAGCAATTTCTACGAGGTCGAGACCAGCACGATCTGCTATGCGTAGAGCCTCTTGTATGGGATAGATCCCTTGGTTCACATTATCCCCCGTGAGACGAACCTCACGCGCTGTAATGGCTTCGTTAATACGATGTTGATCTCTACTGTTGTGATTGCTACTATGCTTCTTGTTGTCGTTCACTATCCTTTTTCTTGAGGGGTTGAGGGTTCTAAATATTCTATCTCTTTTTCTTCTATTCTACAGAGATGATTCTGATGAGTTATACCACGCTCGAATCCTGTGTAAGGCTCTATTTATCAGCGATCTCGCTGCCAAGCATTCATTTCATCATCCACCTCTTGGCAGATTTTCTCCGCAAAGGTAGATAATTTTACGGAACCTTGGTCTCCTTCTCCCTGCTTTCTTACAGAAACCGTTTCGTTTTCGCTCTCTTGTGCACCCACGATTAGGAGGTAAGGGATGCGCTTGAGTTCGTTGTCTCGTATCTTTCTACCAATCTTTTCGTTACGGTCGTCCACCGTTGCGGTTATGTCGTGATCGGCCAAGAAGTCCCTTACTTTATAAGCGTATTCATTGAAGTTCTCTCCAATGGGTAGCACGACAACCTGATCCGGAGTTAACCAAAGGGGGAAGCGGCCTGCAGTGTGTTCGATAAGAACAGCAACGAAGCGCTCCATGGAGCCGAAAGGTGCTCTGTGAATCATCACGGGGCGATGCTTTTGATTGTCTTCGCCCGTGTATTCGAGGTCAAATCGCTCCGGCAAGTTGTAATCGACTTGGATTGTACCCAACTGCCAGCGACGGCCAATGGCATCTTTGACCATAAAGTCAAGTTTGGGTCCGTAGAAAGCGGCTTCTCCATACTCAACTACAGCGGGCAGTCCCTTCTCTTGGCATGCTTCTATAATAGCCTGTTCTGCACGATCCCAATTCTCATCGCTCCCGATATATTTCTCGCGATTATTTTTGTCGCGGAGTGATATTTGAGCTTCGAAGTTCTCAAATTTGAGTGCCTTGAATATGATGAATATAATATCCATCACCTTGAGGAACTCGTCTTTTACCTGCTCGGGCGTACAGAAGATGTGCGCATCGTCTTGGGTAAAGCCACGCACACGGGTTAGACCATGTAGCTCTCCACTCTGTTCATAACGATATACCGTTCCAAACTCCGCGAGACGTACGGGCAAATCGCGGTATGAGTGAGGTTTGATGCGGTAGATCTCGCAGTGGTGGGGGCAGTTCATGGGCTTGAGCATGAACTCTTCACCCTCCTGAGGGGTAGTGATGGGGCGGAATGAGTCTGCTCCATACTTAGCATAATGCCCGGAGGTCTTGTAGAGCTCAATGTTCCCGATATGGGGGGTCATTACCTGCTGGTAGCCAAAGTCTTTTTGGATTTTCTTGAGAAAATCTTCGAGACGGAGACGGAGGCGTGTACCGCGAGGGAGCCAAAGGGGAAGCCCTGCACCTACGGTTTGAGAGAAAGCGAATAGCTCCAGCTCCTTACCAATCTTACGGTGGTCACGCTTTTTGGCTTCTTCGAGTACGGCAAGGTACTCATCAAGCATCTTCTTTTTTGGGAAGGTGATACCATAAATACGCGTTAATTGCTTACGCTTCTCATCACCTCGCCAGTATGCCCCTGCTACACTGAGCAATTTTACGGCCTTGATATAGCCCGTATTGGGGAGGTGAGGCCCTCGGCACAAGTCGGTAAAGCTACCTTGAGAGTAGGTGGTAATGGTACCATCCTCTAGGTCATTGATTAGCTCTACTTTATAGGTTTGTCCCTCGTTTGCAAAGCGTTTGAGAGCCTCCTGCTTACTGATAGAGCAACGAGTCAAAGGCTGTTTCTCTTTGGCAAATTCGAGCATCTTCTCCTCGATTTTGGCCAAATCACTCTCTTTGAGTACGGTGTCGCCTGTGTCTATATCGTAGTAAAACCCATTCTCAATGGCGGGACCGATCCCAAACTGAGCGTGAGGGTATAAGGCTTGGATTGCCTCTGCCATAAGGTGAGCAGATGTGTGCCAATAGGCGTGCTTACCACCGTCGTCTTCCCATTTGAGGAGTTTTACGTTTGCATCCTGCATGAGGGGCGTGGATAGATCGACAATCTTTCCGTCCACCTCTGCTGCCAAAACATCTTGAGCGAGACGAGTACTGATCTCTTCTGCTATCTGATGCGGAGTTACACCCTCTTGGCATTCGCGTTGCGACCCATCGGGTAGCGTTATCTTTATCATAGTCTTTTCTTTTCGTCCTCTTTTGCTCTTGTACCTCTGCCACCGACCTTTAAGGGTAAGTGTCATATGGTCTTTTATAGAGCAATTCCGTGCAAAGTTACAACTTTATACCCAATCAGCTACTTTTTTAGGGTCGGTTGCTTCCTAGAATTTTCTAGGCCTATAGTTTTTCTTTTTCAGGCCTAAAACAAAATATTTCTAGGGTGAGATTTCGAGAGATATAGGCTGGTTTTTCGGAAAATCTTGGGCAGGAATTTTTCAAACTTCAGGGGAGTTTATTTTCGCTCCCTTTTGTGATTCGTTTCTCTCCTAGCCGGTCACGGATGAGGTGAATACGCTATCTTTGTACCCGAATTGTAGGACAAATGTACCTATATTAAGGCATTGGCCTAGTTTTTGTATCTCCACCTCGGGAGGATGTTGTACCGGTAGTTTTAGACTGGTGACTTGATTCCCCTCAGAGTGAGATAGATGCATTGCAATGGAAGAATGAAGATATGAAGCAAAAAAAAGATACAGAGAAAGAACTTAAGCAGAACGCTGCCAAGTCTCAGCATACAGAGGAAACAGCCCCCAAGAATGCACCCGAAGTGGAGCAAGAGACGCAAGACGAACTCTCTAAGACAAAGGAGGAGTTGGCTGCGGTCAACGATAAGTATCTGCGTTTGGTGGCCGAGTATGACAACTTTCGCAAGCGCACAATAAAAGAGAAGGCAGACTTGATACAGAATGGGGGAGAGCGTACTTTGCTAGATCTCTTGCCCGTTGTTGACGATATCGAATTGGCTCTCAAGAATATCCGAGAAGCTAGTGATGTGTCTGCTTTACGAGAGGGCGTAGAACTTATTTGCAGCAAATTTTCGGATTATCTTTCACGGCATGGAGTGGAGGAGATCAAGGCGATTGGGCAACCCTTTGATGATGAGAAGGAACAAGCTATCGCCATGGTGCCGGCTCCAAGTGAAGAGCAAAAAGGTATAGTGATTGATTGCACCAAAAAAGGATATACTCTCAATGGTAAGGTGCTTCGCTTTGCTGATGTGGTAGTAGGGGAGTAAGTAGTCTCTCGGAGCAATTATAGATAATATGGCAACAAAAAGAGATTATTACGAGGTACTTGGTGTTGACAAAAACGCCACAGCTGAAGAGCTCAAAAAGGCTTATCGCAAGATGGCCATCAAGTACCATCCTGATAAAAATCCTGGAGACAAGGAGGCTGAAGAGAAATTCAAAGAGGCAGCCGAAGCCTATGACGTACTTAGCGATGCCGATAAACGAGCACGCTACGATCGTTTTGGTCACGCAGGAGTGGATGGTGCCGCCGGTGCCGGAGGATTCTCTGGTGGCGGTATGTCTATGGAAGATATATTCAGCCACTTTGGAGATATATTTGGTGGTGGATTTGGTGGTTTCGGAGGCTTTGGTGGCTTCGGAAATGACGGGCCGGTAGCACCTCAGGGTACTGATATGAGGGTCAATATCCGCCTTACTTTACGTGATATAGCCAAGGGAGTAACCAAGAAGATCAAGGTAAAGAAAAAGGTGGTTTGTAGCTCTTGTCACGGAAACGGAACTACAGAGCCAGACGGGAAAAATACTTGCTCCGTATGTCACGGTACGGGTAGGGTCTCGCGCATTGTTCGTACTCCTTTTGGGCAAATGCAGTCGCAAACAACGTGTCAAAATTGCCAAGGAACAGGGGAAGTTATAACGAAACCTTGTGCTCATTGTCATGGTCAGGGCGTTGAGAATGGAGAAGAACTTGTGACCTTCGATGTGCCAGCCGGTGCCGGAGATGGAATGCAGATGACCCTACAAGGCAAGGGGAATGCAGCTCCTCATGGAGGGGTAAATGGGGACCTGATTGTGCTGTTCTCGGAGATTGAAGACCCCAATTTGATCCGTAATGGCAACGATCTTATATATAATCTCCTCATCCCCGTACATGTAGCTATACAGGGTGGAAAGGTTGAGGTGCCTACCATCGATGGAGTGGCACGAGTGAGTATAGAGCCGGGCACTCAGCCGGGTAAAATCCTCCGACTAAAGGATAAGGGGCTCCCCAGTGTACGGGGCTATGGCCATGGGGATTTGCTCATCAATGTGAATGTATTTATCCCAAAAACGTTGGGTAAAGAGGAGAGTGATTTGGTCGAAAAGATGGCGTCGAAGCCAAACTTTATGCCCACGCCAAAAGACAGAGAACTCATTGATAAGAAATATAGGGAGATGCTGGCTCGGTAATTCTCCCACCACATAGTTGTTTGCCTATGAAGCGACAGAATAAGAATATTTGGAGTTGTTGGCTATTCTGTAGTCTGCTGAGTGGGCTTTTATCCCTCTTGGCCGTTCATCCTCTGCTGGCGGAGCCTGTCTCGGAGGAATATACGGCAACTCCATTTCGTCTCTCGGTGGATAGTCTGCCCACTCCTACGGTGAGCTTGTTGATTGTCCCGCCAAGAGACGAAGCTATTTATACGATCTATGGTCATGCCGCCATCCGAGTACAAGGAGGGGTGGGGCTCGCTGATCGGGTGTACAACTACGGGGTTTTTGATTACGACGCTCCCAACTTTACAGCGAAGTTTATTGCAGGGCGTACCGATGATTACATGCTCGCCTCTCAATATACTGCGGACTATGTACAGAGCTATACAGAGCAGGGGTGCGAGGTGTATGAGCTAGTACTGAATCTAAGACCGGAGGAGGCACAAAATATAGAAATGCTTCTTATTGAGAATGCTCGTCCGGAGAATGCCAGGTATAGATACAATGTAGTCTACGACAATTGTGCCACGCGCCCTGTTGCCATCATAGAGAAAGCCATAAAGGGGCACTTGTTGTATCCCGAAGATCTCAAGGGCTCTCTCAAAGTTACTTGGCGCAACATGATAGATCATTGCAGTACTAAGTGGGCGTGGCTCAAACTGGGTACTGACCTGGCTTTGGGGATGCCTGCTGATGAAGAAGTAGAGGTGCGGGAACAAGTTTTTCTCCCTCTTTACTTGCTTGATATAATGCGCCACACTCGTATTGTAGATGAGTTTGGGAGGGAAAGAAAGCTGGTACTTTCAGAGTCTTCCTACGCACGTACGGCAGAGCCCTCTATGATTGCTCCTACGCCTTTCTATCTGCATCCGGGAGCTTTGGCGGCTCTTCTTGTAATAGGGATACTGATTATTTGTGCGATAGACCGTAAAGGAAGAAAAGGGTGGCGGATGCTCTATGCAGGGTATTTTGCTGTTTTAGGATTGGTGGGAGTAGTGCTATTTTTCCTTTCTTTCCTATCATTGCATCCCCTTACATGGCCTAACCTTAATCTCCTATCGTTGCATCCTCTACACCTTCTTATGGGTGCACCTCTTATTCTTTTTGCTCCCTACTCGCGTTGGAGCTACTGGTACCATCTTATCAATATAGGTCTGCAATTGCTTTATGTTCTACTGATTGTATTTGCAGGTTGGCAGACGCCCAATTTGGCTCCTGTCGCATGGGCTTTGGGTACTGCGGTGGTCTCTCTTCGTTTGATAGTTACAGCTAATCTAAAAAAGCTCGGCAATGAATAAAGGGGGAGGGTGGTCTCGGTTACTTACTTCGCTGGTTGTATTCTCTGCACTCAGCATTCGTCCTCTAGAGGCGCGTGATATTCCACGCCTCTTGTTGTGCATTCATCTAGAGGGTGCTGAGAGTAGTTTACTAGAGACTTATACCCCTCTATTGGGGCAAGATGGGCTAAAGCGGTTGCTTTCGGAGGGCGTTTTGTATGCCAATGCCGATTATGGATTCCCCCTAACTGAGCCGCAAAGTGCTCTTGCAACCCTCGTAAGCGGCTGCTACCCTCGTGAGCATAAATTGGGATGGGGTACTGACTATACAGAGCTCTTCCGCTCTTCTCAAAGAGGAATAAATACGTCAAGCCGTCTCTCTCCCGAGCGATTGTCCTATTGTACAGTAGGGGATGTCCTGAGAGACGTAACCCAGGGAAAGGCCTCTGTTTATGCTATAAGTGCTACTGCTCCCGAGGCTCTTACGTTGGCTGCAACGGGGGCTTCCGGAGCGTTTTGGCTTGATGAGACTAATGGAATGTGGGCCTCTTCGGCTTACTATCCGGCTCTCCCCAAATCTTTTACAGAAGTAAATAGAGCTTCTCAATCGCTTAGAAATACAATTGCAAAGCAGGTTTGGACTCCCCTGCGTCGGGTCTCTTCTCCTTTGCCCTCTGAGTATCTCCCCCAACGTACTGAGGGGAATTTTCGATATTCTTTTGCAGGTGCTCATGCTTATCGTGAGTATATCTCGTCACCCCTGGTTGGGGACGAAATTACTCGTTTTGCAACGGCGTTGCTCCAAGAGAGCGCTGTGGAAAAGGCTTCTGCACCCACCATCCTTAACATCACATACCCCCTAGCTCCCAAGCGAGCAGGTACTACGTACTCTCCATATAGTCCGGAAGCCCTTGATGCTTACCTCCGAGCCGATAAAGCTATCGGCTCTCTATTGCAGGTGGCAGAGAAGGCTTTTGGTGCAGAGCATTGCCTTTTTGTTGTGACCTCAGCACCTCGTGTTGCGGGAGCTGCTAAGGTAACGCCTCCTAGCAATTCGATTAAAAAGCCGCTCTACTCTCCGGCCAAAGCTACGGCTTTGATTAACCTCTACCTCTCGGCGCTCTATGGCAAAGAGAATTGGGTAGAGCGTGCAACGAGTGATGCCGTTTACCTCAATCGAACCCTTATAGAGCGCAAGGCTTTATCCCTCAGGGAGCTACAATTGCGCACTGCAGCCCTAATGCGAGAGATGGATGGCGTGGCAGATGCTTTTGCTGTGAGTGAGGTGTCCTCTGAAGATAACCTCTCCATGCGTATG
Organism: Porphyromonas endodontalis; assembly: GCF_052173515.1. Lineage (GTDB taxonomy): Bacteria > Bacteroidota > Bacteroidia > Bacteroidales > Porphyromonadaceae > Porphyromonas > Porphyromonas endodontalis_A. The sequence continues at coordinate 13,288 of NZ_JBQMYL010000008.1, read as the reverse complement.
TTGCGAGCTATCCCTCTGACCAGTCGGGCCGACGTATTAGTTCGTCTCGAAGCTACAACGTATGTTTCGGAGGGTAATGTTGAGCATCTTAGTACTCCCCCTACGGCTCTATCGCCCCTGCCCTGTTGGTTGATTATCGCAAGACCGGGAGGAAAAGGAGAGCGCGTTACACGACCCATTGAGATGGTGGCACTTGCCTCCACTCTGGCGTACATCCTACGAATAAGGCCTCCTACGGGGGCTCAAGGTGCCCCTCTCGAAGAGTGGCTTTGACCTAAAAGATTACCCCCTCTAAGAAGATAAAAAAGAAGATATAGACTATAATACAGATTGATCATATGGGATTCAATGATATACTATCGAAGCTATTCGGTAATAAATCTCAAAGAGACCTCCGTGAGGTACAACCTTATCTTACAAAAATCAAGGAGACCTATCCTAGCATTCAAGCTCTCAGTAACGATGAGCTTAGAGCCAGGAGTGAGAGCCTAAAGCAGAAGATACGTGAGTATACGGCTGCCGAGCGTGCCGAGATTGAGAAACTCAAATCCAATGTAGAAGAGTTGGATCTTGAGGCACGCGAAGAGGTCTGGAATAAGGTAGACAAGATAGAAAAAACAATCCTCGATAGGACAGAAGAGATCCTTGATGAGGCTCTGCCCGAGGCTTTTTCTATAGTTAAGGATACGGCTCGTCGATTCGCAGAAAATGCAGAGATCGTAGTTACAGCTACCGACCGAGATCGTGAGTTTGCCACCAAATTCGACTTCGTACGCATCGAAGACGACAAGGCGATTTATCAGAATCACTGGGTTGCCGGTGGTAATGATATGACCTGGGATATGGTGCACTACGATGTGCAGCTTATTGGTGGAGTGGTGCTCCACAAGGGGAAAATAGCGGAAATGGCAACCGGGGAAGGGAAGACGCTTGTAGCCACCTTGCCCGTATTCCTCAATGCCCTATCCGGCAATGGTGTGCATGTCGTTACGGTGAATGACTACCTTGCTAAGCGTGACTCGGAGTGGATGGGCCCCCTCTATATGTTCCACGGCATTACGGTGGATTGTATTGATAAACACATCCCCAACTCCAACGGCAGACGCGCAGCATACAATGCCGATATTACCTTTGGTACGAACAATGAGTTCGGCTTTGACTACTTGAGAGACAACATGGCTACGGCTCCTTCTGACCTTGTACAGAGGAAGCACAACTATGCTATTGTCGATGAGGTGGACTCTGTGCTTATTGACGATGCTCGTACACCTCTTATTATATCCGGCCCTACGCCTAAGGGCGAAGATCAGCTTTTCGAAGAGTTCCTCCCCAATGTAGAAAAAGTGGTAGAGGCTCAGCGTAAGCTCTGTAATCAGATTCTGCTAGAAGCAAAACAGAAGATTCACAGCGACGATAAGAAGGTGCAGGAGGAGGGAGCCTTGTTGCTCTTCCGAACATTCAAGGGGCTGCCTAAGTCCAAAGCTCTCATTAAGTTCCTTAGCGAACCCGGGGTAAAAGCTACCATGCTCAAGACAGAAGAGTTTTACATGCAAGACAATATGCGTCAAATGCATGTGGTGACCGACCCTCTCTATTTCGTTATTGACGAAAAGATGAATAGCATTGAGCTCACCGATTTGGGGATTGATTTGCTAACCTCGGGTACGGGAGACCCAACGTTCTTTGTGCTCCCCGACATTGCGGCAGAGCTTGCTCAACTCGATAATCTAGAGCTCTCTCCGGAAGATCGCACCGCTCGTAGGGATGCTATGATTACGAACTACTCCATCAAGAGTGAGCGAGTGCACACGGTGAACCAACTACTCAAGGCATACACTCTCTTTGAGAAAGACGACCAGTATGTGGTAATGGATAATAAGGTGATGATTGTAGATGAGCAGACGGGTCGTATCATGGACGGGCGTCGCTACTCAGATGGTCTCCACCAAGCTATCGAAGCCAAAGAGCGCGTGAAGGTGGAAGCTGCCACGCAAACATTTGCCACCATTACGTTGCAGAACTACTTCCGTATGTACCACAAGCTATCGGGGATGACCGGTACTGCCGAAACAGAAGCAGGAGAATTGTGGGACATCTACAAGTTGGATGTTGTGGTTATTCCTACGAATCGCCCTATCCTCCGCAAGGATATGAACGACCGTATCTACAAGACGGCTCGTGAGAAGTACAACGCTGTTATCGAAGAGATTGTAAGCCTCGTAGAGCAGGGAAGACCGGTGCTTGTGGGTACTACTTCTGTGGAGATTAGTGAATTGCTCAGCAGAATGCTCTCTTTGCGTAAGATCGAACACAACGTGCTCAACGCCAAATTGCACCAGCGTGAAGCCGACATTGTGGCACAGGCAGGGCGCAAAGGCACCGTTACCATTGCTACCAACATGGCAGGTCGTGGTACCGACATTAAGCTCACCCCCGAGGTGAAAGAGGCAGGTGGTTTGGCCATTATCGGTACGGAGCGTCATGAGTCTCGCCGTGTAGACCGTCAGTTACGAGGCCGTTCCGGTCGTCAAGGAGACCCCGGTAGCTCTGTTTTCTATATCTCTCTTGAGGACCATTTGATGCGTCTTTTTGCAAGCGATCGTATTGCTTCTTTGATGGATCGTATGGGGTTCAAAGAGGGCGAAGTACTCGAAAACAATATGCTTTCTAAGTCGGTAGAGAAGGCACAAAAGAAGGTCGAAGAAAATAACTTCGGGATTCGTAAGCGTCTTCTTGAGTACGACGACGTGATGAACTCTCAGCGTGAGGTGATCTATACTCGTCGCCGCCATGCTCTCATGGGAGAGCGTATTGGGATGGACGTCCTCAACATGCTCTACGATGTAACGGAGGGTATTGTGACAAGGTATAAGGATGGAGAAGATTACGAAGGCTTCGTTGCTGAGATGTTCTCTACGCTTGCCGTTGAGGTAGAGCTAACCGAAGAGCAATTCCGCAAAGAACGTGAGAATGAGCTTGTTGATGTTGTCTTTGACGAGGTATATAAGACCTTTAAGCGTCGCTGTGATACCATTGCTTCTGTTGCTTATCCCGTTATTCATCAAGTGCGAGAAGAGCATGGAACGCAATATGAGCGCATTGTAGTACCCATTACGGACGGGCGTCGTGTCTACAATATTGCCGTAAACTTGGAAGAAGCTGATGCCTCAGAAGGCAAGAGCATCGTAAAAGAACTCGAGAAGAGTATCTCGCTTTATACCTTGGATGAAGCTTGGAAAGAGCATTTGCGCGAGATGGACGAACTCCGAAACTCTGTGCAAAATGCAAGCTACGAAAACAAGGATCCTCTTCTCATCTACAAGCTAGAGAGCTACGAGCTATTTAAGACAATGATAGACTCGATGAACCGCAAAGCCTCTGCTATCCTGATGCGTGCGCACATACAAGTTGCACCTCCTCAGGAGGCCGAAGCTGCTGCAGCTCAAAAGGTAGAAGTGAAGCAAGCTGCTCCCGAGCGTCCTACAGATATGAGTCGCTATAAGACTAGAAAAGACGATATCGAAGAGCAACGCGAGGCACAACGTGCCGCTGCCGCAAGAGCCGGACAGGCTTCGCAACCGAAGGCTGAGCCGGTACGTGTCGAGCCGAAGATTGGGCGCAACGATCCTTGTCCTTGTGGTAGTGGTAAGAAGTTTAAGAACTGCCACGGACGTGATCTCTAATCCAAGTCGCTTGGAGTATCTTATTTTGGTATGAGGATATAAAAGTCAGATTTCGTACTGCGATAAGGGAGGATTGCCTCTCTATCGTAGTGCGAGATCTTTTTTGATTCTGGGATATTTGGATTAATACTTTACAGGGTATTATATTCTCTCTTATACATAGAAACAATAGAACTATAAGATATGATTCTATCAATGACAGGCTTCGGGAAAGCCGAAGGTTCCATAGCCGGAAATGCTATCTCTGTGAACATCCGCTCTCTAAATAATAAACAACTAGAGCTATCGTCTAGGATACCCAATTTATTTCGTGATGCAGAGCCTGAGATACGTAGTGCTATAGGTAAAAGAGTAGTACGTGGGAAGGTAGAACTTACGATCACGTTAACTCCGATTACTGACCCTAGCTCCGGAGAAGAGACTTCTGATAGTTCTTTCTTTGACAAGGAGAAAATTGCCCAATACTACCGAGAGCTAACGCAGATTTCCTCGCAATACAACATCCCTCTGCCACAAGATTTGCTGACTCGTATCCTATCTCTCCCGGGGGTGGTGGCTACTACTACCGCAGAAGTGGCTACAAAGGCTTCCGCTCAAGAGCAGGCAGAGCTATTAGCTCTCATAGAGGAGGCTCTTCTTGGCTTCGAAGCTTTTCGCAAACAAGAGGGAGAGATGCTTGAGCGTGTGTTTGAGGAGAAAATTGCCAATATCGGAGCATTGCTAGAGGAAGTGGCCCCCTACGAGGCACAACGTATTGAGGATATTCGTGCTCGTTTTACGGAAGAGCTTGCCAAACTAGAGGGGATCACTATTGACAACGGCCGCTTTGAGCAGGAGATGATCTACTACATAGAAAAGCTTGATGTACACGAAGAGAAAGAGAGACTTGCCAACCATCTGAAGTACTTTATGGAGACCATGAAGGAGGCTTCTGCGCAAGGGGTAGGTAAGAAGCTCGCCTTTATTGCTCAAGAGATAGGTAGAGAGATCAACACCTTAGGGTCGAAGAGCAACCAAGCCGCTATGCAGCAGATTGTAGTGCGGATGAAGGATGAACTAGAGCAAATCAAGGAACAAGTACTGAACGCGTTGTAATACTATTATGTCTCGCATCGTTATACTATCAGCCCCCTCCGGTACGGGCAAAAGCTCTGTAATAGGTCGTATTATAGAGGATCCTAACCTCAAACTTACTTTTTCTATCTCTGCCACCAATCGTTCTCCTCGTGGAGAAGAAAAGGATGGAGTGGAGTACTATTTCCTCTCCGACCAACAATTCCAAGACTACATAGAGCAAGGGCGGTTCATTGAGTACGTCGAGGTGTATCCCGGGCGTTACTATGGTACGCTCAAAAGCGAACTAGAGCGCATCGGTGGGCTTGGGCGCAATCTGATTTTAGACATAGATGTAGAGGGCGCGCTGGAGGTGAAGAAGAAGTATGGACAAGATGTGCTCGCCATCTTTTTGTTGCCACCTTCTATAGACGAGTTGCGCCGCCGACTCGAAGGGCGAGGTACAGATACGCCCGAAGTAATTGCCGATAGACTTGCGCGAGCTGAGTACGAAATAAGTTTGGCGGAGCAGTTTGATACCCAATTGGTCAATGATGATCTCACACGTTGCTCCGAAGCTGTGCGGGAGGCTATTACCCAATTTTTGAGTCGCTAAACCCTATTTATCCATTTGTTATAAAAGAGAGGTGTCGAAGGCAATTTCAGCACCTCTCTTTTTATGTCTAGACAAAAATCAATTCGTTTTATCCTGTATTGCCACTGTAAATAGCCTAAAAAGAGTATCTTTGCCGAGTAATGAAGGCGATCGTTTTGTGTAATATTGCTACTCCTAAATCCTCTGCCTCGGAGGATGTGCGCGAGTACCTTTCTAAGTTCCTCGGCGATAGGTATGTTATCTCCCTTCCCCAGCCATTTCGTTCTCTTCTTGTTAATGGCATTATAATACCACGCAGGCTCCGCCATTCGGCGGCTCGCTATCGGGTGTTGGAGTCGCTCTACGAGGGAGAAATGCCACTCCGTAAATATATGAATGCCTTGGTTGAGACAATGCAAGGGCTTACCCAGGATTGGGATGTCTTTGGGTATTTGCAGCATGGAGAGGAGTGCCCCGAGGACTTGGCGGCTCGCCTTAGAGCTAGAGGGGATTACTCCGAGGTCGTACTGCTTCCCCTCTTCCCTCACAAGACCTTTAGCACCTATTTATCGGCATCTCGCCAGCTGTTTCGCCATCTACATCGTCTCTTGGGTGAGAGGGTAATACTGCGCGTCACGCCTCCCTATTTTCGCTATCCCCACTATATTCAACTCATTCAGAAGCGACTGGCCGATACGTTGGATACGCCCAGTGATCTCTACGTTGCTAGTTTTCATAGTATTCCCATAAAACATCAGCGTATGGGGCGGAGGCGAGGGTTTAACTATCGCGAGCAATGCTTGGAGACTGCTACCCAAATGTTTTCGTGTCTCCCTCATACGGCTGAGCGCAGAGTCTACTTTCAGTCCGCACTAGACAAGGTGCACTGGATAGGTCCCTTTTTAGAAGAGGATATGAAGGAGTGGGTCGAAAAAGGCTTCGAACGAGTTACCATTGCCTGCCCCGGCTTTGCCATAGATTGCCTTGAGACAGTACTTGATATTGGGGTGGTGCTGCGAGAGGAGTTCCTAAGCCTAGGGGGAAAGGAACTTCGCCTTGTTCCGGCACTTAATGGCGACAAGGAGGTGGCAGAGTTCCTCCTATCTCTTGCAGAAGAGAAGTCGTTAGAGCTCTAGAGGGTACACCGTCCCGTAGGGCATTTGTAGGTCAAGCAGATGCTCTAGCGAGCAATGCTCAACTAGAAATCGCAGTGCCGTTATTACGCCTCCATGGGTGAATAAAGCTAAGGTGTGAAGCGGAGGCGTAGTCTCTTTTAGTTCGTCTAGGAATGCCTTTGCACGGCCGACTACATCCATAAAGCTCTCGCCCTCTGTTGCCCTTGTGTGCACAAAGTCGGCATACCAAAGCTGTAATTGGGGATCGTCGATGCGTGCATATTCCAGCCCCTCCCAAGCCCCGAAGTTCCGCTCAATGAGCCGACTATCCGCTATCGCATGGGGGAATCCGCAATACTCAGCCAGTCGTTTACAGCGGCTGAGCGGACTTGTAAAAGCCTGATCTATCTTGTATTCCGAAAGCCTCGTTTTCACCAGAGCTGCCTCTTTGCAGAAACTATCTCGTAGGGGCACATCACTTGCTCCGTAACAAACCCCGGGTTTTACATCTACCGAGGTATGGCGAATCAAAACTAGCTTCATAGGGTGTGGGAGAGTAAGGCGATGAGGGAGAGTAAGGCGATGAGGGAGAGATAGGAAACAAGCTCTACCAAAAGAAAAAGTCCACCATAGCAATCGCCCGTATATCCTCCAATCCGATGCTTTAGATAACGTAGGGCTGCAAAAAAGGTAATCCCTCCTATCCCCAAGGCTCCTAGTAGTGCCCACCAGAGAGAAGGCCTTAGGAGCAGTAATCCTATGAACAGCAAAAGCGCAGGAGTAAACTCGTAGCAAATACCTCGGATAGAGAGGGATTTAAAAGAAAATCCCACCTTGGCTTCTTGTTCTTCTCGGGCGTAAGGGAGGAAGTTGTGTAGTAGGGAAACAAGGGCTTTGCTGCTTACGTCTAGCCAAACAATGAGCAGGCATAACGCCCATCCTGAGGCGTAGTTTTGCAGCAAAACCAGTATGAGACATAGGAGCGAGAAGTGAACGATTAGCCCCAATACTCCGTAGGTGCCGATGTGGGAGTCTTTCATGATGGCAAGAGCCTTCTCCCGAGAGCAACTGCCTCCGAAAGCATCGCAGCAATCTGCCCATCCGTCTTCGTGTAGTGCCCCTGTGAGTAGAAGACGAAACAATACAGCCATGAGAGCACCCCCAACAGCCCCCCAAAGAATCCCTCCTAAGTACATGCCTAGAGCCATACTTCCCCCTGTTAGAATACCCACTATAGACCAGTAGGCTACTACATTGCGGTAGCTATCGGGGTGGATATTGGGGATGAACTTGTAGAGCGGTATGCGTGTGAAAAAACATACGGCAGCAAATAGTTCGTCAAGGGCTTTAGGGCGCATGGTGTAGTCTCTTACTTGAAGTATTTGATAATGCCGTCTGAGCTAAAGGTACCCATTTGGGTAAGCATGGCTACGGCTCCCTGTACAATGGGGTAAGCCATCATGGCTCCCACTCCCTCTCCTAGGTGCATACCGAGGTCGAGTAGGGGCGTTGCACCCATTGCGGCAAGCATCCGAGCGTGTCCGCTCTCTTTGCTCTTATGCCCAAAGACGGCATAGTCTAGGAAGTTGGGGTTGATGTGCGACGCCATAAGGGCTACAGCGCTCATTACAAAACCATCTATGAGTACCACCATCCGCTGCTCTGCTGCAGCAAGCATGGCACCTACAGCCATTACGAGCTCAAACCCACCGAATTCTTGCATGAGATGCTCAGGGGTTGGGGTGCCTGTAAATCGGCGAATGGCAGCCGATAGTACCTCAAGTTTGTGTTCTACCCCCTTGCGAGATAATCCGGAGCCTACACCTACGCACTCTTCGAGAGGAAGCCCTGTAAGGTAATGCATCCATAGGGACGAGGTGGAGGTATTGCCAATCCCCATTTCCCCTACACTTAGCACATTACACCCTTGGCTTGCAAACGAAGCCACAAACTCCTCCCCAACGGATAGACAACGCTCCATTTGCTCGGGAGTCATAGCCGGCTCTAGGCGATAGTTGCGAGTGCCTTCGGCTATTTTGCGGTTTATGATGGAGGGCTCTATGGAGAGATCTCCTATTACACCGGCATCTACAATGGTGAGGTCGAAGCCGTATAGCCGAGCATAAACAGAGGCACAAGCACCCCCCCGGGCGAAGTTTAGCGTCTGTTGGTAGGTGATGATTTGAGGCGCTAAACTAACTCCGTCTGCTACCACTCCATGATCTGCCGAAAAGAGAATATGGCAGGGATGCGCTAGGTGGGGCGAGAGGGTGCCCTGCATTAGTGCAATGCGTTCTGCCAGGGTCTCTACATAGCCTAGCGATTCTTTACTCTTGGATAGGTGGTCTATCTTTTCGCGAATAGGGATAATCAGTTCACGGTTAATAGGGGGGATATTGTATTGTCTCATTCTCTAGAGTGGATTATTTAATGCGTACGGGTATGCCGGATACCATCAGGGTGACTTCGTCGGCTCGTTGCGCAACGATTTGATTGAGGCTCCCTTGTAGGTCTGTAAATCTGCGCTGCGTGGCATTGGGAGAGACACCGCCCAGCCCGAGTTCGTTGGTGACAAAGATGTAGGTAACCTCCTTTTGGGCAAATAGAGCCTCCAACTGCTCGCGTAGGGCAAGAAGGGCTTGCTCGGTAGACTCGTTGAGGTCGAAGAAAAAGTTGGTGGCCCACAATGTAAGGCAGTCTATCAATACAACACGTTGAGAGAAGTCGTGGCGGGCTAGCTCTTTCTCCTCCTCTATGTTGGTCCACTGGGAGCCTCTACGAGCTTGGTGCAGGGCTACACGCTGGCGAAACTCCTCGTCGAAGACTCGAGCCGTGGCTACATAGATAGGATTGGGAGCGAGAGACAGTGCCAATTGCTCGGCATATTGGCTTTTGCCGGATCGCTGTCCGCCGGTTATTAGCAGTACGCGTGTCATCTTGAGATTCTTCGAGAGGGTTAGGGAGTCTTTTTATCGCTTGCGGATGAGTGTGAGCCCATCACGGAGAGGGAGCATGACCACCTCTACACGAGGGTCGCCGGCCACGAGGTCGTTGAAACTGAGTATCCCTTGTGTCTGAGCATCCCCAGGGGGAGGAGATTGGAGTACCTTTCCGTCCCATAGCGTATTGTCTGCCAGGATGAGGGCTTGAGAGGGGAGAGCCGGGATGAGTAGCTGGTAGTAGCTCGAGTAGTCTCGCTTGTTGGCATCAATGTACACCAAGTCAAAAGGGTGCTGAGAGAGTAGCTCTTGCATTACCTCCAGAGCATCCCCAATATGGACCACCACTCGATCGCCAAAGGGGGAGAGAGCCAGCGAGTGATGGATAAAGTCTTCCATTTCGTCGTTGTGCTCAATGGTGTGTACCCGAGCTGAGGGGTTTTGTAGCCCTTCGGCCAAGCATAGGGAGGCGTAGGCGGTGTAGGTACCCAGCTCCAGCACATTACGGGGATTGACCAACTGAACCAGCATCTTGAGCAATCTCCCCTGCAGGTGCCCCGAGAGCATCCTAGGTTGCAAAAGGTGAACGTGCGCCTCGCGACGCAACCGGCGTAGCTCGGTGGGTTCTTGGGAGGAGTGTTGCTCTAGATATTCCTCTAGTAGGTCTGTTTGTAGTGACATAGTGGGGTTGCTTCTCCCTTATCCCTCAAGGAAAGCGAGTAGAGCTAAGCGATAACTATGAATCCCAAAGCCGGTAATGGTGCCACGTACTACGGGCGCGATGTAGGAAGTGTGTCGGTACTCTTCTCTCGCTGCGGTATTGCTCAGGTGCACCTCTATTACGGGTGTGGATAGACTACGTATGGCATCCGCAAGGGATAGGGAGGTGTGGGTATAGGCTCCGGCGTTGAAGATAATGCCCGATACCTTCTCGTCGTCGAACTGTTGGAGCAGGTCAATCAGCACTCCTTCGTGGTTGCTTTGGTGGTACTCTATGGTAACGTTGGGGAAATCCCGTTGCAGTCTCTCCATCATTTCTTGGCTCGATACTACTCCATAGATAGAGGGTTCTCGCCGTCCTAGGCGATTGAGGTTGGGGCCGTCTAGTATAATGTAACGTTGCTGCATAGGTATAGTAGTCTTATCTTTGTAGCTACAAAGGTAGTGCATTAGCTCTATAGGTGGTTACCCCCCTTGGGGCACCGGAACTCGCAAACGGGATGAATACGGAGAATCAAAGGCTTGCCGAAGCTTTTAAGCGACACTTGCAACTGGAGCAGGCATTAAGCCCCAATAGCATCAGTGCCTATCTGATGGATTTGGGCAAGCTTATTGCCTATGCCGAGGATTGCGCTCTACCCCTAGACCAGGTAGAGTATGAGCACCTCGAGACCTTTGTTGCCTCGCTCTACGATTGTGGCATAGCGGCTCGCTCTATTGCGCGCATTATTGCCGGCGTAAAGAGCTTCTACCGCTTTCTCTATGTTGATCAGTACATCCAAAAAGATCCGACAGAGCTACTCGAGTCTCCCAAGTTGGAGCTCCATTTACCTACCGTGCTCTCCGTTGAGGAGATCGACCGCATCCTAGAGGCGATAGACTATAGCAAAAACGACGCTCTCCGCAATAGAGCCATCATAGAGGTGCTCTATAGTTGTGGCTTGCGTGTGAGTGAGCTGTGCCATCTCAAGTTGGGCGATGTGCATCCGGAGGAGGCTTTCGTTCATGTCTATGGCAAGGGGCGCAAAGAGCGTCTTGTACCCATTAGTCCGGTGGCTCTCGATGCTCTTGCTCAATACCTCGCCTCGCCCCATAGACCTATACCCAAGCCGGGGCAGGAGGATTATATATTTCTCTCTCGCTTGGGTAAGGCCATTGCACGCAATAGCGTCTTCGATCTTATCAAGGCCCTGTCTGAGGCGGCAGGGATCACTAAGACGGTGAGCCCGCACACTTTTCGCCATAGCTTTGCCACGCATCTACTCGATGGAGGGGCTAATCTGCAAGCCATCCGCCTAATGCTGGGGCATGAGGATATAAGCACCACCGAGATTTACACGCACATCGATAGCCAAACCCTGCGAGAGGAGATCCTCCGGCACCATCCGCGCAACAAGGAGGGCTAAGCCCCATACTCGGGTGCGGAGTAGAAAGCGCACCCATACAGAGCCTCCTCTAGGGGGCAAATAGCCTTTTTAGTCTAAGAAGAAAAGCGAGGGAATCGCTGCTTAATTTTCCATTCCTTTTCAGCCAGAAACCTCAGCCCATTCTGCCTGAGATTTTTTCTTTTTTCGCCCGAAAGTGGAGGGGAAAATTAGCCGGAATCCCAACAAATCCCACCCACGAAAAAACACTTTTCCGAGCCCTAATATTTTTATACCTTTACATATCCGAAAATCTCTTGGTTTTAATCCCGATCGGTTGTTGGGAGTTTATACTATGTGATTTTCCTCTACTTATGATAGCAGTTGAGCAACGTGTTTGATAAAACTATGATAGAAATACCTCCAGGCCTAAGGGAGGCCATCAAAGTAGATGAGTTGGTACTTTTCGTGGGTGCCGGCCTATCTTGGAACTTTAAGAACAAGAAAAATGAGACGCTGGAAGGATGGACAAAAATGGCCTCGTCTATTACTTCTTATCTATGTGATAACGGCCATATCCTAGAGAACTTAAAGCAAGCTTGTGATACATTAGGGGAGATAAAAACTCTTGAAATATTGGAGGAAAGGGAAATCGGTATAGGAGAAGTAGGACCATTTATCAGAGAGTATTTCACTTTGGGAGATGGGAATGATTTTTCCCTTCAGAAGAAGCTATTTGAATTATCCACAAAGATCATTACCACCAACTACGACAGAGCCTTTGAGATGGCAGTTCCTCAACTCCAAAGCCAAAAAGCATATAAGGGTAAAGATTACGAACTGAATGGGCTCAAAAAAGATCCTGTCTTTTTATTCAAATTGCATGGTTGTATAGAGCATCTAGACTCGATGGTCTTATTCCCATCCGACTATGGGAAGCTTTATAATAGCAACCGGCGAGAGGCGGAGCATACCTTATCTGCTTTGAGAAATCTCATCTTCAACAAAACTTTTCTCTTTATTGGGACGGGTTTGGGCGACCCTCAAATCAATAGTTTTTTTGAGGAAATCAAAATAATTCAAGGGCCTTACAATCAAAAGCACTACATCATTACTCCTGATCCATTAGAGAAGTCTCTTGATTTCCTGACTCGCATCCCAATAACTTCTTATGAAGAAATTCCAGGGGTTATAGATCAGCTTTTAGAAATTAAACGAGCTGAAGACGAAAAGAATACTCCTCTTAAGGAGCAACTTAAGGAGACTGAAAAGAGAAATGAAGTACTTGCAAAAGAGCTTGAGGAAGTAAAGGATGAACATAAGAAAAACTTACTCCTATTAGAGTGGGAGTCCAATAATCGTTTTAATAAGGGAGTAAGGCATCATCTGGCAGGGGAATACCCAGAAGCCTCAGAAGAGTATGGGGTCGCGACTGTATTAAATCCCAGAAATTCTGAAGCATTCTGTAATTGGGGAGCTACTTTAAGTGATCTAGCAGAGACAAAATCCGGAATCGAGGCTGAAAAGCTGTACGATGAAGCCATTGAAAAATATCAGAAAGCCATAGAGTATAAGCAGGACTATTATGAGGCCTATTACAATTGGGGAGCTACCTTAAGTGATCTAGCAGAGACAAAATCCGGAATCGAGGCTGAAAAGCTGTACGATGAAGCCATTGAAAAATATCAGAAAGCCATAGAGTATAAGCTGGACTATTATGAGGCCTATAACAATTGGGGAGCTACTTTAAGTGACTTGGCCAAGACAAAATCCGGAATCGAGGCTGAAAAGCTGTACGATGAAGCCATTGAAAAATATC
>NZ_JBQMYL010000007.1:0-107933 GCF_052173515.1 Porphyromonas endodontalis | reverse complement strand
TGTAAGAACTTCATTGTTCAGAGGGAATTGAATCTTAATTTATAGAGAAATAAAAGAGGGAGAGCTTTGCAACCCTAAGATGAAGAGCCTTCTTCTCTTCTCTCTCCCATTACGAGAGAGAAATACTCGCCTCTACTGCTCCCAATGGACAGGTAGAGAAGGGGGCCATCCGTTTGCGTACTATCAGAGGCCTACGAGTATTATGCCCGCTATCATCTTTGTTTTTTTCTTACTCTTGACTTAGACTTTTAGAGCCATATTTGTTATACACCTGCTCTCTCTCTCTATGCACAAGACAAAGACAGGATATTCCACCCCGCAAACAGGATGCCAGAATAAATCTTGGAATAAACATAGGAATCCAAACGACCCCAGAAGCGGAGTACAAAGGTAAGAAAGCAAACCTCCCTAGAGAAGGAAACTATTGTAGTTTAGTAGTTTACTACAACTTGGAACACATCGCTATGCACTCCTTTTCAGCCACAAAGGAAGTCGAAATGTAGGGACTAACCAAAAAGTTAAGATAGTTTATGCCGAATTCTTAACGAAGCATAAGGAGGTGTAAGGAGTGATGGGAAGTCTTTACTCGGAGAATTAAGTCAAGATTTATACTTCTTCTATTGTTTGTTTCCTTTCTAATGATCTATATTTATCTTTTATGAATCCCTTGAAAGGAATCCTTAAGATTATTGAGAATGTTAATTTGAGAATTTTCTATTGAACGAGGCTATAATAAATAAGGGTTTAATGGGATATAAGGAGAATTTTTCAGCCTATTCTTTGGGGGAAAACTGCCCTAAAAAGATTTGGAAATTAGCTGGTTTGTCACTGCATTTCTGACTGAAAAATAAAGTTTTTCTGCCCTAAATTGATTTCTTTTCTAGGCAGATCGGATTTGACCGCTTCACGAGGAGGTATTTGCCTCCTCCCTCAGGAGGAAAAGAGAATCCCCTTTGGGACGAACGCCTTGTGATGCGGATCTGTAAAATCAGGTAGAGATGTAGTACCTTCGCTCCATGGAACAAGGGAAAAGCATCCAAACAGAAGACGAGCGCGCCATGCGTGCCGCTCTAGATGAGGCGTATCTTGCCAAAGAGGCGGGAGAGGTGCCTATTGGCGCCGTTGTGGTCTATCAAGGAAGAATTGTAGGGCGAGGACGTAACCGAGTGGAGCAATTGCAAGACCCTACGGCACACGCTGAAATCCTTGCCATCACGGCAGCAACGGAAAATTTGGGAGCAAAGTACCTTACTGATTGTACTCTGTACGTTTCGCTCGAACCCTGTGTGATGTGTATGGGAGCTCTGCGATGGGCACAAGTGTCGCGGATTGTGTATGCCACCTCCGACCCCAAGGCAGGTTATCACGTATTAGCCCCTAAGGCTCCGCATCCTCGCGCGGTCATTGAGGTCGGTCCCTTTGGCGAGGAAGCTGCAGACCTTCTGCGCAGCTTCTTTTCGGAGCGTCGCTAGCGCACCTCGATAATTACGCTTTCTCCGGAGAGTAGAGTAGTACCGATTAGCCGATGGCTGCTCCCGGGGCGAATCTTCGTTTTCTTGTAAAAATCAACAGGCTTGAGGGGGAAATTGCGTTGCGAGAAATCTGCCTCGGGGTACACTTGGTTCAGTCGTTTCAATTCGCTGGATTTAGCAGGCGTCACGCGCACTACTTCGTAGCATTTGCCTAGGAAGTGGCTAGGCTTTTGATCCGTGGTATAGATGTGGCTATTTGGGTGCAGGGGTAGGGCGTTGTAGGCAATGCCGATGGAGTGGTAGAGGCCGCTCTTTTGTAGGGCAGCCCCCGGGAGCAGTAGATAGTGCTCTAGGGCTGAGGCAAAGTGATGGGTTTGTTCGCTTTCTTCCGCCGGAGTTCCACAAAATCTGTTTACTACGAGCCCCTCTGGGGATAACTGTACTGCAATGAGAGAGGGCGGAGTGGCTTCGCTCTGAGTAGAGAGTGTCGGGATGTAGAGCAGTAACTCCTTTACCTCGTCGCCACTCTGCACAATGTGTACCTCTTGTACGGAGGGGAGTTGCCGCAACACCTCTTTAATGTCCTCCATGGGAGAGACTTTGATGAGGATTCGACCTTGATACTCTAGCCTTTGTAGCGTGTGGCAGACTTCAATAGGGGATGGCTCTGTATCGGCAAGAGCGTAGGTGCGAGCTCCCCCCTGAGCGCGTCGAGCCGGATCGAAATAGAGCATCTCCATCCCGTTTGCTACCAGTCGCTCCAATTCGTCCAAAAGGGAGCCCTGTTGTATTTCTACTCGAGTTGGAGAGTAGCTCTCTCCCATAATGCGAGGGATGTTGTATTGAGCTGCCGTGGCAAAATCCTCGTTTCGCTCTAGGTAGATAGCGCGTTGGGCTCTCCTTGCAAGGTGTGAGAAGTCAATCCCTAATCCCCCAGTACCATCGACCAGAAAGGGGCTGGGTGCAAACGTCTCTGCCTTGTAGCGTGCCGTTGCTTCGCCGGAGCTTTGTTCGTAGGTGATGCCCTCGGGTAAAAAGATGCCTAGTGAAGAAAGAGAGGGGTATTTGTGTGCTATTTTTTCGCGGTAGGTGATCTGTAAGGCCAAATGTTGGCGGAGGGTGGGAGATAGAGAAGACTTCCCAAAAAGGATCCGGTCGGGGGATTTATCTCGCCACTCGCCTTTTGCCAGATCCATTATTCTCTCAATTTCTTCTAGAGTAAGCATGGAGTGATGGGAGGTAAGTTGGGCTAGAAGTCAAGTAGTTTGTAGCGTTTCCGCACCTCCGGCATGTCTATCTTTTCTTGGAAGTGCCACCACTCCCGTGTGTAGCAACGGAGGCCTACGCGGTCCATTACAGAGCGTAAGAGCTGTCGATTGCACTGTGCTTCTTTGGTTATTTTGCCCTCTTTAACGAGCCTTGCCTCTTGGTCAGTGTGAGCTTCCTCTCCAAAGAAATCGAAGTCGGTACCCATATCCAATAATGTACCCTCGGCATCAGCGATGGAGAGATCCACTGCCACACCATAATTGTGTCGCCCACCACGCGCTCCATTAGCTACGTAGACTTTGAGAGGCGTATCGCGCACAACGGCATACATCGTTCGCTGCACACTTATGGGGCGCGAAGCATCAAAAATTACGAAGTGATAGCCGGGGTGCTCCTTATTTAGCAGGCATTGTGCCTCTGCTATACGTTGGGCAAATTTGGGTTGGAAATAGGCTCTGGAGAGACCTTTGTAGAGCTGTTGCTTCGTGAAGTTTTGCGTTGTGGCATATCGGAGGTCAAGTCGAATCTCGGGAGCCAAACTGCATACATCCACAAGTCCTGCAGCTTCCATTTTAGAGTCAATAGCCCCCTTATCTTCTTGAGAAGATTGAGTGCGGACTTTTAACAGCGGGAGTGCGGTACTATGCGCGACACAAACCAGCGAGAGTAAGAGGGTGAGGATCTTGTGTTTCATCGAAGCGTAAAAAGAAAAACCCACCTAGGCAACCCCCAAAGAGGTAGGCTAGGCAGGTTTTATTCTGTTCTATAAGGATTTATTTTATACCCAAACGTGCACGTACTTTAGCCGTGAGGTCGATGGCATCCTTACCAGCGTGGAGGAATGCTCCATACTCTAGTACATAGGTACAGCCGGCTTCGTCGCCAGCCTTTTTAATGGCATCGAGTACTTTTTGTTGGATAGGAGCAAGAAGTGTTTCTTGTTGCTTCTGAAGGTCTTGCTGCATTACCTGCATAGATTGTTGAATGCGGTTTTGCATGTCCACAAGCTCCTGCTGACGGCTTTTGCGGATAGCTTCGGAGAGCGAATTTTGCTCCTTGGTAAAAGCCTCCACCTTGGTGGTATACTCTTGTTGCATCTTCTGCACTTCTTGCGTGTACTTGGCATCAAGTTCTTGGAGGCGCGTCTGAGCTGCTGTAGTCTCGGGCAGAGCTGCCATGATCTCTTGCGTGTTTACCATGGCGATCTTTTGCTGAGCCACGAGTGCTAGGGGGCAGAGAGCCACCACCAAGCTGATGATAATTTTCTTCATACTGAGAATATTGTTGAGTGATTAATAATTGATTTTATGCTGTTGGATGGGTTACTGTCTGATGTTATTTGCTGTACCCCATTTTTTTGAGTACCTGATCGCTGATGTCGATCCCGGGATTGGCATAGATAATACCGGAGGTGCCTCTATCAAGTACGAGTTGGAAGCTATTGGCTTTTGCGATCTCTTTGATGGCTTCCCATATCTCATCTTGGATCGGTTTCATCATCTCATTGCGTTTCTTGTATAGCTCTCCTTCGGGACCAAAATACTTCGTTTGCAATTCGGCTGCTGCCTGTTCCTTTTTTACGATCTCGTCTTCGCGAGTTTTCTTTTGAGCGGCGGAGAGGAATACAAGATCCTTCTGATATTTTTTGTAGAGGGTCTCGGCTTCGGTCTGTACCTTCTGTACTTCTTGTTGCCACTTCTTGGAGACAGACTCAAGTTGCTCGTTCATCATCTCGTAGTTAGGGATGTTTTTGAGGATGTACTCCATGTCTACAAGAGCATACTTTTGGGCAAAGGCAGTCAGCGTAGTGGCCGCTGCAAAGAGGAGTGAGATTACTAGTCGTTTCATGTCAATTAGGCTTATATTGTACTTATATTCTGTTGGAGCCCCAAAAGGGGCTTAGGTTTATTTGCTATACGTTATTAGAACTCTTTGTTAAGCACGAAGTGTACATTGCTCCCCCCTCGATCGGTGCTGTTGTTGGGGCGATCGAAGCCGTATCCCCAGTCGATACCCAAGAGCCCTACCATTGGCAGAGTGATGCGAACGCCCAGCCCGGCAGATCTTTTCAGATTGAAGGGGTTGAGGTCTGAGATATTTGTCCAAGCATTCCCGGCTTCTATGAATGCAAGTGCCCAGATATTGGTCTGCCCCTGGAAGACGATAGGCATGCGAAGCTCGGTGGTGAGACGCATAAAGGCCGTGGCATAGTCGTAGTTGCTACCTGCGATAGTCCCGTTTTTGTACCCACGTAGCCCGATAGTTTCGTTCATGTAGCCTCCCACATAACCACTCATGCCGTCACCTCCCATGTAGTAAGTGCCAAAGGGCGAACGCTTATAGGGGTGATACGAACCTAAAATCCCGAGGTCGAGACGATTCATCAGCACGGGAGTATATTGTACCATTTGGGGGTTGGCAAGGGGGGTAAATACGCGCCCTGTAAAACGCCACTTGTGGTACTCTACAAACTTGTAGCGCTTGTTGGCCGAGAGTCTGGGGTCTGAATAATCGACATTGTCGAAGAGAGAATAGGGCGGAGTGGCCGTAACACTCAAAGAGAACTCAGACCCACGACGTGTGTAGATGGGGTTGTCGAGCGAGGAGCGAGAGAACCTAAGTTGTAGGTTTATGTCGTTGGCAGAGCCGTTGTGGAAGCCCTCAAATGTATCGTAAACCCAGTCGTTGAGATGGTAGTAATTGTAGTTGAGGGAAGCATAGAACATAAACCAATTGTCGGGCCAATTGAGACGCTTACCATACCCGATAGACCCTCCTAAGATGGAGAGAGATTGGTTGGGGTTGTACGCCTTCTCCATGAGAGCACTGCCGTCGTATCCGTAGCCGCCCCCATAGTTGCCGTAGCCTCCATATCCTCCGTAGCCGTATCCACCATACCCATAGTAGGGGTTATACGCTCCGGCTTGAGACGATATTTTGTTGTTGTAGAAGCGTGTGTCTAGGGCTGTTTGGCGTGAATAGAAAATACTTGCAGAGAAGTAATTGGGTCGTTTGCCCCCAAACCAGGGATCGACAAAGGTGAGACCATATTGTTGGTAATAGCGTCCATTGGTGGAGACATTGAGCGAAAGGGTCTGGCCATCTCCCTGTGGGATAATTCCCTTGTACATGCTGGGATGGAACAGATTGTACATAGAGAAGTTGGTAAAGCTAAGCCCTACACTCGCGATAAGACCGGCTTGGCTCCAACCTAGAGACATCTCAAACTTGTCACTTCGTTTGGGCTCCAAGTTATACTCAATATCCACTGTCCCATCTTGTGTATTGGGCACAGGTTTGGGGACGCTTTTCTCCGGGTCGAATTGGTTGAGTTGGTTGAGCGCCATGTACGAATTCATCAAGTCCTCTTTACTAAAGAGCTTGCCCGGTTTTGTGTAAAGCTCTCGACGGATCACGTTTTCGTACACAAGGTCATTCCCCTTGATGAGTACTTTGCTAATGGTTGCTTGGGGACCTTCGGTGATTCGGAGGTCTAGATTAACAGAGTCTCCCCCCACAATCCCTGTCTCTATGGGGTCTATGTGGGCAAAGATGTAGCCGTTGTTGTAGTAGAGGTTGGCTACAGCATCTTCGTCTACGGAGAGCCTGTTCTCGAGTCGTTTTTGGTTGTATACTTCCCCCGATTTTATGCCGAGCATGGCATTGAGGTACTCTGTAGGATACTTCGTATTTCCCACAAATCGGAGGCTTTTGATGTAGTATTTCTTCCCTTCGTCCAGCTTGATTCGGATTTTGATACGCTTGGGATTTTGGGGGTCTTTTACAATGGTGTCGGAGAGGATTTCGGCATCGCGATACCCTGCTTCGTGGTAGCGCGTCAGTAGGTTGTTGAGGTCTTCTTTGTAGTCCTTTTCGATGAATTTTTTTTGACTGAAGATCTCTAGAATGCTAGACCATGCACGGCCTTTCCCAAGAGAAAAGGTCTCGTTGGTCTTCTTCATGGAGGCGCGTAGGGCGTTATTACTTAGCTCTTTATTGCCAACGAATTCGATCTGACTTACTTTGATTTTGCTCTTCTTGTCGATAACAACCGTAACGAGGGCGTGATTTTGTTTCGAGAGGTCGTTTTTTTGTTCCACCTCTACGGTCATGTCACTGTAACCCTTCTCGTCGAAGTATTTCTTGACAAGTTGTTTGGTACGGTCAATGATATTGGGGGTGAGTTGCATCTCGGCACGTAACCCGGTGCGCTCCTCTAGGTCTTTTCGTTCACTCTTGGTAACTCCGGTAAAGGTAACCCCGGAGATTTTGGGGCGTTGCTTGAGTTGGATTTCGATCCAAATCTGATTCCCCTCTATTTTCTTTGCTATGATGCGGGCATTGTCGAAGTATCCGTTGCGCATAAAGCGGCGTACAGCATCGCTAAAGGCAATGCCGGGCACCTCTACGAGATCGCCAACGTTAAGTCCGGAGAGGCTAATAAGTACCGAGTTATCGTAGCCCTCTCCCCCTGTTATCGCTATGTCGGCAATTCGATAGTTCGTGGGGCGTGCATAGTTGATTTCTACCTTATCACTTTTGGGAGACTCGGGAGTATCTGTTTGAGCCCGAAGCTGAAAAGATAGAAGAGATAGCCCCGAGAGGAGCAGAATCTGAGCTAGGAAATTACGCATCATAGAGTATCTTGAGGGGCTGCGTTCGCTGCCGATGTTACTTTGTTTTCGTTCAGATGACTGGGGGATTGTCCCTCCACAAGTCCGAATCGTCTGTGTCGTTGAGAAAATTCGTAGAGCGCCTTTTGGAGGTCTTCTTCGTCAAAGTCCGGCCAGAGGGTAGGGCAGAAGTAGAGCTCGGAATAGGCTATTTGGTAGAGGAGGAAATTGCTGACACGTAACTCGCCTCCCGTGCGGATGAGGAGGTCGGGATCGGGTATGCCGTAAGTGGAGAGATAGGGAGCCAGAGGTTCGTCTCCCGATAGATCTTCCGGAGAGATTTTGCCCGAGGCTATATCTTGTGCCAAGGTGCGGACGGCATGGTTTAGCTCCCATCTTGAGGAGTAGCTAAGGCACACAACAAGGGTAATCGTGCTGTTGTGGGCTGTTTGCTCCATGGTGCGCTCTACGGCTTGGCGAGTACTCTCGGGCAGGCGATGGAGGTCGCCAATAGCAAGGATGCGCACGCCCTCCGAGGCAAACTCAGGGGCATAGTACTCCATACTCTGTACCATAAGGGCCATAAGGGCATCCACTTCCGCCGTTGGGCGTGCCCAATTCTCCGAACTGAAGGCGTAGGCCGTTAGTGTCTCGATGCCTGCTTTGGCGGCGGCAGCCACGGTGCGTCGGAGAGCTACTACCCCCTCCACATGACCGTAGGAGCGGTCTTTCCCTTGTGCTGTAGCCCAACGCCCGTTGCCGTCCATGATGATGGCAACATGCTTGGGTACTGCCTTGCAAGGCACTTTAGATCCGTTATTATCGTGCAATTTGCTCATTTATGTTGCAAGAAGAGCCTCGGGAAGAAAATTCGTACGTTATCCCCAGGGTTATTAGTAGCATTCCATCTCCTCCTTTATACCAAGACGATTGAAGTCGGTATGGGTTGCTAAGAAAAGAGGATTCAGTACTGAGTGCATCCAGTCTATCGGTAAAAAACTGTCGCCCTCCGAGGGAGGCAATGAGATTGAGGCGGTTCGCTATTTTATATTTGATGCCGAGAGCTCCCTCTATCCCCGGCATAAATGTGTGAGCGTCTTTGCCAAAAGCGGCGCCTACGGATAGCCCAAGGGCAAGGTAGGGACTCCACCTACGTGTGTGGAGAAATGGGTATTTATCGCTATAAGCAAAGAAGTTATATTCCCCTTTTATGGAGAGTAATAGGGCGTGAGCCGCAAAGTTGACTTTGCTTGTTTGTTGGGGATAGACTTGGTTCCGTATTCGGCTATTACCATGAATGTAGTTGTAGGTAAGATCTCCCGAGAAGGCAATGCGGAAATTGTGATTATAGCGCATTTGTGCCCCCACTCCTCCACCTACGGATGCAAAAGGAACTACCCGATTGGCGTCGCCTAGGTAGCTATTAACCGAGGCAATCCCACCCCATTCTAGGCGATACTCTTGCGCATTAAGGGCAGAATGTATCCCGCCCAAGATGAGCAACAAGAGCCACCAAGGATACTGAGAGAGCCTATTTCCCTCCGATCTGTTCGAGCAAAACTTCTGCATTGAGAGGGGGCTGTTTTTAGTTTAAGATGGAAGACCTCCCTTCCCAAATGGTTTGGTCGAGTGAACCATCGGTCTTCTTCCCGCCAAAGAGGAAGAAAATTAGTTCACCTCGTGCGAACCCAAAGAGTTTTCCATATCCTCCAAAGGGGAGTGTTTCGTGAGGTAGCATGAGGGCGGAATTACGCGCCGTCCATGTGACTCCTTGGTCTTTGGAACTGTAAATTGTAGCCCCTCGCTGAGGAGAGTGGCTAGCCGGATAGACGCAGTAAAGTAGTCCCTTGTTGCTCGATGTTGAGATGAGAAGTGGAGCCTCTGCCCCCTCAAAAGGAGGGAGTAGATCCTTGTCGCTTTGAGGCGTGGGCGTGAGCCAATCGAGACCGGTTGTCGTAGTCCAAGTGAGGCGAGATGGCTTGCCACTAGCTGTTTTTGCACCTACCAAGACGAGGAGGGGATGGTGTGCAACCTCAAAGAGGGCTGTGCTGCGTCCGCTCATGGGAAAGTCTTCCGGCACTTCCTCGCCCCGCTTGTATACCCCATTGCCGGGGAGGCATGCGAAGTAGTTTTTGCCCGAAGGGTCTTGCTCTATCATGCAAAGAGTAGGATAGGTCCGCCCACGTTCTGTGAAGGCGCCAAGCAGTATGCTACCATTATTGTAGCGATTTTCTTCGAGCCATTGCTTTCCTCCGTCTAGACTCACAATGCAAGTTTGGGTAGGAGCTGTTCCTAGAATGGCATAGAGGACGCCTTCTGAGGTGGCGATGGCACTTGTGACGGGTTTCCCCGATAGCCCTGTTGGCACTTCTTCCCATACGAGGGTGTTGGCAGGAGCGTGATAGAGCTGAGTCTGTGCTCCCTGAGAAGCAAAGATATATAGATCCTTGTCTGACCGGCAGAAGATGGTTTCTTTGCCGCTTAAATCGGGAAGTTTACCTGCGATAACAGGCATCCAATAATACGAATCAGGGTTGTTTATTTCCTTCAGGATCTGTACCGTATAGCTTTTCTTTAGCGCTTTTTCTTTGTTCGTAACCTCTACAGTAATTTCCTTATTCCAGCGGTCGCGAAGGTAGATAGAGTCCGCAGCACTACGCTCAATCTCCTTCCCGTCAATGAGCAACTTGAAGGTAGCCGGGGTTTGTATCCCAACCTTGATTTTTACCGAATCAATCTGAGTGCCATAGGGAAGAGGCTGAGCATTGTAGATTTTTCCCTTCGCATGATCGATAGAAAAGAACACTTTCTCCAAGGTAGGATTGGACTTTGATGTGAGTACAAAACTCGACACTTGTACCGTGGTTAACTCGGGGTTTTGGATTTCCTTGTTGCTGATACAGCTTGAGGCAAAGAGGAATATGAGCAGCCCAAGTGCGGAGCTAAGGGCGTGTTGTATACTGCGATGTTTCATTGTGCACACTATATATTACGACACAAAGATAGCCTTTCTCCGTGAATACGACACTTCTAGAGCGAAGAGAAAATACAACAAAAATCCCTTTTCCCGTGGGTACTTATCTCTCCCTAGGGGTACCTGATTTGCGCCGATCTTTTGCGCATTGCGGAATAAACCCTTGCCTTGGGCAATATTGGTTGCAGACCTAGCGCATTTTTTCTCCCTCCCAAACGGGCAAAAAAATAGCCCTGTATCCAAAAAAGTACAGGGCTAAATTGAAAAATTTTCTGGGTAATTTCTCTCCCACATTCCAGCCTAGAATGGAGAATTTTCTAGCGAGAAACGAAATGAAAATCAGCCTCGTTTCTTTTTCCCTCTCCGCCGAGGGCTTTTTCTAGCCGGCTACGCTATGCCGGAGAGTTGCAGGATGGCGTTGTATAGCTCGCGGTCGTTGCGTAGCCGAGGGATCTTGTTTTGTCCTCCCAACTTACCCTTTTCTTTGAGGTAGCGTTCGAATGATCCTTTGGGTACAGCCCGAATCTCCAAGGGTTGGAGGGTCATTCCCGGACTGCTCTTGGCTTCGTAATCTGAGTTGATTTTGCGCAATTCTTCGTGCAGACGTTGGGCAAATAGAGCGAGATCTTGAGGGGCTTGGTCGAACTCAATAAGCCAGTCGTGCCGACCTTTGCCCGTAGAGGCATCGAAGTAGGGAGCTGCGGTGTATTCGGTAATGGTAGCCTGCTGTTCGCTACTTACCCGAGCGAGGGCTTCGTCTGCATTGCATACCATGAGTTCCTCTCCAAAGGCATTGATATAACTGGTGGTGCGCCCTACGATGATGAATTTATAGGGATTGCGTTGGGTAAATCGGATGGTATCCCCTATGATATATCGATACAATCCCCCGAGGGTGCTGATAACAAGGGCATAGGTTTTGCCTACTTCCACCTCTACGAGGGGGATTGCTTTTGGGTCGGGAGAGTCCAGTTCTGCCAGAGGAATAAACTCGTAGTAAATACCATAGTCGAGCATCAGGAGCATGGCAGGGTCGTTGGGGTCATCTTGGATCCCAAAGAACCCTTCGGAGGCATTATAGGTCTCCCTGTACTGCATACGTGGTGAGGGAATGAGGCGTTTGTACTCCTCTCGGTAGGGGGCAAAGCTGATCCCTCCGTGGAAGAATACCTCCAATTCGCTCCATACTTCGCTTAGGTTATCCGCTTTGGTATCCTCAAGTAGTCGTTTGATGAGGGTAAGCATCCAAGAGGGGACGCCCGAGAGGCTCCCCACGTTAGCGTCTCTTGTCTCGGCTATGATGGCAGGGATTTTCTCCATCCAGTCCTCAAGGAGGAGGGTTTCTTTGGAGGGAACTCGTATGGCACTGCCCAAACGGGGCATTTGTTCGATGAGAATGGAGCTCAAGTCTCCTCTAGAGATATTGGGCGTGAGGGGAGTCGGTTTTTGACTTCCGCCGAGTACGAGCCCTTTTGTCTTGAAAAAACGGCTGTCGGGTCGCGTGGCTAGGTAGAGCCATAGGGCATCCGATCCCCCTTTGAAGTGGCACATCTGTAGATGTAGCGGGTTCACAGGGATATATTTACTGCGCCCTCCCGAGGTGCCGCTAGAGACCGCAAAGCGATTGCATCCCCCACGTACGAGCACGTTGCTCTCGCCCTGGATCATACGATCTGTGTATCCTCGCAAATCTTCGTACTGCACAAGAGGCACGATGGAGGCGTACTGCTCGGGAGTGGAGACCGCTGCAGCGCGTGTCTCCCATCCGTACTCCGTGGCGCGAAGGCAGCGCATAACGCGTTGCCATTGGCGGTATTGTAGTTCCTCGGCTCGCTGTGGATAGTAATGATGGATAGTGGCAAGACGGGGGCGCATGGCCGTGTAGATAGTACGAGTTAGAGCATCCATATAGAATATTTTGCTGCTATACTTATTTAGTGACACTGTGTTACCCCTACGAGCCTGTGGTATCTAGCCCCTAAGGGGTGGTAGTATACAAATAGCGTATATTGGTTGTGTGTGGGGTAGTGATTGCCCTCAATGGCTTGGGCTGTATAGGGGTGGCTCTCCTCGCCTTTTGCTGCGAGATAGAGGTAGGATAGGTAGCCCCCTTTGAGGAGTAGCTCTGCGGTATAGGCTCCCTCTTGGCTAGAGTAGTGTAGGAGACGCTCTTCGTAGGGGAGATAGTCGAATGCTTCGCCTTCGAGGATGGGTTGCAGCCCATTGGCTAGAGGCTCGCTTTCGAGTCGGAAGCAGACTCTGTAATAATCGGTAGCGGTGGCAATATCGCCATCGAGATTGCGAGAGCGGATTACGTACTGCCCCATAGCTCCTTGGTCGGTACTATGGAAGTCGCTTTGGGATCGGTTGTAGTTGGTGTAGAGAATGAGCCTATTCGCCTCCTTCTCCACTGCGGAGCGTTCTACCCCTAGGGAGGGGATATACGGACTGAGGTATTCCATGGCGTGGTATTCATTCCCTGCCTCAAAAGCGAGAAGTTCGCGCCGGTATTGGAGTTGGTCCAGCCCCCTAAAAGAGGGACGGCGAACCCATAGTACATTGTCGCGTCGGCTATTCTGTGCCACCACCAGCGTGAAGTCGAGGTCGGAGGTGCTTCCTCCCAAATGCTCTGTGCCCACACTTACTTCTAAGTGTTGCTTGTGTGGGTCTATTCCCCAAGTCTTATCTACATTCCCTACGAGGGTGGCAAGGGGCTCTACCACAGCGAATGCCGCTTGCACGAGAGGCCGTTCCGGCTCCATGGCATCGTAAACAGTCAGGAGGTAGTTGCCCGATAGAATGGGATGAGGTGAACTCGCTTGGGATAGCGTGAGTGAGTAGTGCCGGTAAGAGACTTTGGTAAGAGAGGAGGGGATGGAGGGAGGGAATTCGCCTTCGGAGTAGCCTGATTGGAATTCTGTTTTAGCGAGACCGGAAGGGTTCCACCCGGTATCGCAATGCTGTAGTTGGTAGCGAAGGGTGTGCGGTTCGTCGTCTAGGAGGTCGAAAGAAATTAGTAACCCCTCTTTCCCACCTAGGATGTAATAGGGAAAGGGTATCCACTCTTTGCGCTCGGGGATGGGTTTGATTTGTAAGGCGTTTACTCGCCCATCGAGCATGGTAGAGGGGAAGAAGCTTTGAGCACGAGCCCCTCCTACCACCAGACTTGTCAGTAACAAGCATAGGACGATACGTACAACTCTATTCATACGCCGGCAAAGGTACATAACTCTTGCTACTAGGGGAGCCTTTGGACAGGGAAGCCAAAAGTGGTACGCCAAGAGCGAGGGAGGTAGCGATTGAGTAGGCGAGCGAGAAGAAGGGGCAGGGGCAAGTTGGAGACAAAAGAGGCGATCATGGCAAGGTTAATACCCCATGCACTGCCCGAGACTAACGGGAAAATCCAGAGCCTAAAGACGAGTACGTTGAGGAGCATCAGTAGAGCTATCGGGTAGCAGAAACGTGCGAGATCTCGCCATAGAGGGCGTTCGATCCATTTGCCCACCTTAGAACTGGCTCCGTAGATAATGACGAGTAGGAAGGTAAAGTAGGGAAGCGTAAAAAGAAGGATCCAAGGTTGCTTGTAGGGCGTCAGGATGCGCGCTACCAGCACTACATGGAAAAGCAACAATGCCATTATCGTAACACGACCCGGCACGCCCCTACGGTAGATCTTTTGCACCAAGGCTCCGAGAATGAAAAAGTGGGCGTTCTTTATGGTCCAGGCTAGGGCAAGAGGATCTTGATGCGCCTCAACCTCAAAGAGCGTGCCCAGTGCATAAAGCCCGAGTCCTACCCCATAAGCGATTACGGCTTGCCTAAGGCTGAGTTGCTTCGGGAGTAAAAGGGTGATGCCGTGCAACCAAAAGAGGGCAGGCAAAATCCACAGATAACCGATGCTTTGGGTGCGGGGGAAGAGCAACCATTGGGTATAGCTCGTAAAGGGGCAGCTCCCAGCCAAATAATTGGGCAGGCCAACAGCCACAAAATAAAGGATGGTGGTAAAGAGCCAGTAGGGGTAGAGCAGGCGATCGGCTTTGCCCAAGAGAAGGGAACTTCGCTTGCGGTTGGGGGATGGCGACTCCCCTCTAATACTCCAAAGATACCCCGAGAGGGAGAGCAGTAGAGGTAGCCCTGCAAAAAGTTTGTTTACATAAAAGGTGTACCAAGCAGGTACGGAAACACCCCCGAAGAGGGCATCTCCGCCACTGGGTGCCGCTAGCGCGAGCGCAAACTCAAGTATGGCAATAAACGATACAAACGAGATGTCTCGTCGTTGGAGGTGCTCTGTATTGCCCACCTTAGTAAGAAAAAGGGTTGGTTTGGGTTGAGACTAGTACTGTTCTTCGCTATTGGGGAAGTCTCTTGTCTTCACATCCGTAATGTATTGCCCCACCGAGGCGCGCACAGCTTGCCCCATCTCGGCGTAGAGGCGCAGGAAGCGTGGACGGAATCCCTCGTTCAGTCCCAACATGTCGTGCAGCACGAGTACTTGCCCATCTACGTTACCCCCGGCACCGATACCAATAATGGGGATGGAGAGTTCACTCGCTACGCGCTCTGCAAGGGTGGCAGGGATTTTTTCCAAAACGATGGCAAAGCAGCCGAGCTCCTCGAGCAAATGGGCATCGGCTATCAGCTTCTTGGCTTCAGCTTCTTCCCGGGCACGGACATTGTAGGAGCCGAATTTGTTGATAGACTGAGGGGTGAGACCGAGGTGCCCCATTACGGGGATCCCTGCCGAGAGTATGCGTTGTATGGATTCGCTAATCTCGCTACCGCCTTCTACTTTGATGGCATCCGCATGGGTGATCTTCATCACTTTGATAGCAGAGTCTAGTGCCTGCATCGGGTTCCCCTGGTACGATCCGAAGGGGAGATCCACTACGACCAATGCCCGCTTTACCGCCTTCATTACAGACTTCCCATGGTAGATCATCTGATCAAGAGTAATGGGCAGGGTGGTGGTGTTGCCTGCCATAATGTTGGAGGCAGAGTCTCCTACCAGTATTACATCCATGCCGGCACTATCTACAAGGGTAGCCATGGTGTAATCGTAGGCCGTGAGCATGGCGATTTTTTCTCCGCGCTCTTTCATCTCTCGTAGTCGGTGTGTTGTTACTTTACGAGAGTCTTCGGGTTGATAAGTAGACATTGATTTTCTCTATTGGATTGGTACCATTTATTCCTCTCTTCGTAGGTGGAAGAGGGATACTCTTGATGTTGTCTTTGGGAGGGGGTTACTCTTGTTGAGCCTTTGTGGATGCGAAGAGAATGGGTAACGAAACAAGCCCAAAGGAGGAAGGTATGAGACAGTACTTTTCTACCTATACCCTACTCCTTAGGAGGCGTTGTGTTAGTTCTTAGATATACGTTGGGTTATTCCCACTCAATGGTGCTGGGGGGCTTAGAGGAGATATCGTACACAACACGATTAACCCCTTTCACCTTGTTGATGATCTCGTTGGAGACTTTTGCCAAAAACTCGTAGGGGAGTCGGCTCCAGTCCGCGCTCATGGCATCTACACTCGTTACGGCGCGTAGGGCAACGGTGTACTCGTAGGTGCGCTCGTCTCCCATCACCCCTACACTCTTTACAGGTAGTAGGATGGCTCCGGCTTGCCACACCTCGTTGTAGAGCCCTTGACGGCGCATTTCGTTCATATAGATAGCATCCGCTTCTTGTAGGATACGCACTTTCTCGGGGGTGATTTCCCCTAGGATACGAATCCCCAGCCCGGGCCCGGGGAAGGGATGACGCTCCAAAAGGTGGTCTTGCATGCCGAGGGCACGACCCACACGGCGCACTTCGTCTTTGAAAAGGGCACGGATAGGCTCTACGAGTTTGAGCTTCATACGCTCGGGGAGCCCTCCCACGTTGTGGTGGCTCTTGATGACCATACCCGTAATGTTGATAGACTCAATAACGTCGGGATATATAGTCCCCTGTCCGAGCCATTTCACATCCTTTATTTTGGCAGCTTCGGCTTCAAATACATCGATGAAGCCCTTGCCGATGATTTTTCTCTTCTGCTCGGGATCGGTTACTCCGGCTAGGGCATTGTAGAATTGCTCGTGAGCATCTACCCCTATTACGTTGAGACCGAGGCAGCGATAGTCCTGCATCACTTGGGTTGCCTCGTCTTTTCGCAGCAAACCATGATCCACAAATATACAAGTGAGGTTGCGCCCGATTGCTTTGTTTAGGAGCACAGCCACTACCGAACTATCCACGCCTCCACTAAGGGCGAGGAGTACTTTGTCGTTTTGGAGTTGCTCACGCAGCTCTGCTATGGTGCGCTCGATAAAGGCGTCTGGCGACCAGTTGCCCCCAATCCCCACGATGTCAATAAAGTTGGCAAGTAGCTTGGTACCCTCTTCGCTGTGGAAGGCTTCGGGGTGGAATTGTACGCCCCAGGTTTCTTCCCCTTCGATGCGGAAGGCGGCATTCTCCACCTCGGGTGTGCGCGCTATGGCGCGGAAGCCTTCGGGGAGTCGGGTGATGGTATCCCCATGGCTCATCCATACCGTATTGCCTTTGGTTAGCCCTTTCAGGAGAGGATCTTCGGGAGCTGTAATCTCTAGCGCAGCGGGGCCGTACTCCCGAGTTGCGCCCGGCTCTACCATCCCTCCGGCTTGATAAACGAGACTCTGTGCCCCGTAGCAGATGCCAAGGAGAGGGCAGCGCCCACGCAGTGTAGAAAGGGTGGTCTTAAAGGCTTTGGGGTCATATACTGAGTAGGGACTACCCGATAGTATAATACCGCGCACTCCCTCTAGCCCCTCAGGTAGCTTGTTGTAGGGAACAATTTCGCAGTAGGTGTTGAGGTCGCGGATGCGTCTCCCGATCAATTGAGTCGTCTGGGATCCAAAGTCGAGGATGAGGATTTTCTCTTGCATACTTTAGTCTCTAATAACTTTGGTGCAAAGGTAGCGTAAACTATCGGTCAATCGCTGATAATTCGCTACTTTTGCCCCAAGTATTGCAAGGAGGAGGTCTCTTCCCTCTCTTTTGCTGAGTAGTATGCCTCTGTAGTTCAACGGATAGAATAGAAGTTTCCTAAACTTTAGATAGGGGTTCGATTCCCCTCGGAGGTACTCCTAAATCTCGGTAAGACTTGAAATACTCTAGCCTTGTCTCGAACCCCTTTCTCTTCGTTTTTGCAGTGTGTTACAGAGAGTCTCGCCGCTGTCTACAGCGGTATGTCGGTGCGGAGTGTTTTGCCCTCTTTGAGGGTCACACGCACCTCTACTCGATCAAACTTCCCCTTGACTTCACTACTATTGCACGATAAGATACTTTCTGTAGGAATCCATAGATAGTCGTTGGCCGTAAGTGCTGCTAGAGATTTTCTCTCTTTCTTAAAAAAAGGTCCCGAAAGATTTTTATATCCACTGCGAATAAAGCCTTCGATACTATCGTATGTAATCTCTATTTGGGATGTGAGTTCGGTCTTATCGTTGCCTTTCACCCCAAAGACTTGTATCTTTTTCATTTTATAAACGAGTTTCGTGCTCATGGGGAGGGGGATGCAGGTCATAAAGCCACTACCATCCTCTCCATGCTCAAGGGCAACTTCTGTAAATTCCTTTTTGTTTTTGGGGAGGGAGATATAGCTCTCGCTACCACCTTCATTACCCAATAGGAACTCCCATTTCAATTCTGGCTCTTTTTGCTCATTTGTTAGTGCTCTTAGACTGCACTTCGTGGGAATATGATAGCGATCTATGGCATAGGGAACGTGGAATGGTTTCGTTTTTCCTCTCTCGTATCCGTCCCTGCACGCTACAATGCAAAGGGCTAGTAGTACAGCGGCTACTCCCCAAGAATATAACTTTTTCATAACTCTGTGTTGTTGATAAATGTGCTTATGTTTATTGCGAATCAATACTATTGAGATTGAGCTACAGTGGCATGTCGGTGCGGAGTGTTTTGTCGTCTTTGAGGGTCACACGCACCTCTACTCGATCAAACTTCCCTTCTATGTTATTCTTGTCGCAGGAGAGAAGAATTTCACGTCCCCTTGTTGGGAATGGGTAATAATCATAGTTGGTAATACTCTCCAAAGATAGGTTTATAGGAGTCCATATTCCATTATGGTCGGTTTTATATCCTCTTTGGATGAATGGTTCAATACTATAACTCAAAAGAAAGATGATGTGAGAGAGTGAGGTCTCATTCTCTTTATTGTAGCCTGCAACCTCAATCTTTTGGACTCCATATAGACATGGTAACATGGGAGGAAAGGCATAAAATCCTACTCCCGTTTCGCCATGCTCTCGTGCTATCTTTTCAAATAATTCCGGATTAGTCTTCTCCGTGATAGTGGTTTCTTCAGAACGACTGAACCAAAGATTCCAATAGAGTTTAGAAGGGTCTTCTGACCTTTCTGCTTTCGCTACATAAACATAATTTGGTACGTAATAGGCTTCAATAGCATATTTATGCCATTTCGCTTTATCCCATTCTGTCTTTGGTGTGCAGGCATGAAGAAGGACTACAGATAGTAACAAGGTCAGTGTGTTTAGTTTTTTCATAGTGCCAATAAGTGTTTAATGCTTCTGATACATGTGAGAAGGTGTTGGAGACAACTTGATACTTTTTCTATTGTTGTCCCCTTTCTCTTGTAAAGGTATAAATAAAATTCTAAATAGATATGTTTGATGTATGCTTTTGATCTTTTCTTGAAGAAAGGGTTTCCGAATTGCGCTTTATCCATATCGTTTGCTGTCTATTTGTTTTTGCCTCCTTTTTGGGGTGTCTGTGGGTTGCAGTCCTATCTCCCTCTCTAGATTTTATGTGTTACGGAGGAATGCAGTACTTTTGTTCCAGTGATGGGAGCCCTTTTTTAGGGTCAAATATCCTGAGAGAAAGAGCCCTCCTAATTTTATGGAAGAAGCTAAACGCGTAACGGAGCCGCACGAGAAAGTATCCCGCAAAGGGCAGCAATGGTTTTTACTCCTTCTACTTCCCCCTCTCGTTTGGGGGATTGTTTTTGCGTGCTATCCCCTGGTTGCTGAGAAGATTCGCCCTCTGATTATCTTCAATTTGGTTGAGGGACTAAAACCCTTAGGGCTCCCTCTCTATGCAGCACTGGCTGTAGCTTTTCTCATTACCATCCTCTATCCGCATACATCACAAGGGAAATCTTTTCTCTCGCACCTTAGGCACGAGGAGGGAAGCGAGCGGCTACGCCAGGGGGCCATCGCCTGCTGGGTACTAGGGTATGGCAACCTTTTATTTGGTGTTATCCCTAGCGTTATAGGTACGATAGCTCCATTTCTTGTGGGGATGGTGCTCTATATCGCTCGTGCTGTACGCCTAGGCGAACGCCCTTTGTGGCAGCCTCGTGGCTACATCCTCGCCATCGGGATTTTCTTATTGTACGACCTTTGTACTCTCCTTTGGTCTCCCAATCGTGCCGTTTCTCTGGAGTGGTGGATACGCGAAGCCAGCCTACTACCCTCGATTTTCCTGCTGCTGATGTATCCTCCGCATCCTCGTGATATACGTGTCTTTATGCACTATGCCCTACGCATTACTTACCTCTACCTCCTCAGCGTTGTGGCGATTTATGTAGTAGTGTGTTGGGCTACTGATACCTCTTTGGGGGCGGCCTTTGGGCTTGAAAAGATGTATTTTGTATTTAACGAGACGCCGGTAGGGACGCTCTTTTTGGGTTCTCTTTTTGGATTCCAACACTACACCTACCTTGGCTTTATCATGCTAGCCCCCATTCTCTACTGGCTGCTGGAGCGGGAGCGTCTGCCCGAGGTTCGGAACCTCTTAGTGGGGTCTCTTGTGGGGTTCCTCCTCTTCGTGTTCATATTCCAAAGTAGGATCTTGATGTTAGTCTTGTGCGGAGCTTTTTCCCTTGGGCTTCTGTACCTTTTTGCCTCCCTTGTCTTTCCCCAAAAAGGGGCTTATAAGAAACGGATTTTGCTCCTACTCCCTATCATCGCGGTGGCCTCTCTTCTCCTCTTTTTGTGCTATCCATCAGCCTTGAAATACCTCATAGATGAGCACCGTCTTAACCTCTTTGAGACGGCCATTATGTATCTAAAAGAGAACCCCCTTTGGGGCTATGGACTAGGCTCTGCAGAGGCTCTTATCTCTCCTTTCTATCAGGGAGAGTATGCCACACACTTCCACAATCAATATCTTTTGTGCTACGTAGAGGGGGGGATTATGAGCCTATTGCTTTGGGTCGTGATATTCATTTCCTACCTAAGATATGCCCTGCGCAGCCGCAACTATGCCGCCCTTATCTATGTGGTGATTATGCTGGTTGTCATGCTTATTGAGGTGATTACCTGCTTAAGTCAATACCTTATTGCTATGAGCCTTATGGCTGCATTCTTAATTTCTACACACCCCTATCTTCAGAAAAAATGACCATTGCGAACGAGATTTTTGAGCAACTCCGCGCTCAGGGTGGAGAGGAGAAAGCACAGCATCTGAGCCGATTTTTCAAATGTAAGCCGGGGGAGTATGGCGAAAGCGATCGCTTCTTGGGGGTAACGGTACCCGAGGTGCGCTCCGTAAGTAAGGCCTACAAAGAGAAAGTGAATTGGCAGGATCTCGAAGAGCTACTCGCCAGCCCTTGGCACGAATGTCGCCTTGCAGCTCTTCTTACTTTGATGGAGAAATACAAACAGGAGCCTGAGGCGGTATACAACTTTTACCTCAAGCATACTTCGGGAATTAACAATTGGGACTTGGTAGACCTGAGTGCTCATAAAATAGTGGGAGCCCATCTGCTCCGGCGCGATCGCTCGCCTCTCTATCACCTTGCCGGTAGCTCTAATATGTGGGAGCAGCGCATTGCCGTTGTCTCCACTTGGGCATTTATCCGTGAGGGGGACTGCAATGATACCCTTTGCCTTGCTGAAAAATTATTGCACCATCCCCACGATCTTATGCACAAAGCTGTAGGCTGGATGCTGCGTGAGGTGGGGAAGAAAAGGCTTGATCTTCTTCGAGATTTCCTCAATCGCTACGCCCATGTTATGCCTCGTACCACGTTGCGCTATTCGATAGAGAAGCTCCCTACAGAAGAGCGGCCTCGTTATCTAGGGAAAAAGACGAAATCTATTTCTTAATCCGAGAAGAGGGAGGGGAATTATGCCTGCTCCCCAAGAATGGTGCGGATGAGTGTGATAATCTCGCCAACAGAGCCGATGCCCGAAAAACGTACCATGCGAAGCCCTTTCTTGCTTTCTTCTAATCTACACTGGCGATGGTGGAACGAAGCATAGGCAATAAGCTGCCCAAAAAGAGGCCCCTGATAGTAAGGTGAATCCGGATCCTCGGGTAAGAAAAAGTAAAGAACCCCCGACCGTAGTACAATGCGTTGCACGCCGAGTGATCGACCCCAGCGGCGCAAAATGGGTACCAAGATAAGCTGCTCCACTTGCGAGGGAAGTCGTCCGAAGCGATCTTCGAGCCGCTCACGGAATTCCTTTACCTCCTCTTCTGTCGTAAGATTGTCTAGCTCTCTGTAAAGGCTGATGCGCTCAGAGTCTTGAGGAACGTAGTCGGGAGGTAACGATAAATAGAGATCGCTCTCGAAGGGGCAGTCCTCCTCGGCGGCAAGTTCTGCGCTCTCGTCTTGGAAAAGCTCCTCAAACTCCTCTCGTTTCACCTCTCGCACCGCCTCGTCGAATACCTTATGATAAGCATCGAATCCTAGGTCGGCAATAAAACCGCTCTGCTCGCTACCGAAGACATTGCCAGCCCCCCTAATATCGAGATCTTGCATGGCAATTCGGATGCCGCTGCCGAGGTCTGAATAGCTCTCAATGGCTCGTAAGCGACGCTGCGATGCCTCCGGCAGGAGATCCATGGGAGGGGTAATAAGGTAGCAAAATGCCTTTCGAGAGGAGCGCCCCACACGCCCTCGCAACTGATGCAAATCGCTCAAACCAAAATGGTGCGCACTGTCTATTATGATGGTATTGGCATTAGAAACATCAATGCCATTCTCCACAATGGTGGTAGAGACGAGTACATCAAACTCATGTTGCGAGAAGGAGACAAAGAGTTGCTCCAGCTCAGTTTGGTTCATGCGTCCATGCCCTACGGCAATTCGGCAATCGGGGATGCGCTGCTGTATCATGCGTGCAATTCCCTCTATATCGTCAATGCGATTATGGACAAAGAATACCTGTCCATTGCGGCTTAGCTCGAAGTTAATGGCCTCGGCAATAGCCTCAGGGTCGAAGCGAATTACCTCTGTAGCTACGGGGTAACGATTGCGAGGTGGAGTGAGGATGTTGCTTAAGTCGCGCGTGCCCATAAGGGAGAATTGCAGGGTACGTGGGATGGGGGTTGCGCTCATGGTAAGGGTATCTACATTGACTTGCAGCGAGCGCAATTTCTCTTTTACGGCTACCCCAAATTTTTGTTCTTCGTCAATTACAAGTAGTCCCAGGTCTTTGAACTGCACATTCTTCCCCACAAGCCTATGGGTTCCAACCACAATATCTATTTTCCCCTCCTTGAGGTCTTCTAGTAATTGCTTCGACTCCTTTGCCGACTGAGCGCGTGAGAAGTAAGCGACACGCACGGGCAAATCTTTGAGTCGCTCCGAAAAGGTACGATAATGCTGGTAGGCAAGAATGGTGGTGGGTACCAGTACTGCCACCTGTTTGCTATCCGCTACCGCTTTGAATGCCGCACGTATGGCGATCTCTGTTTTGCCGAAGCCTACATCGCCACAAATGAGCCGATCCATGGGTCGCGGTTGCTCCATATCCTGCTTCACGGCCTCCATTGCCTTGAGTTGGTCGGGCGTCTCTTCGTAGATAAACGAGGCCTCTAATTCATGTTGTAAGTAGCTATCGGGGCTAAAGGCGAAGCCCTCGGACTCTCGGCGCGCTGCATAGAGCCGGATCAAGTCTCGCGCAATATCCTTTACTCGCTTCTTGGTGCGCTCCTTTAGTCTGTTCCACGCTCCTCCGCCTAATTCGCTCAGTTTGGGAGGTTCGTCATCCCTGTTTCGGTACTTTGAGAGCTTCCTGAGGTTATGTACACTTACCAGTATGTAGGCGCCATCTCGGTAGTCAATTTTCACCACTTCTTGCTGCTTCTCCCCGTCGCGTTGGGTGAATAGTCCTGCAAAACGCCCGATCCCGTGGTCGTAATGCACGATAAAATCGCCGGGGGTGAAGCTCTTGAGTTCTTTGAGGGAAAGCGAGACTCCGCCTGTGCGGATGCGGTCGCTCTGTAGACGATACTTGTGATAACGCTCAAATATCTGGTGATCGGTCAGGAAGACCATGGCGCTATCGGCGTCTTCGAATCCCTCGTGTAGGGTCAAGGGGAGTGGCTCGGGCATCAGAGAGGCTTCGCCCAAATCGCTTAGTATCTCTCTCAAACGCTCTGCTTGTGGTGTGCTCTCGGTGAGGAACCATACCCTATACCCCTTCTCTTTATAGTGCTTTAAGCCCTCAATAAGGAGATCAAAATTCTTATGGAATAGGGGCTGGGGAAGGGTGGCAAACTCTACTATTTTGGTAGCTTCCATGCCCGAGGGGAGCATCCCCAAAATCAGGCGATGGCAGTGGATCTCTTGGGGCAGTGTCTCGAGGGCGATTAGCTTGGCTCTCATCTCTTCGGTAGAGGAAAATCCCTCTCCCTCTACAAGCACGGCCTCCTCTTGGTATAGCTGAGTTATTCGCCCTAATGTTGCCTCATAATCGGTAAAGAGTAGGGTGTAGTCCGGGGAGAGAAATGAGAAGAGCGATTGTCCCTTTTCACCCCCTGCCATATTGGCAAGATTGGAGGAGAGGGTAACCTCTTCTCGCTTTTCGTGCGAGAGTTGAGTGTCTATATCAAACGAACGGATACTCTCTATCTCGGTGTCGAAGAAGTCTAATCGGATGGGTCGCTCTGCGTTGTACGCAAATATATCTACGATGCTACCGCGGAAGGCCACCTCCCCGGGTTGGTATACATAGTCCGTTATGGTAAAACCTTCGTCCACGAACCAAGCTCGGAGCTGCTGCCTGTCCATCTCCTGTCCCACACGTAGGGAGCGGACATGCGTCTCCACTTCGTTGGCATTGGGGATCCCCTCCGCCAGCGCAAAAGGATGGGATACAATAATCGGACAATCGCCCAAAGAGAGGCGCGCGATTAGCTCCGAACGAAGCACCTCGCTCCCTGCATCGGTATGCCCATATCGGATATGACGGCGGTAACTAGAGGGGAAGAAGAGAACGGACTCGCGTCCTAAAATCTGAATCAAATCGCTGTAGAGATAGCCTGCGCTTTCCTCGTCGTTGGCTACAATAAGCAAGGGTTGTTTTGTCTCCTGTATGTGAAGCCCTGCCACAATCACCGCAAGAGCCGAACCTGTTACTCCCTTATAGCGCACTGCCTCCCCGGGCTGAATGGAAGATAGAGTCTGAGCTAGAGAGCCAATAGAGGGGTGCTCACGGAGAGAGGTGAAAAGATGCTCCGTAGGGTCGGAGGTTGGGGGCAAAGGTTGTTTCATAAGGGGGATAAAGAAAAACTAGCTAGGCTCTAAAGGCTTGCGGTATGGGTCGCTATATAGTAAGGAGAGGGGCGTGAGGCCCTGAGAAGAGAGCTACAACTTTCTCGAATGGGACAAAAAAAGGGTGCCCAAAAGGCGAGGCTTCTCAAGATTCCTCACCTTTCTGTGGGCACCCCGTAGGTCGGATTACTTACGAGCGATTACTTCAATCTCGATAAGTCCGTTCTTGGGAAGCGTCTTAACGGCAACTGCAGAGCGAGCAGGGAAAGCGCCTGAGAAGTGTTTTTCGTACACGGCATTCATAGCGGCAAAGTCCGCCATATCGGCCAAAAAGCAAGTTGTTTTGATAACGTGATCAAAGGTGTATCCGGCTTCGTCGAGGATGGCTTTGAGGTTGCGGAATACCTGTTCCGTTTGCTCCGTTACGCCTCCTTCTACAAAAGCACCGGTCTTGGGGTCGAGACCCAACTGACCACTTGTTATGAGCATGTTGTCGAATTCTACAGCCTGGCTGTAGGGACCAATGGCTGCAGGAGCATTGGTTGTGCTAATTACTTTCTTCATATCTCTTCTCTATAATTAGGTGATATTTATTTCGCTTGCTTCTGACGGAGAGACTCAAAAAGGAGTATCCCGGCGGCTACGGATACGTTGAGGGAGCCAATCTCTCCCACTTGGGGGATGGCTACCGATAGCGTGGCAAGTCGGACCACTTGTGGCGAAACCCCTTCGTGCTCACTCCCCATCACGAGAGCTAGAGGACCTGTAAGGTCGGCCGTGTAGTAGCTGTTTTCTGCCTTCTCGTTGGCGACAACAATCTGGAGTCCGCACTCGGCAAGGTAGCCTACAGCTCCGCTTATTGAGGGAACTCTGCACACGGGAATACGCATCAAAGCTCCGGCGGAAGCATTCACGGCATCCGCGGAGACGGAGACGCTCCCTCGCTCGGCAATCACAAGCGCATGGGCGCCTGCACACTCGGCAGAGCGTGCTATTGCTCCGAAGTTGCGCGTATCTGTTACCCCATCAAGTAGCACGATAAGGGGATCTTCTCCTCGCTCAAAAATCTGAGGAACCAGCATCTCCAACGGAGTGTAAGAGACCTGTGCAATGATGGCAACACAGCCCTGATGGGCACCTCTTGTAAAGCGATTGAGTCGCTCCACAGGAACCTCTAGGACGGGGATTCTTTGCTCTCGTGCCAATCGTTTGATGGCGCGAACCTCCTCCGAAACGAGCGCACGGCGCAGGTAAATCTTGTCAATCTCCTGACCGGCCTCCAGGGCTTCTTGTACGGAGTGGATGCCAAATATGATTTTTTCTTTAATCATTGTTTTGTAGTAATTCTTGGGCAGCAGCCATTGCTACCGGGGTAATAACGGAGCCGCTGATGAGGCGTGCCACCTCTTCTTCGCGCTCTTGGGGCGAGAGGGTACGTAGCTCGGTAGAGGCTCTCTCTGTCTCTTCGTTGTAATGCTTCGAGATGGCCATTTGGGCTTCGCTACGTGCTGCAATCTGCGGCAAATGGGTGATGGCAATCACTTGCAGGTGGTGACCCATGGATCGGAGTACCTGCCCCATACGATCTGCTACGCGCCCGGAGACTCCTGTATCGATCTCGTCAAAAAGAATGGTCGGGAGGTGATCACACGCAGCAAGCATCGCCTTGATAGTGAGCATCAAACGAGCCATTTCTCCTCCGGAGGCAACACTCCCTACGGGGTGTAACTCGGCATCCCCATTGGCACTAAAGAGCACTTCCACACGATCGTAACCCGTGGGCGAGGGAGCATCTAGGGGCGTTACCCTAAATTCTACTCGGGCATGGGGCATCTCTAGTAGCCGTAGTTCTTCCGACAATTTCTTGCCTAGTTTTAGGGCGGTACTCTGCCTGGTTTTCGATAATTTTTCACCCAGATGTTGCACCTCTTTTAGGGCAGTAGCGGATTTTTTTTCAGCCTCTAGGAGAAGGTCTTCTTGCCCATCACAGAATTGCACCTTCTTGTGAAGCTCTTCGCGGAGGGCGATAAGTCCTTTTGTATCGGAGTGATGGTACTTTTGACACAGCGTATTGATGAGGTCGAGACGAGCCGTTACGTGAGCAAGAGCCTCCGGATCGGTATCTACCTGCTCGGTAAAAGAGGCGAGGTCTCTAGCCACATCGCGCATCTCTATGGCGCAGGAGTTCAACCGCTCGAGGTGGCTTTCAACTCTCGGGAACTTGCTTGTTATCTCTTCGAGTTGGCGAATGGCTCCGGAGAGCTGACTGATTACGTTTGAGGATTCTCCGTCAAGCATCTCTTGTACTTGGTAGAGCGTGCTCTTAATTTCGTCGGCATGACGCAAAAGGGTCTCCTCCTCAAGCAATCCCTCTTCTTCGCCCTCTACGAGTTGGGCGTCGCTCAACTCTTGGTAGCGGAATAGATTGTAGTCATGCTCCTCTCTGCTGCGAGCTATTTGACTTTTCAGCTCCTCGAGAGCGCGGGTGGTCTCTTCGTATTGAGTGTATGAGGTCTTGTAGGCGGAGAGGAGCTGAGGATCGTCCGACATCCTGTCTACTATGTGTAGTTGGAATTGGTTGCTCGAAAGCTGAAGATTCTGGTGTTGCGAGTGAATATCAATCAGCAGAACGCCTAGCTCAGACAGCGTAGCGAGGGAGACGGGTGTGTCGTTGATGAAACATCTACTGCGCCCCATTGCGGAGATTTCTCTCCATACAACGCAAGCGCCATCCTCCATCCAGAGATCTCTCTGGCGCAACCATTCTTCCACATGTGGGGGGAGTTCGACAAAAGTTGCCTCTATAACGCTTCGTTTTGCCCCTGCCTTGACGAGACTACTATCGGCACGGCGGCCTTGCAACATCGAGAGCGCTCCAACAAAAATGCTCTTACCTGCACCCGTCTCTCCCGTGATGGAAGTAAAGCCGGAGGCAAAAGAGACCTCCAAGAGATCGATGAGAATAAAATCTTGAATCCTGAGGAGTTGGAGCATCAGTGTCTATTGTTTTTTAGAGACTTAGGGAACTTAACGCTTGAGTGCATCGAGCGTATTACCCTCTGTGGGGTATATCTTGTTGAGGAGCTTGTAGGCCGCTTGCTTCTCTTCGGCGGTAGCTTTCTCTGCCACTTTGACCAATTCAGAAAGTTTGGTTTGGGAAAAAAGGATCAGAAGCGGAGTGCGAGGCGTGTTTTTCCAGACCTCCTCTAGTTGGTTAAGAGCCTCTAAAAGGGTGGTGCGCCCTCGCTGCACGTTGGCAACAAGTTCGTCCAGTCCTTTTCGGTGATAGGTGTACCACATTTGGCGGAATGGCTCTTGAGTAGGGTCGTTTAGGGCCTCTGCTATGGCGTATCTGTTGTAGTCGTTGTCGTAGGCTTTCCAGCCTTTCCACTCCGTGCTTGCCTGTCCGGCAATATTGACGAGCTGCCGCATTTCGTCACGAGCCACGTTGCCTCCCAAGGGGGAGAAGCTATCGAGGTCGAGAGCGATTATGTAGTATGCATAGAAAACGATGCTGGCAATGAGGTTGCTTCCTATGTCGTTAGGGGAATAAGTTAGGACGTCGAAAGATTGGTAATCGAAGTTAAGTTCACGGTCGCGCCAAACGAGAAGAGGAGATTGGTAGGAGCTGTTGAAAACAGGGCGTTGTGCTGTGATGTAAAGCTCTCCGGCGTACTTACGCTCCTCTTCTACGGCGGTAAGGTTAATGGCAAAGGCGCATTCGATGCGCTCCGCAGGGGAGTATTGTAGCGAAGTCCAACGCGTATTGTTGAGCATGTCGGTTAGTTGGCGTTCCATTTCTGCGAACTGGCTGGCATTGACCGACCCCAGTCGTTCGGTATTGATCGTAACTTTTGCCTTGAGCTCTTGTGCAGAGACTTGTTTTGCTCCCAGCAGTAAGCAAAGCAAAATCAGAAACGGACGGACGACCTTCATTGCTGCAAATAATGGTTTGTGAGGTAGTTGAGAATATCCTTTGCTACCTCTTCTTTGCTCTTGAGGGAGCACTCCAAGGGCTCTCCCTCTTGGGGAATCAAGGTTACCTTATTGGTGGGGGTGCCAAAGCCGGCTCCCCTGTCGTTTATAGAATTGAGCACCATAAGATCCATGCCCTTACGTGCCATCTTACGCCTTGCCTCCTCGTGATCAGACGAGGTCTCCAAGGCAAAGCCTACCATGATTTGATTCTCCTTTTTCTCGGCACCCAGCGTGGCGGCGATGTCCGGATTCTTCACAAGGGAGAGGGACATGGAGGCGCCGGTGCTTTCCCTTTTCATCTTGCCATCCGCTTTGTGCTCGGGGCGATAGTCCGCTACGGCAGCGGAAAAGATGGCAAGGCGGCATGAGTTTGCAACCTTTTGGCAGGCGGCTAGCATCTCGCAAGCCGTTGATACTCTCTCCACATGCACCCCTTGAGGATCGGGCAGAGAGGAGGGGCCGGAGACGAGATGAACTTGGGCTCCTCGGCGAGAGCACTCAGCAGCGAGTGCATATCCCATTCGTCCGGAGGAGTAATTCCCGATAAAACGAACAGCATCAATCGGCTCGTAGGTGGGGCCAGCTGTGATGAGAACTTCCATCTCGGCTAGGCTATTCTCTTTACATCCTTGCGCCTCTGCCTCAAAGTGTTGAGCTACGGCCTGTGCGATTTGCTCGGGCTCTTCCATACGCCCTTTGCCCTCCAGCCCACTTGCTAGAAAGCCGTCTCCCGGCTCTACGACGTGCACTCCTCGCTCGCGGAGGGTCTGTAGATTACTCTGTGTTGCAGGGTGGCAATACATGTCTAGGTCCATGGCAGGAGCCACCCAGACCGGAGCTTTCATAGAAAGATATGTGGTGAGCAACATGTTGTCGGCAACTCCTGTTACCATCTTGGCGAGGGTGGCTGCCGAAGCCGGTGCGATAAGCATGAGATCTGCCCACAGTCCTAAGGACACATGGCTGTGCCAAGACCCATCTCGGCGATCGAAAAACTCCGAGACTACAGGCTTTTGTGTAAGGGTAGAGAGGGTAAGGGGAGTAATAAATTCTTTGCCCGAAGGGGTAATGACGACCTGCACTTCGGCCCCCATTTTTATGAGAAGACGAATAAGCGTAGCACTCTTATAGGCTGCAATGCTGCCCGTGATGCCTAAAACAATATGCTTACCTTGAAGGCTCATAAAAGGCTTGATGGAGGGATTGATTAGTTGTTTTCGGAAGCAAGTTTGAAGCGAAGGCGCGTAAGATGCCGCTTGGTGTCTTCGGGGAAGTCGGCCTTCATCACCCAGTCGTAATAACCCGGTTCTTTTTTGAGCACCTCGGCAACAGGAACGCCTTTGTGCTTGCCAAAGTTAATCACGACCTCGTCTTTTTCGTTGTAAACGAAGCGTCCTGCCAAGTCAAGATTCCGCTGCTGCATTGTAAAAGAAGATAGGAACTCAACATCGTTTTGCAGATCTTCGGGATAGCGGTCGAGCTGAGCCTTGAGCACTTCGAGCGTGGCGCGCGTATCGGCTTCGGCAGAGTGAGCCTCGGTTAAGTCCTTATCGCAATAAAATTTGTACGCAGCCTCTAGGGTACGACGCTCCATTTTATGGAAGATCGTTTGCACATCAATGAAACGGCAGCGCGAGAAATCGACCTCTACGTCGGCACGGATAAATTC
The DNA here is from genome assembly GCF_052173515.1 of Porphyromonas endodontalis. GTDB lineage: Bacteria > Bacteroidota > Bacteroidia > Bacteroidales > Porphyromonadaceae > Porphyromonas > Porphyromonas endodontalis_A. The sequence goes on along the minus strand of NZ_JBQMYL010000007.1, from coordinate 77,457 downwards.
TTCTCCTAGGAGGGGTACGTCAAAACGATTGGAGTTGTAGCCCGCAATGTCGCACCCTTGAATCATAGAAGCCAAGCTCTTGGCCACTTGTCTAAATGTGGGACAATCGCGCACATCATCGTCGGTAATGCCGTGGACTGCCGTACTCTCTTCGGGGATGTGGCACTCCGGATTGAGACGCCGCGTGCGCACCTCTTCGTGCCCATCGGGGTAGACTTTGATGAGGGAGATCTCTACGATACGATCCTTCTCGGGGCTGAGACCCGTAGACTCAATGTCGAAGAATACAAGTGGACGCTTGAGCTGTAGTTCCATAGAAGAAAGGCAATTTTAGCGAGCCGTAGTAATGGGCATGATCACATTGGTTAGCTCCGTATCCTTGGGGTTTTCGGAGGGAATGATAACCATAGCTCGAGAGGCATCGGCAATCTCAAAGACGATGTTGCTCGATTCAATTGTATTGATAAGGGCAATGAAACTATGTACCTTGAAGCGGAGTTTCATGCTGAGGTTAGAGGGGTTTTCTATGGGGAAGCGTTGCTCTGCCTGCCGCACGTCTTGTACATCCATGCTGACTGTCATCAAATTACCTTCGATAGACATCTGCATCACTAGGGGATGATTGGGGCTGCTCATAAAGGAGTTCATGCGCTTGATGGCAGGTACAAACAGACGCCCTTCTATGGAGATGCGGTGAGGATTGTCCCTAGGGATTACAGAATCGTAGGGTGGATAACGACCCTCTACGAGGCGAGTAGAAGCCTCGATGTTACCAACTTTGAAGAACGCCTTGCGGTCCGTGTGCGAGAGAGTTACCTCTTCATCTGTAAAAGACGCCAAGAGAGCGCGCAAGAAGTTCGCCATCTTTTGGGGCAAACAGAACTGATAGGGCGATTGTACTCGCACGTCGGCCGGCTCCACAATAGAGGGATCCACCACGGTAGAGTCTGTATATTTCGTAAGGATCTCGGTAGAGGTAGCTACCATTGCAAGGTACTTTGCTTTGAAGTCGAAGCACACCGAAGCAAGGATAGGTCGCCTAGCATCCTCTGCCATAGAGCCAATTGTCAGATCCAATCCACGACGCATGGCAGAGGCGGACATGGTGGCTACGTGTGCCGTTTCGGCCTCTTCTCTGTCTTTGTCGTCCTTAGGATAAAGCTCTCCATCGCTCGTTGCGAAACGGATATAACCCCCTTCGAAAGTCATCAGTAGGGTAGAGGTCTCTGCCTCGTAGTCGAAAAGGAGGGGCTGGTCGGGCAATCCCTTTACGTATTCCAATATATCCTTGGGATGAACGGCGAAGGTTGCGTTCCCTTCTGAGGAGATCACGGGTAGTACCCCGCGGCTTCGCATCATACCGTCAGAGCCTGTTACGTAGAGGTTATTGTCTTGTATTTCGAAAAGGAAGTAGGTGAGTACCGGCATCTCATTGTAGACGGTGGGCACTACCTTACTTTGGTTCTGAAGGAGGGACGAAAGCTCTCCGGAGGCTATTTTAAACTGCATATCAGAGGTTGTTGCTATAGTTATTCTTCGTAGGCAAAAGTAGCCATTTTTCTTGAAGGCTCTCTAGGGATTAGGAGGGATAAATAAGATTCTCTTCTGTTGCCACGTCGAGTACTTCTCGAAGGTACTTCTCGGCTTCGTAGCGTGCCATGGGGAGGTTGTGTAGGAGACAATTTCCGCAATCTCTAGGTTCGGTACCGGGTACTACGCCCTCGAAATCGCGCACAAAGCGGAACGTGGCTCGGATCAAATCCAAAATGTCGTGGGAGGAGAGATCTCCCTTGATGAGGAGGTAGTTGCCCGTAAGGCACCCCATGGGTCCCCAGTAAACAATGCGATCGCGCCATTCGGGATCGTTACGAAGATAGGTCGCTGCAAGGTGTTCGATGGTATGCAACTCGGGTACACCCATCACGGGTTCCCGGTTGGGTTCCTTCATGCGAATATCGAAAGTGGTGATTACCACATCGCCAAAGCGGTCTTTGCGGGAGACGTAGATGCCTCGCTTGAGGCGGATATGATCGAGTTGAAAACTAGGTATCTTCTCCATTTTTAGGGTTTGTATTTGATTATACTAGATTGCATTAATGAGTTTATGGATGGCTGCAAACCGCTCGGTTCGAAACGCTTCTTCTTTCCAAAAATGGCAGTACTGCACATAGCCGTCGGCGCGGTCTGGGGTGTCGCTGATGAGCCGGATCACCATCATGGGGAGGTGGTGGATATAGGCCGTCTGCGCTACGGCGGCACTCTCCATGTCTAAGGCGAGAGCGTCGGGGAAGTTGGCTTTGATAAAGGAGAACTCGGCAGGGGAGGATAAAAATCGGTCTCCACAGGCTACTCCTCCTAGATAGAAAGGAACCTCTGTCTCCCTGAATTTCTCAACGAGAGAAGTCTCTACAGGATAACGCAGAGGGTAACCTTGTACTTGCCCATAGGGGATTTCTGTCCCGCAGTAGACGTCGTGATAGCAAACCCAATTAGCCACCACGATATCGCCTCTCTCTACACTTGTGCTGAGGGTGCCACTTACCCCAATATTGAGGATTAGGGAGGGGGCGAATAAACGAATCGCCTCCGCTGTGGCCACGGCTGCAGAGACTTTGCCAATACCCGTGGTCAGGAGAAGCAAAGATTGCCCTTTGTGCGTGGTGCCCTGCCAACCTTCGAAGCCAAGAGGCGACACCTCCTTTTTCGGGGGCTCTGAGAAGAGGGGGAGAAGCTCTTGCACCTCTTTTGGCATAGCTGCCACCAAGAGTATTTTATCTGCACTCCCCATGTTGTAAAGGCTTGTTCGTATCCATCATTACAAAGATACAACAAAAAGCCCATCATCTACGCCTCATGTAAGAGGGAGATGATGGGCAGTATAGAAACTCTTTTTTATCCTTTAATCCCTAGAAAAGGGCTTCTTAAAGCCCCGTCTTGGAGAGTTCTTCGTCCAAGAAAATTAGGTTTTGTTCCTTGGAGAGATTGATGCGATCGATGATGCTGCAAGCGGTATCTTCTTCCTCTACTTGCTCACGAATGTACTTCCAGAAGAAGTCTTGAGAAGCCATATCGCGCTCAGCCGATGCAATCTGAACAAGCTCTTCGATCCACGCCGTTACCTTGCATTCGTGCTCATATACTTGTGTGAAAGTGTCTGCTACGGAGCCAAATTCTGTGGGAACTTCCTCTAGGGGTAGAATGGTCACACGGCCTCCGCGGCGGTTTACAAAGTTCATCATGTCGTAAGCGTGCTCCATCTCTTCTTTGGATTGAGCCATAAGCCACTTAGCCATACCTGCATAGCCTTTGTGCTGTAGGTACATAGACATGGAGAGGTATAGGTTAGAAGACCACATCTCGCGGTTGATTTGTAGGTCGATAGCTTTCGTTACTTTTTCGTTGATTTTCATATCTTCAAATGCATTTTTTTTCTGTTACTACTGATAAAACAGACGTGCCTTATTTTGGTTCAATGCGCGTGAAGCTCTTATTCGTAGGGGGATAGAAACAAAAAAAGCACCTACCCTCAATATCAAGGATAAATGCTTAAAGGGAAGTACGCGAGATGAGATTTGAACTCATACACCGTAACCGGCACTACCCCCTCAAAGTAGCGTGTCTACCAATTCCACCACTCGCGCAAAATGTTTCAAGTTTTATGAGGTCTCCCTCAAAGCTGTCGTCGTGCCCAAGACAGGACTCGAACCTGCACGTCGCGAAACACTCGCACCTGAAACGAGCGCGTCTACCAATTCCGCCACTTGGGCTTCTTTGTTACTCTCTTCTCTTGGCATTAGGCCCAAATGAAAAGAGCCGCACACAATCGACTTCTATCTTATTCTCTAGCACTTGCTCCGTATTTCGCGGTGCGGACGGGACTCGAACCCGCGACCCCCTGCGTGACAGGCAGGTATTCTAACCAACTGAACTACCGCACCAAAACTCGAAGCGTGCTCCGACCGTCTTTGTCAAGAGCTGTAGAACAGCCTCTGCCGTTCTCGTTTAACGCTCTCTCAACTCGAAAGCGACAGCAAAGGTACTGCTTTTTTTTAGTTGTGCAATAGTCGGCGATAAATTTTTCTGTTTCCAAAGTGATTTTGATGTGCCAATTTTTTGTGGTTTGATTCATAAGTCTCTGTAATATAGTGTGATTGTAGAGTTTTAGAGGGGCGGTGGAATCTTCCTGTGGGAGTATGAAGATTTTTCATCTTCGCCCGCCTTTAATCTCTCGCTGCGTTGCAAGAAGAGGGAAAGGAAGTTATCTTTGTAGTCGTATTCAATTAGACCTTGGTAATATGACAGACAGACATAAAGAACGTATCCTCATGGCATTCGATACCATCGAAGAGGGATTTGAAGAACTTGAAGAGCGCTTTGAACTTGTGCGCCCTCCCCACGGACGAGACTTTTCTCGGCAAGAGATTATGGAGCAAATCCCCTCGGCCACCATCCTCTGTTCGGTATTCGACATTCCCATCGATAGGGAGATTATCGATAAGGCTCCCAATTTAAAGCTAATTGCCAACTATGCCGTTGGTTTTAATAATATAGATATTGAGTATTGTAGAGAGAAGGGGATTGCCGTGACCAATACGCCCGAGAGTGTAGTTGCCCCCACGGCGGAGCTGGCCCTTGCCCTCTTGCTGTCGCTTTCGCGTCGTACGGCAGAGTGGGATCGCACTTTGCGCACAATGGGTAGAGACCTCAAGCCCTCTAGGCTAGATCGATTGGGGCTTGATCTCCTCGGTAAAACGATTGGGATTGTAGGCTTTGGTAACATAGGCCGAAGTGTGGCCGTGCGCTGTCAGGCCTTTGGGATGAGGGTACTCTACTACAAACGCCATAGGCTTTCTGAGGAGATAGAGCAGAAGCTCGGGGTGTCCTACTGCGACCTGGATACTCTATTTGAGACGGCTGATGTGGTCTCTCTCCACACGCCTCTCAATGAGGGTTCTCGCCATCTCGTGGATGCCGATAGGCTTGCTCGGATGAAGCCTTCGGCTCTCCTCGTCAATACCGCCCGTGGGGCAGTGGTGGACGAAAACGCCCTAGTGGAGGCTCTTACCTCCGGGAAAATTGCTGGTGTTGCCCTCGATGTGTACGAAGATGCCGACAAACCCAATGCTGCCCTCTTCCGCTTAGACAATGTGGTCATGACCCCTCATGTGGGTACGCAAACCTACGATGCGCGACTTATGATGGCGCGTGAGCTAACGAATAATGTACTTGGCTTTGTGGATGGAGACCGCCCCGTAGCTTATGTAGTGCGACCTGCCTAGATGGTAGTTCTCCCCGTAGGGGCTCGAAATAAGTAGCGCTCCTCTCTTCTGATTTTCCCCATGGACGGGAAGGAGGAAGAGGGGAGCGTTCTTTTTTTGCCCCTTGAAACGACACAAAACGAAGGCTGAGAATTTCAGAACTCCTGCCCTATACTTTTTACTTTTTCGGGCAGAATGCTCCCTCCTAATCAGCCTATTTCCGAAAGAATTCTACCCTATAACGTTGTAGATTCTGACCGGAGGTTGTTCCCTTATAGACTTTTTCCTGAAAAAGAGCCTCTGTGCAGAATATAAAGTGTATATTTGCGATAGGAATTGATACCTCCTGTGCATTACATAGTGATGATGCAAGGAAAGAATCACACAGGAATAGAAATCTAAAAGCAGTTTGCACATGAAAATCTTAGTACGACTATCAGCGGTAGTGTGTTCCCTCCTTATTGCCCTCTCGGCGGGAGCACAAGAGAAGACTCCTCTCTCCTTTGGCCTGTATACGACCCTGGGTGCTCCTGAGGGGTTGACGATAGGGGGCTCTGTCTGCTTTATGCCCGAACTCTCGCTCCGCGCAGGGCTTGGCTTAATGCCTAGTCTGTCTTACTCTTCGCGAGTGGATGTTGATAAGGTAAAAGCTTTTGCATCCTATGCGCAGAAGCTTGAGAATCCTGTTGATCTGGATATCAAGATGAAGTCGGGTTGGGTGCGAGGTCAGTTGCTTCTCGACTATCATCCATTTAAAAATCCATTTAGGGTAACGGCTGGTTTGTTCCTAGGTCGCTATCAAGCTCGCGGATCGGTGCAGCTTGTAGATCACAAGACGGGTAAGTCGGTAGCCGAAGAGATGAGAAGAAAGGGAGTGTTGAACATGCCTGTAATTCGGCTAGAGGAGAATGGGGAGACTCTTTTTACTCTCCAACCCGACGAAGATGCCTCTATAAACGCTTCCGTTGCGTCTCCTTCTTGGGTACAACCTTATATTGGGGTTGGCTACGGTTTTGCTGTACCACGTTCTAGGGTATCGTTCTTTGGGGATCTGGGGTTCCTCTATAATGGACCTCTTAGGTTATCTTCTCCCAACCTGAGAGAGGGAGACCTCAATAGTCTTGTGCCCCGTGATGAAACATTAAAATCGATTGATGCTTGGACTCGGCTTTTTGCAGTCCTCAATTTGGGCGTCTCTATACGGCTATAAAGCATTCCCTGTTATCCATCTTTTAGTAGAGTAGAAGTACTATCTGCTCCATGTTATCTACCACTCTCTTATTGCAAGGGGGTGGTAGCGTTTTGTGCCGACAGCGTACTCTAAACGAGAGGATTCGATTCTTAATACCGAGGTTTATTCGCAATGAAAAGAGAGGGCTCCTCTTCGTTAATTCGTTACTAATCACTTGGCTGCAGAGCGATAACAAAGGTCCTGTCGCCTTCTTTTGAGTCTTTTGTGTAGTACATTTCTGTACTAGTAAAGAATACGGATTACCTATAAATAGGTATAAAATAGACTTACGTCTAATATTTAATACCTACTTTTGCACAAGGAAATAAGTGTAAAACAGACAAATAAAAGAACTCGACTATGGAAAAGTCAATCAAAGGAACTCGTACAGAGAAAAACCTGCTTGCCTCTTTTGCCGGAGAATCTCAAGCACGTAATAGATATACCTTCTTTGCAAGTGTTGCAAAGAAAGAGGGTTATGAGCAAATTGCTGCCATCTTCCTCGAAACTGCAGAGCAGGAGCGTGAGCATGCCAAAACGTTTTTCAAATTCCTCGAAGGTGGGATGGTAGAGATTACTGCCATGTACCCCGCCGGTGTTATTGGTTCCACGATGGAAAATTTGGCTGCCGCTGCTGATGGCGAAAACGAAGAGCACACCGTGTTGTATCCCGAGGCTGCAAACATCGCTGAGGAAGAAGGGTTCCCCGCAATTGCCGCAGCATTCCGCCAGATTGCTAAGGTGGAGGCCGAACATGAGCGTCGCTATCGCATCCTTCTAGAGCGAGTAAAGACAGAAACAGTATTCTCTCGCGAAGAAGAAATTATGTGGCAGTGCCGTAATTGTGGTTATGTGCTTACCTCGAAGAAGGCACCCGCAAAGTGCCCCGCTTGTCAGCATCCGCAGGCTTACTTCGAGCCCTGTAAGCAGAACTATTAATCACTCCTTCTCAAGCGGAGAAGCCCCTACGAAAAGTAGCAAGATACGGAGCTGCTTAGGAAAGAACTCCTACACCCCTTTATATATAATGAGGGGTAGTAGAGAGTAGAAAGATGGGGGATTGACATATTTGAGAGACGAGATAAAAGGAACCTGTATCCTCTCGTTTCGTAAAGCGCATGGTAGCTATACCGCTCCATGTATTGCCTTCACTTTCTATCCCTAACTGGGGTGCGAGTTGAGGGACGCGGATTGAGCCAATGCGTTTTATTTGTTTGTGGGGTTGCCCCCTCGGTGGTCAAAAAGCGAAGGATCCTTCCTTACGTCTGTGGTTTGACCTCCGGGGGGCAACTTTTTATGTCAGAAGGGAGATCTCTTTGTGCCACTTGGTGGGGGAGGTCGGGGAGAGCTAAAAAGTAGGGTGAGGCGCCCTTGTCAAAGAAAAATATTGCGCTCTTGTGGGGTGGAGTAAGGGCTGTGTTTGTATGTATAAGTATCGTTATTTTGGGGGTTTATTTGGGAGGAATTTTGTACTTATCCTTTCAAAAGGCTTCTGGATCGGTAAGAATGAGCTATTTTTGCAGGGCTAATGCTGCCCATAGGTAGCACAAAAGATACAAACGACACCAATAGGCAACTGATGAAAGTTCACCACGAAGGGAGAGGAATCCTGATTAGTTTCTTTCTTATATTCTTAGTTATAGACGTTCTCGCATTCCTGACTTCTCCTTATATTGCCATTCCTATTTTCTTACTAGTAAGCACTCTTACTCTTATGGGTTTGGCGTTTAATTTCTTCCGGAGTCCCAATCGGCATAATGAGGGCGAAGGGCAAGAAGATATTATTGTAGCTCCTGCCGATGGTAAGCTCGTGACTATAGAAGAGGTGTATGAGGGAGAGATTTTGCAGGCACAGTGCCTCAAGGTTTCTATTTTTATGTCTATCTATGACGTTCATGCCAATTGGTTTGCATGCAATGGTGTTGTGCGTCACGTAAGCCATACGGAAGGGAATTTCTACAAGGCTTTCCTACCAAAGAGTAGTACCGAAAACGAGCGGAGTGCTGTGGTAATAGAGACCCCTCAGGGGCATCGTGTGCTGGAGCGCCAAATTGCGGGGGCTGTTGCACGACGTATCGTTACCTATCCACAAGTGGGAGAGGAAGGTACTATTAACGACTTTGTGGGCTTTATTAAGTTTGGTTCGCGCATTGATCTCTATCTCCCTCTTGGCACAGAGATATTTATAGCACCGGAGACAAAAGTAAAAGGAAATACTACCGTTATTGGTAAACTGCCCTCTCTATAATGATGAAGAGCATTCGCTACTATATCCCCAATTGCATTACTCTTGCTAATCTTATAGCAGGTTGCCTTGCCATTTATCAGGTCTTGGTCAATGGGGATAGCAATGCCGCCGCTTGGTGCATTGTGGCAGCCGGTGTTTTCGATCTGTTCGATGGCTTGGTGGCTCGTCTGCTCCATGCTCAGAGTGCTATTGGTGCAGATCTCGACTCTTTGAGCGATGTGGTTAGCTTTGGTGTCGCTCCGGCATTTCTTCTTTTTTCCTATTTGGGAAAGGAAACTCCCTCTATATGGGCGGCGCTTCCGGCTTTTCTGATTGCCGCATTCTCGGCTTTGCGTTTGGCTAAGTTCAATAATGACACGAGGCAAACTAGCTCCTTTTTGGGGCTGCCGGTACCAGCCAATGCGCTCTTGTGGATTGGTATCGTGGCTACACTCTCCCTATTTCACCCCTCTACTCCGCTCCTATTGAGTATTGTGTATCCTTTGATATTGATAAGTTGTATCTACCTAGTGGCCGATATTCCTTTGCTTGCATTTAAGATACACTTTCCGCTAACGGAGAAAAAAGATCGCGTACTTCTGTCTATTGCACTGGTCTTGCTTGTTCTTGGCACACTGTTTGTATGTTTGTTGGGATGGGCAGGGTTGCTCCCTTTTGTCGTAAGCTACCTTGTCAGCTCAGCGCTCTATCGTCTTTTCTTTTAATTAATAACAAATAGTGTGGTCGTATGGGAACTTTTCTCGTAATCCTTCTTGCAGGTTTGCTCCTTTACTTCATTCTTGTTCCGAACGCCAAGTCGGTTTGGCTCCGTATTGTACTATTTCTTGTTTGCGGCATGTTGTGTAGCCCTTACATAGGGTCGGAAGGTGTGATCCCTTTTATTATAGGTTGCCTTGTCAGCTCTGGGTGTCATCGCTTTTTGTGGCGGTCTTATAACAAGTAGTGATCCGTTGGTAGTATGACTTTTTTCCTCATAATCCTCCTTATAGGGGTACTCTTTTACCTCTTCCGTATTCAGATCCTGAAATGGTTTTTGCGCCGTGCAGGGATGTATAATGCCTCCCAAGAAGCCTCTCGTTCTCAGAAGAGAAGAGGAGAGAGAGAGTCACGCCGCTCGCCTGGAGAAAAGGTGGATATCACGACCGTTGATAAGCGCAAATTTGACAAGGGGCAAGGGGAGTATGTAGACTTTACAGAAGAGAAAGATACGAATCCTGAGCAGTAGGATTACAAGCCCCTCTGCATAACAAATAATTTTCTGTCGTTGGATTAGCCCGCTCGTGGTCTAATCCCTATTCTCAACGCTCTACTTGAGGGCAATTTTTGTTGTTAAAGGTCGTAATATTCCATCCAACAGGATATCTGTTTGATGGAATTTGACTACTTTTGCAAAACTGAATTTGTAGCAACGACAGAGATTGTAGTCATGGCTAAATCGATAAAAATACGAAAGGGCCTCTCCTTGAATCTGAAAGGGAAAGCCCCGCTGGAGCATTTGAGTGCCCCTAAGCCAAGCAGTACCTATGGGTTGGTCCCCGATGACTATGTGGGTGTAACCCCAAAGCTTTTGGTACATGTAGGCGATAAGGTAGAGTGCGGTACGCCTCTTTTTTACGATAAAACTTTCCCCGAAATTAAGTTCACAAGCCCTGTAGCCGGCGAGGTTGTCGCTGTCAATCGAGGGGCAAAACGAAAGATTCTGAGCGTTGAAGTGCGTCCCTCAGGGGAGACGGCTTCTGTCTCTTTTGCTCCTTATAAAAAGGAGAATACCTCTCGTGAGGCTCTCCTTGATATGCTACTTGGCTCGGGAATGTGGGCATTTTTCAAACAACGCCCCTATGATAGGATTGCCAATCCTCGGGAGATGCCGAGAGACATCTTCGTAACGGCCAATTTGACCGCTCCCCTAGCTCCCTCTATGGAGTATCTACTAAAGGATAGAGAAGAGGACTTGCAAGTAGCCCTTTCTGCTCTACAGACGCTCACGGAGGGTTCTGTATATTTGGGCGTTCCTGCGAATTTCGCTTTTACAGCACCTCAAGGAGTGGGGGTTGTTTCCGTAGAGGGGCCTCACCCTGCAGGTAATGTGGGAGTTCTTATTAACCATATCCGCCCCCTCAATAAGGGAGAAGTTGTGTGGACCTTAAAGGCCACGGACTTGCTCGTTGTAGGGCGTTTCTTGCGCACGGGTAAGGTAGATTTCTCTCGTACGATAGTCATTGCTGGCTCCGATGCTGCGCAACGTGGTTATGTGACTATAACTCCGGGAGCAAGAGTACTAGATCTGTACGGCTCCGATCTCTGCGTCAAAAAAGAGCACGAACGGATTATCAATGGAGACGTCCTTACGGGAGTGCGTATCTCGGATGAGCGTCCATTTGCTTCACTCAACATTGATTTGATAAGCATTATCCCCGAAGGTGACGATTACGACGAAGCCTTTGGTTGGATCGCTCCTCGCTTTAAGCAGTTTAGCGCTAACCGTAGCTACTTCTCGTGGTTGCTTGGGAAGAAGCGAGAATATGCCTTCGATGCACGCATCAAGGGCGGCGAGAGGGCTATGATTATGAGCCATGAATACGATCGCGTTTTCCCCATGGATATTTTCCCCGAGCATCTGATCAAAGCCACTATTGCCTATGATATCGACAAAATGGAGGCTTTGGGGATTTACGAAGTGGCGCCCGAGGATTTTGCGTTGTGCGAATTTGTCTGCTCTTCGAAGATGGAATTGCAGTACATCATACGCAACGGGCTCGACCTCCTCTACAAAGAAATGAACTAACCCTTCTCTATAGATATGAAAGGATTCTTTGATAAATATCGTGCGACTTTCTCCGAAGGGGGTAAGTTGCATGCCTTCCATTCGCTTTTTGAGGGGATGGAAACGTTTATGTTTGTGCCTCACGATACCGCTCGTAGGGGGACCCACATTCACGACGCAATAGACTCGAAGCGAGTCATGAGTATGGTGATTCTCGCCTTAATACCCTCGCTGCTCTTTGGTATGTACAACGTGGGATACCAGCATTATCTCGCCATCGGGGAGCTTGCCACTCGCTCGTTTTGGGCGCTTTTTGGCTTTGGTTTCCTTGCGGTATTGCCTAAGCTCATCGTAGCTTATGTAGTGGGATTGGGGATTGAGTTTACTGTCGCTCAATGGAAAAAAGAGGAGATACAAGAAGGATTCCTAGTAACGGGATTCTTGATTCCCCTCATCGTTCCGGTAGATACCCCACTATGGATGATTGCCGTAGCAACGGCCATGTCTGTAATTTTTGCCAAGGAAGTCTTTGGTGGTACGGGATATAATATTTTCAATGTGGCGTTGATCACTCGTGCAATCCTCTTCTTTGCTTACCCAACCATGATGACGGGAGACAGCGTTTTTGTCCGTACCGGTGACAGCTTTGGAGTAGGAGCCGGTACTTTGGTGGATGGATACTCCGGAGCAACTCCCCTCGGGCAGATTGCTACCGCTGGAGAATCTCTCCCCGCGTTGCACAATATCGTAAACGAACCTCTCTCTTATCTTGATGCTTTCTTGGGCTTTATCCCGGGCTCTATTGGAGAGGTCTCTACTTTAGCCATCCTAATAGGGGCTGCATTGCTTATCTGGATGGGGATTGCAAGTTGGAAGATTATGCTCTCGGGCGTTGTAGGAGCTTCTCTCATGGCTCTGCTTTTCAACGCTATCGGCTCTACGGCAGCCATGCAAATGACTCCCCTCATGCACCTTTTGTATGGTGGCTTTGCCTTTGGGCTTGTTTTCATGGCAACGGACCCTGTAACCTCGGCACGTACTGAGACCGGCAAGTGGATCTATGGATTCTTTGTTGGGGTCATGTGCGTCTTTATCCGAGTACTCAACCCCGGGTATCCTGAGGGCATGATGCTTGCCATCCTACTCATGAATGTATTCGCTCCCCTTATCGACTACTTTGTGGTGAACGCGAATATCAAACGTCGTGCTCGCCGTCTAAAAAGGGCAAACTAATCAATCCGAGCTTTGTAATAGACAAGAAACTATGAATAGAGAGAGTAATACATACACTATAGTATACGCAGCCATTATGGTTGCTCTCGTAGCTGTTGCTCTTGCTTTCACCTCACAGGTACTCAAGGCACCCCAAGAAGAGAATATCAAGATAGACAAGATGGAGCAGATCCTCCGCTCCGTACATCAGGTTGCCCCCAGTAAAAAAGAGGTGACCAAGCTCTACAAAACCATCATCAAACAGGAGCTCCTCATTAATGCCAAGGGCGAAGTGCTTCGTACGTTTGAGGGCGAAGAGATTGCCAATAATGCCGCATTCAATCTAAATACTGCCAATCAATTTAAGTTGCTCGCAACCAATCCCGATGCCGAGCTTCCACTGTATGTCGCAGAAGTTGATGGGATGAAAAAATTCATTATCCCTCTCAATGGAGCCGGACTTTGGAATGTAATCTGGGGCTATATGGCTATTGATATGGACGGAACCACTGTCTTTGGCAGCGACTTTGGGCATGCCGGAGAAACTCCGGGGCTGGGTGCCGAAATAGCAACAGAGCACTTCTCCTCTCGCTTTATCGGCAAGCATATTGCCAACACAGAGGGGCAAGTGATAGGGATTGCCGTGGTGAAAAATGGTAAGTCGCCCGACGAACGTGAATTTGTAGATGGAGTAACCGGAGGTACGCTTACCAGCAATGGGGTTGATGCGATGCTCACGAGTTCGCTTAAACCCTACGAGAAATATCTTCAAGCCAACGCTACCAAATAAGGAAGAATAGAGATTATGGCAAACAAAAATAAAGAGGTTTTACTAGGGCCGCTCAGTAGCAACAATCCTGTACTTATCCAGGTGCTGGGTATTTGTTCGGCTCTTGCTGTTACGTCGCAGCTCAAGCCCGCTCTTGTAATGGGGCTCTCTGTAACGGCTGTATTGGCTTTTGCCAATGTTATTATTTCGTTGATTCGTAATACCATCCCCACACGTATTCGTATCATTGTGCAGCTTGTGGTGGTAGCAGCTCTTGTAACAATCGTAAATGAAGTACTCAAAGCCTACGTCTACGACATCAGCAAACAGCTTTCGGTGTACGTTGGTCTTATCATTACGAACTGCATCCTCATGGGACGCCTTGAGGCCTTCGCTCTCGGGCATAAACCCTGGGAATCGTTCCTCGATGGGGTAGGTAACGGAGTTGGATACGGTATGGTGCTACTCATTATTGGCTTTGTGCGTGAGCTATTGGGCAATGGAAGTATTTTCGGCTTCCGCGTTATCCCTCAATCTTTCTACGATGCAGGATATGCCAATTTTGGTCTTATGAATATGGCTCCCATGGCTCTTATCATACTTGCTTGTATCGTGTGGGTACAACGGAGTTACAATAAAAATCTACAAGAAGCGTAGAGAGAAGAGTAGGATAATTTATACTAGAAAGACTGATTATGAATTACGCAGTAGATCTCCTGAGCCTCTTCTTTCGCTCGGTATTTATCGATAATATGATCTTCGCTTTCTACCTCGGGATGTGTTCGTATCTCGCGGTATCGAAAAATGTGAAGACGGCATTGGGCTTGGGTATTGCAGTGACATTCGTGCTTACCTGTACCCTCCCGATCAACTATTTACTAGAAAACTACATCTTCAAAGAGGGTGCACTCACGTGGCTTAGTCCCTCTTTTGCTACAGTAGACCTTAGCTTCCTTTCCTTCATCCTTTTCATTGCAGTCATTGCCTCCTTTACCCAATTGGTGGAGATGGTAGTGGAGCGTTATGCACCCTCTTTGTACGCATCACTCGGGATTTTCTTGCCTCTCATTGCTGTGAATTGTGCCATCTTGGGAGGTTCTCTCTTCATGCAACAACGTGAATTTGTAGACCTAGGGCAAGCAACTGTCTACGGCTTTGGTTCGGGTATTGGTTGGCTCGTGGCAATCCTCGGGATGGCTGCAATCCGAGAAAAATTGCAATTCTCCAATATCCCGAAGCCGCTGAGAGGCTTTGGTATAGCCCTCATTGTTACGGGGCTAATGGGGATGGCTTTCGTTTGCTTCTCGGGGGTTAAACTTTAAGAGGCAACCCGGAGAGTTCGTAGAAGACTAAGTAATAAAAAGGAATACACGATATGGCGATTAATTCTATCGTAATCATTGCGAGCGTAGTTATATTCCTCGTAATCACCCTTATATTGGTCATTGCCCTACTTGTTGCTAAGAGCAAACTTGTTCCCTCGGGCAATGCAACCATCACAGTAAATGACGAGCGTAAACTCGAAGTCCCCATAGGAGGCACCCTGCTTAATACGCTACAAAACAACGGTATTTACCTCTCCTCTGCTTGTGGTGGAAGTGGTAGCTGTGGACAATGTCGCTGCCGAGTGGTAGAGGGCGGGGGCGAAATCCTTCCTACCGAGAAGGGATTCTTTAGCCGCAAGGAGCAGAAAGCGCATTGGCGTTTGGGCTGCCAAACGAAGGTGAAAGAGGATCTCAAGATCATCGTTCCTGAGTCTGTATTTGGAGTGAAAGAGTGGGAATGCGAGGTTGTTAGCAACCGCAATGTATCCACCTTCATTAAAGAGTTTGTTGTAAAACTGCCCGAAGGCGAAGTGATGAACTTCAAGAGCGGGAGCTATGCACAGATCAAAATCCCCAAATACAATATCTCTTATTCCGACTACGATATATGCGATAAAGAGGGGAATGATCGCTTCCGCAAAGACTGGGAGCGTATGGCAAAAGTGGGGCTCTTTGGCTTGAAGGCTGTAAATACAGAAGAGACAATTCGTGCCTACTCAATGGCGAATTATCCTGCTGAGGGGAACATCATTACCCTCAACGTCCGTATTGCCACTCCGCCTATCGACCGAGCTACGGGCACTTGGAAGGCAGGTGTTATGCCGGGTATTTCTTCTTCCTATATCTTCTCTCTCAAGCCTGGAGATAAGGTGACGATGAGTGGTCCCTATGGAGACTTCCATATTCATGAAGATAGCGATGCCGAGATGCTTTATATCGGCGGTGGGGCAGGTATGGCTCCCCTTCGTGCTCAGCTCTTGCACCTTTTCAATACGGTAAAGACGGGGCGTAAGGTCTCTTATTGGTACGGAGCACGCTCTAAGAGTGAAATTTTCTACGAAGAGGACTTCCGCGAGATAGAAAAGAACTTCCCCAACTTCCGCTTCGTTATCGCCCTGAGTGACCCTCAACCCGAAGATAATTGGACGGGAGCTACCGGATTTATCCATCAGGTTATATACGATATGTACCTCAAAGATCATGAGGCTCCGGAAGATATCGAGTACTATATGTGCGGACCGGGCCCCATGTCCAATGCTGTCAATAAGATGCTCGAAGACTTGGGCGTGCCTCGTGAGCAGGTCAACTTCGACGACTTTGGCGGCTGACCTCGGAGGAAATATCAGAAGCGAAATGTACAAGGAGCTTCTCTAGCGAATATCAAGGCACTACCCAAAAGGAGAGATGGCCGAGAGCTTTGCTAGAGAGGCTCTTTTTGTAGAAGAAAGATTCCTTAGATACGATGGATGCAACCCGACATGAGGGGCTGGATGCCCTCCGCGCTCTTGCTGCCTTTTTTGTGATTGGCATTCATACGTCGGGGCAGTACCTCGCTCCGGAGCATTGGCAGAGTAGTAACGGATATGTTGCAGCTTTGGTGCAGGGCTTCGTGCAGATAGGGGTGCCCCTCTTTTTTATGCTAAGTGGAGCCTTTCTTCTCGCTCAACCCATTGAGAAACCCTCTACATTCTATCGCAAACGTTTACCCCGACTTCTCATCCCCCTCGCTGTTTGGCTTCCTCTTTACTACCTCTATTTTTGGGTCAAAGGGGCTGATGTTGCGGAGTATGCCCTCCATCTTTTTTGGGCAAAAGGCTATTTTCATCTTTGGTTTCTACCCCCTCTTCTTGGGCTGTACCTTGTAACGCCTCTCCTTCGTCGGGTCATAGAGAGAGTATCACGCTCTAGGGATCTGACCCTTATCGCCGTGGGGCTTCTCCTTTTGGAGGTAATCGGTAGCTTTTTTCTCTTCGTATACCAAGTAGAGCTTCCTATTCCCATTCTATTTATCCCCTATCTTGGATACTACCTATTAGGGTATGTCTTGAAGGAACATGCGTTGGCAAAAAAGTCTCTTTGGGGCGTGCTTTATGGAGCGGGTACGCTGGCTATGATAAGCCTGCTCGTGCTATACCATGGCTCCTCTTGGGCGGAGTATGTGACGAGCAACCTATCACCCCTCGTAGCTATGGCTACCATTAGCCTTTTTGCGCTCTTCTCTTCTCGTCCTCACCTTGCCTATAATCCTAGGTTCCTAAGCTCCTTTTCAGCTCGTTCTTTGGGTGTTTATCTCATCCATATCGTGGTGTTGGATGTGGTTACAAAGCCCTTTCTTCTGTGGTTCCCTTGGATTATGGAGCAGGCTTTGCTTTCGATCCTTTTGCGCTGGAGCCTTACGGCGCTACTTTCTTTTATTGGGGTCTCGATCTTGTATAAAGTGCGCCCCCTACGCCCCTTCCTCTGAAAACACCACGCCGCTCCTAAATCCTTAAAATTCTCTCCCTGAAAAAGGGGGGAATGTCTGCTCTAAAAATTTTCCGTTCTTGCCCTAGATTCTACGAAAAACCACCCGAAAAACATTTCTTTTTTACCCTGTACCCTCCCCCAAAAAGTAGCGCAATATTTTTCTGTGTTTCGCACCTGTCTTTGTTTTTTGTGAGGTAAAGAATTTAGATTGATGGCGCAACGCTTTCAAAATTGTATCTTTGTCCTCGTGTATTTCGAAGCTTAGTTTGTAAACTCTAATGGATGTTCAACGCAACACATTAACCGAAGAATATAAGAGGGCGGTGCAGGAGGCTTCCAAGGTAGTCAAAGCCGGGGGGATTATTCTCTATCCCACCGATACTATTTGGGGGCTGGGGTGCGATGCCACCAACGAAGAGGCAGTACAACGTATTTTTACTCTCAAAGGACGTGCCGAGAGCAAGGCTATGTTGCTACTTATCGATAGCGATGCCAAGTTGCCGGGATTGGTGCGTGAGGTGCCTGATATTGCCTATCAATTGATTGATGCGGCGGTGTCTCCTCTGACTCTTATCTACCCGGGAGGACGCAATGTCGCCCCTTCGCTGATTGCTCCCGAGGGTACGTTGGGTATCCGTATCACGCACGAGGCTTTCTCGCGAGCTCTTTGTGCAGCTGTGCGAGTACCTTTGGTCTCTACGAGTGCGAACCTCTCGGGGCAACCTGCTCCCAAGATTTTTGCAGAGATCTCGGAGGAGATTAAATCCACTGTGGACTATGTCGTCCCCATCCGTCAAGACGAATGCGCGCCGGCGCGTCCTAGCGAAATTATATCCATAGGGTTGGGTGGCGAAGTAAAGATCCTGCGTTCATGAGTCGTATTCTATTGTATCGTCTAAGGTATATTCTCTCGGATAGTCTGGCCATGTTGCTGACTATCCTTCTGTTTAATATCTTGCGGTACAATGTAGAGGGGGTAACTTCTTCTTGGGGGAGCCTAGGTGCCTATCTCTTGAGTCCGCGCAATTTGCTTGTTAGCGGCTTGGTTTGGTTGGTGTGGATGGCTCTTTTTGCTCTCTCCGGATACTATAATAAACCCATCAATAAGAGTCGGCTTGACGAGTTGTGGGTTACGCTCTGCTCCGTGTTTGTGGGTAGTGTTGTCTCATTTTTATGTTGGGTGGTAGACGATATTGTACTCGATACCCGAGTTTATTTGGAGCTCTTTGTGGGGATATTCGTCCTCGCTTTCTTTTGGGTCTATTTGGGGCGGCTCTGTATTACCCTAGGGGGGATACGAAAGAGAGATAATCCCGAGCATTGGGAGCGCGTGTTGCTTGTGGGCACCGAAAAGGAGGTGGAGCATCTTGCTCAATGCACCAAAACTATGCGCTTTGTAGAGAGAGGGCGAGTGCTAATAGATGAGGAGGCTACACCCGAATGTGCCGATTTGGAGCAGCTATCCCACAAGATCGCTTCTATATTTTCTACCCTCTCCCCCACGGCTATTTACCTTACAGTCTCTCCCGAGTGGAAGCCTGTAGCTGGGCACCTTCTTTACTCAATGTATCGCTTCCATTTCCCTATCTATATAGAGGCAGAGAGTGTACCGCTCTCGCAGCCGCGCCCTAAACTGACCCATGCTGTACTTATGGGAGTACCCATGATTGAAGTGACGGAGACGAACATGAGCGAGCTGGCAAAGAACCTCAAGTACTGCTTCGATCGGGTGGCTGCACTCCTCGCTTTGGTTGTGCTTTCCCCCCTCTTTTTAGTGCTTTCTATCGCAGTTCGCCGCTCTTCGTCGGGGCCTGTTTTTTATCGGCAAGAGCGCATTGGCAAGCGAGGTAAACCATTCCTTATTTACAAATTTCGCACCATGTACACCAATACCGAGGGTGAAACCCCACAACTTTCGTTCGAAGGAGACCCTCGCGTTACCCCATTGGGGCGTTGGTTGCGACGCTATAGACTAGACGAATTGCCCCAGTTCTACAATGTATTGCGAGGCGATATGAGTTTTGTCGGTCCACGTCCGGAGCGGCAATACTACATCGATCAGCTCGTGGAGCATGCCCCCTACTACTACCTCTTGCACAACGTTTTGCCCGGGATTACCTCTTGGGGAATGGTGCGATATGGGTACGCTTCTACCCTCGAAGAGATGCTCGAGCGCTTACGCTACGATTGGCTTTACTACGAAAATATGTCGCTAAAGCTTGATCTTGTAGTGCTCTTTTATACGATACGTACGATACTAAACGGAGAAGGAAAATGACCTCATCGTCCACTACTACACAACCCGGTGCTCTCATGCGCTTTATCCTCTGGCGTGAGAAGCATATCAGTGAACGTGTATTTGTTTTAATACTCGCTTTTATCGTGGGACTGGCTACGGCGGTAGCTGCTTTTGTGCTCAAAGAATTGGTGCATACACTCCAGCACTTTGCCACTACGGCGGCACAGCGAAATCAATATCTCTATTTGGTGCTTCCTCCGGTAGGTATCTTTGCTACTGCCATGATCGTGCGTTATGTGGTGCGAGACGATATAAGCCATGGGGTTACCAAGATACTTATTGCTTTGTCTCAGCGCAAGAGCCGTATCAAACCGCATAATATGTGGTCTTCTGTTTTGTCTAGTGCCATTACCATTGGGATGGGGGGATCTGTGGGAGCGGAGTCTCCTATTGTGCTTACGGGGGCTGCCATTGGCTCTAATTTGGGGCGTTTCTTCAAGATGGAGCAGCGCAACCTGATGCTCCTTGTGGGGTGTGGTGCAGCCGGTGCTATTGCCGGTATTTTTAAGGCGCCTATCACGGGATTAGTTTTTGTCATAGAGGTGCTTTTGATGGATTTGACCCTTGTGAGTATTCTGCCCTTGCTTACCACCTCCGTTACATCAGCCTCTCTCGCCTATATCCTGACGGGGCGTCAGGCTATGTTTAGCTTCATGCAAAGCGAAGACTTTATCCTAGATCGCATCCCCTATACCCTCCTGTTGGGCATCCTTTGTGGCTTCGTGGCACTCTACTTCTCCCGCATTATGTTCTTTTTGGAGCGGCGGTTTAAGCGTATCCCTAAGTATGTCAATCGCTTCCTCCTCTCGGCGGTGATTTTGAGTGTTCTCATTGTACTTATGCCGCCACTCTATGGCGAGGGGTATAGTGTTATTGAGCACTTGCTGACCAATGATTACAGCAGCATCATGGAGGGCTCGCTCTTTGCCACATTGGGAGACTCGTATTGGTGGATTGTGCTTTTCCTCACCTTGGTGCTTCTCTTTAAGGTATTTGCCTCGGTGGCTACCAACTCAGGTGGAGGTTGTGGGGGGCTCTTTGCTCCTACGCTTTTTGTGGGAGGGCTTACGGGCTTTCTTTTCTCGCATACCCTCAATTACTTCCCCTTTATCCGAGTCTATCTGCCCGAGAAAAATTTTATCCTCATGGGGATGGCTGGAACCATGGCGGCCGTAATGCACGCCCCTCTTACAGGGGTATTCCTTATTGCCGAGCTTACGGGGGGGTATAATCTTTTCCTTCCGCTTATGTTGGTTGTGCTCAGTGCCTATTGTACCATCCGGGTATTTATGCGCCATAGTATCTACTCGTTGCGTCTTGCCGAAGAGGGTAAATTGCTCACGCACCAAAAGGACCAAGCTGTGCTTACTCTGATGAATCTGGATAGTGTTATCGAGACGGAGTTTAGCATCGTAGCCCCCGAGATGACGTTGGGCGATGTGGTACGAATCATTGGAGAGAGCCGACGCAATGTTTTCCCCGTAGTGGATGGGGACAAACGTTTGGTGGGGATAGTTCTTCTCGACAATATCCGCAATATTATGTTCCGCCCCGAGTTGTACGATCGCTTCCAGGTGGAAACGTTCATGGTTTCTCCTCCTGCCAAAATCTTGTCTACGATGTCTATGGAGGAGGCAATGCGCACATTCGACGATACCAAGGCATGGAATCTCCCTGTCGTAGATGCCGAGGGGCACTACCTCGGGTTTATCTCTAAATCGAAGATCTTTAATACATATCGAGAGGTACTCACAGACTTAAGTCAAGGAGATTGACCTCTCTAGATCCTTTTTGTCGCACTATATGGAACAGCAAGATATACGCATTCTCTTTTTGGGTACAGCCCCTTTTGCAGCGCGGCATCTCACCTTTTTGGTAGAGGCCGGTTACTCTGTGGTGGGGGTGGTGACTACTCCGGATCGCCCTGCAGGGCGAGGGCATAAGTTGCAGCCATCTCCCGTAAAGGTGGAGGCTCTGCGCCTAGGGCTCCCCATTTGGCAACCGGAGCGGCTCCGAGATGAGAGCTTTCTTGCAGAAATGCGTGCCTTACGACCCACTCTGGGGGTGGTTATTGCTTTTAGGATGCTGCCCGAGGAGTTATGGGCAATGCCCGACCTCGGGACGGTAAATATCCACGCATCGTTGCTCCCTCGCTGGCGTGGTGCAGCACCCATCAATCATGCCCTAATGGCAGGAGACAAGGAGACGGGCGTTTCTCTTTTCCGCCTTACCAAGGGCTTGGATGAGGGGCATATCTTGGGGCAACGCACTCTCTCCATTGACGAAAATACCCTGTTTGGCGATCTCTATGATACTCTGGCAGAAGAGGGCATTCTCCTGCTCGGGGAGTTTTTACAGGCGTGCCGAGAAGGCAACATCCCCGAAGGTATAGCTCAACCGAAGGATACCGAAGAGCCCTATGCCCACAAGTTGACAAAAGAGAATACACGAATTGATTGGAGCCGATCTGCCCGAGAAATTCATAACTTTGTGCGTGGTTTATCCCCTTTGCCTACGGCATGGACTACTCTTGTCTCCCCCGGTATTGGAGAGCCTTTGACGTACAAACTGTTTGTCACACGCGTCGTTTCCGAAGATCCTCTGCCTGTGGGTACAACGCCCGGCACCGTGTTGCCCTCTCCTCGTCGCTCTCTGCATGTTGCTACAGGAGGTGGCATCTTGGCAATAGAAGAGCTGCAAGCCCCTGCTAAAAAACGCTTGCCCATCGCAGACTTTCTCAATGGAGTACAGCTAGGAGAGGGGGCATTTTTTGAATAATTGAAGGACTAATCACACACCATACAGCCTATTTTAATATGAAAATTCGATCGATTATACTTTCCGTCTCTCTCTGCACTGTCGTGGGAGCTAGTTCGTTGCCCCTTTTGGCTCAGTTGAGTTTGGGAGGGATGCCTTCTAATATCTCCGCCTCTTCTGAGCTTCGCTCCGCCTCGTTTGGGGCTGAAAAGGTCGTTACATTACCAGCGCCCCCAAAGGGAGAGATTGAGCGACTTTTGGAGGAAGAGAGCCTTGGAGCTCCCCTTGTGCGCGCTACATTTAGGATGGGAATCCCACAGGAGGTTGACCTCTCCCCAAGTAATAGTGGCACCCTATCGTACGACAACGAAGGGCATTTGATTTGGGAATTGGCCATCCGAAGTGAGGGGGCAGCCTATCTTCAGCTCTTCTTCGATCGATATTCTCTAGAGGAGGGGAGCCGTCTCTTTGTACTCTCTCCCGAGAGAAATATAGTGCGTGGAGCATTTGGAGCCCACAACAATACGGAGTCTAACAGTCTTGCTATCGCCCCTGTGGCAGGAGAGCAGCTCATCGTTCGCTATGAGTCCCCAAAAGGCGATTACTCTCTCCCAAATCTGCATATCGGGAGCGTTTCTTATGGATTTCGCTCTCTGATGCATGAGACCGCAGGGGTTTATAAGCCGGGCGAACCCTGGTTTGTCGGAGGAATAGACTGTGCCCCCAATATCGTAACGCATCCTGAACTCGACAATGTGAGCCGTAGCCTCGTGCTGGTTGTTGCTCGGGGTAGTGTTGTCTTCTCCGGAGCTCTCATCAATAATACTGCCGAAAATGGAGAGGCGTACGTGCTTACAGCTTCACACTGTCTTAACGGATCGTTTAGTTATGCCAACAACCAAGCTTATCGCGAAAATACGGCGCGGCAGTGTGTTTTTTACTTCAACTTCCGAAGTCCGACGGGTAATGTGCTTACTCGCCCCAGCGAAGAACAGACCCTCTCGGGGGCTGAGATTGTAGCATGGGATGAGGATCACGACCTTTGTCTCTTGCGCATTACGGGCGTGGAAAAAGAGGACGCGAATTCTGTAGGCAGGGTACCGGCTTCTTACCGTCCCTACTTTGCAGGGTGGAATGCAGGGGAGCATAATCCTCCCTATACGGCAATTCACCATCCTCAAGCCTCCACGGCTCGTTACACTCGCTGCGACAGCAAAATCCCTATTGTGGACTACGACGTAAAGAATAAGGTGTGGACTAATGCACACTACCACATCGATAAGTGGGCGGTGGGTACCACGGCCGGAGGTTCTTCGGGCTCTCCCCTCTTAGATCCGGAAGGGCGCATTATCGGAGGATTGACAGGAGGAAGCTCCTATTGTAATACCCCCTTTAATGACTATTATTTTGCTATCTCTCGTTGTTGGGAGGGTGCCAATATGTCAGATGCAACAAGGCTGCAACCATGGCTCGACCCTAAGTCTACAGGCAAGCGCAATTTGGGTGGACTTGATCCCTATGCTCCCCTTAATCCGCAACGTCTGTCGCACAATCTCTACTCGCTCCGGCGCGACTCTATTGAACGTACGGCAGAGTATGTCACCCGTATTTCCGGGGTGCGTACCTTTTATCATCTCTCGGATAGCTCTCGTGTATTGGGGCTTAAAATTGTGGCAACTACGGGCGGAACTTTCCCCTCCGGGGATATAACCCTCTATAGTGGTGATGCAAAAGGACCCAAAGAGGAGCTTTATACAACAAAGCTCCGTCACCCTAACTACACGCATTTAGGGGGTAAGGCTCCTCGTACGCTCGGAGGAGATATGGAGTTTTTTGTGCCCATCCCTCAGAATGTGACACTTACCAAAGATGCTTATTTGTACATCTCGGTAACAGGAGCAAAAGACAATTCTTCAACGCCTTTGCAGCTCCCCATTCTACGAAGCAAGCAGCTCCCACGCTCGGGTAACTCTACACAAATCCTTCCCCTTGGGGCTAGTTTGTGGCAAGAGTCGAATAGCGGGAATCTACCCTCAGACCTGCAATATACCGGATCGTTTTGGATCGATGCTATCGTTCAGCCCATTCAGAATGGGAATTCCAAGGAAGAAGACCCTGCAAAAGAGCGTCCTTTCGTTGTCCTACTCGATAATACGATGCGGATTGTTCTTCCTAAGGGGGGCTCCGGCAAAACCGCTGTTGTTTCTCTTTATACCATATTGGGAGAACGCCTCTGCCGTGTGACTACCTCGCAAAGCGTTACCGATGTTTCTCTCCCTCGGCTGGATTCGAATAAATGGGTACTTTGGTCGATTGAGTACAACGGAAAGGTATATAGGAATTTAACCCAGACTTTCTAAGACTAGAGGGGGAGCGTGTAAATATCAAAGAAGCCCACTATAATGGGGCATCGCGGTATCTATGTGTACAAAGAAAGATTGGGAATTGGAGGTTTGTGCCTCGCAGTATTACGATGCTCTTGCCGCAGAAGAGGGCGGAGCGCAGCGTATTGAGCTTTGTTCTGCTCTCTCTCTGGGCGGGCTTACTCCCTCTTTGGGGCTCTTGCGTCAGCTCCGTGCAAAGCTCAGTATCGCCATCTTCCCTCTTATTCGTCTGCGCGCAGGAGACTTTTGTTATACCCCGGAAGAGGTGGCAGTAATGGCAGAAGATATACGTTTGATGCGCCTAGAAGGTTCCGATGGATTTGTCTTTGGATGCCTTACCTCCGGGGGGGATTACGATACGGAAGCGAATGCAAAACTTCTAGAGGCTGCGGGGGGATTACCCTGTACTTTTCATCGCGCCTTTGATGTTGCCCCTCGGCGTGCCGCGTTGCTCTCTTCTATCATGGAGGCTGGGTTTGTTCGCCTTCTTACCTCGGGAGGAGCCGCTACAGCTCTTGAGGGGGCTGAGGAGCTACACGATCTTGTATCGCAGGCCAAGGATCGTATTAAGATCCAGTGTGGTAGTGGGGTGATGGCGGATAATATCCTCTCTTTGGCACAAAAGACGGGGGCCCGTTGCTTTCATGGTTCTTTCCGTCGCCCTCTTGCGGATGGTTCTCTAGCGACAAGTGCAGAGGAAGTGACACGTGCCAGGGAGCAACTTCTCCTCTTGTAGAGAAGTTACCCTTTCCCTTTTTGTTTTTCTTTTTAGTGATAGGTGAGGGTGAAAAGACGCTCGGGGGCGAAAAGCTCCTGCGCTGTGCATTGGAGTTGCTCCGCCGTGATGGCTTGTATTCGTCGCTCAATAACGTCTAGAGCATCGTACTTACCATAGAACAAAACACTCTTACCCATAGAGAGAAAGGCGTTCTCACGAGCATCGCCCGAGATGGCAAGTTGTCCCATAAGTTGCCGCTTGGCATTGGCAAGTTCGTCTGCTTCTAGAGGGATAGAAGAGAGTTTCATGAGTTCGTCTAACACCTTTTGAGTCGCTTCTTTGGCGTCTCGATGGGCGCATCCAAAGTAGATTGAGAAAAGCCCACCGCCTGAGAATATCGTGTAGTTACTATCCACGGAGTAGACCAGCCCGGCCTCCTCTCGCAGACTTAGATTGAGCCGCGAGTTCATCCCCGGCCCTCCCAAAATGTTGTTGAGCAGCGTCAGCACGATGCGTCGCTCGTCGTACATGCTGTAGGCAAATCCCCCCATAAGTTGGTGTGTTTGGTAGGTGTCGAAACGATGCGTAACATGCCGTTTGTTGGGGAGTAGAGCAGAGGTGGGATCCCAAGAGAGGGAGGGGCGCTCTATTTTTGTGGGAGGGGTACCCCCGAAGTGGTAATTGCAGAAGTCGAAAATCCACGCAAGGTCGAATTGCCCCCGGAGGCAGAGGATCATATTGTCTGCCCTGTAGTGATGCTGGCGGAAGTCTCTAGCCGCTTTGCTTGTAATGCGTTCTACCGAGGCGGTTGACCCTAAAATATTATGCCCGAGGGCGGTACCATGGAATAGATGCTCTTCAAACTCATCGAAAATCATCTCGGCAGGAGAGTCGCGATAGCTATTAATCTCCTCGATAATTACCGTCTTCTCTTTTTTTAGTTCCTCCTCGGGGATATGGCTGTGTAGTACGATGTCTGTAAGTAGTTGCAGTGTACGTATGGCATACTTCTGCCCAAAGGCAGCGTAGAGGAAGGTCTCTTCCTTGGTCGTATAGGCGTTTAGGTCGGCGCCCACCACCTCCATACGATGTATAATTGACTTGGCTTTTCGCAGAGGGGTGCCCTTAAACAGCATGTGCTCTACGAGGTGCGCCATCCCATGATACCTATTGGGGTCTTGGGCTGCCCCTGTGTGTACGATGTAGCCGGCGTAGGATATAGCGCTAGGCTCGGGGTAGTAGGCAATACGAAGTCCCGAGGGGAGTTGATACACTTGATAGAGATCGGTTTCGACGAGGGGTTGTAGCATAGCTTGAGCGTACGAGAAGACTCTTTTTCTATGGGCGAGGGGAATAGTGGAAAATCTTTGGTGGTGGGATGGGGAGAGACCCCTCTGTAATAAAAGTACCCCTCAAATCTCTTAGGATAGAGACCTGAGGGGTATTTTCTTTAGGGTTGCTTAGCCTCTAAGAACCCCCGACTATTATGCTTCGGCAGGAGCCTCAGCAGCGGGAGCTTCTTCCTCTACGGCGGGAGTTTCTGCGCTTATTGCGGCAGCTTCTTCAGCCTCTTTAGCGGCCTCTTCTTCTGCCTTTGCCTTAGCTTCGGCGGCACGCTTTTCGGAAAGGGCTTGAGCCTTTACTTTGTTGATTTCTTGCTCTGCAGAGAGACGTTCTGCATTTGCTTTCGCCTTAGCTTCGTTGCACTTCTCGGTTACGGCGTTGAGTGCATCTTGCTTTTTCTTGCGCCAAGCTTCGAAGCGGCTTTCTGCGGTAGCTTCGTCGAACGCACCCTTCTTCACCCCACCAAGGAGATGCTTTTTGAGTAATACACCCTCACGAGAGAGAATGTTGCGAGCGGTATCGGTGGGTTGAGCACCTACACCAAGCCAATAAAGAGCACGCTCGAAGTTCAGATCTATCGTAGCAGGATTAGTGTTCGGATTATAAGAACCTATCCTTTCAATAAATCTACCATCACGTGGTGCCCTGCTGTCTGCGACTACGATCTTATAGAAGGCGTGACCCTTGTGACCGTGACGCTGCAATCTGATTTTAGTTGCCATTTCTTTTTGTTTCTATTAGTGCTGTACACTTTACAGCGACGCAAAGGTACATCTTTTTTGGGAGATACGCTCCCTTCCCACCTGAGTATCTTTTTATTTCTCCCTAGAGTAAGGGGAAAACCCTCATTGTTCCGATTCTAGGGAACGAACACTTTTTCTACATTTCCTATCCCACCATTAGCTCGCGCTTCTACCACTAAATAGTAGGCGTGAGGGGGGAGAGTGATGCTTTTTGTCTCTCCTCGGGAGAGTGAGAGGCTTGCGATGGGTAGGCCTTCTGTCGTGTAGATGCGGTATTCTGTGGCTTGACTTTCGGGTGCCGTAATAAGGAGTTCTCCTCCGCATTGTGCGATCTTTATTCCCGGGCGGAGAGTTCTTGCTAGGTTGCTAGGGTCCCCTGGCCAGTTCTCTTTGAGGTCGATGCGCCACCCATTCCGGAGCGGTAGGGTGAGGTCTACTTCGCTAGCTCCCGGGTTGTTGGCGAGTCGCAGCCATTTCTTCCACCAAGCCTTATTCGCACTCACTGTTATGCCGGAGATGTCGGGTAGTTGATTGACTATCTTTTGTAGTTGGGGGGTAGAGAATTGGTTGTTGGCAAGGAATAGAGAGAATAGATTGCTGGCAAAAGGGGCTATGTCTAGTTCTGTGAATTGGTTGCCATCGAGCCAGAGGAGGTATAGGTCTTTGTTCTCCGAGAGGTTAATTTCCCTTAATTGATTGTCGGAGGCAAGTAGCTCGCAAAGCTCCTTGTTCGCTTTTAGATCCAACTCTTGGAGTTGGGTTTTCTGGCAAAATAGATATTTGAGAAGAGGAGTCTTCGTTAGGTCTATCTTTTGCAAGGGGTTATTGCTGCAACGTAGGTCGGAGAGAATGGGCGCCGATATGCTGAGCGATTGGAGCTTATTGCCCATTACCTCTACCTTCTCCAGCTCGGGTTGCTGGGTGAGGGTAAGTTGAGTAAGCTCATTATTATTGGCATAGAGAACGTGCAGCGCAGGGTTGCCCGATAGGTCTAGCTGGCTTATCCCACAGCCGCTCAAGTTGAGAACTCGGAGGTCGTCTAGCGTACTTACATCGATATGCTTGATGGCACTATTTTCGATAAACAACTGCTGCAACTTTTTGTTTTTGCTTACATCAAGTTGCTCTATTGGGTTGCTTCCACAACGTAGTACCGTAAGGTCTCCTAAGTGATCTACCTGCAAGCTGGATATCTTATTATTCTCGCAGCGCAGTGCCATGAGTCTGTTTAGTTCACTTAGATCGAGAGATTCGATTTCATTCCCATAGCAAATAAGCATGTCAAGTCGGGGAGAATGTTTTACATCCAAGTTCTTGAGATGGTTATTGGCAAGGTGCAACTCTTCGAGCATAAAGCCTGAGGATAGGTCAAGCTGAGAGAGTTCGTTGCATTGACAATGGAGGAAGCGAAGCCTTTTAAGCCGTGTTACGTTGAGTTCTTCGATACTATTCCCTTTGTCGTTGTTGCCTAGGTAGAGGGCAATAAAATCTTGAGGGTCGCTATAAATGCGGATGGTATTCCCTTTTGCCTCCCCTTGGATGCCATCTACTCCGTAGTTCTTTGCTGGGAACTCTTCGCGAACGCCATCTCCCCAGTCTATGGAGAATGGAGAGCGGCAGTGGATCCCTAGGACAATCTCTTTGGGAGCATTCGCGGAGCGTTTGAAGGTAATGGCCTCCTCCTCTTGGGCCTTTGCTCCGATAATAGAGCCTAGAAGCAAGAGCGAACAGACTATTAAGCCACCCTTCTTTACTAGAAATCGTAACATAATCTTTAGCCTTCGTTTTCCATGTAATTACCAGCAGGGGCAAACATGAGTACGAGTACCTTTTTGTCCCCTTCCTCCTCTGTTATCTCGGAGAGCTTGGTGAGGTTAATCATAATGTCGAGGTTTTTCTCCTTGTTTGTCGCTACGAAACCATCTTCACCCAGCGATTGGGGGGTGCTAAAGCCGCTTGCAGCGAGTAGCTGAATAAAGGCTCCGGTGAGCGCAAAACTCTCCCCTTTGGGTTGCGTGGCATACTCTATTTGATGATAGAATCCCCAAAATTCATCAAATTCCCCTGCTCCATTTTTAGAGACAAAGTAGCATCGGAATGAGATTTCATCAGAGGCAACATCGAACCACATAAGCGCGTGAAACCCCTCCTCAGGGTTACTTCGCTCCTCGTTGTAGGTGCCATTGTGAGCCGCCTCATAGGATTTGATTTCGTCTTGACTAGCTCCAAATGCCAAGGAGGGCATGGGTAGTGTGCTAAAGGTCTTGGACTCTTCGTAGGCTACAATGGTTGCTTTGGAGAGATCGATGCTTTGCAATGCCCCCTTTTCTCCACCCATCTCTTGTAGGGTCTTGATGTCGAGGGTGTTGATCTCTCCTGAAACTATGATTTTTGAGGTTTTTGCATATTGCTCGTCCGATAGAAGGCTTCTAAGGCTGCCTGCCTTGTCTACATGGAGTGTAAGGGCTGCTTCGTTTTGGGCGAATAGGACGCCGATAGAGAAGAATAGGGCGGTGAAAAAGAGGATTATTTTAGTCATAACTCAAATCGGCTTAGAGAGATACTTTTGTTATTTGGTTGTTGAAGGAGACGAAATAAACACCCTGAGGTAGGGCAATTTCTAGAGCCGTGTTGGCAGAAGCTTTGGTTTGGTATAGGAGCTGACCTTGAGGATCGAAGATGTGTATGTCTCCCACGCTGTTGGGCAGAAGGGAGAGTATGTTCTCTCTCGTGCTTACTGAGAGGATCCCCTCATTCTGTGTCGGCAAAAGAGCCAAGGGCTTGCCTATCTCAATCTTAGTCTTGCTAAAATGAAACACGGCATTGAGGGCAAGGCGCATTTCTTCTGTGGGTACGTAGAGGGTAAGCCCCTCCTGATCGGGGAAAGCGTCGATGTTGAATTGTGTGGGGTTGCCCGGGGTAATGATAATTTGTTTCAGTTGGGTACATCCCCTGAAGGCATGCGATCCGATCTCTTTGAGAGATTGGGGAAGGGTAATCTCTTGGAGCTTTACACTCCCCTCAAAGGCTTGAGCCGGAAGCATATCCTGAGGATACTTAGGCGAATTTTGGAGCTGCTGCCCATTGAGCAGCAGAGCGCTACCGGAGAAGAAAAATAGAAAAATTAGGATTAGTCTTTTCATCGGATACTTTTGTTGGGAACGTTATACCTGTCTTTGTAAGTTGCTCTCTAGGAAGGAGAAATTACCTCAGATAACCATAGATGGCGTTCCAAGGGAAATGCTCCGTGCCAAGAGAAAAAGCTTTCGCCACAAATATAGTAAAAGATTTTATTCCTATTATTTTGATAATATCAACATGCTTGTGGAGGGTATCCTAGTTGCACGTGTCATGTTTTGTGTTCAATAGGTTTGGATCTGCTCTGTGGGCTTGTTTGTTTTCTTTCTTACTCTAATTCTGCTAGAGTGTTTGCTTTTCTGTATCTTTGTATCTGCAAGTTTTTATCCCTCTTTTAGGGGGCTTATTTTGGAGTGATGGAAAGAAAGATTCAGAGGGCATTGATCTCCGTTTTTCACAAGGAAGGACTGGAAGATATCGTACGTGCTCTGCACGATTTAGGAGTAGAGATTGTCTCTACCGGAGGTACTAAAGACTTTATAGAATCTCTTGGTGTGCCGGCTGTGGCTGCCGAGGACCTAACGAAGTATCCCTCAATGCTTGGGGGGCGTGTAAAAACGTTGCACCCCGCCATCTTTGGGGGGATTTTGGCTCGTCGTGATGAGGAGAAAGACCTCCAAGAGGTGGCTCAGTATGACCTTCGTCTCTTCGACCTTGTACTTGTGGATCTCTATCCTTTTGCCGCCACTGTTGCCTCCGGAGCTTCCGAAGCCGATATTATCGAAAAGATAGATATTGGCGGAATTTCCCTCATCCGAGGGGCTGCCAAGAACTTCCGAGATGTACTTATCGTCTCTTCTTCTGCGCAATATCCCCTTTTGCTAGAGATCTTAACCAACCAAAAGGGATGCACATCGCTAGAAGAAAGAAAACGTTTTGCCGGAGCTGCTTTTGCCGTGTCGTCGGGCTACGATAGTGCCATCTTCAACTATTTCGATGGAGGAGAAGGCTCTGCTTTGCGCATTGCTTACGATGGAGTAGAGACCCTCCGCTACGGAGAAAATCCTCATCAACAGGGGCGTTTCTTTGGCGATTTTGATGCTTATTTCGATAAGATACAAGGCAAGGAAATCTCCTACAACAACCTGCAAGACATCGCGGCAGCTTGCGATCTGATTGCCGAATACAAGGCTCCTACTTTTGCCGTTCTTAAGCACAATAACCCTTGTGGAATAGCTTCTCGCGCAACGATAGAAGAGGCATGGTTAGCCGCTCTCTCCTCAGACCCTGAGTCTGCTTTTGGTGGAATTTTGGTCGCTAATCGCCCTATCGATAAAGCAACGGCAGAGGCTATTGGGAATCTCTTCTTTGAGGTACTCGTAGCTCCGGATTACGATACAGATGCCCTCACGCTCCTCACGCAGAAGAGCAAACGTATCCTGCTTATCCAGAAGAAGCCTATCGAAAGTCGCTTTACTTTCCGCTCCGCTTTGGGTGGCGTTTTGATGCAAGAGACCGACCTCCGTAGCGAAAATAAGGGAGACTTTGAGGTCGTTACGAAGAAGCAACCTACCGAAGATGAGTTGGACGACTTCGTCTTTGCCCAAAAGGTGGCAAAGCACTGTAAGAGTAATGCCGTGGCTCTCGTAAAGGATAGTCATTTGCTGGCAGTGGGGATTGGCCAGACCTCGCGTGTGGCAGCCCTCAAGCAAGCGATTGAGAAGGCGCAGCATTTTGGCTTCGACCTCCGAGGCGCCGTGTTGGCTAGCGATGCCTTCTTTCCCTTCGACGATTGTGTGACTCTCGCTGCCGAAGCCGGCGTAACAGCCGTAGTGCAGCCCGGGGGGTCGATGCGTGATGGCGACAGTATAGCCAAGGCCGATGAACTGGGCCTAGCTATGGTATTTACGGGGGTACGCCACTTCAAACACTAACTTGCCCTCTGAAAGACTAACAGACTAGATGTTTACAAGATAATGGGACTTTTCTCCTTTAGACAAGAGTTGGCCATGGACCTCGGTACTGCCAATACCATCATCATGAAAGATGGTAAGATAGTACTAGACGAGCCCTCTGTTGTCGCTTTCGATCTCCGCACCAATGAGGTGCTTGCCATTGGGCACGAAGCGCGTGAAATGTACGAGAAAGCACACGCTTATATCCGTACCGTTCGTCCCTTGCGCGATGGCGTAATCGCAGATTTTAATGCTGCCGAGCAGATGATACGCGGTATGGTCAAGATGCTGAATAAGAAGTCGCATCGACTATTTACCCCTTCTCTCCGTATGGTGGTGAGTATCCCCTCCGGGAGTACCCAAGTGGAGATACGTGCCGTACACGACTCTAGCGAACATGCCGGAGGGCGTGATGTGTACATGCTTTTCGAGCCAATGGCTGCGGCTATTGGTATCGGCGTGGATGTCCTTGCGCCTCAAGGGAATATGATTGTGGATATAGGTGGAGGTACCACTGAAGTGGCTGTAATATCGTACGGCGGTATTGCCACGAAGCAAAGTATCCGTACGGCCGGCGATGAGTTTACCAACGACATTATGAAGTACATGCGTCAGAAGCATAATGTTCGTATTGGGGAGCGTACTGCCGAGCAGATCAAAATACGTGTAGGAGCTGCCGTTAAAGATTTGGAGAATCCTCCCGAAGACTTTGTTGTTTGTGGGGCCGACCAAATGGATACACTCCCCCGTCAGATCCCTGTTTCAAGCGCGGAGATTGCCGGTTGTTTGGATGAGTCTATCGTAAAGATTGAGGCGGCAATCCTCAAGACATTGGAAGAGACTCCCCCGGAGTTGTACGGCGATGTAATGGAGAATGGTATCAACCTAACGGGAGGGGGAGCCCTGCTACGTGGGCTTGATCGCCGTCTCACCGATCGTTTTGGAATCCAGTTTATAGTGCCGGAAGACCCCCTTCATGCCGTAGCTAAGGGTACCGGGGTGGCATTAAAGAACCTAGATACATTTAACTTTTTAATCCGATAGATCTTGATAAATAGGGAGGGGTATGTTTTGTGCCCCCTCTCTATTTTGACACTTCTAGCTTGACTTACAACAAAGAGGTGCACAAGGCGACCGAATTCCTCCTCTCCCGAGGGCATTGGATTCTCCTCTTAGTGATTGAGGGGCTAGCTCTTGTGCTGATTTTTAACAGCGGGTTTTACCATCGCTTCCTCAATGTTGCCTTTTCTAATCGCCTAGTGGGATCTATCCAACAGGTCACGGGGGAGGTCTCTAGTTATATAGGGCTTCGGGAGAAAAATCGCCTACTTACGGAGAGCAATGCACAGCTAGAAATGCAGTATTTGCAGCTTAAGCAGCAAATGGATTTTGCTCTTGCCGATACCATAAAACCTCTCACTTTTGTACGAGACTCTACTGAAGCGATCCCCGAAATGCAGTTCCTTACCGCTCGGGTGGTTAGCTCAACGATTAATAGAGGGCACAACCTTATTGTGATCAATCGAGGTGCGGAGGCTGGAGTGAAAAAGGATATGGGCGTGATGAGTGCTCGTGGAGTCGTGGGGATTGTCTCCTCTGTATCGCAGGGCTATTCGGTGGTGGTTCCCCTGATAAATCCCTCGCTTAAACTCAGTTGTAAACTTAAACGGACAAACCATTTTGGTTACTTGACTTGGGACTCCCCGGGTTCGGTTACATCAAGACTTACCGATCTACCTTCGCATGTGCGAGTAAACGTTGGCGACACCATCGTGACGAGTGGGTATAGCTCTGTATTCCCTCCCAATTTGTATGTGGGGAGGGTGGATAGTTCGTATCAAGTACGAGATGGGGTTGCTTTGGGCAATGGCAATATCCCTGTTGCTCTGGGTGCCGACTTTGGTACCCTTGATTTTGTATATGTTGTGATGGCGGGAGTCTTTGTTCCGCATGAAGCATTAGACTCAGTTCAATCCCTCTATATTCCATAGATTATGGGGCGTTATCTACTTCTCTTTTGCAAGATTATAGTACTGGTTTTGCTGCAAGTGTGGGTCTTTAGTCCGCTCTATGTCTTCCGGTTGGCTACCCCCTTCCCTTATATCTATATACTCTTTCTTATCCCGATAAATGTCTCTAAAATGGGGATTACTTTGTGGAGTGCCCTTTCGGGCCTTTTACTTGATATCCTATCGGGGACTCCGGGGTTGCACATGGCAGCTTTTACGGCTACAGGCTTTTTGAGGAGCTATCTTTTGCCTCTGTTTGTGGACGCAGATACAGATGGCTCTTATCCCCCTTCGCTTGCTGTTAGTGGCTGGGGAATCGCTCTCTTACTCCTGATCCTCACAGCATTCCACCATACACTTTTATTCTTGCTTGATGCGGTGGGTGCGTTTGATTTACCCTATTTCTTGCTTCGCTTGGGTACCAGTATTGTGGCAACTTATATACTCACCCTCGTGTGTCTGTTGCTGCTGGGATATCGCCCTCGTAAGCGTAGAGGTTAACCCTGTCTGCCCCGATGAAACAGGAGAATCGTAACGAAGCGCAACGCTCCATCTTCCTTATGGCTCTAGCCGTACTGCTTGTCCTCGGATATGTGGCGCGGCTCTTCTACCTCCAGATATTGAGCCCGGAGTATAAGTCCAAGGCAGAGAATAACGCCTTTTATCATCATGTTATCTATCCCGAACGTGGGGCTATTTTCGATCGTACGGGCAAGCTCCTTGTCTACAACGAGCCTGCCTATGATGTGATGGTTATTACTAAGGAAGTGGGCGAAAATCTAGATTCGCTTGCCCTCTGTCAATTGCTCTCGATCAATATCGAAACACTCCGGCAACGCTTCGAAGCTGTACGAAACCGTGACCTCAATCCGGGCTATTCGCCTTATACCCCTCAGCGTCTTTTGGCACAGGTTAGTGCAGGAGATGCCGGTCGTTTTCAGGAGGTTTTGTATAAATTCCCGGGCTTCTCTGTACAGCATCGTAGTATCCGGCGATATGGTACGGAGGTGGCAGCCCATGTCTTGGGGTATATGAGCGAATGCAGTCCCGGCGATTTGGAGCAAGATAGCCTCTTGGCCCCCGGTGACTATGTGGGGAAATCGGGAGTAGAGCGTACCTACGATGCGGCCTTGAGAGGTACTAAAGGCTATGAAGTAATGCTTCGCGATGCACGAGGAAGAATACAAGGAAGGTATAACAATGGAGCCAACGATAGAAAGGAGGTGGCAGGGCGTAATCTGACGCTTTCTATTGATGAGGGGTTACAAGCTTTGGGTGAGAGGATGATGCAGGGTAAGCGTGGCGGTATTGTGATGATAGAGCCTGCTACGGGAGAAGTACTCTGCCTCGTTACAAGTCCCGCCTATTCGCCTTCTCTCCTATCGGGGCGGGATATTGGGAAGAACCACCTCCTCTTGGCATACAATCCGAGTAAGCCCTTGTTTAATCGTGCCCTGCAGGGGGCCTATCCTCCAGGCTCAACATTCAAACCGACACAGGCGGCAATTCTGCTCAACGAGGGGGTTATTACACCTCAAACGCTCTACACTTGCTATCGGGGTTACCCCTATATGCGAGGGAGACCTGCCTGCCACGGTCATGGTTCGCCCTTAGCTGTGGAGTTTGCCCTAACGACCTCGTGCAACGCTTTCTTTGCTTGGGGATTGCACTATATGCTCGATGATCGGAGGCGTTACTCCACGGTACAGGAGGCCTTTACGCATTGGAAAGATTATATGGTGCGGATGGGGTATGGCTATCCTCTTGGGATTGACTTACCGGGAGAGAAACGAGGCTTTATCCCTAATAGCGAGTACTACGATAAGTGGTATAAGGCAGGATGGAACTCCTCCACCATCATTTCAAACTCCATCGGTCAGGGTGAAGTCTTGGCAACGCCCCTACAGATGGCTAACCTTGCAGCTATTGTTGCCAATAGAGGCTACTATTACCGTCCGCACGTTGTACACGAGATAGAGGGAATGTCGCTTGATACGGCTTATAGTCACAAGCAGTACACAGGCATTGCCGCGCAGCACTGGGAGATCGTGGCAAATGGCATGGCAGGGGCAGTACGTGCAGGTACTTGTCACGCTGCCAACTTTGCGCCCGGGGAGATTGAGGTGTGTGGGAAAACAGGTACAGCCGAGAATCCCCATGGTCCCGACCACTCCGCGTTTATCGGTTTCGCCCCCCGCAATAATCCCCAAGTAGCCATTGCCGTATATGTGGAAAACGGAGGCTTCGGGGCTACTTATGGGGTTCCGATTGGGCGTGTGATGCTGGAGTACTATTTGCGTGAAGGGCATTTATCGCCCACGGCTGAGGGGATCGCCTCACGAATGTCTCACTCTTACCTTTCTTACAGAAATGCGCCCTAATGCTCCATCTTCTCTCTTTCGCAGGATTGATTGGATCCTAGTAGGCTTGTACCTCCTGCTTGTCGTTACGGGCTGGTTCACCATCTGCGGAGCTAGCTATAGCTTCGAAACGTCGAGTCTGATAGAGTCGGGGAGCCGCCCTGCTATGCAGCTTATTTGGATGGGGCTAAGCGGAGTCCTTATATTCTTGATACTCTTGAGTGATGTAGGATGGTTTGAGACTTTCGCACCTGTTTTCTACCTCGTGATGATGGGGTTGCTGCTGGTAACGATATTCATTGCCCCCGATATTAAGGGGTCGCATTCGTGGCTGGTATTGGGCCCTATGCGCTTGCAGCCTGCCGAGTTTGCCAAGATTGCTACGGCTCTGATGCTGGCAACAACGCTCAATCGCTACAAGTTCCGCCTTAATTCTTGGCGTGCCTATGGTGAGGTTTTTGCCATTGTGCTTCTCCCCATGATGCTCATTTTCTTGCAAAAAGAGGCGGGTTCTGCCCTGGTGTATACCGCTCTCTTTTTAGCTCTCTATAGGGAGGGGCTCTCGGGTATATTCCTTGGCTTGGCCTTTATCTCCGTGGTGCTTTTTGTGATGGCTCTATCCCTTGCCGATACCATGTGGGGGGCAACAAATGCTGCCTATTGGGCTATTGCTACGGTCATTACTTTTTGCATGTGCATTGCTCTCTTACTCAGTCCAAAGTACCGCTCTCGCCTCTTCAGTTGGGGGCTGCTAGGCTATGCAGGAGTCTATCTTTTGGCACTTCTCTTTAATCACTTCTTCCCCTTCGATATCAGTTTTGTAGCCATCGGGATCCTCGCTCTGCTCATTGGCTATTGTCTCTGGATGGCGGTAAAACGCTTTGCTCGCCGCTACCTGCTTGCCGCTCTTTTGGGGATTGGATGTGTGCTTTATTCCCTCTCCGTCTCGTTCGTTTTCGACAATGTGTTGCAGCCCCACCAGCGAGGGCGTATTGCCGTTGCGCTCGGACTTAAAGAGGACCTCAAAGGGATGGGCTACAACGTAAATCAGGCAAAGATTGCGATAGGGTCGGGGGGACTTACGGGCAAGGGCTTCTTGCAAGGGACACAGACGAAGCTCAGCTATGTACCCGAGCAGGATACGGACTTTATCTTCTGCACCGTGGGCGAAGAGCACGGATTCCTAGGTTCTACGGCGTTGTTGCTGTTTTATTTACTTCTTATCCTGCGCTTTTTCTACTTGGCAGAGCGGCAGGTGAATGCTTTTGGACGAGTCTATGGCTACTGCGTTGGCTCGATATTCCTTTTCCATCTTGCCGTGAATGTGGGTATGGTACTAGGGCTGGTGCCTGTGATTGGTATCCCCCTGCCTTTCTTTAGTTATGGGGGCTCTTCGCTGTGGGGCTTCACCATCCTGCTGTTTATTTTTGTACGGATTGATGCCGACCGCAAGAGGGAGCATTCGCAGCGTTCCTTCTGATCTGTTTGGAGGTAGTGCCTATCTCCTTAGTCGTTGATGCGTTTTCGTAGGAATCTTTTGTAGATGTAATAGAGCCAGGGGCCTGGCACAAGGCGAGGAGGAATGCGTAGCATAAGGTTGCGCACATACTCCCATTTGTTGATGAACCCGATTTTGTAGAAAGTTTTTTGCAGGCAGATGTCTCGCCGGATATAGTACCATCCCCTCCGGCGACCGAGGGTGGCGTGGTTCATGCGAAAGTAGAGAAGAGGCTCGGGTAGGGAGTGAAGTCGTCCCCCCTGTAGGATAACTCGAGCCCAAAGGTAGTAGTCTTCGAATAAGGGGAAGTGCAGGTATCCTCCGGCTTTTAGGATGGCGGCTTTGCGGAAGGCTACGGCAGGATGATTGACAGGGCAGCGATAACGTGCAAAGCGTACAATCTCCTCGTGCTTCTCGGGTAGGGTGCGGCGGGAGATTACCTCGCTCGGCGAATCTACAAATTCGTCGATGCTGCTGCTGAGAAGATCCACCTCCGGATGTTCGTGAAGGAAGGTGATTTGACGCTCAAAACGTGTGGGGAAGGCAATGTCGTCCGTATCCATACGCACCACAATATCGTAGGAACAATTCTTCATCCCTTCGTTTAGGGCGTTGCCCAATCCCCCGTTTTTTTCGAGTCGTACCACCTTGAGCACTTTGGGGTGTTGCTTTTGGTATCCCTCGATAAGGGCGTCTAGCTCCGGGGTGAGAGGTCCATCGCATACGAGTACCACCTCCGGGGCGGGGAGGGTTTGAGAGAAAACGCTATCTAGTGCTGCTGTGAAAAATTGAGGATGCTCCTTGTAGTAGGTGGAGAGAAGTACGGAAAACTCCATCCGTTTTTCGTCGATTGTGGAATTGTTCATCGTGTCAAATTAGTTCCTTCCTCTCTTTTCTAACGAGCTTT
Organism: Porphyromonas endodontalis; assembly: GCF_052173515.1. Classification (GTDB taxonomy): domain Bacteria; phylum Bacteroidota; class Bacteroidia; order Bacteroidales; family Porphyromonadaceae; genus Porphyromonas; species Porphyromonas endodontalis_A. The sequence goes on along the minus strand of NZ_JBQMYL010000007.1, from coordinate 38,132 downwards.
TCGCGTGGATATTGTCTCTCCCTCATGCTTTCCTTTGAAATGGAGGTTACTCTGTTGCAGGGGCGGCTTGGAGTAGCGTGTGGGCATGTTGCAGGGCAAGATGGATGTCTTTACAGATGTTTTCTTCGCCTATCTGTTCGGCAATTCCCGACTTTTCCAGTGTTTCGTGTACTTCGTCTCGTACCCCCGAGAGCACAAGTACGATCCCGGCTGCGCGGCACTTCTCGGCCATTATGGCGAGGTTGTGTGCGCCCGTGGCATCCATAAAAGGTACTCTACGCATCCGCAAAATACGCACCTTAGGCTTCCGAGCTACGAACTTGGTTACTTCTTCGAAGCGGTTGGCAATGCCGAAGAAGAAGGGGCCTTGGATCTCAAAAATCTCTACTCCTTGGGGTACTTCTAGGGGTTCATCGGAGGAGGTTTGAGCTACCTCGTTGTCTAGAGGTACCACACGGTCGTGGCGAACCACGTCACTGGCAAGGTAGGTACGGCGCATGAAGAGAAGCATACTCAGCAGCATCCCTATCTCAATGGCAATGGTGAGGTCTAGCATAACGGTGAGTACAAAGGTCACCACTAGCACAACGATATCTCCCTTGGGGCCATGTAATATGGCAAGGAAAGACTTCCATTCGCTCATATTATAGGAGACAACCACCAAGATGCCGGCAAGGCAAGCCATGGGGATGTAGGCCGTAAAGGGGCCCAAGAAGAGCATAATGAGGAGTAGAACTACGGCATGTACCAGCCCTGCAATGGGGGAGCGACCGCCGTTTTTGATGTTGGTCATGGTACGAGCAATAGCCCCTGTTACGGGGATCCCTCCCACAAAGGGTACCACCACATTGGCGACCCCCTGAGCTACCAACTCTACATTAGAATTGTGTTTCTCCCCGATAGCTCCATCAGCCACCGAGGCACTCAGTAGGGATTCTATCGCCCCCAGCATGGCAATGGTAAAGCCGCTCGGGAGTAGCTCTTGGATGGTAGCAAAGTCGAGTTTGAGGGGGTGAATCTCGGGGAGCTTCGAAGAAAAAGTAAAACGATCGCCAATGGTCTCCAGACCCGAAACTGTTGTATACCTTTGTAGTAGGTACACCACCAATGTCATTACGATGATGGCAACGAGAGACCCGGGTATCTTCTTAGAAATTTTTGGGAAGAGGAAGACCAAAGCCACCGTGGCAATTCCTATGAGAGCCGTAGCCCAATCAAGGGTGCCAAAGCTCTCGAAGTAGACACTCCACTTGCCGATGAAGTCTCCTGGGAGAGCCTCCGTTGTCAGCCCGAATAGGTCTTTTATCTGGGTCGTGAAGATGGTAACGGCAATACCGCTCGTGAAGCCTATTATAATAGGATAGGGGATGAAGCGAATCACACTCCCCAGCCGCAATACGCCCACAAGGATGAGGATAAGCCCGGCTATGAGGGTGGCAACGGCAAGTCCTTCGATGCCGTGTTGCTGGATAATACCGTAGACAATGACGATAAAAGCACCTGTCGGTCCCCCAATCTGTACGGAACTCCCACCCAAAAATGAGACAATAAAGCCCCCGATGATGGCTGTTGTGAGGCCAACCTCGGGGCTTACGCCACTGGCAATACCAAAGGCTATGGCAAGGGGTAGGGCAACGATACCTACAATGACTCCTGCCATAATATCCTTGGTCAAACGCTCCGTTGTATATCCGCGGAAGCACTTAAACAGTTGAGGCGTGAACCCCTCAAGGGCATGTTGCCATGCTCGTTGCTTTGTTGTATTCATAACGTCGGTAATCCCTAAAAACTACCGCAAAGATAGCCCCTTTTTCTTCATTAACATTATTTCTAGGGGCTACTGCATCTCTATCGGATAAGCTCTAGTACAGTCTTGTTGAGGTAGAATGTCTGTGTCTTATCCACCCATACAGCATTGTTGGGGGCTTTCAGAAGCTTCTCTTTTCCGCGCTTGAAGTCCTTATCTGTACCGATCGCCATCTTGGGCGTAAAGGGGTAGATACGAAGCTTCTTGGACTTAGCGAGAGAGACCTCTAGGTAATCCGGGATCTGTCCTTCTGCCCCTACAATACGACAGTTATACCCTTCAAAGACTTGTTTGTGAGGAATGTATGCCTCTTGAGTGATGAGGGGAAGTTGACCCTCTAATCCCCAAAGTCGGCATAGATATTCATTGACTTCGGTGTTCAATATCATACCCATGGGGCGAGTGTCTTGGGGGTGGTAGGCTGCCAAGAATACCTCTTCGCCTGTGTGGCTATGGGTCGTAAATCCAAAGGGCATGTGCTGCTGATAGATAAGGATAACCACGGCACTCAAAGATCCGTTGTAAAGCCCTGTTTGTGCGGAGCTCCCCTTGCGTTGCTCTAGAGGGATGGGGCTGTGCTCGTATTCTTCGCACTGGTAGAGGGCATCGAGTTCCTCGTCGGAGAGATCAATAGCAGCGTACTCGCGGAAGAGCTCGCGAGCTTGGTCGTTGGGAGCTTCGTTGAGCATCTGAGCGAGTCCGGCAGCGGTGCGCTTAATGGCTGTGAGCTGACCAAAGAGTACTTCCGGCCCTTGCTTATCTCCTTGACGGAGGCGTTGCAACCCAATACTCAAACCGCTATTGCCGTGGTCGGGCATGATAATGATAGCGGTATTTCCGTCGCGGCGAGCGAAGTCTAGGGCTACCCCTACGGCTTTGTCAAAGGCAAGCATTTCTGAGGCTATCCCTACGGGGTCATTAGCATGAGCTGCCCAGTCTACTTTGCTCCCTTCTACCATAAGGAAGAATCCTTCGCCCTCGGGGTCGTTGAGTAGGGAAATGGCTTTCTGACAACTCTCGGCTAGAGAGGGGATCTTGCTGGGATCTCGATCGAGGTCGTAGGGCATATCGTACTCGCCAAAGAGTGCCCACATTTGCTTGCCTTGGTAGGCGCGCATGGCTTGCATGTCGTTGGCAAAGTAAGGGATGCCCTGCTCTTTGAGTGATTGTTGTAGCGCAGGGGTTATGATCTTGTTACCTCCTCCTATCACTACATCTACGGGGAGGTTTACTATTTGCGGTGCAATCCAATCATATTTCTTGCGATTATAGGAGTGTGCAGAGCAGTCCGCCGGAGTAGCATGGGTAAATTCGCATGTAACAACAAGTCCCGTACGCTTTCCTAGTTTCCACTTCCCGGCCTCTAGTAGGGTAGTCATGGGTTGATAGGCGAGCTTAGGGTCTAGGGGTTGTAGGTCGTGATCGGTACTTACGGGATAGGTGGCAATAAATCCGCTTTGCGAGGGAATGCCGGTCATGTAGCAGCTCGTGGTGGGGGCGGAGTCGCCGATGGGGGCATCGGAGCAGTCGGTGAGTACCGTCCCGCATAGGATTGAGTCGAGGTGCAAATGCAGTTTGTCAGGCTGCTGATAGCGTTGGTACCAGCGTGCTAGAGATAGCGCAGGTAGGGAGGTGCCATCCGGTATCATTACAATAATGTTGCGCACGGGTTTTACCGTAGTAGGGAGTTGCCCCCATAAGCTTCCAAAGCTAAGGGCAAAAAGGGCTAAGAGTAGGATTTTCTTACGAATCATAATGGAATGGTTAAAAAAAATGGGGCTGTTTATTTAATTGGCTCGGGCTAGCTCGGGAATGATTTGAGCAAGTACGCTCACCACCTCTTCGCGAGAAACCCCATCCGCCGGTATTACGAGTATTGTGTCATTGCCTGCAATCGTGCCCACAATGGCGTTGTTGGCAATGGAGTCTATGTCTACACAGATGCTGTGGGCATAGCCCGATCGCGTTTTAAGTACAACAAAAGCCCCCGAGTAGTGGATAGAGCGAAATCCCTTTGTTCCCATCACACGGAATACTTCTTGCGTGGTCCGTGCTTGGTCGTTGGGCATGCGGTAGCAGCTAACATCCTCTCTGGAGTAGCGGTCTTTGGAGATGTTGAGTTCGTACATGTCACGCGAGATGGTTGCCTGAGTGGCACTGATCCCATTGATCAAAAGTAGCTCGCGTAGCGTCTTTTGGTTGGGAACATCGTTGTTGCGGATAAGACGACAGATGAGCGCTTGTCGTATTTCTTTCTTTGTTGCCATGATGCGTTTTTGATATGTCTAGGGGTATGTACTCCCTCTTTTTGTTGCCTTTCTGCTCTTTTTTAGGGGAGACTACCACTTTGCAAATGTAGCAAAAATGAATAATATAAGCGATATGAATAAGGCTGAGCTCCAAGTTTTTTACGCTCCCTGCCTGCTGGCTCTAGTGCCTCTGGCCAATAATCAAATCTTTGTTGCCTAATTTCTTGTCGGGATTCTGCTCTAAACTTTTTTCATTTCTGCCTGTGGAATAAAAAATTTCCGGCCTGTATCTATTTCTTTTTCACCCGGACTTTTTTGGCGGTTTCACGCATGGATTTTTCCTGCTCACGCGCTCATTCTGGCGAGATGGGCTATGCTCGTTTGGGTAATAATAGCTAACTTTGTGGGGCTTAACGCACGAATATATAAATGACTACGTTGTGCCTTCTTCTCTTTCTCCCCCTGGGGGGCTTTGAGAGGAGAGCGGCAGAGCTAGACCTAATGAATATTGCACAATGGATTTGATGAAAGAAATCGTAGCGCGTGCTGCTGCTAACAAGCAACGCATTGTGCTGCCCGAGGGGACAGAACCCCGTACTCTACAAGCTGCCGACAGACTTTTGGCAGATGGTGTTGCAAACCTCGTTCTCATTGGCGAACCTGCCGCTATCAAGGCTAAGGCTGCTGAGTTGGGGCTTACCCATATCGGCGAAGCAGAATTGATCGACCCCAATTGCCACGCCAAGAAAGAGGCTTATCGTGATCTCCTTATGGAGCTTCGTAAGTCTAAGGGGATGACCCAAGAAGAGGCTGATAAACTCGTGGTAAATCCGCTCTACTTGGCTTGTCTTATGATTAAGGCGGGCGATGCAGATGGCGAACTTGCCGGGGCACAAAATACAACAGGTAATGTACTGAGACCTGCCCTCCAGCTTATCAAAACAATGCCCGGCCTTAGCTGTGTGAGTGGAGCATTCCTCCTCTTTACCCAAGCAAAGCAATACGGCAGAGAGGGGCTTCTTGTGGTGGCAGACTGTGCCGTTACCCCCAATCCGAATGCGAATGAATTAGGGCAAATCGCTGTGGCTTCGGCTACTACGGCGCGCGCTATTGGCGGTATGGAACCCCGCGTAGCTATGCTTAGCTACTCTACCAAGGGGAGTGCCAAGGGCGAACTTGTAGATAAGGTGGTAGAAGGGTTGCGCGTGGCCAAAGAATTGGCTCCCGACCTCGCTATTGATGGTGAGTTGCAGGCAGACGCGGCTCTTGTGGAGGCAGTGGCATCCCTCAAAGCCCCCGATAGCCCTGTGGCTGGTAAGGCAAATGTGCTCGTATTCCCCTCTCTCGAGGTAGGGAACATCGCCTACAAGTTGGTAGAACGTCTCGGTGGTGCCATGGCTGTAGGGCCTATCCTCCAAGGTATGGCTGCACCTGTAAACGACCTCAGCCGTGGCTGCTCGGTAGACGATATTTACAAGATGGTGGCTATCACAGCCAATCAGGCTATTGCTGCTAAACAATAAAATCACCTTTTAGTCTCATATCTATAATATGAATGTATTAGTGCTTAATTGCGGAAGTTCGTCCGTAAAGTATAAATTGTTTCAGATGCCCGAGGGCAAAGTTCTTGCCCAAGGCGGAGTGGAAAAATTGGGTTTGTCGGATTCTTTCCTAAAGTTCAAATTGCCTTCGGGAGAGAAGGTGGTACTTGAGAAAGATATGCCCGAGCATACGGTGGCTATCGACTTTATCCTCAAAACGATTACCGGTAGCGAATATGGTTGCATCAAGAGCCTCAGCGAAATTGATGCCGTGGGGCACCGCTTGGTACATGGGGGCGATAAGTTCAGCGAAAGCGTGGTAATTACCGATGCGGTAGTAGAAAGCGTAAAGCAGTGCATTGATCTTGCTCCTCTGCACAACCCCTCTACGCTTAAGGGTGTGGCTGCCGTTACGGAGCTAATTCCCGGCGTGCCTCAGGTAGGCGTGTTTGATACCGCCTTCCCTCAGACGATGCCGCAACGCGCTTTTATGTACGCACTCCCCTATGAGTACTACGAAAAGTATGGCGTGCGCCGCTATGGCTTCCACGGAACAAGCCACCGCTTCGTAAGTAAGCGTGCCTGTGAGTTCTTAGGACTTGACTACAACAAGGCTCGTATTATCACGGCTCATATCGGTAATGGTGCCTCTATGTGCGCTATCAAAGAGGGCAAGTGCATCGATACCACCATGGGACTTACCCCTACAGAGGGGCTTATGATGGGTACTCGTGTAGGGGATGTAGACCCCGGTGCGCTTGTTTTCATTGGAGAGAAAGAGGGTTTGTCTATGGCACAGCTCTCCGAGGTAATCAATAAGAAGAGTGGGGTACTCGGCGTGAGTGGAGTCTCTAGCGATATGCGCGAAATAGAAGAGGCTATCTCTCAAGGTAACGAGCGTGCCAAACTCGCGTTGGAGATGTACGACTACCGCATCAAGAAGTATGTAGGAGCCTTTACCGCCGCTATGGGAGGTTTGGACCTTCTCATCTTTACGGGAGGAGTTGGCGAAAATCAGACCACCACACGAGAGTACGTTTGCGAAGATATGCAGTATATGGGTATTGAGATTGATAAGACACTCAATGCGAAGATACATGGAGACGAAGCTCTGCTTTCTACGAAAGAGAGCAAGGTAAAGGTAGTGGTAATTCCTACCGACGAGGAGCTCATGATTGCCCTTGATACGGTGGCTCTCACCTCAAAATAATCCCTTCCCTCCCTCTTAAGGAGGAAGAAAGAAGCGGTTCTTACCTGTATGGGTGGGAGCCGCTTTTCTGTTTTCTCGCCCTTCTTCTGATGTTGCGCCCCTGATCCCCCCCCCTCTCCTCCATAATTAAAAAGAGGATCCATATATAATAGGTGTACCCATTGCAAGAGGTGGATGCCGCTTCTCCTTGCCCTTCTCAGGTCTTTCTTCTTTTCTTCTTCAGAAGAGATTCTCACGATAAAAAGGAAGGGGATTTACATCTCTTCTTAGATTCTCGATTCTTCTTTTTCTGTGGGAGGATTTCTCTTCCCTCTCTATCTGGGAGGAGAAATTTGCTCGTTGGAGTAAAAAATATTGTATGAAAAATTTTAGTGAATGCGTTTTCCTTTATATCTAGGCTATATGCGTTTCGTATTTTTCTACCCCTATTTCTTTGTTAATATAGACCCCTATTTTGCCTTTTTCCACCGTCTTGTTTCTATATTTTATGTAATGCCCAATCTTGGGAGGTGTATTTTGAATGGGAAAAAGAGTGCTTACGTCGAGATTCTTTTTATCTTTGTGCGTTGAAGTGTATACAGCGGTATATACAGAACTATGTCGTAGATGGGGTTTTGTTCGGAGAAAAAGTGCATAACTAGCCTTCCAGACTCAAGATTTTGCTGAGGACTATGGTCTGAAGATTTTGTCTTGAAGTCTCTTTGAGGTGTTTGCCCAAAACAGAGATGCTTTATTTGGTGAGGCTCTCCGTTTTCGTCTTTTTCTCGATGATTCTTGCCCTGTCTTCTAAATCTGCGACAACTTTGGATACTCGGGTATAATAAATTGATTACTAATATAATTCAGAACAAAATGAAACAGAAATTTTTGAGTAAATGGATTTTTGCCGGAGCAGCCTTAGTCCTAGGGCTTTCTGCGTGCAATAACAAAAATGAGGATGACCTCGCTCGAGAGAAAGGGTATGATACCTACTCTACCATCTCTCTCTCTCTCCCCGCAAGCCTCCGTGCCGGAGAAGATGATAATTACAACAAGGAGGGGGATGCTTACAAGGGTGTTGATCATATTAAGACCCTAACTCTTTATATTATTGATGAAGCTAAGCCCACAGACCAACCCGAAGCCCATCACTTTACAGAAGAGAATCTGCATCTTGATGGTGCAACCGGTAAGGTGACGATGACTCCATTCCGTACAAAGAGTGGGAATAAGACTGTATACGCTGTAATCAACATTACCAATCCCATTAAGGCTGATCTTGATGCTGCTGCTAATAAAGCAGATTTCAAAACAGCTTATGAGAAAGCTTACGAGGCGTTTGGAACAAATCCTATCGCTTCTTTGGAGAGCAATAAGGACGTGATCGTGATGACAGGGAAGCCTGTTACACAGGATATTAAGCCCAATGTTTCGGCTCTCAATGCCCCCGATCTTAATAATGTACCCATTGTCCTTACTCGTGCAGCCGCTCGTGTCTCTGTGACAACTACAGCTGCAGAGAAGTCCGCTGGGGTATATGAGATAAAGGCGACTCTCCCTAATGGCAGTACGAAGGTTTTTGGAGAGATTAGTGATCTTAAGTGGTCAGTAGCTCAATATGAAAAGAAGTTCTTCCTCCTCCAGAGGGATGATCGTCAGAGTCCTAGCTACGACTGGATTACTAGCAGCACTGATTACACTACGGAAGCTCCTAACAAATATGACTATACGCAGATTAGTGGTGATGATAAATTCCTTGGCGTTAAGCGTATTACTTCTTACGGACTTCCTGAGGTTGCCTCTGTAGAGTACAAGTATATCTCTGAAACCACCCATAAGAAGGCTACAGATTCTTCAGATCCTATGACCTCGGGTTACCGCAAGGGGAATACTACTTACGTATTAGTTAAGGGTAAGTTTAGCCCTGCTAACGATATGTGGGCAGATGGGGAAAAGGCTCTTATGGCTCCTAATGGGGACCTTTTCTATGGTCTTGCTACTCAGAAATTCTATAGCTCAGAGCAGGCAGCTAAGACTGCCGGTAACAATGACCGCAAGATTGTAACCTACAAGAAGGGTATGGTATTCTACTTCCTCTGGGTTAATCCTAATGAAGTTAATATGACCAAGTGGGCGATGTCTCCTGTATATCGTAACAACATCTACAACGTAAACATCAGCTCTTTCCAAAACATCGGTCTTTCTGGTAATCCTCTTATTCCGGATCCTGATCCAAATCATCCTGATAAACCAGACCCAGATGATCCAGATACTCCCAAACCGGAAGAGCCTCTGCCAACTGAAAAGACCTTTATGGTAGCAACCATTACCATCACTCCTTGGACGTGGCATAACTACAATATCGATCTCTAAATCTATGGGCTCTAATCACACGAATGCCCTTGTGGGGCAAGAAGCGTGAGAGAGAACCAAACTACGAATTAAGTCTGTGGGAGAGAGGTCCCTCCTAAGGAGAAGTACAAGAGACTTCTCATGCACTCTCTCCAAGGAAATCCCCTCTCCCACTTTCTAACTCTTATCAATGTAGTAATGAAGAGTATTTATAAGCTGTTGGGAGGCCTACCCCTCGTGCTGTTTACTTTGCTGGGGCTGACCTCTTGTGACAAATGGATATATGAAAACTTTGAGGATTGCCCTCAAGCAATAAAGGTAGGATTCTATTCTAAAACAGAATGTGCAGATCAAAAATCCTATCCCCAGGGGGTGACTCGGCTGAATATCTACGCATTTGACAAAAACGATGTGCTCTATAGCTCCCATGTTGTGGATAATGTACGTCTGTCTGAGGCCTATGAGTATTCTATCCCGGTAGAAAGACCCGGATTGTATTCTGTCTTATCGTGGGGAAACCTTGGCGACCACTACTATGATATTGGTACCGTGGAAGTTGGCAAGACCACGAAGCAAAATATACTTTTCCGCTTGCGACAAACAGGCAAGTGGGGTGAAGATCTCCGAGAGACAACGCTTTGGTATGGAGAGAGCCCCGTTGTGCAAGTAGAGCGGAATACAACGAACTACGAGCGCTACACAGAGACTTCTGTAAACCTAAGAGAGTATACCAATCGTATTGCTGTCATTGTCGAAGGTGTACCCAGTCCGGAAGAGTATAAGATAGAGATTGCCTCCAGCAATGGCACCTATCGTGTAAATGGGCGAGTTGCAAATGCAGATTCCACCTTCTATCCGGGAGTGACCAAAGTAGTAGGGGATAGTACTTGTCGTGCCGATTTCACAACACTAAAACTGGAGAGCGGGCATAAAAATACCCTCATCGTGACCAATAAAGCGAAGGGCGTGGAGATGTTCCGAACAGACCTCGTAGGGGTAATTCTCTCTAGTAACTATGCGGAGAATATCAACCTCCGTTGTCTCAACGACTTCAAGGTAAGGCTTGTTGCACATCATTGCGATTGCCCCGAAAATACCTATCAGATTGTTGAGATTTGGATTAATGATTGGCTTGTCCACTCCTATAGTATTGTAGTATAAGGATAACCAAAATAGATAACAAAAATCCCGGATAAGCCTCCGGGGAATAGCATTCACCCTTGCCATACACACGCATAGAGTTGTATTGCCGTGGTATTTGATAAAGGATATAACAATGATAAATAAGTCATATTTGTCTCTCATCAGAGGTTTTGCCAGTCTGCTCTCTTCTTTCGCACTGGGAGGTTTGCTCCTAGTTTCGTGCGAAACCAAGGGGACTGGAGGCAATGTCTCTCCCATTGATCCCAATGGGACGCAGGCTTCTGATAGTACCCTGCTTTCTGTAAGTCTTCAGATGACAGAGACGGGTACGGGTACAGATCTTAGAGCTGGAGGGACTATAAATACAAATGACGAAGACTATGTGTCTGAGGTACGTCTCATCCTTTGTAAGTCTGCGACAGGGGCAGTCGTTTTCAATAGTAAGTTAGATTTCCCGACATCGGGTATTGGCTCTAATAACAATGGATATTCCAATCGGAGCCTTCCTACCCGTATCTTGCCGGGCTTCTACAATGTTTATATAATCGCCAATGAGTCTTACTGCACCGGGGTCTCGCCAAGTGTTTTCAACGCTCTAAGTACAGAGAGTGAAGTGCGTGATCTGCAGTGTGACTTCAAAAAAGAATTCTCTCCCTCCCAAGCTACTAAAAAGGGATTGCTTATGACCGCTCGGAAGGAAAATTGTCAGATCCCGAAGGGGCATACACTGGCAAATCCTTTTGTCCTAAAGGCAGAGCTTGATAGGGTAGTCGCAAAGTTGTCCATAGAGATTCGCAGGCCTCAAGGGAGCCCCGCCGAACGAAAAAAATTATATGTAAGCGAAATGGGCCTGTCTAAGGTCTCCTCAAAAAGTTTTCTCTTTTCGGAGCCCTCTCATCCCGCTTATGCCGGAGCTTTGAATGTACAACATACTTTCCAGACAACGGGTACTCCCCAAAAGATCGCTTTCGGTGTCGTGCAATCTCGTTATATCCCCGAGTATACAGGCACGCAGCCTCTCCAGCTTGCTCTAAAGATCCGCCAAGAGGGAGCCTCCGAAGAGCAGACAAGGATAATCAAGTTGGGAGAGCAAGATAGTTATCACTTTCGACGTAACCATCACCATAACTATGTACTCAACCTTAAGGACTGGAGTGATATCGCTGTAGGTATCTCTATTGAAGATTGGAAGGTGGAGACCTCTTGGGACTATGTTGGCGAATACTTTAATCTCTGGTGTGCATCCAAGATTAAACCGAACTCGGACATAAAGCTTCGCTTGTACACCTCTAAGGCTCCTGTCCCCAGAGGGCACGAGGTAATCCTTGAGCCTCTCAATGGCGCAAAGATCAACAACTCCACGAACAAGGTTTCGTTTACAGAAACGGATTACGGCGCCTTCAGAGAGTACACACTACACACCGCTCCAACAGGCAATTCGCTCAGGGTCCTTTACAAGGTGAGCGGCCGCTCTGCCATAATAGAAACAGAGTTTTGAGGAGTGTATATTTAACCACTACAAAGATGAAAAGATTCTTTTCTCACACACTATACTGGTTGTCTTGGAGCATTTTGCTTCTTACTTCAGTGGCATGTAGCCACCAAGGGGAAGACGATTTGCAGTCCAACAGCCGTCTGGGCCTCGCCCTCAAAGTGGAGGATTCTCAACTCATGAGACAGGGCACAGCGACCGCCGAAGAGACGAAAATAGACAATGTTATGGTCCTATTTTTTGAGACGACCGGTCAGCAGAGGCTTTGGAATAATAAGATCTATGAGTATGATGCTACAGCTACGGGGCTTGCCGATCCCACAAAGTGGGAAGATGGTCAGACCATGTTGTTCCCGCTCTCGCCGGAGGAGGTAGGACTCAAAAAGGTGGTTGTTATCGCCAACTATAAGGGAAAAGGAGCTCTCGAGACGAAGTTGCGTGCCGTACAGAAGTTTGGAGACTTCTCGGATGCAACCAAACAGATTTACTACGAATCTGCCAGCGAAAACTCTCAGATAATTGCACCGCTCCTCTTGATGCAGGGGGAGGTCGTACACACTTTTACGAAAGTGGATCGTAAGGCTCAGGTTGTACTTAGAAGGGCGGTTGCCAAGATTACGGTAAAGCTGAATCTGCAATGGAAACCCCTAGATGCTAGGCGCACAGTTCCCTCGGAGCGTTCTTTTTATCAGTTTCGGGATGTAGCAAAGCGAACCCATGTTGTGGAGCATGCCAACCTCTTGTTGGATCCCTCCAAGCGCAGCGTACGTTACAATGACAACCCTGCTACGGCCACAACACCCCTTGTTGCCGGGAATCAATATATGTGGGAGTTTGCTCCTTTGACTACACCTCGAGAAGGTCCCTTTGTAGTATCGGCTTATATCAATGAGTATAATCAAGGGATGGAAAAGGCCAATGTGCCTCCTTATCTCTACCTTGCCCTTTATGCAGAAGTGCCGGAGTCTCATGCGGATGATCCGGAAGGGAAGTATCCGCCTCCTGCAGGGGGAGATATATACCCGGCTCATAAGGGATACTATTACTATAGAGTGATCTTGCCCCGTCAGGTCAAACGTAATACGCACTATATCCTAGATGCCCAGATCTTATCTGCCGGCTCCGGAGATGCTGCAAAGCCTGTGGAGCTTTCTCCCACCATCTCTGTGGCGGGATGGTCTGAGGTTGATTTGTCGGGAGAGGGCACAAGCAAAATTTATAATTAATTGTTGATCCCATATGAGTAAGTATACTAAGAATATCGTAAGACTATTCGCTGCAATGCTTATAGTAGGGAGCTTGGGGGCTTGTACCGATCGTGATGCAAAGAACCCTCAAGATGCTCTTACTGCTTCGGTGAATGCTTCGTCTGTTGATGGAGAGCTTCGTGCGGGAGAGATCAGCAAGTTACGCGTTATATCTTCTGCTCATCGGTATAACCGAGAGGTTACTGTACAGCAGAATAAGGTTCGTTTCACCCTCCCAAGTAATGAAAAACAAACATTGTTCTTTGTTGCAGGGGAGCGAGAAAATTTGGGCGCACTGCAGGCTACAGAGTTTAATCAAAAGGAACTTAGGACAGTAGACTACTTTGGCGCCAATGGAAAAACAGAGCCAAAGCTATATGTAGGGTCGCTATCTCTAAAAGATGGTGTAGAGGCAGTGCCTTCTATTTCTCTTGCTCCTACGTATGCCAAACTTTCGTATAAGATTCGCTTTTTAGACGAGCCTCGCTCTTCCACTCCGGGACCGGAGCTTAGGGCGGCATGGCCGCCAAGGGAAGTTACGAAAGTGTGGATTGCCAAAGTGCCTCCCACCTTCTCTTTAGGAGGGGTGAAGACTTACTACACATGTCCCGCTACCGATTATAAGACTTTCCAGCTCGGTGAAGAGAAGAGAGGAGTCTGTTATTTGCCGGAGCACGATCCCTCTGATATCAATAATCGTACCTATATTGGGGTTCAGGTAAAGACCCCTTGGGAGGCTGGAAATAATTTGCACGAATACTATGTAGTAGTGCATGAGCCGTACGATAATGTCAATTACGGAAAGATTGTACGTGGGCGGCACTACAAGATGACCGTAACTCTTCCTGTGAAGATATACCCATAAGAAAGAGTCTTATAACGGGTTTGAGTTACAACTAAATAGAACGAAAATAGCGTATTGTCTTCTATGAAGAAATATATACTACTCCTATTAAGCTTGGTATTGTTTGTGACTGAGGTAAGGGCACAGGGTGCCCCTTATCCCAACTTTCACAACACGACCCAGTTAGTAGAGTTTACGACGACTAAGGCTGGAGGTCAGGACTTTTCCTTCACGTTGGCTCCCGATATGACAACGGGACGTCCACAGTACCCCATTGTCTTTATAGACTGGAATGGGAATGGAAATCGACAGATGATAAACCTTGTACAGGAAGAGACTTTTGTTGTGAAAGTGCCTTCTGATAGGGTTGTTAAGATTACCGGGGAGAATGGACTTTGGACGGTAAAGGCGGTAGATCAGTCTATCACAAAGGCGGTAACCAGCGCAGCATCTATCCTGCAACACCTCCATTTGGATAAAAATCTATTGGGGAAGCAGGGCAGCGAAGGGAGTGATTTTAAGACGAATAGAGAGCTTAAAACCCTATCCGTTCCGAACAACTACTACAAGACGTTGGATGTGAAGCTGAACACGAAGTTGGTGAAGCTCAATGCCTCTTCTAACCTCTTGTCTACTCTGGATTTGAATGGCCTAAGCCTTCTTACAGATTTGGATTTGAGTAAGAACCTATTTACAGGTCCTCTCACTCTCCCCCAGAACGTCTATAGCAATATAGACTTGAGGGTGAATAAATTCAAGATTTCAACGCTTCCGGCTCTCCCCAACGGCACTCCTACAAGTGCCTATCACTACGACTTGCAAGAGCGCTATGTGCTACCACAAAGGGAGCTTACTGTGGGGAAAGATTGGATCGACCTCTCCCCTGAGTTTCGTGCAAAGGGGGTCGCTACTTCTCAAAAGACGACGAAGTATACTTGGTATGTGGAAGATAATGCTGCAACCGATAGGTACACACGTCTCCAAGAAGATGTGGACTATGAGGTGGTGAATGGGAAGACTCGTTTCCTTCGTAATGTGAGGGGGAATTTGTTTGTTGCAATGAGTACAGAAGCCTTCCCCCACTTCGATAGTTTTGAGCGTCTTACAGGGGCTTTTACAGCTACCGGTGATGAGCATATCAAGACACGCCATGGGCATTCTGACTCTGAAGAGTTGTACACTCGCATTGCCGATAAATACAACAATAGCGAGCCTATCTATAGAAGTAATACCCTATCTCTAAAGTACAACCTGTGGTATGGTGGTACTGATAATACGTGGTCTAAGGCCGAAAACTGGACCGGGAACTATGTGCCTAAGACGCTGAAATCGGATGGCGCAAAGGTCGAAGAAGTGGAGTTCGCTACCAAGGTTAATAACAATGGTAACCCCGCCCTACGGAATTTACATGTGGCTCCGGGAGAAGATCGAGTTGTCACTAATCTTATAAATAAGAGCGAATCGGGTAAGGGAGTTGTTGTTAGCGCAGGTTCTTCTTTGCGCGTAAAAGATAAGGTGGAGGTAGATAAGGCAACTACTTCTTCCTATGGCACTGCCGATCCTGCCTACAGATTTTTGTTGAAGTCCATCCCCGAAAAACCAAATGGAGCATTATTTTTCGATGCTCCTGCGAAGAATAAAGATTTGTTTGTAACCGTAGAGTTTTACACTAAGGGCTACGACGGGAACTTTGATAAGCAGCACGCCAAATGGCAATACTTTGGTACGCCCATAATGGGAGGATCTGTCGAGAAAGCTTTCCCCTCATCTGCCATCGTGCGTAAGTATAACCAAAGTAAAAACGATGAGTACGACGAGAAGTGGGTGGCTACCCGGCCTACAGATATCTTGACTCCCTTCCATGGCTATGAAGTGACGCAGCCGGTACCGGCAACCTATATCTTTAGAGGGAAACTCAATCTTGAGGCTCCCAATAATCTAGAGGTAGCGGCTAAGGCAACAGGCGTCTTGTATGGCGCATTCAATTCGTTTGCCAATAGTTATACCGCATCGTATGCCATCCCTTCAATGGAGTTTGGCACGGGGCTAGAGCAGACGGTCTTCCTATACAATACGGGAAGCCGTATAGAGTGGCTTGCACACAATCAAGACGAGAGCTCAACGCTGGTAGGAACTTACCTTTCTGTTCCGAAGAATCTTGCCGGAACTGGGGGGCTACCTCGTGAGATCCCCTCCCTACAAGGCTTTATGATCTGCAATAAGGGAACGGCAAAGGCTTCCCTCTTCATGCCCTACTCCGGAATTGTAAAAGAGAAGGCTTCTGAGGCGCTTAGAGCCGGAGACGAAGAGGACGTGAGAGAGTTCTTACATATAGATGTAGCATCTAATGAGGGTGCAGACCGCTTGTTCGTATTCCGCAAGGAGGGTACGACAGCCGGATTCGATAATGGATGGGATGGTAGCAAGATCTTGGTCGGAGACCATCCGCAGCTCTATGTGATCTCGTCGGAGGGGCCTCTGCAGGTAGCAACCTCAGCACAGATAGAGGGCTTGCCAATCGGATTTGAGGCACCCAAAGATGGAGCTTATACGCTTTCGTTCCGCGTTAGCCCCGAGCTACAGAGGCGTTATCCTTCGCTATGTCTTAGAGACCGTGTGACGGGTACGCTTACCCCCGTGGGGCAGACCAGTTCGTACACCTTTGTTACTACTAGGTCTCTAGATAAGCATCGTTTCGATCTTGTAACTGAGGGGGAAGATAGCCTCTCTCCTGCCACCGAGCCTATTCGTGTAGTAGGGCTAGGGGATACGAGAGTGTTGGTAGACAATGCTACGGCTCTCGACTCTAAGGTGCTTGTCTTCGATGCTACAGGAGCCTTGGTGCTACAGGCTGAGGTTCCTGCCCGTTCGGGAAAGGAATACTCTTTGCCTCTCCCCGGAACCTATGTGGTGAAGGTGGTTAATAACCAGACTTCTACAATTGCAAAAGTGTTGTTACCCTAATCTTGATGGAACATAACATGAGTCAGAATACGATTTTTAATTTCACCTCAAGGGGAGTGGCGAGGCTGTCGGTTATCCTATTGCTTCAGTCTCTAGCCTTCTCTCTCTTTGCACAAAATACCAATAGTGTGGGGATCAATACCGGGACTTCTACCGTAGACCCTTCTGCCATAATGGAGGTAAAAGCCGATACCCCGGGAAGCTCTACGAAGAAGGGCTTCCTTCCTCCTCGTCTGGAGCTTAAAAACCAAAAGGATAAGACCACTGTACCCATCGCTACGGGTACGGAAGATAAGGCAAAGGCAATGCTTGTGTACAATACCAAGGATACATACAACTTTAGCCAAGGGCACGTCTATACCGATAACTATTACTATTGGTTGGGAGATCGCTGGGAGCGTATGGTGTACACCCCTCTTGTATACGAAGCCGTTATCCCTCGAGAGTTTTATATTGAGGGTAAGACTAAGCAGGAGTTTACAACTGAGCAATTGAATCCTTCTTGGAGCAATTCTCCCGTAAATGGACCTGACCTTCCTCTCAAGTTTGTAGAAACTCCTGTGCTTAATAGAGGAGATATATTTACCAAGTTAAGCAACGAGAATTTTCAGGTCAATGTGACAGGAACTTATGACATGAGTGCCTTTGTTCACTACAATCCTCGCTCTACAGAGGAAAAAGGAAATGTACCAGGGAAACCTGGGGTATCTTATGCGAAGAGGGCATTTCTTAATCTGAAGATTCAGAGACAAGAAGGTAATGTTTGGAAAGACCTCGTAGTGGTGCGTGCTGCTTGGGGATACGATGCCGGTGGTTTTGTGAAGACAGCGACGATCAATTCGGTTTCTGTTCGCCTCTTTAAAGGGGATAAGATACGTCTTGTGATACAGTCTCCCTATAAGAGTAGTAGTCAGGGTGCCGGGAAGTATAACCCCTATACAGGACCTGATTCGAATCATCCCGTTGCAAGGGGCTTTCGGGCTCTCTTGTTAGACTTTAATCTTTAAGAGAAGAGAGATAGAAATATGCGTATGAAAAGAAGTAGACCCTTTTGGGTTGCGTCGCTTTTGATGATGCTTCCATTCTCAGGGCGAGGTTTTGCCCAGTCCGTAGGTGTTTTTACCAAAGCTCCTGATGCTTCTGCCGCCTTGGATGTGGATGTCTCTGCTCTCCCTGCTAATGGGAAGAAGGGGATGTTGCTCCCTCGCGTGCAACTTACGAGTAAGACTGACCGTACAACCATTCCCAACCCTGCCGTAGGCTTGGTTGTCTATAACCTGGAAGATCGCGGTACTGGGGTTAATCAAGTTGAGCACGATATGTTCTACTTTTGGGATGGGACAAAGTGGCTTGATATGACCAATATAGACATTGTGATCCGCGAGCTCCTGCCCCAAGTCTTTTTTATCTTGCAAGGCGACTATCAGAACGTGGCTTCGAAAAACCATCGTCCCTCTTTATACTACGAGAATGATGAGGTCCCCCTGACTTATGAAGAGAAGTCTGAGGTTAAGAAGGATAATAATGTAGTCGAGATCGTTGATAATATCACTCTTAATACGGGGAATAATGTTCGGTTTCATGATGCCGAAGATACTTTCGAGATTCTAAATGCCGGTGACTATGAAATATCCGGGATCATTGGCTATAATCCCACTATGAGTAACCTTAATGCAAGTACTAATCTAGAGTTTATCATCCAACGGAAGTCTGCTCAGGCGGGAGGAGCATGGAAAAACATTGCGCGCTGTGTCTCTGCTTGGGGTAACAATACGGTCTTAAATAGCCGTCATATGGTGATCTCCCCTATGGTGGTAAAGTTTGCTAAAGGGGATAAAATCCGTGCTGTTGTTAAGCGGACGAAAGGAGCTAGACCTGGCCGTGCAGGCGGAGTAAATAACTCGGATTGGGTTGCCAATATAAACCCTTCGGGGGGGGCTAATACCTCCAAGGTGATCAAGATTCAGAAACTCTCTTAGTCAATTGTTTAGTGATGAGATATAAATTATACTATAGCCTTCTTTCCTTGAGTTTGAGCTTACTGGTAATCCCAGCCCATGCTCAGCAAGAGGATCGTGCCGTTGGTGTAGGGACACGTACTCCCCATTCGTCTGCATTAGACCTTGATGTCTCGCATCTCCCCGATGGGAAGAAAAAGGGATTTTTACTGCCCAAGGTTGCTCTTACGGGGAAACGGGATGCCCAGACGATACCTTCTCCTAAGAAGGCAATGATGGTGTACAATACGCAGACTGCCGGGACTGGGGATCTGCAAGTACAAGCTAACCTTGTCTATGTTTGGACGGGACAAGAGTGGGTGCCTTTTTCTAATCTAACAGAGATACGCCGGCTAAAGAAACCGATTCACTTTGTACTTGCTTCTAAGCGGAGGTTCGAGATTCTCAATCAAGACCTCGTGGACTTCAATAATGCCTCAAAAGGGATGACGGTAAGGTGGAATACTAATGAGGTCTATCTGAATAATGAGAAGGATGTAAAAGTGATACCGAATGGTAATTCTTTTGAAGAGGTAGAGATCCTTACCGAGGCTTACTACGAGTTTACCGGGAGCTTTAATTTCAAGTCCAATGCTGATAAGGCTACTTCTGTGGTAGCCCTTCTTCAGAAAAAGCTAACTAATGGAGCTTGGTCTACAATAGCCTCTTCTTCTCTTCCTTTTGAAGATGGGGTGCAAATTTGGTCACAAACCCTTGTTTTCCCGGTTGTCACCCATCAGTTCAAAAAAGGAGATAGGGTACGCGTTGTGCTCAAGAGAGGAGATGGAGCTCTCCAAAAGGCTGGTGCTAAGATTGCTTATGATCCAGTAAATGACGGGGATGTAACGATGAATGCACGTCTCACTCGATTGAGAAATGAGGGAGAAACTCATGATTAAATTCTGAGATTTCTCTAACGAAGAATGTTCTTTTGCGCATATCTAAGCCGCAAAAGTTATGGATTGCCTGCCCCCTTTACCTCTAGAGGCGAAGGGGGCTTTTTGTAGTCTGTTACGCACAAGGAAGCCGAGTGAAAAGGAGAGAAATATAGGGCAGAATTCGATCTATTACAGGGTGGTTTCGTGCCGGAATTTGGCGAGAAAGAAGGAGGAACTAGGCCTGTGTGTGCTCCTTTGCTAACGGAGATGCCGCGCTCCTGTTGAGGGGAGTTTCCGGTATATCCACTGGGGCGTAGGGTGCTAGTCGCAGATTAGTAGCTATCTTTGTAGCATGGAAGTATATCCGCGTTATGTAGTTGAGGAGCCGCTCCTTCGGCGTAATTTGAGCCTTATTCGCAAGGTAGCGGACGAGGCCAAAGTAGAGATTATTGTCGCTTTTAAGGCCTTCGCTCTATGGAAGCTCTTCCCTATCTTTCGGGAATACGGCTTTGGTAGTACTGCCAGTTCTCCCTGGGAAGCTCGTCTGGGGTATGAGGGCTTGGAGCGTAAGGCACATGCTTTCTCACCGGCTTATCGGGCGCAAGATTGGGCAGAATGGACGCGTTGTTGTAGCCATATAACTTTCAATTCCCTCAGTCAGTACCGAGCATTCTATACCCCTTCTTCGGAGGTCTCTTACGGCTTACGTATCAATCCCGGTTACTCGCCTGTGGAGACAGATCTCTATAATCCGGCTCTACCCGGCTCGCGTTTTGGGCTCTCGCCCGAGGAGTTGGGCTTGCATCTCCCCGAGGGAATAGAGGGGTTGCATGTACATGTTTTGTGCGAGGGGAATAGCTTCCAGCTAGAGAAACTGCTCTCCATTATAGAGCAACGTTTTGCCTCGCCCCTCTCAGAAGCGCGTTGGCTTAACCTAGGCGGTGGTCATCTTATGACCCACAAAGAGTACAACGTACCTCATCTGATTGCCGTACTCAAAGCATTCCGTCAGCGTCACCCCCATCTACAACTTATCATGGAGCCGGGGTCGGCATTTGCTTGGCAGACCGGTTTCTTAGAAAGTCACGTGCTGGATATTGTAGAGCACGACGGTATTAAAACGGCAATTCTCGATGTTTCGTTTACTTGCCATATGCCGGATTGCTTGGAAATGCCCTACAAACCCGTGATACGAGGTGCGCACCACGATCCTGTGGAGGGGCTACCTACCTATCGACTCGGGGGGAATAGTTGCCTAAGTGGCGACTTCTTGGGAGACTGGAGTTTCGATAAGCCTTTGGAGGTGGGAGATACTCTTATCTTTGAGGATATGATCCATTATACTACGGTTAAGACCCATATGTTTAATGGAGTAGCGCATCCCGACCTCGTGTTACAAAAGGCTAATGGTGAGGAGGTGCTGCTACGTCGCTTCGACTATCAGGACTACAAAGAGCGAATGGATTGACGCCGGAGGATAGTTTTAGTAGAGAGAAATTTAGATAGATATGGGATTATTCGGAATCTTTTCTAAGAAGAAAAAAGAGACACTTGATACAGGGCTTGAGAAGACCAAAGACTCGGTACTTGGTAAGATATCTCGTGCACTTGCCGGTAAGAGCAAGGTTGATGACGAAGTACTCGACAACCTCGAAGATGTGCTCATCTCCAGCGATGTTGGGGTAGATACCACCCTCAAGATTATCAAGCGTATAGAGGAGCGAGTGGCTCGCGATAAGTATGTGTCTACCGCCGAGCTTAACGGCATCTTGCGTAGCGAGATAGAGGCTCTACTTACCGAGAGCGGTACCATAGACGGAGATAGCTTTGTGCTGCCGGCAGAGAGTAAACCCTATGTAATAATGGTGGTAGGGGTCAATGGCGTAGGCAAAACCACGACAATCGGCAAGCTCGCGTACCAGTTCAAAGCAGCGGGTCATAAGGTGGTAATTGGTGCTGCCGACACCTTCCGCGCTGCGGCTATTGACCAATTGAGCGTCTGGGCAGAGCGTGTGGATGTACCCATGATCAAACAGAAAATGGGGGCAGACCCTGCCAGCGTTGCCTATGATACGGTGGCTAGTGCCGTGGCACAAGATGCCGACGTTGTGTTGATTGATACAGCCGGTCGCCTCCACAACAAAGTGGGGCTGATGAATGAGCTTACCAAGATAAAACGTGTGATGCAGAAGGTAGTACCCGATGCCCCTCAGGAGGTATTGTTGGTGCTTGATGGCTCTACGGGGCAGAATGCTTTTGAGCAAGCTCGCCAGTTTACCGCCGCTACCGAGGTGAATGCTCTTGCCGTAACCAAACTCGATGGCACGGCTAAGGGTGGAGTGGTGATTGGGATTTCTGATCAGTTCAATATCCCCGTAAAGTATATTGGCTTAGGGGAAAAAATCGAAGACCTCCAGGTCTTCCGTAAGCACGAGTTTGTAGCTTCGCTCTTTGGCGAATGAGAAGAAACGAGGTAAACGTAATTACGCTCGGTTGCTCCAAAAATCTTGTGGATTCGGAGCTCTTGATGCGGCGTTTTGCGGCGGCAGGCTACTCGGTTCGCCATGATCCCAAGCGCATAACGGGGGAGATTGTCGTGATCAATACCTGCGGCTTTATTGGTGCGGCTCAGGAGGAATCTATCAATACGATACTCGCTTTTGTGCGTGCTAAAGAAGAGGGGCGCATTGGCAAATTGATTGTAATGGGTTGCTTGAGTGAGCGATTCCGTGGTGACCTTAAAGCCGAAATCCCCGAGATCGATGCTCTCTACGGCAAGTTCGATTGGAAAAATCTAGTGGCCGACCTAGGTCCTTCCTTCGCCCCCGAGACAGATACGGCACGCCTCCTAACCACCCCCAAACACTACGCCTATGTGAAGATTTCGGAGGGGTGTGATAGGGGTTGCTCCTACTGCGCTATCCCTCTTATCACGGGGCGGCAAAAATCGCGTACCATAGAGTCTCTTGTAGATGAAGTAAAAACGCTTGTAGACGAGGGCTGTAGCGAATTTCAATTGATCGCACAAGACCTTACTTCGTACGGCCGGGATCTTGGAGGAAAGGTGCTGTTGGCTCCCCTTTTGGAGCGACTTTCGGATCTCCCGGGGGTGCGTCGCCTTCGTTTGCACTATGCCTATCCTACACAGTTCCCCCGAGAGATTCTCCCCATAATGAGGGAACGAGATAATATCTGTAAGTACTTGGATATTGCGCTGCAGCATGCAACCGACAATATGCTCCAAAAGATGCGTCGTAATATCACCCAGCTCGAGACAGAGCGGCTCCTTGATGAGATTCGTAAAGAAGTGCCGGGGATTGCGCTGCGTACCACATTGATCGTGGGGCATCCCGGGGAGACGGAGCAAGACTTTCGAGCCCTATGCGAGTTTATAGAGCGCAGGCAGTTTGAGCGCATGGGTGCCTTTGCCTATAGTCACGAGGTTGGGACGTATGCTTATAAGCACTATCAAGACGAGATACCCGAGGAGGTGAAAATGGAGCGTCTGGAGCAACTTATGACACTGCAGGAGCCTATTGCCGAGGCGTATAGCCGTAGCTTGGTAGGGACTACTCAGGAGGTGCTTATTGATCGCAGGGAGGAGGAGTTTGTCGTGGGGCGCACGCAATACGATTCTCCTGAGGTGGATCCCGAGGTGCTTATCCCTGTAGAGCAGGCTCATTCTCTCCGTGTTGGGCATTATTACCCCCTACCTATCGTAGGAGTAGATGGCTTTGATTTATTGGCGCAAGCCCCATTGTCCCGATAGTTATGATAGAGACCCTACAATGGATTAGTCAACTTGCCGAGCGATCGGAGTTGCAATACGAGAGTTGCGAAGAGCTGTGGAGCCTTCTGGGGCGCATAGTTTCGGATCGGCTTGCATCCGCCATTCCCGTTTCTGTAGCGGGGGTCGTGGCGTGGCACGTGCGTAAAGAAATGGAGTACGTTGCTCTTTTGCCTTCTGGGAGTCGGCTTCTCGTTCCTCCCCGATTGCACCTTGAGACCGGTTTAGCCTCAAGTGCTGCCCCCGACGACCTCGAGGAGATACTACAAGAGTCTTCCCCTCTATCCCCCAAGAGTGTACATGCTTTTTATCAAGCTCTCACCGAGCAGATGTTGCACCATTTGCACAGTGGCAATGCTTTCCTTTGGGAAGGAATTGGACTATTTGAGGGCGTGGCTCAAGAGGAGCTGGCTTTTACATTTACGCCCTCTGAGCGACTCCTCCAGAGTATCAATAAGCCTTTTGACGCCTTTTCTCCCATTGCGTTGCCCCAAGACAGGGCTTTCGACGATCTACCTCAGCGTGCTATTGAACAGGAAGAGGAGCTGACAAAAATTCCGGTCTACTCAGTGTGCCAAGCTTTCCCAGCCGAAGAGGTTGAGGAATCCTCTCCATCTCCTAGCCTTCTAGAGATAGAGGAGGTCGCCCCTGAGGCGGAGAACGAGGAGCCTCTTTTGCCCGAAGGGGATCTTTTGCCTCAGCAAGAAGAGGTGGTAGAGCTATCCCCCTTGCCTACCTTTCCCCCGGAGCTGCCCTCTCTCCCGGAAGAGAAGTTTATGGAGCCTTCGCCTAAGGAAGAAGAGGAGGCGTGCTGTGCATCCGAGGAGCCTACCCCTCCTATCCCTCGCCATCCCCACTCGCAACGTAAGGTATGGCTTTGGATTGTTCTCCCCTTGTTGTGCCTACTCCTTGTAGGGGGCTACTTTGTGGGAGCGAGGTTTCTTTTCCGCTCCTCGTCTAAACCCAGTCGAGAAAAAACGGCTGCCGCCCCTCATCGTACAGATCCTACCCCCACAGATTCGGTGGTAGTTGCCCCAGCCCCCGAGGCTGTTGAGGAGGTCTACATTACGATCAAAAAGGGGGATCGCCTAGCCGATTATGCCCGAGAGCATTATGGTAATAAGAAGTTTTGGATTTATATCTATCTTGCTAATGAAGCGAAAATCTCCAATCCCGATAATGTACCCATCGGTACAACGCTGAGAGTACCTCGCCCGGAGGAGTATAACATAGATGCCCAAGACCCCGAAGCCCTGGCGCGAGCCGATAGTCTCATTACCGCAGTGCGTAGTCGTCGCTAAGAGCCTAGAAAAAGTTGTACATTTGCACCCAGAAAGATTGTAAGTAACCCTGAGAAGAAGAAAAAGAAGAATGAGCAATATCTTTGGAAACATCATCCCCAACACCTTTTTTGTGACCAAGGGGAGCGGAGAGAGTGATCTCGAACTCCACGCCGGTAGCTACCATATGGCTCTCTACGATGCCGGTATCTCCGACTATAATATCATGACGTATTCGTCCGTGCTACCAGCAACGGCTCGCCTTGCTACTATGGACGAAGTGGATATGCCCCCCTTTGGCTCAGAAATGAAGACGATTATGTCCGTTTCGCATGGCTATCAAGATGAGTTTGTATCGGCAGGAATTGTCTACGCTTGGATGTACAAAGACGAAAACTTTGATGAGAAAGTGGGAGGTCTTGTATGTGAAGTAAACGGACGCTACCGCATTGAGGAACTTGAGTCTCGTCTTATCCGCGTGATTAACGACCTGCATCAGAAAACCTACAGCCAGTACTACCTCGGCGAGCTTACCTTCCTCACGGAGGGTATTACCATTACCAAACGGTATGGAACGGCGCTTGCCTCTCTCTGTTTTGTAGACTTCGTTCAGCCCTCATCTCCCATGCTAGAGAGCTAATCCTTACCCTTACTCCACAAACAAATAATGAACAAATGCTACGCTTGGGTAGTGCGCTTTGCCTTGCTTTGCGCACTATCTTTTGTTTTTTTACTCCCCCTTTGGGGGCAAACTTCGGCCTTACGAGCTACGGATCGAATCGTCGTAACGCTATCCCCTCAGCCCCTAGAGGGGAATCAAAAAGTTTACTTTTCTATCTCCGAAGGAGACCAAGTCTCCCTTGAGTCCCCCACCTCGGGCAGACTTACGTTAGGAGAGAAAAAGAATCGTAAGCAAGCCGTTTCGTTGGAGTTACCCTCGGGCACTACGTCTTTTTCTCTAGTGGGTTCTCTGCGAGAATTCTTCATCCCATACAGAGCGAAGGGCGAGAATACCCCTAAGGTAGCGGCTCTTGATCTACAGGAGGCGCCTCGTCTTCTTACGCTCAACTGTGCGGGCAATGACATTACCTCCCTTGATGTTTCTAAGAACACCAGCCTTACCTATCTCTTCTGTGACGCCAATCCCATAGCCGAGTTAGACTTATCGAGACTGCCCAATCTCACTTCGCTCTCGGCTTCGGATCTGAAGCTAAAGAAGTTGGATCTCTCGGCAAATCCTAAAGTCGCAGCCCTGGGGATAGGGGGGAATCCCTTTGACCAAGACTTCAATCTCTACGCCTATAGCTCTCTGCCCTTGCTCCAACTTACGTGCGATCGCTTGGGGCTAGAGGAGTTTGATTGCAGCAAGTTCCCCAAATTAGAGATGCTCTACATCCATGGGAATAAGCTGAAATCTATGGGAGATCTTCGCCCTCTTCGCTCTTTACTACACCTCTCCATTGGGGATAATCCCCTTCGCGATTTTGACGAAAACAAGCTACCCCATGGGCGATTGCGCTCGCTTTATTGCTTTGGACTGGGCATTTCTTCTCTCGATTTAAGCCGCTTTACCTATATCAATAGGGTCGACTGTAGCAACAACCAATTGACCCATCTTAGTGTTAATCGTTGCGAAAACCTGGAGGTTTTGCGCTGTGGACGCAATGCACTAACGGAGCTTGATCTGACGTCCCTTTGGCTCAAAGAATTACAGTGCGACCGCAATCAGCTATCCGCTATCCTCTTGAGTGATAGAGCGAATCTACAGAAGCTCTCTTGCTATGGCAATAGATTGTCTTTGGAGCGCATGGAGCAACTTGTTGAGCGTTTGGTTAAGAGCAGCCCTGAGCAGTCCCCGAGAGTTTTTACTCCTTTTACTACTCGGGCAGAAGTGCCGGAGTATAATGTTTGTCCTAAAGCCCTAGTTGACAAGGCGCGTACTGCAGGATGGGAAGTGCGTGTCGTGACCGGTGTAGATGCCCAAGGAAGGGAGATTACAGAAGATTTTGAGGGCTCTCCTATGGCTCTAGAGCCTACTCCGCAACATTCTGTTGCTCTCTATCCGAATCCCGCCGGAGAGTATCTTTTGGTAGAGAATCTATCTCCAAATACTTGGTTATACCTCTATAATGCATCAGGAGAGTGCGTACAAAAAGAGCTGACGGGAGCATCGGGGAGGCTAAAGTTGCCCCTATCTCACCTACCTATTGGGAGCTACTTTTTGCGTGTAGATGAGGGTGTATTCCCCTTTATTATAGAGAGATAGGGAAAGAGTCTTTCCTGCTTTTGGAGGGATTCCCGAGAATCCCTTTGCTATTCTATTGCTTTGTCTCTTAGGAGATTTAGGGCCTTCCTCTTCCAACTTTACATAAAAAAAGAACCCTGCTTCCCAGCGGGGTTCTTTCGTCTTGTTAAACCTAAATCCAATACTATTATGAATAAACCACGGTGCAAATGTACGATAAAATTTGACATGTACAAGCGTTTGGTAAGAAAAATATCTAGATTTCTTTCTTTTTGACTCTCCTTGCCCTCTTTAAGGGCGAAAGTAGAGGTTTTATTCCTAGGAGGGTAACCACAGAAAAGGAGAAGGGTTTGAAAAATAATTCCCTTGCCCTCCTATTGGATTAGCCTTGCCTATTTGGGTGGATTTGGCGGAGTTATTTGGGATTTAGACTAGGAGAAATATATCTCTCCATTGTGCTGTATGCTCTCTATTTTGTCACTTTGTGGATTTGTAATTTTTGTCAGTCCAATTTTTAATTCTAACTTTAGTCCGTCGTGCTCAGATCGGGGAGATATTCATCCAGAAAAGCTACCCATTCGAGGGCGTTCGCTTGATTGTTATTAGAAATTAGTTTTGTTGTCCGGCCTGTGACGGCCTAGACTTTAGTGAGAAATGAAGATGAAAAGTAGAGCTTTTTGTATTGCATTTGCATGGGTGTTTTTGCTCAGTGCTACGACCCTTTTTGCTCAAGATGCAGCAGGCACGAAGGGGAAGGATCAGCGTGGCGGTCTCTCAAAATGGCTTACCTCTGTAGTAGACGTCTCTTATGAACGGGGAATTTTGTATTCGGACTATCGCCTTGGGCGTACTGCGGCATTGCATACTCAGCTGGATGGGTTTCGAGTGCAGTATTCGCTCTTTCCTCACTTTGCAAAAGAGGGAGGAGACTGGTTGGGCTTGTATGTTGCCCTCTCGGAATATACTCGTAAGGCAGAAAATGACCCCTCAAGTCTCTCCTCGCTTTCAGGCTTTTATGGGGGATTGACTACGAAACTCTGTATGCACAAGATGGGGAACCACCGTGTCTCTTGGGTTCAGAATGCAGGAGCCGTTCTTGCAAATTTTGCCTTTGGTGTGGGATCGGTCACTCCCTTTACAAATAGTAAGTGGGGCATTGGCCTACAAGAAGCTGTCAAGTATGATTATATTTTGTCCTCAGGAGCCGCTTTGGGAGTGAAGGCTTATATTGATTATAGTTACCTATTTCGCAACTCCTCCTTCACCGGTTTTGCTGTCAATCCTCAGCATATTACTTCTCTAGGTGTTGCGGCTTCTGTTACTTTCTAGTACTAGTCGTACTTTACTCTAAGGCAATTCTCTAATTTTAATCTTACGCGGGGAGGGCACTATCTTTGCCCTCCCCATTTTTTATTTAGGGTAAAATATGCGCCCTCCTTGCCTGGTTTTGGAGGAAAAATTGGGCGAAAAAAGCTTCTGTGCTGGGCAGAACTTTGTACTTTTGCAGCCGTAAATAGACTTTGTAAACCTACGGATTGATGAATTTCTACAAGTTATTGGGTTTCGACCCCTCTCGGCACAATCGTCGTACTGAGCTAATGGCTGGTTTTACCACCTTCCTTACGATGAGTTACATTTTGGCGGTAAACCCCGACATTTTAAGTCAAGCGGGGATGGATCAAGGGGCTGTATTTACAGCTACGGCACTTGCTTCTGCCATTGGTACTATCCTGATTGCTTTCCTTGCTAAGCTGCCTTTTGCCCAAGCTCCGAGCATGGGTATCAATGCATTCTTTGCCTTTACGCTCGTAAAAGGGATGGGGTATAGTTGGGAAACAGCCCTTGCTGCCGTATTTGTAGAGGGGATTATCTTTATCATTCTCACGGCATTTAATATCCGAGAGCAGATTGTAAAGTGTATCCCGCTCAATCTTCGCTATGCCATTTCTTCGGGGATTGGTATGTTTATTGCCTTTATCGGGCTGAAAAATGCAGGTATAATCGTCTCCAACGAAGCTACATTTGTCACCCTTGGGCAGTTTACTCCTACCGCCATTTTAGCGTGCATCGGGATTGTGATAAGTGGTGTACTTATTGCCCTCAAGGTGCGTGGAGCCCTCTTTTACGGAATCTTGATCTGCACCCTTATAGGCATCCCTATGGGGGTTACTCAGTTGCCTGATGGTTTTATTCCGGTCTCTATGCCCAAGTCGTTGGATCCTACCTTCCTAAAATTTGACTTCAGTTCGCTCCTTAATATGGACATGGCGCTCACCATCTTTGCCCTTGTCTTTATGGATATATTCAATACGGTGGGAACCCTCATCGGGGCTGCTGCCAAAACGGAGATGATGGATGAGAAGGGGAATGTGCGTCACATCAAGCAGGCAATGATGGCCGATGCTCTTGCTACGAGCGTGGGCGCTGTATTGGGCACCTCCACGGTTACAACTTTTGTGGAGAGTGCATCGGGGATCGCAGAGGGTGGTCGCACGGGGCTTACTTCCTTTACTACGGCAGCTCTTTTCATCTTGGCTCTCTTTTTTGCTCCTCTCTTTTTATTAGTGCCCAGTGCGGCTACCACAGGAGCCTTGGTTATGGTAGGAGTATTTATGTTGGATGCTGTACCCAAGATTGATCTTACAGACGTGTCGGAAGCTCTACCTGCATTCATTACGATGATAACGATGGTGCTTACCTACAACATCGCAGAGGGGATGGCTTTGGGGATGATTTGCTATACCCTTGTGAAGCTATTGAGTGGTCAATGGCGTCAGATTTCCCTCACGCTTGCTATTGTTACAGTGCTGCTTCTCCTGCGCTATATATTCCAGTAAAAGCCTGTAAAAAACGAGGAAGAGGCCTCTCTTCTTAATAAAATAGGCTGCAAATGTTTGTCGGTTGTGGAATTATATCTACCTTTGCAGTCGCGTGTATGGAGAGGGGCTCCTGAGAAGACGCTACCCCTTATGCACTTAGGATAGTAGAATAACAACATAAGATAGAAGTATAAAAGTAATATTGTAGACTATGATTATAGTTCCAATCAAAGAGGGTGATAACATCGAGCGCGCGTTGAAGCGTTACAAGAAGAAGTTTGACAAGACTGGTTCAGTTCGTGAGCTAAGAAGACGTCAGGCTTTCATTAAGCCCTCCGAAGTGAAGCGCAAGAAGATGGAAAAAGCCATCTACGTGCAGGCACTTCGTCAGGCAGAAGAGCAATAAACATAGGCTCCAAAGAACTACCGGCTCTTATCTCTTAAGAGCTTGGAGGAAGAGAGGGAAGGAATGCTTCCGATCCTTTCTTGAATGGGATTCTTGGTGGCAGAGCCTTTTGACCTTTAGCTCTAGGGCGAGTTGTAAGATGCCATGTTGAGCTAAAACTTAATTGCCTCGCCTCTCTTTTTTAGTATGTGACTTAGCGTTGCTTCCCTCTTTTGTGTGGGGAGCAACGTTTCTTTTTTAGGAGCTTATGCCTCATTTGAGTATAGAACGTTTCCTTAGCTACCTCCGCTACGAACGAAATCAGTCGGAGCATACAGTTGCGGCATACGAGTTGGATTTGCAACAGTATGTACGGTATGTGGAGGAGGTGCTGGGTGAGGAGTTTGTACCCAGCGACGGGGATAGAGACCTGATTCGAGGCTTCTTGTCGTCTCTAATAGAGCAGGGGCGGAAGAGAAGTTCCGTGCATCGCAAGTTAAGTTCCCTCAAGAGTTACTATCGGTACCTTGTAAAGATCGGACTGTTAGAGCAGAGTCCTGCTCGCCTCGTGCGTGGCCCTCGAGGAGAGAGTCCGTTGCCTGCGGTGCTCTCGGAGCAAGAGATTCGTAACTTGCTTTATGCGCAAGAGGTAGACAAAGACGATTTTGTCGCTCTACGGAATCAATTGATCCTAGAGATGTTCTACGAGACGGGCATGCGTAGAAGTGAATTGGTAGGGCTTTCGGAGGGGGGCGTTGATTTGTCTTCGAGGGTGCTGCGCGTTTTTGGTAAGGGGCGGAAGGAGCGAATAATCCCCTTCGGAGATCGTCTTGCCGCTCGTATCTCAGAATATCTTGCACTCAAGCACCAAAAGGTAGGCTTATCTCAGATTTTTTTTGTTTCTTTGGGTAACCAACCTCTTAGCGGAGAGGTAGTGTATCAGATTGTACACGAGCGGTTGCAATCTATCCCAGGTTTGGCACGTCGAGGTCCTCACGTATTAAGGCATACATTTGCCACGGCTATGCTCAACAATGGAGCGCAGCTAATGGCGGTAAAGGAGCTTTTGGGGCATAAAAGCGTGGCTACAACGGTACTATATACACACACTTCGCTAGCAGAGTTGCAACAGATGTATAACGCTCATCCACGAGCATCAAAGAAGAAGTCTATTATGGAAGTTAGGATTCAATCAGTACATTTTACCGCTACTACGGCATTAGAAGAGTTTGTACAAAAGAAGCTCGATCGTTTGGATCGTCTCTATGGAGGTGTAGTTAAAGCTGAGGTGGTGCTAAAGGTTGCCAAGGGAGGCGAAGATAAGAATAAGGAGGCTTCGATTCGTTTGGAAGTACCCGGTCCCGACCTTTTTGCAGAGAAGCAGGCTTCTAGTTTTGAGGAGGCTGTGGATTTGGCTGTAGATGCTCTTAAACGTCAAATCGAAAAGATAAAGGATCAGCATTAAGTATAGCTCTCAGTCTTAGTCGAGGTGCATCCTCCCGATGTCTCTATTGAGGGACGAGGTGGTGTTGCACCGGAGAGGGAAAATCTGGAGGCTGTCTTTGAGACTTTCTTCCCCCTTCTGATATTGAGGATTCAAGATATTTGTGACATAGATTGAGATGGCTTTTGCCCCGATACCATAGGAGGGTATTTACTTTCATAGAGAGTAAGCCCTCCTTTTTTATATTCCATTTTCTAAAGAAGAAGGAGAGTCTTCTCTCTATTTCTTTGGATCAAGCTTTAAAATCAAGCGGGGGATTACAATGTACTTCCGGAGAGAGTCTTGTCTGGTCAGGCAACCTATAGGGAGTTGTAGCCGAAGATAGTATCTGAAAATAAGGTGTTTATAGGGGTAAGTACCTATATCAAGATATTTAGTCTAGGTTGTTTTAGTCGCAAATAGATGTAACTTTGCACACAAATATATAATACATCGTATTTATGAAAATCACAGCAAAATTTTTATTTGGAGCTCTTTTGATGGGAGGATTGTTGTTGGCTTGCCACACTTCGTCTCCCAATAAGGGAGGCACTACACCCTCAGATGCAGACTCCGCCTACCTCTCTTTCTCCTTAGATTGCCCTCAAGGGGTATTGCGCGACGGGAGTGAAGATCCTATCCGTCAGGTTTATCGCCTTTCTCTTTACATCTTCGATGGGAATAGTCCCGAGAGCAAAATGATCGGAATTAAGAGGGTGGAGGGAAATATGGCTACTCCCACACCGATCAAACTTGTACGTAAAGAATGTTATATACTCTCCTTTGTCAATACTACAGAAGCGCTGGAAAAGAGGTTACAGGGCTATACGCAACTCAAAGATTTTCGGGAGGCTATCAAGGGCGATATTTCCTATCTGGCAGATGTGGATGGGAGTAAAGTTCATAGCGTTGTCATGTCTCCCGTGAGCTCAGATCCCTGCCATGTTTCAGAGGACCAGTTCAGTGAAACAATAGAGGGGCTTGGCGGGAAAACGGCTTGTCAGCTAGAGGTGGAGCCGATGCTCGCTCGAGTTTTCGCTTACGGCACACCCCATGTGGCAAATGGTGAGGTCCTCTTGCTGGATGAGGAAATCGGCTTTCGTACGATATATTTCTCTCAAGAGTTTGACTTAATCCGCCGGACCAAACTAGAGGGAGAGGAGCAGCCTCTTGCCCAAGACTATGCTTATAGCCCCGGTTATGAGGCTTTAAGGGATCAGGCTCCCGGCTCTCTGACCACTGAGTTTATCGGGAAATATCGCGTAGCCCCTAATCCGGTATTGTTTTATGCTCCCGTAGGGAAGGAGCGCAATAGTGCGGATCTATCCGACAAGAAGCTATATGTAAAGGAGACGACTTGCCCGCCTAATCAGTATCTTGTTTCCCTTGTTCCTCATATTGTTGTAAGGGCAAAGGTGGTACCAAAGGCCTTGAAAGACGGGCTAGCCCCAGGCGAGGGGTGGATCCGTTATAAGGGAGGAGTGATGAAGGAGAGCGCATTTTCTGCTCTTGTGCAAGAGGTGCTGAAAAACGTAGATGCCTATAATAACCCAGTAGATGGAATGCCTTCTGGATTTTTAGAGGCTTTGAAGCAGGGTTTAAAAGACTCGGAAAAGAAAGGTTTGATCACGGCTCGCAAAGCCTCCTTTACCATTAATGAGATACAATTCTATCACCGGTCCTACAATTATTACTTCCTCCCGATTCGCCATTTCGGGCAAACAGAAGCGCCTTTGTGGAACTCCTTCGGGCGTTACGGAGTAGTGCGCAATAATGAATATGCCATCCATCTGAATACAATTCTGGGGTATGGAAGTAACCTTTTCCCCGACAAACTGACCTCAGAGCGTATTGCCGAAAAGTCCTCCCTCTCCTTTACTCTCACGGTTAAGGATCTGTCTTCGCATACGGCCGAGGCTGATTTGGAGTAAAATCTCTCCCTAATCATCGATCCGGTGCGGCCCTAAATCTTTCTAGGTTTAGGGCTGTTTTGTTTTCGTTCTTCGCCTAAAACTCCTAGGAAATCAGCTTTAAAGTACTCAAGGAGAGCAGACTGTGGTTTTTCGTCTAGTGGGTGGATGGGGAGGAGTGTCCATCTAAATGCCATTATATACATACCTTTGTTGCCGAAAGAGCCAGCCAATAATGGGTTGGGAGTTTAAACTAAAAGACGATATAGAGATGAAGACAATTCGTTACACTTGGCTTGTGGCAACGTTGCTAGTGGTAGGACTTCTTGCCTCTTGTAGCCCCAAGGGTGCTAAGAAATTACTCGAGACGATCCCTCAAGAGAGCCTATTTGTGGGCTATTGCAACGGAGCAGATTTGATCAAAAAGGGGAATTTTGAAAAGTATATCCCGAAAGATGCTGCCGAAGATGAGAACTTTATTCTTTTGAAGGATCTGGTTAAGTCTGTAAAGTTGCACGATCTGTTCTTCTTTATCACTCCGGAAAAGAATCTTACCTTCACCTTTTTCGTAAAAGACTTTAAGCAGTTTAGCGAGGCTTATTCTCAGTTGGACTTGGACGGGAAGCGTGAAGAGAAAGAAGGATACTGGATTGCCTCTAATAAGAATTGTACCGTAGTAAGTAATAAAAAACAGGTTTGGATTTTTTCGAATGACATGGGTTTGGCTCCTCTTGAGGCAGTCAAGAAATATGTAGAAATAAAGCCCGAGAAGAATGCTAATACCATACCGCACATCAGCGATATCTATGCTAAGGATGCCGGTATGTATATGAATTATGCTCTCCTTACTAATCTGAACGAGCTTCGCGGTCTGAACTTTAACCACAACTATGCAGCTGACGAAGATATCGATTGGCGGGACTGGGAAGAAGATTTGAAAGAACTCTCTAAAGAGGGGGTAGAGCAAGATGAGGTAGAAGCCATTGAGGAAGAGTCCCCTGAGACCATGGATCTTGAGAAAGCGCTCCCCATGCTCAAAGAGCAAAAGGATATGCGTGTGATTGCCACCCTCTCTTTTGAGAAAAAAGAGATCAGGAGCGAAATCAAACTTTATGATCCGGAGGGGAAGCCCTACACCAGTCCTTTTGTGAGTGACGTTAAGGTGACAAAGGAACTTCTTGCCAACTTCCCAAAGGATGTCGCACTTATTGCTGTTTCGTCTTTTGGAGAGAAAGCCTTAGACGCAGTGTGCCAGGCATTGGCTCTTACAAGTGCATCGGAGTCTGAGGCTCTCTTGGCGAAGCAGGTTATTTGCCGCCTTGGGGGAGAAATAGCCGCAGGTGTAAAGTTGCCAAGCTCAATTATGGATTGGGATTCTGCCCCTGAGTACATGTTGCTCGCTCAGAGCAAGAATAGCGCCGAACTTCTCCTGCATCTGGATACCCTCTTGTGCCAAATGACTAAGGAGAAGAGTTCGCAAAGTAATGGAGTGTATCACTTAGATGAAGACTTCTTTAATAGTGACAATGGTGCTTACTATGGGGCTCTAAATAACTATGTGTACTACCGAAATGCACCTTTTATTCAACCCAAAGAAAGTGCTCTTGAGAACAAGTATATTGCCTCTTTTGTGGGGAGTTATGGGGGGCTATTCGTTGATTTGTCTTCCCAATCTTCTCTAAGCACGCTTGTAAAACAATTTACAGAGTATAGCTTAGATGGGTACCTAATGGTGCATATGTCTTCTCCGCACGAATCTACTATCGTCTTCCGCAATGATGCTGCCGAGGGGGATAATATCCTAGAAGGGTTCGTAAAGCGGATGTTTCAATCATAAGTAGAGTGCAAACAATTACCTTACAAGATACCCTGCCTTGTGTCTTCTCGGCAGAGCCGCCACTCCGGTCGGAGGTATGGCTTCAGTCGGGGCTAGACCTAAAGCAGGGTGTCTCCTATCTTGTGTCGGCAGAGAGCGGAGCCGGCAAGTCGTCGCTGTGTGCCTATATCTGTGGTTACCGACGCGACTATAAGGGCTCGATTCTCTTTGATGGAAGGGATATAAACTCCCTTACCGTGAAAGATTGGTGCAGGATAAGAAGGGAAGAAATTGCCTATTTACCCCAAGATTTGGCGTTGTTCCCGGAGCTCTCGGCGGCGGACAATGTATTCCTCAAAAACCGACTTACCCATTACAAGTCCAAAGAGGAAATAGCTCGACTTTTCGATACCCTTGGGCTTAAAGACAAATGGAATAGCCCTGTAAGTAAGTTGTCCGTGGGGCAGCAGCAGCGTGTGGCCATCATACGCCTACTTTGCCAAGCATGCCAATTCTATCTGATGGATGAGCCTGTGAGCCACTTAGATGAGGAGAATAATAGGATCGTTGCAGAGCTTGTTCGGGACGAGGCGAAGAAGCAGGGTGCGGCTATTATATCCACCTCTGTTGGTAACCCCTTACTCCTCGATTATACGCATACACTCAAGCTATGAACCGCAATCTATTAGGGAAGCTCTTGCGTAAAAACGTAAGTGCAGGACAATTGATCGGCTTTGCTCTTGCTAATGTGATAGGGCTATGTATCGTGATGATAGGGCTGCAATTCTATGCTGATGTACGCACTGTTTTCTCTAGCGAAGATAGCTTTATCAATAAGGATTATCTGGTGCTCACCAAAAAGGTGGGGGGATTAGATGCCGTAGGCGGCCTTTTCTCGAGGGGGAATAGCAAGACCGGGGTGTTTGCATCCAAGGAGATAGTGCAGCTCTCATCCCAGCCCTGGGTGCGTAAGTTGGGTACCTTCTCCTCCTCTAGGTACAATGTGACAGCTGTTGTTGCTCAGCCGGGGCAGGGAGGCTTGGAGACACAAATGTTTTTCGAATCCATGCCCGAGGAGTTCCTCGATGTAGAGGGGGCAGCTTGGCATTTCGATCCGGTTCAGCCTCAAGAGGTGCCGGTTATCATCCCGAAAGATTATCTAGCTCTCTACAACTTTGGGTTTGCCTCATCGCAAGGCTTGCCACGTGTTAGCGAAGGAATGGTGGGGTTAATCCCGATTCAATTTTATCTGACAGGGAGTGAGGGGCAGAGCTTGAGCGTTACGGGACACATTGTCGGTTTTTCTAGTCGCATCAACACAATAATAGTGCCGGAGAGCTTTATGGAGTGGAGTAGTAGGCAGTTGGGGACATACTCTTCTGTAAACGAAGTAAGCCGAATAATCCTAGAGGTCTCTCAGCCCGGGGATGCAAAGGTGGAGCAATACCTCAATGCACATAATTATGAGGTGGCAGGAGATAAAATGAATAGGAACAAAGCAAACTACCTCCTAACCATTAGTCTCGTTATTGTGCTCGCTGTGGGGCTTCTCATCTCCACGTTGTCGTTTTTTATCCTCACTTTGAGTATCCATTTGCTCCTGCAGAAGAATACAGAGAAGCTGCGTATTTTGCTCCTATTGGGGTACTCTCCTTTTGAGGTCGCTCTCCCCTATGAGAGGCTTGTTTCTTTGGTGAATCTTGCGGTTTACGTCCTTGCCACAGGGGTACTCTTTTGGGTGCGATGTCTATACCTCCCGAGGTTAGATGGACTTGCAACTCCCAGCAGTATATTCTCATCTCTCGGTCTAGGTTTAATCATCATTCTTCTTATCTCTGTGGGGAATATCATTGCCATCAGACGCTTCATGAGGCGCCTTAGGTACCTATGAGTTTCTCAGAATCGAAATCTGCAGAGAAGTTTTTTTCGCTAGAAGTTTGGTGATTTCTGATTTTGTGTGTACCTTTGTCCTCGATTCTTGAATGCCCTCCTGTGGATTGGTGTGTTTACAAGAGAATGCGGATCGTCCTTCCCACTCAGAGGAGTGATAGTAGATAAGGGATGATGCGCTATAGACGGAGGGGCAGTTACCAGAGTGGCCAAATGGGGCTGACTGTAACTCAGCTGGCTTACGCCTTCGGTGGTTCGAATCCATCACTGCCCACTCTTGAAGAGTGTAAATATAAGTCTCATTACGACTATAAGATGCCTGTGTAGCTCAGCGGTAGAGCACTTCCTTGGTAAGGAAGAGGTCCCGGGTTCAAGTCCCGGCACCGGCTCTCTGGAGTAGGGCAAAGAGATCGTTGTGTTGCTCAAGTGAGAGGGTGCGCAATCTCCAAAGTAAGATCAATAAGAATATAAATTGCTATGGCAAAAGAACATTTCAACAGAACGAAACCGCATGTAAACATCGGTACTATTGGTCACGTAGACCACGGTAAGACTACTCTTACGGCAGCTATTACGAAGGTGCTTGCTGATGCAGGTCTCTCGGAGGCTCGTTCGTTTGATTCAATTGACAATGCTCCTGAAGAAAAGGAACGTGGTATTACCATTAATACTTCACACGTTGAGTACGAAACAGCTAATCGTCACTATGCACACGTAGACTGCCCGGGTCACGCCGACTACGTTAAGAACATGGTAACGGGTGCTGCTCAGATGGACGGTGCTATCATCGTAGTTGCTGCTACTGATGGTCCTA
>NZ_JBQMYL010000006.1:0-125517 GCF_052173515.1 Porphyromonas endodontalis | reverse complement strand
TGATTTGATGGATCTGTTTGAGGAAGTCGTTAAAATCGAATTGGTCTTTGGCAATACGTTGCTCTAGGCGTCGAGCCTCTTGTTCGTCGTATTGTTGCTGGGCGCGTTCGACAAGAGAAACGATGTCACCCATACCAAGGATACGATCGGCCATACGCTCCGGATGGAAAACATCAAGAGCATCCATACCTTCACCGGTACCAACAAATTTGATAGGTTTGGTCACCACGGTACGAATAGAGAGGGCAGCTCCGCCTCGTGTATCCCCATCAAGCTTAGTCAAAACAACGCCGTCAAAGTCAAGACGATCATTGAATTCTTTTGCTGTATTTACGGCATCCTGCCCCGTCATCGAGTCCACAACGAAGAGCACTTCGTCGGGGTTGATAGCGGCCTTGATGGCTGCAATCTCTTGCATCATCTCCTCATCTACGGCAAGACGACCCGCGGTATCCACAATAACAACATCGTGGCCGTGCTCACGAGCATAGGCGATTCCACGCTCGGCTATCTGCACAGGTTTTTTGTTATCTACCTCGGCATATACAGGGATATTGAGCTGCTCTCCTAGCACCTTTAGCTGATCAATAGCAGCAGGGCGGTACACGTCACAAGCGACAAGAAGGGGATTTTTATGGCGTTGTGTCTTGAGCAACTTGGCAAGCTTACCCGAGAAGGTGGTTTTACCTGACCCTTGAAGCCCCGACATAAGCACCACAGCCGGCGAGCCCTGTAGACGCAATTCCACAGCTTCTCCCCCCATAAGGCGAGCCAACTCGTCGTGTACGATTTTTACCATCATCTCGCTTGGGCGTACAGCCGTGAGCACATTACGACCAAGAGCCGTCTCCTTAACGGTATCGGTAAACTTCTTTGCTACGTTGTAATTAACGTCGGCATCAAGTAGAGCACGACGCACATCTTTTAGTGTTTCGGCTACATTGATCTCGGTGATACGACCTTCACCTTTGAGGTTTTTGAAGGATCTTTCTAAGCGTTCGCTGAGATTCTCAAACATATATCGGGATGTTGTTTATAGTCTAATCTAGGTTTTGTATTACTGCAATCGGTTGGTAACAGAGTCCGGGAACGCCACTTTGGGTTTGAAAGTACGCGCTTCGGCATCTTCCATCATGGCATACGCCATAATAATAACGATGTCTCCGGGTTGAGCAAGGCGCGCTGCGGCTCCATTGAGGCAGATTACTCCGCTATTGGCGGGTCCCTCTATCACATAGGTTTCGAAACGCTCCCCGTTGTTGTTATTAACAACCTGAACGCGCTCTCCCGGCAATATATCCACCGCTTCCATCAACGCCTTATCTATTGTAATACTGCCTACATAATTGAGGTTAGCCTCAGTCACTCGCACACAATGGAGCTTGGCCTTAAGCATTTGCAGTAACATGAAATTCTGTTCTCTTATTCGTTAATTCGTCTTCTTTTATGGTCCTAGCGAAGATCCACAAGTTCGCTACCGGGGTATGAGGATTGCTGCTGAATAAACATCTGACTCGAAGGTGTCTCTCCCTCTATGGAGGTTATATTCATCACCATACGCATACCGTCTGCAAAGATACCTACAATCTGTGAGGGGGTATTCGTCTTGCGCAAAAAAGAGACCTCTAGGCTCGTAATGTTATCCATCTTCTTGCGTGGGGTGAATGCAATAATGCGACTGGTTTTGGTGCCGCTAAGCTCCTTAATGTTATACACAGATGCAGAAGAAGACAAGAAGACAAAGGGGTTAAGAGCCGCTAGGTCTTCCATAGAGGGATACATAATGGTATAGGTACGATCTTCTGCATTATAGAAGCTAAACTCCCGACCATTGTAGTTGGCATCTATGGGATTGTAGCGCAAGCGAAACTTTTTCCCCAAGGTATAGAGCACTCCCTTTTTGGTTTCGACACGTGCCCCGGAGGCATCAAAAAGCTCTCCGGAAAAGGTGATCTTGGCTCCCTTCTCCAGGCGTTGAGCCATTGTATTAATAAGGCTTTGGGCTGTAGGTTGCTTCGTTTGGGCTGTAGCCACAGAGGGCAGCATGCACCCCACAAATACGAGCAAAGCAACCCATAAGGCGATACGCTTTGTTTTCATCGTAGACTCTCTAGTAAATTATTAAGAGTGAAAATATCAGAGATAAGCACCTCACGCGGTTTACTCCCGTGCTGTGCAGAGACAATCCCTGCGGCCTCCAATTGGTCCATTATACGGCCGGCTCTGTTGAATCCGATCTCGAATTGTCGTTGGATTTTTGATGCAGACCCCTGTTGCGTCTCTACCACCATGGTGGCTACTTGATCGAACAGAGGATCTCGCTTATCAAGGGAGATAGTGCGAGACTCGTCACTCTCTTCCACAGGAGCCTCAGGCAATTGATAGGCTCCACTATACCCCGGCTGTAGAGAAATTTCGTCCACAATCTGCTGCGTTTCGGGCGTATCCACAAGAGCACATTGGAGGCGGAGCATGTCTTTACCTTGGTAGAACAACATATCGCCCCTACCCACAAGATGATTTGCACCGGGTGCATCGAGGATCGTTTTCGAGTCCACTGCCGAAAATACTTTGAACGCAATTCGAGCCGGGAAGTTCGCCTTAATCGTACCGGTAATAATATCTGTAGTAGGACGCTGTGTTGCCAGCACCATGTGAATCCCTGCCGCGCGCGCTTTTTGTGCAATACGTGCGATGGGTTTCTCCACCTCCTTGCCCGAGGTCATGATAAGGTCGGCAAACTCATCCACAATCAGCACAATATAGGGTAGACGAGCATGCCCATCTGCGGTGGATAGTTCCCCTTTATCAAACAAACTATTGTACTCTGCAATATTGCGTACTCGAGCGTCTGATAGTAATTTGTAGCGGTTGTCCATCTCAATACACAGGGAGTTGAGCGTGGGGACTACCTTATTCATATCTGTGATAATACAGCTTCCCTCTTCGGGCAGCTTTGCCAAATAATGATGCCCTAGTGCCTCATAAATGGAGAACTCTAGCATCTTGGGGTCGATCATCACAAACTTAAGTTCTGAGGGGTGTTTGCTGTAGAGCAACGAAGTGATCATCACGTTCAGCCCCACACTCTTACCCTGCCCTGTGGCACCGGCAATAAGGAGGTGCGGCATCTTGGCAAGGTCAAACGTAAACACTTCGTTCGTAATTGTCTTACCGATAGCAATGGGCAAGTGCATATTGTTTTCGACAAACTTACGCGAAGTGAGAAGCGAATAGAGAGCCACCGTTTGGGGACGCTTATTTGGCACCTCAATACCGATAGTTCCCTTCCCGGGGATGGGTGCGATGATACGAATCCCCCCCTCGCTCTTTAGGCTACGGGCGATGTCGTCTTCGAGGCTACGTATCTTGGAGATCTTAATCCCGGCATCGGGTTCTATCTCATAGAGCGTAACGGCAGGACCCACCGTTGCTTTTGTTGGACGAGCTTTGATCTTAAAACTCTCTAAGGTGTCAATGATTTGACGCTCATTCTCGGATATTTCTTCCATGTCGGGCATCATCGCTTCTCTGTCATAACGCTCTAAGAGGTCAAGACTTGGGAAGGTGTATCCCGGGAGATCGTGCGTACCGTTACCGGAGGCTTGTCTCTCTTGCAAAGCACTCTCATCCCCCACTTCGTCTCCTTGAGCGACCTCTATCGTCATACCGGAGCTAAGCCGAGAGGGAAGGGGCTCTGAGGGGACTTCGCCTCCACGAGGGGTGAGAGGTTCTTCTTTGCCATTGACAAATGATTGGGCAGGGTGGCTACTTTCTATCGAATCCTGATCCTCTTCTTCCACTTCGTCGGGCTGTTCGTCTGTATCCACAGGGAAAGAATCCTCGGGATCTTCGTCATTCGGCTCCTCCCCTAGAGAGGTATCCAGTTCGTCCTCCTCACCTGTCATTTGAGGATCAGCGTCCACGTCTTTCTTCCGTCTCCTCGTCTTTGCTTCGGCCATGGTACGGACCTTGCCTACGATACTTGCCCTACAAAGGACAAGCACAATCACAAAAGAGACAACGAGAATACTTATGATCCCAATGGAGCCCACATGAGCCCCTAAGGCGGCAATAATCTGCTCCCCGGATGCCCCTCCCAAAGCAAAGGGAAGATGTAGAGACACAATGGACTCAAGATAGGCACAGAAAAGGGATACCCAAAGAGCCATAGAGGTGGAGAAGAGCAAGCTCTTGAGAGGGGAAATACGGCTCCAGCCCAATATAAATCGGAATGCAATAGTCAGGATAAAGATGGGCAAGAAAAGACTTCCCAATCCCAAGAAACCATCAATGAGCCCATCGGCAATCCGTGCACCCAAAAGCCCTGTACAATTTCTTATACTCTCTGTGGCGTTAGCCCCCACAACAAGCTCGGCAGCATCTTGCGTACTGTGCAAAACACTTTGATCTTGCTCTATCGTAAAGAAGTAGTGCACCATGGCTACCGAGACATATAGAGTCACCAGCAGAAGCAATGTACCTATTATAAAATCGACACTGCTGCGCGGCACACTAATGCTCTTCACATCTTCGACTACCCCTTTGCGTTTACGAGCGAACCACGTATCGCCGGAAGGCTTCTTACCCTTAGAGTTTTGCCCTTTGGTTCCCCTACTTGTTCTTCGAGCGAGGGAGGGCTTATGTTGTTTCTTATTTTGCGAATTCATTGCTCGGCAAAGGTACAATTTAGTGTGGTATCTAGCAAGTCATAAACCTACAATTCCTCTATATAATTAAGGTGTAGAATAGTGCTTGTAAAAGAGCAAACAGACAGAGGTCAAATGAATATTAGGCTAAAAAGATTTTCCTTCTCAGGCAAAAACAAAAAAAATCTCACCCAAAAAGTCCTACCATTTTCACCTAAGAAATATTTTGTTACAGGGCAAGATATTTTGAAAAACTAGGCAGGCATATTTTTGCATTCACACATAGGGTAAAAAATCCCTAGACCGCTCCCCACAAGGCTCATCCCTCCCCCCCCTGAGATTGCGACCAAAGGAAAAAGAAAAATCTACTCACTTCTCTTTTCTCGGTCTACCAGAATCGATATTTATCTCACAAAGTATTACATTTGCCATATAGTAAACAACCAGAGATGATTATGAAACAGATTCTATTCTCATTCAGCAAGAAACGCATTCTCTGCCGCACACTCGCATTATGCACTTTGCTGACAGGCACACAGATGCATGCACAGACCGCCCCCGAATTTGAGGCAAAAGCACCCACAAGAAAGGAGCTATCAGAAATTAAAGCAACGCCTCCCGTTAAGTACGTTACCGTCTTTTTGAGCGGAGCAGAGGTAGTGCGCGAGGGAAGCATCTCCATACCTCAAGGCAATTCCGAAATCATCCTAACAGGCATCTCGCCTTACGCCGAAGCCAAAAGCGTACAGGTCAAGTTGGCAAGCCGAGATGTTACGGTTTTATCTGTCAATCACATGTACGACCTCGCCAACTCCGGAGCAACAAGCGAGGAGATGGCTAAGTGGCAAAAGAAATTGGAGAGCCTCAACGAGCAAATTGCCCGCGTTAGCAACAAAGTATCTGTAGTGCAAGACGAATTAGCTTTTTTGCAGGAAAATCGCTCCATCAAGGGGACTAGCTCCGGTGTCAGTCTCGCCAACCTCAAGAGCGTAAACGACTACTACAGAGAGCAAAACCTACACCTGCGCAATCAAAAACTAGAGTTAGAGAAGGAGTTAAAGCAACTAAGAGAAAAGAGAGACATTGTAACTAAAGAGATCTCTCAGCAGGGCAAACTAGACGAGAATCCCATGGGCGAAGTACACATCCGTGTAGATGCTAAGAGAGCCCTATCTTGCCCCGTAGAACTTAGCTACTATGTAGAGAATGCAAGCTGGATCCCCTCTTACGACCTCCGTTCATCGGGGGTGGGCAAGCCTCTTGAGCTATCGTACAAAGCCACCATCCACCAAGCAACACGAGAAGACTGGAATAGGGTACACCTAACGATTAGCTCACTCGATCCCAAAATCTCAAATACGCCCCCTACCCAAAAGACCTACTACCTAAACTACAACATCCCTGCCCCCCGCTATACCCAAAACAAGGACGACCAAGCGAGCGGAATGGTCCTTTTCGAAGAGGATAGCGAGCCTATAGTAGGTGCCACCGTGCGCATTGCTGGGACCAACATAGCCACGATGACCGACCTAAACGGGAGGTACAGCATCACGATACCCAGTTCCGGAGGTTCTCTAGAGATCTCCTATATTGGATGCAAGAAAAGCATCATCCCCATTACCAGTCAGTTTACAACGACCTATCTAGAGTCTGAGTACGAAGAACTAGAAGAAGTAGTGGTAGCAGCTTATTCCGCAGAGGTATCTATGGATATGGCTGTAGCCAAAGAAGCACCTTCCGCCTCAAGAAAGATGCGTAGCAGTGCCGGAGAACGAAA
The DNA here is from genome assembly GCF_052173515.1 of Porphyromonas endodontalis. GTDB lineage: Bacteria > Bacteroidota > Bacteroidia > Bacteroidales > Porphyromonadaceae > Porphyromonas > Porphyromonas endodontalis_A. Next base: position 119,091 of record NZ_JBQMYL010000006.1, on the reverse strand, counting down.
CTCTACCCTAGAAGTAAAACAAGACGAACGCCAAACGGCAGTAGAGTTTGAGCTGCAAACGCCCTATTCTATCCCCTCGGACAAGAAACCTTTTATCCTCGAAGTAAAGAGACACTCCCTCCCTGCCTCTTATGAATATGTATGCGTACCTAAGGCCGACCCCGATGCCTTCCTTTTGGCACACATCGGAGGCTGGGAGCAATACAAGCTACTCTCCGGCGAAGTAAATATCTTCTACGAAAATAGCTTCGTAGGCAAAACCCTCCTCGACACTCGCTCTCTTACCGATACTCTACGGGTGTCATTGGGGCGCGACAAGGGTATCCGCGTAACGCGAGAAAAGGAGATAGAAAAGAACAGCAGCCGATTCTTGAGCAACAAAATAGAAGAGACTCGCTCTTGGAATACGACTCTACGAAACGGCAAATCAACCCCCATCGAGATCACGCTCTACGATCAGGTCCCCGTCTCAACCAACGACGAGATCTCTGTTCGTACGGAAAACATCTCGGGAGGTGAATACAACCCCAATACGGGAGAGGTGAAGTGGAAACTCAAACTCAACCCCTCAGAGAGCAAGACCCTCAACCTAAAATACATTGTAAAAAGCCCCAAGGAGAAAAAACTCCACGTAGAGTAAACTAAGGAGTATTGTATATCTCAAGAGAATTTATACCTTTGCACTCGGAAAAAGGGAATCTTGAGATGCGGTAGTAGCTCAGTTGGTAGAGCATCAGCTTCCCAAGCTGAGGGTCGCGAGTTCGAGCCTCGTCTACCGCTCTTATATTTAGAAGGAATAGTACCTCATCGTAGTACGATGGGGTACTTTCTTTTTATCAAGTCTGAGAGAGGGAGAAAACCAGATATTTTCTAGTTATTCGTTGCAAATTAACCAAGGAATTAGTACCTTTGCCGCGGCTTTGTTCGGTTATTTATCTACTTCACGAGGGCTCTCCACGTACGGGAAGGCCTTTCTTCAGAAGGAGATGGGTAGCTGATTAAAAGGGAATAGGAGTGCAATTCTCCAACAGTCCCGCTGCTGTGATTCTTGTGAAAACTCGCTACGTGATGCCACTGATGCTAATCTGTTATGCGTTGGGAAGGTGTAGCGAGAAGGAGATAAGTCAGAAGACCTGCAAAGCTTGTTCTGCGGCTTCGAGGAAAAGCTAAGGAGGATGTTGTAGTACGTGCCTAGAGAGCAAGGCAACGCAAAGAAGAGGTGTACGACACCGAGAGATTTTGCCGGAAAGTGGAGTTTTCTTCATTGGAAGAAAGACGAAGATGCGTAGACTACGACTTCGGTTGTGCGCGACCGATCATTTGCCCGAGAGGCAACGAGGATCCCTACCCGAGTTGTTTTGCAAGGCTAAGTGTATTGGTTTTGTGCAAACGAGTGGTTGCAGTCGGCACTTCTTGCCACAAACAAAAATGCGCATCTCTCTTGTTTGACTATTCTTTAGCGGTCGGAGCGCGACCCCGAAAGAGAGAAGAATTTGAGAGAGTACTTATCCGCAGGCCCCTCTGTCTCACCCATCTTGCGCCTCGCCACCCAGCGTTCGTCACTACCACTATCTAACCTCCCCAATTTCCCTAGAAAACAGAAAGAATCAAGCATATGCTGCTCATCGCAGAGGTAGCGTGTGCCAGGGTCGGCTTTGTTTTGTTGCCTTTTGTTACAGGCCGACTTAGTGTATTCGGTAGACCCCGTACCTTCTTTCCTTTTGTGGGATGAGCTCCACAGAGGTTGGGTTCGGGGTCTATTTTTTCTACTACCGACCGAGCCGAGAGGCTCTCCCCCCCTTTATCTAATCCAATCCTGCGGAAGACCACTCTCCCTTCTTCCTCAAGAAGAGCGTTCAAACCTCACCCCTCCTCCCTACACATTCAGCTATTTGTAGGTCCATCTAGCGAAATCTCTTATCTTTGTACAGCTGAGTTCTAAATGAAATCTTATGAAGCAACAGACCTATGCCGAAGCTATCAGTCGACTGACCGATATAGTAGAAACCATCGAGCATGACAGCCCCGATGTAGATCGGCTTATGCAACTTACAGACGAAGCTGTTCAGCTCATCGCCTACTGTAGAGAGACGCTCAAAGTGACCGACAAACGCATCGAAGAGCTTCTTGCCCAGCTCAATCAAGAAGAGCAACAGTAGAGGAAAAAGAGAATCATTCACCTTAAGCAATAGATTATGTTCAAGAAATTCATTCCCCTAGTAGCAGTTATGGCTATCACTACAGCATGCACGGGAGGAGGGAAAAGCAATGCCGACTTGGCATCCAATCCTTTCGTAAACCCTGCGGAGACCTATATGGCTTCTCCGGACTTCAATAGTATCAAGATAGAACACTATCTCCCGGCTTTCGAAGAAGGGATACGGCAGCACGAGGCTGAAATAGACTCCATTGCCAACAACCCCGAGCCTGCTACTTTTGAGAACACACTCGTTGCTCTCGAGAAGAGTGGTCGTGTACTCAGTCGTGTATCTAGTGTCTTTTTTGCCCTAACAAGTGCCGATACCAACGACGAACTCATTGCCATCGAAGAAGAGATTACCCCTAAACTCTCTGCCCACAGCGATGCCCTCTACCTCAACGACAAGCTTTTTGAGCGTGTAAAAGCGATCCACGATGGAGATCTCTCTTCCCTAGAACCGGAAGATCAGCGCCTCGTTAAGCATTACTACGACAACTTCGTGCAAGCCGGTGCATTGCTCTCTCCCGAAGATAAGGAACAACTCAAAACCCTCAACCAAAAGGAGGCCGCACTACTTACCGACTTTGGTAATAAGCTAACCAAGGCAACCAACGCCTTTATTTTCATCAAGGACAAAGCCCAACTTGCGGGGCTTAGCGAGGAGCAACTCAAGAGTGCATCCGATCTTGCAGAGAAGGAGGGGCATAATGGCGAGTACGCCTTTAGTCTTGTCAATACAACCCAACAAGACATTATGGTTAACCTCGATGTGCGCGAGACACGTAAGCTATTCTATGATGCAAGTATCAACCGTTGTATCAAAGGCGATGAGTACGATACCCAAAAGATTGTACTAGAGCTTGCCAAAGTACGTGCTGACAAAGCCAAACTCCTAGGCTTCCCCAATTACGCCGCTTGGAAGCTACAAGACCAACTTGCAGCCAAGCCCGAAAACGTAATTACCATGCTCACCAACCTAGCTAAACTAGCAGACCCCAAGGCCAAGTCTGATCAGGCAGAGCTAGAAAGCTTTGCTCGCAAGACGATGGGGGCTGACTTCACCCTCGAAGCTTGGGACTGGAGCTACTATGCAGAGAAGCTACGCAATGAAAAGTATGGCGTAGATGAGGCAACCCTCAGCCAGTACTTCGCCCTCGACTCTGTGCTCCACAATGGGGTATTCTTTGCTGCCAACAAGATGTACGGACTCACCTTTAAGCCTCGTACAGACATATCGGTTTACAACAAAGATGTACGCACTTGGGATGTACTTGACAAGGACGGCTCTGTAATCGCTCTGTTCTATTTCGACCCCTATGCACGCCCCTCCAAGAGCGGTGGTGCCTGGATGAGCAACTTTGTAGAGCAAAGCTACCTCCTCGGTCTCAAGCCCGTTATCTACAACGTCTGCAACTTCAAGAAACCCTCAGAAGGCGAGACTTGCCTCCTCTCTTGGGACGAAACCACTACTCTATTCCACGAGTTCGGTCATGCTCTACATGGTATGTTTGCCTCTCAAAAGTACCCCTCTCTATCGGGTACAAATGTGCCTCGCGACTTCGTTGAGATGCCCTCTCAATTCAACGAACACTGCGCTGCAGACCCCGTTATCTTTGCCAACTTTGCTAAGCACTACAAGACCGGTGCAGCGATGCCTGCAGAGCTAGTAAAGAAGATGCGCGATGCAGAAAAGTTCAACCAAGCCTATGGATTGGTAGAAAACATTACAGCTTGCCTCCTCGATATGGCATGGCACACACTCTCTCCGGAAGAGGCTGCTGCCGTTACAGACATCAACAAGTTCCAAGAAGATGCACTCCGCAAGGCTAATGCGCTCTACTCGGCAATTCCTCCTCGCTATGGCACCTCTTACTTCCGCCATATCTGGAGCAACGGTTACTCTGCCGGTTACTACGCTTACCTTTGGAGCGAAGCTCTCGACAACGACATTTTTGCTTGGATGATGGCTCACGGTGGGCTCAATGCCGAAAATGGTGATCGCCTACGCTCTATGATCCTCTCTAAGGGGAATAGTACAGACTTGATGAGCCTCTTTACCGCCTTTACAGGACATCAACAAGTAGATCTCACGCCGCTACTCGTTGCTAGAGGACTCAAATAATCTAAGTTTACACGTTGGACGACAGATCTCTCTTGGGGTCTGTCGTCCTCCTTCATTCCTAATGATACTATGAAAACTAGACTCGTAACATTGCTATTAGTAGCCCTTATTGCTCTCCCTTCTTACGCACAAGACCTCCGCTCCATTGCATTAAAAATCATCAAGGATCGCCCTATTGAGCAATCGGAGTCCCAGCATCTCACCACCGTCTTTCAGAATAAAAAGACGCTCCAACTACGAGCAAACATTGGAGAAGAGAGAAGCCATTGTTACGACTTTGCCCTATGGCAGAGCGAAAATGCCCCTCAGAAATATCTCATTGCCCTTGCCTATCGCATTCTTCCAGGGATGAGAGATGGAGAGCTTTTGTTCTTCTATCATTCCCCAAAAAGCAACACACAAAAGCCAATAAATATCCCAATCAAAGTACGCTCCCTCTCACAACACATGCCGGACGAAGGGATGCCTTTTTGGAGAAGTGGCATGGGCATACTGAAAGAAGGGACTATCTGGCAAAATGCCTCTGATGCCATGGCGAGTACGGACTACGTATTCTATCGCAAGAAAGAGGGGCAAGATGCATTCGAAGAGGTTCCATACATGACTTTTTTCTCCCCTATTTCCGTGGACGATTACACCGAGTCTATGAAGAAATCTTCCTATATAGATCGGGATATCCGCCCCTATGTTGAGCAAATCAACCGCTCAAAAACCCTCAAAAACAAACTCCTACTCACTGCCTCCGAACAGGCAGAATACCTCCCCAACGTAACCTTCTTCTACGAAGGAGACAACCTAGTAAAGGCTGTACATCGCACCAATGAGGGAGTTTCGGAATACTATTTCCGTGATCATAGCTTGCTCTTTATCTACAACAAAACCAAGACAGAAGAGCATCGCATATACCTATACGAAGGAGAGCTCGTGCGCTACCTAGGCTCAACACCTTGGGGAGAAGAAGCTATCGAAGCCCTCTACGACAAACTAACAGATCCTCTTATTCCCAATTTCTGATGCTCATAGCTGGTCAAGATCTCGGCTCTCAACCGCTTCTCCTAGCCCCCATGGAAGATGTTAGCGATAGTGCTTTTCGTCTTCTCTGCCGAGGCTTTGGAGCTTCGATGGTGTATAGCGAATTTATCAGTGCCGATGCGCTGATCCGCTCCGTACGCGGAGCCCGCAACAAACTATTCATACACCCCGACGAGCACCCTGCCGTCATACAGATTTACGGACGAGACGTGGCTAGTATGGCAGAAGCGGCTGCCATTGCATCCACCACAGGAGCCGAAATACTTGACATCAACTTCGGCTGCCCCGTAAAGAGAGTGGCGGGCAAAGGAGCCGGAAGTGGCATGCTACGAAATATCCCTCTATTGCTGGAAATTACGCGAGCTGTGGTGAAAGCAAGCCGGGTACCCGTTACCGTCAAAACGCGCCTCGGGTGGGATCACCAAAATATCATCATAGAAGATCTGGCAGAGGCGTTACAAGATTGTGGTATTGCTGCGCTCACGATTCATGGGCGGACGCGCAGTGATATGTACAATGGTAATGCGGACTGGAGCCTGATTGGGGCTGTAAAGAATAACCCTCGTATTACCATTCCGATCATTGGCAATGGAGATATTACCACTCCACAAGAGGCAAAAGAGGCATTCGACAGGTACGGAGTGGATGCGGTAATGGTAGGGAGAGCCTCAATTGGTCGTCCGTGGGTTTTCGAGGAGATGCGCCACTACCTCGACACCGGCGAGCTACTCCAAGACCGCCCTGCCTCAGAGCGGCTGGATACGCTCATCCAAATGATTAGGAACAACATAGATAAACTAGACGAACGCAGAGGTATCCTCCACTCTCGCAGGCATCTGGCAGCCTCTCCCATATTCAAAGGGATTGCCAACTTCCGCCCCTGGCGCATTGCCATGCTACAGGCAACTACCATGGAGCAACTGCTCGACATCCTTGACCAAGTACGCACAATACTCACCCAGGGTACCCTGCCTATCCAAGAGTAAAATGTACTACCTTTGCTGAGAAAAGGAGGTAGTTTCGGTTCAAATCAACCCCTACTCCCCTTCTATTTTATGGCATATACAAGATGAAAACTGGACAATTAATCAAACCTCTACAACGCCTGTATAAAAGAAGAGTAGACTCCTCTGTTCTCCTTTTTTTAGCCGCTGTGGCAGCGGTCATTATCGCAAACATTCCCTCTGTTAGTGGGCTTTATAACCAACTCCTCCAGTACCCAATTATGGTGCAAATTGGGGAGTTCAATATCTTCTCTCATGCCGGAGAGACCATGACCCTCCTCGATTTTACCAACGATGTACTGATGGTACTCTTCTTCCTCCAAGTGGGGTTGGAAATAAAGCAGGAAGGTTTGGTGGGAGAGCTCTCCACAGTACGACGTGCCGTTTTCCCCGTTATAGGCGCAATGGGGGGGATGATTATGCCGGTCCTATTCTTCCTACTAGTGTGCCACCAGGCCCCTGCTAGCAATGGTATGGCCATCCCGATGTCTACGGATATTGCCTTTGCTCTTGCCGTACTCTCCCTCTTGGGGAAACGCGTTCCATCGTCACTCAAAGCCTTCTTAGCCTCACTGGCGGTAGCCGATGACATAGGCGGCATTTTGGTCATAGCTATTTTCTATAGCACACACCTCAATCTAATGATGCTCCTCTGGGCAGCCGTTTGCTTGGGCGTCATCTATCTCTTAGGACGACTTGGCGTGCGCAACCTTCTCGTTTACTACATCGGAGCTTTCGTTGTGTGGACCTTCTTCCTCAAGTCCGGTGTACACACGACCATCGCCGGCGTACTAATCGCCTTCTTGGTGCCCGCGAGACCCAAACTTAGCACGGAGCACATGGCAGACAGAGTGCGCTCCATGCTCCGCCTACTACCAGAGAGTGAACACAAAACAAAGGGTAAAAACGTACTCCTTCCTCACCAACAAATTGCCGTTGTGCAGTCTATGGCACGAGACGTACGCGGTGCTGTAAGCCCCGTACAACGCATGGAGCAACAGATTACCCCCATCGTACACTTTTTTGTACTACCCCTCTTTGCATTCGTTAATGCGGGAGTGGCATTCGGAGGAGTCTCTATGGAGTCTTTGGTAGGTGTGCCCTTGGCCATCGTTTTGGGGCTACTATTGGGCAAGCCTTTGGGTATCTTCCTTTTCTCCATCGTCTTTGCCAAAGTATCCAAGGGCGGACTTCCTCAGGGGATGACGACCAAGAACCTATTGGCACTCTCCTGCTTGGGTGGTATCGGCTTTACGGTGGCTCTATTTATTTCTTCCCTATCGTATGCTCAGCCCGAGGTTGCACACTTCCTCAACGATGCCAAGATCGGCATATTTGCAGGTAGTATTCTCTCGGGAGTCTTAGGGTACTTCTTCCTAAAGGCAGTACTCAAGCACGAACAGCATGGATAGGTGTTTACTTTGTAGAAAAGCGCACTAAACTACGTACCAAAAGTACCATACTTATACTCTCTCGGTAATGAAAAAAAAGAACTACACCTGGTACCTTTGGGGAATGCTTCTCTCCTCTTTTGCCATCATTTCGCTGCTTTATTGGCTCCCCGACAACCTCTTTGGGATACCTCTACAAAAGGTGGATATTTTCTCCGAGCTGCGCCACTCTGATGCAGACACTCCCAATGGAAAGGAAGTAGAGCAGCTCACGCGCAACTCGGCAACAGCCGATGGAGAAACAGAGAAGGAGATAAAAGAGCGCGATGCCATCTACGAAGACCTCAAAAAGCAAGATGCAACCTCAGAGAATGAGGAACCTAGCGCCCCCTCTTCCCTAGACAAAGAAGAGAGTGGTTCAACCCCAAAAGTTTACTTCGAAGACTTCAATCCCTCTCACCTCGGTCTACGCAATACGTATGCAGCACTAGCCAAACGGAAGATGGATGGTACTCCTCTTCGGATTGCATTCTTGGGAGACTCCTTTATCGAAGCTGATATATTTACCCTCGACCTTCGCAAGTTTTTGCAGAGTCGCTATGGAGGCGGGGGTGCGGGATGGATGCCCTTCTCTAGCGAAGTCTCGGGCTACCGACAAGGGATAACCCATAGCTTTTCCGGATGGAAAGACCACTTCATCATCCGCCAATCTAAGGATCTATACCCCCTCACGGGTCACTACTATACTTGCGAAGGTAGTGCTACCCTACAATACAAAGTAGCAAAGGGATATACGCCGTGGGACTGCGCCACCATCTTCTATACCTCGAACAAAGAGGTACAGGTAACCATGAGCAGTGCAGACACCGCGCAACAATATAGTCTCCCCCCCTCCTCGGAGATGAGCGCCTATGCCATAAAAGGACAAGGAGGAGAGATGAAACTCTCATTCTCCGGAGCAGAGGGAGCCAAGTTCTACGGCATAGCTCTAGATGGCACCAAGCAAGGGGGAGGAGTAATCTTAGACAACTTCTCGCACAGGGGTAGCTCCGGATTCCAATTGGGTCAGATAGATACACAGCTAGGGAAACGCTTCGCCGCCCTCCGTCCCTACCACCTTATTGTACTGCAATATGGTCTTAATGTAGCTTCTGACAAGACCAAAGACTACACCTACTACACCAAACGGATGGCAGAAGCAATAGACCATCTGAAGAAACTTTATCCCCATACCGACATTGTTATTATGGGAGTTTCTGATCGGGCGAAACGCTCCGGTGGCGAGCCTCACACCATGCCTGCCATATATGCTCTACGCAATGCGCAGCGCAAATTGGCGAGCGAAAAGGGTATCGTCTTTTGGGACACCTTCGAAGCTATGGGGGGAGAGAATAGTATGAGCCGCTTTGTAAAACAGGGATGGGCAGCCAAAGACTATACCCACTTGAGCTTCAAAGGCGGGAAGAGGCTAGCAGAAGTATTCTACAATAGTTTCCTATTCGAAGAGAAATACTACCAACGTATCCGCCGATGAAAGGGCTGCCAAGACTGCTATACCACCGATGGCAACACCATCTTCTGACGTTGGCTCTCCTGCTCTTCGTCTCGTTGTTTGTGGCTGTAGCACAAGTTCCCTCCATCAAAATAGATGAAAAGAAAACAGCGCAGTTATCTGCCATGATACACCGGAGTTTCCCTCAAAAAATCTCGATACTACACTTGGGGGATAGTCATCTACAAGCGGGGTTCTTACCCGAGGCCATCCGCACAACTCTTGCTCGGGAGCTGCCACTAGAGGGCCCCGGATTGATTATTCCTTATGAGTTGGCTCGCACCAATGGGCCTCGCTCCTACCAGATACAGTCTTCTGTAAAGTGGAATAGTGAGAAGTTATTCCTCAAACGCCCTCCGCTACAAGTGGGGCTCTCGGGTATGATCCTCTCCAAAGCGGACAACAGCCCCTACACCTTTACGATAAGTAGTAACGCCCGACCTTTCGACCAACTCATTGTCTATCGCACGCCATCGACTCCCTCTCTCGTGCCCTCCATCGGGAGTGCAACACTGGTTGTGGGGCAAAAAAGAATTGGGAATTTTGTGGCAGATACTCTCCTCTACCCCACAGAGCAGAGGCGAATCTTCCTGCGAAACGAACAGATACCCACCCAAGGAGCAACCTACGGAGGCTTTGTCTTACTCAAGAAAAAGCAGTCCATTGAGTACCATGCCATCGGCCTCAATGGAGCTATGTTTGGCACCTTTGCCCACGAAGGCTTTGTACAGCAAACGCAATGGTTACACCCAACTCATATAATTCTGTCTTTTGGCACGAACGAAGCCCAAGCACTAAAGATAAATCGGGGTGGCTTTGAGCAGCAGGTAATGCAGCTCATACGTCTCCTACGAAAGCAACACCCCAAGGCAACATTTTTACTGACAACGCCACCACCCAGCTTCCGCCGCAATCGTGCTTACAACGACCAAGTAGAGGTCGTAAGTGAGGTGCTGCGCCAAATTGCCGTCCGAGAAAATCTGGAGCTATTCGATATGTACGAAGCTCTCGGTTGTGAAGAAGGTGCCTACAATCGACGCCAAGAAGGGGATTACTATGCCTACGATGGCGTCCATTTCTCGGCCTATGGGTACACACACCAAGGTCAACTCATTGGCAAAGCCCTACTTGACCTTTTACAGTAAAACGAGCCATCCCTACTAACCTCGGTATATGATCGATTTTTTCTCTACCCTTGATGGGTCCCTACTCCCCGAGCTATTGCGCTATCACGAGGAGGCTCCGATGATCTTCTCTAGTGGATTATTTTTTGTTCTCTTTATCCTCTTTCTACCCATATATGGGCTGCTGGGGCTATCGAAGCGCACCGCTACCCTCCGCATCATCTACGTGGTGCTCTTCTCTCTCTTTTTCTACTACAAGAGCAGCGGATTCTATGTACTACTCCTTCTGCTTGCCACCACGAGCGACTTTCTCATAGCCCAAGCTCTAAGCCATACGCCCCAAGGCTCCCCCAATAGAAAAAGGTGGGTAGCCTTGAGTATGATTATCAACTTAGGGATATTATCCTACTTCAAATACTTCAATTTCTTACTAGACCTAATAGTACAAGCTATTGCCGGCATAGGGGGACTTATGGGCATGGAGACGGCAAGTTCTCTGCAATGGGAACCGTGGGATATATTCCTTCCCGTGGGGATATCGTTCTACACTTTCCAGACGATGAGCTATATAGCCGATGTATACCGAGGCGATATAAAACCGCTCAAACGCTGGATCGATTATCTCTTCTATGTTTCATTTTTCCCACAACTGGTGGCAGGCCCTATTGTACGAGCCAAAGACTTTATCCCACAAATACATCGCCGTCCGTGGGTCACTCGTGGAGAATTTGGGCGAGGGCTATTCCTTATCCTTTTGGGATTGTTCAAAAAAGCGGTCATTTCAGACTATATAAGTCTCAACTTTGTAGACCGAATATTCGATGCCCCCACACTCTACTCCGGCTTAGAAAACCTAATGGCGGTCTATGGCTATGCCCTACAAATCTATTGCGACTTCTCCGGTTACTCGGATATGGCTATTGGTATCGCTCTATTCTTGGGCTTCCGATTCAACAAAAACTTCGATGTTCCCTATACATCTACCAATATTACTGAGTTTTGGCGCAGGTGGCATATCTCCCTCTCTACTTGGCTCAAAGACTACCTCTACATTCCTCTAGGGGGCAATCGCAAGGGGCGCATTCGCACCTATATCAATCTCATTATTACCATGCTACTGGGGGGCTTGTGGCACGGAGCAGCCCTTCGCTTTATCCTATGGGGGGGGATGCATGGTATAGCTCTAGCGATACACAAAGTTTGGTGTGCCCTCTTCTACCCGGCGCACAAGAGAAGAATCAAACGCAATGGCATAGGAAAGGCGATAGGGGGTATCATCACCTTCCACTTCGTTTGCTTTGCTTGGATTTTCTTCCGAGCCGATAGCATTGACGTGGTAGAGCAGATACTCACGCAGATTACAAGCAACTTCCATCCGGAAATCATCCTAGACTTTGTCACCGGTTATCATTGGGTACTTCTTCTCATGCTTATAGGGTACGTACTTCACTACCTACCCTTTAGCCAACGAAGAGCAGCAGAGCGAGCCTTAACGCGTGCGCCCTTTTGGGTACAAACCCTGCTACTCACCGCTCTCATCTTCCTTGTATTCCAGATGAAGAGTGCCGATGTACAGCCCTTTATCTACTTCCAGTTCTAAAAATTAAGCACGTTATAACTCGGAGAAAGCCTGGCTAATTTCGAGGTCCCTCTCTGGGTAAAAAAGAAAAGTTTTCAGACCTATATCCGAAAAAGTATAGGTCTGAAAACTTTTTATTTCTAGGTAACTTCTACAAGGATTTTCACCTAGAAAGATGGGGAGGTACTTTCTTCTCTCTTATCGCCTTACATCTGGAATGAACCCAAGAGGCGAAGAGGCTCTTTCTTGATCTTAACCTGCTTGGTTTTCAGATTTCTTCTTGTTATCAGATCCCCAGAAGTGACCTCCTTTTGTCCGGAAAGATAGTTGATACTAGTCCTCTCCCATTCCGCGGCCAAACGATTTCCCCAAGTAGATTCTTCGCCAATAAGGTAAAAGTCTCCCGATTGGAACCTGTATCTATAGGTCGTGGCACCCGTTTCGTCTGTTCTTATATTTGAGCAATAGGATACTCGTATGTCTATCGCCCCTTTGGGCGTAATAGAGACTTCATTTGTTATGTCTCTCTCCTCATCCTCTCGACCGCTAATGGTATCGTACCACACCTTGAACCTTTTGTATACTCCGGAGGGCGAACCAAAATAGACAGCAAGGGACAAGGGACTAAAATTGGACTCAAAACCATCATCTCTCGTCTTGATATACGCAGGATCATTGGAACGGACAAGTAAAACAAAATCCTCAATTCCATCCTTGTTGAGGTCCCCTGTAGCGGATTGTACCTCCCAACCATTGGGAACAAACTCTTCGATAGTACGTCCCTCTTTTGCAAACTGGGGTTTCTTCTGTTTTTGAGCCGCTATCGGATTTGAGCTTAACACAAAAAACAGCCCCATCATGAGGTGTAATGCGACACTCTTTCTTTTCATAGTACGTACTATTTTTCTTTGGTTTAAATTTATTGCATCATCAAAATATCATCATAGGAGCCAAGCGAATCGAAAACCCAAGCACCCTACTCTACAAAGGTAAACAGAAAACCTTGCATTCCTCCCCTTTGCCCAGAGCAAAAAATACTGCAGATTCTACAAGGGGTTTCAGATAGAAAATTGGGAATACGAAGGGAGCTTTAATTGTCGGGTAGGGGCTCCTTATAATAAAACAGAGCGAAGACTTTTTCAGGTCTCAGCTCTGCGTTGCTCTATAAACTCGGAATGTTTGTTCCTTCTCTGAGGGAGAGCTTCTCTCTTATAGTCTTACATCTGGAATGAACCCAAGAGGCGAAGAGGCTCTTTCTTGATCTTGACCTTTTTGGTTTTCAGATCTTTCTCTTCTATCATATTCCCCGTGGTGATCTCTTTTTGTCCGGTAAGATAGTTGATACTAGTACTCTCCCCTTCTCCGGTCATACGATTTAGCCAACTAGATTCTTCGCCAATAAGGTAAAAATCTCCCGATTGAAATCTGTATCTATAGGTCGAGCCACCCGTAGCAGCTGTTCCCATACTTGACCACGAAGATACGCTTATGTCTATTGCCCCTCTGGGCGTAATAGAGAGTTCATTTGTTATATCTGTGTACTCATCCTCTCGACCGCTAACAGTATCGTGCCACACCTTGAACCTCTTGTATACTCCGGAGGGCGATCCAAAATAGACAGCAAGGAACAGAGGATTGAAATTGTACTCAAAGCCGTCGTCTCTCGTCTTGATGTGCGCAGGGTCATTGGGGCGGACAATTAAGACAAAATCCTCTATTCCATCCTTATTGAGGTCCCCTGTAGCAGATTGTATATCCCAACCATTGGGAACAACCTCTTCGATAGTACGTCCCTCTTTTGCAAGCTGGAGTTTCTTCTGTTTTTGAGCTGCTATCGGATTTGAGTTTAAGGCAAAAAATAGCCCCATCACAAGGAGCAATGGTACACTCTTTCTTTTCATGGTACGTTCTATTTTTCTTTGATTTAAATTTATTGTATCAGCAAAATGTCATCGCAGGGATCGAGTGATTCGAAAACCCCAATGCCCCACTCCACAAAGGTAAACAGAAAAACTCGCATTCATTCTTTTGCCCAGAGTAAAAGAAATACCGATGGTGAGACAGAGGGGAAAATCCATTGCCAAATAGTCAAAAAGTACTACCTTTGCAGGCGCAAATCCTATGTAGGGCTCATTAAGAGTGTGTTGTAGCTTACAACGGACCGCCCTGCGGGACTAAATTATTAGTAATAGAAAAACGTAGTATGTACGTAATTGCAGAGATTCAAGGCCAGCAGTTTAAGGTAGAAGCCGGCCGCAAATTGTATGTTCACCACATCAAGAATGTGGAAGCAGGTGCTGAGGTATCATTCGACCGAGTAATGCTCGTAGACAATGATGGTGCCGTAAAGGTTGGCGCTCCTCTTGTAAAAGGCGCTAAGGTGGTATGCGAGGTAGTGTCTCCCATCGTAAAGGGTGATAAAGTACTTATCTTCCACAAAAAGCGTAGAAAAGGCTATCGTAAGCTCAATGGTCATCGCCAGCAGTTTACAGAAGTCAAGGTAAAAGAGATTATTGCATAACCCAAACTAAAGAAGTAAAGAGACATGGCACATAAAAAAGGTGTCGGCAGTTCTAAGAACGGTCGCGAATCACAGAGCAAACGCCTAGGGATCAAAATCTTTGGTGGCGATTTTGCAAAAGCCGGTAATATCTTGGTGCGTCAACGCGGTACGCAGCACCATCCCGGAGAAAACGTGGGTATGGGAAAAGACCACACGTTGTATGCCCTTGTAGACGGTAAGGTAGTCTTCACTCGCAAAGGTGAAGATCGCTCATTCGTATCTATCGAAGCGATAGAAGCATAAGGAAACACAACATTTTGGTAAGTTAGACAGAGAGGGGGGTCGTACCAAAAGCATCTCTCAATAGAAGAGAGGCAGCGGCTTTCTCTGTTTATCCTTGCCCAATCAAAAAAGGGGTCTCCCCCACGCTTCCCTACATCCTTTATACCGAAGAAGGTTCTTAGAGGGTCTGCTTACGGTTCCTAGGGAGCCTATAAAGGGGAGAGGATCCACACAAGGAGAGGTGCATATAGGCTACTTGGTCGCTTTAGGCGGCGCAAGAAGAGCCTGAAGGTACCTCTCCCGTTGTTTTTATGGAGAGGAATTATATAAGCAGTATAGACTATATATGCTCACAATCAAAGTAATAAAAGAGCAACCCGAAGAGGTAATTGCTCGCCTGGGAGTAAAGCACTTCGATGCTCGGGAGTCAGTGGCTCGTATCACAGAGTTAGATGCTCAACGCCGTAGTGCACAGCAAACTATGGATGCCTCGCTGCAGGAGCAAAAGCAACTAGCAAAGCAAATCGGAGAGAAAATGAAGAGTGGCGATAAAGCCGCCGGAGAGGCTCTCCGTGCTCAGGTGCAGAAGCTCAAAGAGCAAAGCTCAGAGGCTGAGGAGAGCAAAAAGCAGGCAGAAGAGTCTATTCGTCAGCTCCTTCTCACCATCCCCAACATGCCCCACGAGAGTGTACCCGAGGGGAAGGGAGCGGAAGACAATGTATGTATAAAAACAGGAGGCACGATGCCTCAGCTCTCTCAAGACAACAAGCTACCGCACTGGGATCTCGCGAAAAAATACGACCTTATCGACTTTGAGTTAGGAGTAAAAATCTCCGGAGCAGGATTCCCCGTGTACAAGGGTCGCGGTGCTCGCTTGCAGCGTGCTCTTATCAATTACTTTCTCGACAAAGCCATCGCTGCAGGCTTCCAAGAGGTGGAGCCTCCCTATGTCGTGAATGAAGACTCGGGGTATGGTACGGGACAATTGCCCGACAAAGAGGGACAAATGTACTTTGCCCCTGCCGACAATCTCTACCTCATCCCTACAGCAGAGGTACCCGTTACCAATATATATAGAGATGTCATCCTCGAAGAGAGCCAGCTTCCTATAAAGAATGTAGCCTACTCGGCATGCTTCCGTCGCGAAGCGGGGTCGTATGGCAAAGATGTGCGAGGGCTCAATCGTCTACACCAATTCAATAAAGTAGAGATTGTCTGCATTGATACTCCCGAACGCTCCTACGCTACGCTAGACTCTATGGTATCGTACGTACAGGGGTTGGTAGAAGAGTTGGGACTCCCTTGGCGTATTCTCCGCCTTTGTGGGGGAGATATCAGCTTCACATCGGCTCTCACCTTCGACTTTGAGGTCTTCTCTGCCGCTCAAGAGCGTTGGCTAGAGGTTAGCTCTGTATCCAATTTTGAGAGCTATCAAGCCAATCGACTAAAATGCCGCTACCGCAAAGACAAAGCAACGGAACTCTGTCACACCCTCAATGGTAGTGCCCTCGCTCTCCCTCGTATTGTAGCAACGATCCTCGAGAACTACCAAACTCCCGAGGGTATTATCGTGCCTGAGGTGCTCCGCCCCTACACCGGCTTCGATATCATCAACTAACGCATTTATATACTCAAAAGTAGTCTATGGCGAATAAAAAACTTCAGCTAGACCGTCGGGTAAACATCAAGAATAGGCGAGCTACATTCGACTATGAGATTCTTGATCGTTACACGGCAGGTATTGTACTCGTAGGGTCAGAGATAAAATCTATCCGGTTGGGTAAGGCAGGCTTGGCAGATAGCTATTGCTTCTTTGCCAACGGAGAGTTATGGCTCAAAAACATGTACATAGCGGAGTATTTTTACGCCACCTACAACAATCACCAAGAGCGTCGGGATCGCAAACTTCTGCTCTCTCGCAAGGAGCTTGCCAAACTGGAAGGCTCGGTAAAAACTCCCGGGGTCACCATTGTGCCCCTCTCTGTCTTTATCAACGATAGAGGCTATGCCAAAGTAGTTATCGGGGTGGCTAGAGGGAAAAAACTCTACGACAAACGAGCCTCTATCAAAGAGCGGGAAGACAAGCGCACCCTAGCTCGCATAATGAAACACTAAGTGAATAAGGAACCAGAAGGGGGAGAGGATATGGTATCATCTTCCCCCTTTATTCGTTTCCTCGCAAAGCCTTCTCTCTAGGCAGAATACACTATATTTGCATCAGCAGAGCCAAAGAATAATGGAACAGAGTAGAGACTATCGCAAAGCATACGACGAACTTTCCGAGTTCCTTGCCAAGTCACATCATATCGTACTTTTCGGTCACAAAGGCCCCGATGGCGACTCCGTTGGGAGCACCTTGGCAATGAGAATGCTCTTGGAGAGTCTGGGCAAATCTGTTCAGGTTATCATGGCCGGCGGGATGCCCCTCAACCTGCGTTGGATGCCGGGGGCAACCGAGATATTACAGCAGGGGCGTCAAGACGAAGAGATAGACAAAGCTCTATCGCTCTCCGACTTAATTATCTGCTTGGACTTCAACGCGCTGTATCGCATCGGACCCTTACTAGAGGAGCGTCTCCGAGCCACCCTAGCACAACGGGATATCCCCGTTTTGATGATCGACCATCACCCCTATCCCAGCGACGAATTTAGCTGGCAATGGAGTTGCCCGGAGGCAGCAGCTACCTGCGAAGTGCTTACTCGGCTTTTTTTATCTCCCGACGAACGCCGGATCCGTCTCCCCGAGGCAACAGATTCTACACCCCTCGATTCTACTCAAGCAGAGACCCTTCGCGCCAAGATAGCCACCTCTCTTTTGACCGGAATTATCACCGATACAGGGCTTTTTAATCACAACTCTTCGCGTCCCGATTTGTACGAATTAGTAGCCGTTCTACTGCGTTCGGGAGCTGATAAAGACCTTATCGTAGACAAGATAAATCATAACCATCCCGAGAGCAGACAACGCCTTGAGGGGTACATCCTTTACGAGAAAGTGGTTGTAATGCCCGAGATACAAAGTGCCTACTTTGTACTTACAAGAGAGGAGATGGAACGCTTTGAAACCGGAGCGGCAGACACGGATGGATTTGTCAATAAACCCCTAGATATAAAGGGCATTAATTGCTCTGCCTTCTTTAGAGAAACGCTCGACGAGGGGGTTAAGGTTTCTGTACGCTCCATCGGGGATATTGCCGTAAACGAACTTTGCAGTGAGTGCTTCGGAGGAGGTGGACACAAGAATGCTGCCGGTGGGGAATTCTCCCAAGGCTCCATAAGCGAAGCCGTAGATCTCTTTGTCGATTACATGCGACGCCATTACCTCAAACCAAGCAAAGAGCGGAAGCCTGCCATGGGGATTCCCATCCCAAAGGAGCTGCAAGAAATGTTCAACTAGAGCTGCAACAGGGAAAAGAAACTACAAAGAAAGAATACACACCCAATCATCACTTTCATACGATTTAGCAATGAAACAAATTCGCTCCACCAGCTTCAAACTGGAATATTTACTCTCAATTCTTATAACAGGTCTCGTGGCTCTTGGGGGTACAGCCTGTAGTAAAACCAAAGATATTAAGTCTCTCTCCCAAATGCTCAAAGAGGAGGAGATAGCCATTTCTAAGCTCATCAACAAAGAAAATATCACGGTACGCAACTATGCCGAGGGGCAAACCTCTTTTGACAAAGGGATATACTATAAATTCAGTAACGGTCTCTACATGGAGGTTTTAGAAGCAGGAGGAGAGCACCCCGTTGCCGAAAAAACGCGTGTGAATGTACGCTTCGAGGGCTATATCTTCAACAAAGACTCCATACAGCAGAACTTCAATAATTTGTCCATACCGGGCTTCCAAGATACCGAGTTCATCTATGTAGATCGTTACTCTCGCGGTGCATTGCATTTTATTCTGATCAAGTCGGCTCCGGGCTATTCGCTCAACGCCCTCATGTGCGAGGGCTTGGCTTTCCCCATGTCTTTGCTAGGAGATGGAGCTAAGGTACGCCTCATCATCCCCTTTACCATCGGGGCTGAGATTAACTACAACCGAGGTAGTACCATGTATTGCCGCGAGGTACGGTATGAATTTACACGTCAATAAACTTTTTACATGCCACTAATCAAATCCATCTCGGGTATCCGAGGAACCATTGGAGGGGGAGCTTCTGAGGGGCTTAACCCTATAGCTGTCACCCGTTTTACGGCGGCCTTTGCCACATTTATCCGCAAGTCTAGTGGTGTAGCTCGCCCCCTAATCGTAGTCGGACGAGACGCACGTATGTCTGGCGAATTGGTTCGTAGGATCGTGACCGGTACCCTAATGGCGATGGGTTGTGATGTAGTAGATATAGATCTTGCCACCACCCCCACTACCGAAATGGCCGTAATAGGGCTAAAAGCTCAAGGGGGAATTATTATCACAGCCAGCCACAATCCGAAGCATTGGAATGCCCTCAAACTGCTTGGAGGGAAAGGCGAATTCTTGACCGATCTAGAGGGTAAAGAAGTTCTTTCCATTGCAGAAGACGAAAATTTTGTATTCTCTCCCGTAGAAGAGTTGGGGCAGATTCACTACCAAGATTACCTTCCCGAGCATTGTCGAGCCATACTAGCTTTAGAAGAAGTAGATGCCGAAGCCATCCGAGCTGCCGGGTTTAGTGTTGCTTTTGACAGCATCAATTCGGTAGGAGGCATTGCGGTTCCCTATCTACTCCGGCAACTAGGAGTAGAAGTGGTTTATCCACTTTTCGACACCCCAAATGGCGACTTTGCCCACAATCCGGAGCCTCTACCCCAGCACCTAGTAGCCCTCTCGGAGACAGTGCGGGAGAAGCATGCCACGGTGGGATTCTCCGTAGACCCCGATGTGGATCGACTTGCCATTATTGATGAGAATGGACTTCCTTTTGGGGAGGAATATACCCTCGTTGCTGTGGCCGATTACCTGCTTGATTATCATGGAGGGGGTAATACG
The DNA here is from genome assembly GCF_052173515.1 of Porphyromonas endodontalis. Lineage (GTDB taxonomy): Bacteria > Bacteroidota > Bacteroidia > Bacteroidales > Porphyromonadaceae > Porphyromonas > Porphyromonas endodontalis_A. Next base: position 99,329 of record NZ_JBQMYL010000006.1, on the reverse strand, counting down.
GTTTCCAATCTCAGCTCTACCCGTGCTCTTCGCGACGTAACTGAGCGAGGGAATAGAGGTTCCTATGCCGCCGCTGCGGTGGGCGAAGTCAACGTTGTTGCCAAGATGGCAGCCACCAACGCCCTCATTGGAGGAGAAGGCAATGGGGGTGTGATATTCCCCAAGCTACACGCCGGTCGTGATGCCCTCGTGGGTATTGCCCTCTTCCTTACCTTGCTGGCAAAGAAGAAAAAATCGGTTAGTGAACTTCGCCGTGAGTACCCCGTTTACTACATGAGTAAACAGCGTGCAGACCTCCCGGAAGGGACTGACACAAAGGCTCTGTTTGCCCGCATTGCAGAACGCTTTGCAAGTGATCACCCCAACACCATTGATGGAGTAAAGATCGATTTCCCCTCCTCTTGGGTACACATGCGAGCCAGTAATACAGAGCCCATTGTACGTATTTACACAGAAGCTTCCACAGAAGAAGAAGCCAACAGCTTAGGCGAGAAGTTTTGCAATATCGTGCTTGAGATGCTTCGGTAATCACACTAGAGAATAGACCTTTTGGCTAGAAATAAAAAACCTTTACCCCTCCTTGAGGGGATTACTATAGAGCGGATGGCTGCCGAGGGGCAGTCCATTGCGCATTGGGGGGAACTTGTTGTCTTTGTCCCCTATGGTGCACCGGGCGATAGGTGTACGCTACAGATCGTCCGAAAAAAGAGTCATTATGCTGAGGCACGGATCGTGACCCTTGAGGAGCCATCACCCCTTCGGATCTCCCCTCGTTGTAAGCATTTTACCACGTGCGGTGGCTGCAAATGGCAACATATCCCCTATGAGGAACAACTGACTGCCAAGGCAACACAAGTGCGAGATGCCATGGAGAGACTGGGCAAAGTAGAGGTAGGAGAGTATCTCCCCATCCTAGGCTCTCAAGAGACGTATCAGTACCGCAATAAACTTGAATTCACCTTTAGCAACCACCGTTGGAGGACGAGCGAAGAACTCGCTCCTCTGCCGGAGGGGCTCGGGGATGCCGATAATAGCGGATTGGGATTCCACATCCCGGGGAAGTTTGATAAAGTACTAGACATTGAGGAGTGCCACCTCGGGAACGAGCTAAGCAACCGCATTCGCAACTTTGTTCGAGCCTATTGTTTGGAGCGTATTGAGCGTTATCCCTTTTACGACCTTAGGGCACAAGAGGGGGGAATGCGTACCCTCATGATTCGCACAACCAGCAAGGGGCATACCATGGTTTTGGTTGCTTTTGCCCACGAGAAAGCGCACGACAGAGAGGAACTACTCGCGGCTATCCATCACGAATTCCCCGAGGTTAATTCGCTTCTCTACGTTATCAATACAAAGCTCAACGATACTTTTACCGACTTATCTGTAGAGACCTACTACGGGAGCCCCTTCATAGAAGAAGAGATGGAGGGCTTAACCTTCCGCATTGGTTCCAAATCTTTCTATCAAACCAATAGCCGACAAGCTCTGGAGTTATACCGAGTAGCTCGATCTTTTGCAGGGCTTACGGGGCAAGAAATCGTCTACGACCTCTATACGGGCACAGGCACTATTGCCAACTTCGTTGCCCGCAATGCCAAGAAAGTAGTGGGTATCGAGTATGTACCGGAGGCGATAGAAGATGCTCATCTCAATAGCCAAGTAAACAAAATCGATAACACCATTTTTTATGCGGGGGACATGAAGGATATCCTTACCCCCGAGTTAATTGCCCGTCATGGAGCCCCCGACGTGGTAATTACGGATCCCCCTCGAGCCGGGATGCATCCCGATGTGATTAAAACCCTTCTGGGTGCAGCTCCCCCTCGTATTGTCTACGTTAGTTGCAATCCTGCCACGCAAGCTCGCGATGCCGCTCTCCTCGTTGAGGGTGGATACCGAGTACTCAAAGTACAACCTGTAGATATGTTCCCTCACACCCACCACGTGGAGAACGTAATGCTACTGGAGCATACTTGAGAAGAATCTCCCAAGGGGAAAAAGTTCTCCCAATCAAAAAAGCAGCCCCCCAAGAGAGACAGTATGAACTAAAACAAAACCTGATGCGAAAAATTCGATTAAGGACATCAAAAAAATTTGCTACCTCATGCGTTTTCAGACGCTATGGGGTAGTTCTGTTTTGTTCCCTCGCCCTTCTAAATGTTGGGGGGCTGTGGGCATCTCCCCCACCCTCTCTTGGCGCCATCACCCGAGCCATGGAGGCAATACTTATAGAGCAACATATCCTTTCCCCCTCACAACCCTCACTAAACATCTTGTCTGATAGCATTGCAGAGCAAGAGGGTAAGGGCGTAATTTCTGCGTACGACCATTTGTTTATCAAAGAGGCAAAACGAATCGGTTGGGACTGGTGGTATCTGGCAGCTATAGCCTATCACGAGTCGAAGTTCCAACCTCATGTAGGCGGTGGTAGAGCCGTCGCTATCGGACTTATGGGTATACTTCCCTCTACAGGACGGCGTTTTGGTGCAAGTGCATCTCAGTTGCGAGACGCTGCCACTTCTGTGCGGGTTGCCGCCTCTTGTCTGGATGCTTTTGCTAAGGAATTTAACCATGTCTCCACATTGCGAGACCGAGAACTTTTTGCTTTAGCCTCCTATGTATGTGGTAGTGGCCATATCCACGATGCCTGTCGCGTAGCCCAAAAGCATGGAGCTAATCCTCTGGTTTGGGAAGAGGTTAAGTCCTTTATCCTCAAGATGAATCAGCCTCAATATTACCGTAATAAGCAGGTACGTTTTGGGCGGTTCAATGGAAAACATACGGTAAAGTGTGTCAGTGATATTGACGCACTTGCCCAAAAGTACGCACAACAGATCGCTCAAGCTAAGGGTGAAAAATAGGACTTTTATTCTTCCGAGAGGTATATGATCCAAGTTGAACAACTCTCCAAATCATACGGAGACCGCCTACTCTTCCAGGATGTTTCTTTCTCGATAGCAGAGGGAGAGAAGTGTGGATTGATAGCCGCCAATGGTACAGGAAAAACGACTTTGCTTCGTATCATCACGGGAGAAGAAACCCCCGATAGTGGTACCATCACAACGAGGAAGGACTTACGCATAGCCTACCTGCCACAGCGTCCTCATCTGCCCGAGGGGAAAACAATACTCGATACTTGCTTCAACCCCATGGACAAAGTACCCCATCTCGTGGGTTGCTGGCGAGAGGCTGTAGAGGCAGACGATAGCGAAGTACTAGAGAAGTTGCTCCCCGAAATGGACGCCCTAGGAGCTTGGGATTACGAGAGACGCGCTGAGGAGATACTCCATAAGCTTTCCGTTCCGGATCTCTCACGCTCCACGCAGTCCCTGAGCGGAGGGGAGCAGAAACGCATTGCCTTAGCCGGGATACTCCTATCGGAGCCGGATTTACTGATCCTAGACGAACCTACCAATCACCTAGATTTGGATGCCATTGAGTGGTTACAGCACTATCTAGAGCGCAGTAAACTAATGCTGCTAATGGTAACACACGACCGCTACTTCCTAGAGAGCGTCTGCGATTCGTTCCTCGAATTGACTCCTTCGGGCGTACATAGCTATGCCTGCACCTTCGACCAATATTTAGAGCGTAGGGCTGAGCGACTAGAACTAGAGCGCACTGCGGTACAAAAAGCCAATAACTTATACCGTCGGGAGCTGGAGTGGATGCGTCGCCAACCTCAAGCACGAGGGGGAAAACAGAAGGCTCGCAAAGATGCTTTTTACGAACTAAAGAAGCTAACAGAGCCTCCCCGCGAGGAGAAAGCGACAGAGATAGATAGCCAACGGGCCTATATCGGCAACAAAATCTTTACGGCTCACAACGTATCCCTCGCTTACGGAGAAAAAAAGATCCTACAGCACTTCTCCTACACCTTTGCTCGCTACGACAAAGTGGGAATTGTAGGAGCCAATGGCGTGGGCAAAACTACGTTCTTAAAACTTTTGCTCGGAGAGATTAAGCCCGACGAAGGATTTTTTGAGATTGGCGAGACGGTACACTTCGGCTACTTCAGTCAGCAAGGCGCAAAATTTGATCCCGAGAAGCGAGTGATCGAAGCCATTACAGACTTGGCAGAGGTGATACGAGACCCTCACGGCGAGGGGCTACTCTCGGCCTCCCAACTACTCACACGCTTTGCCTTCTCACCCGAGAGACAATATACCCCTATCTGCAAGTTGAGCGGAGGAGAGCTACGCCGGCTCTATCTTTGCACCGTTTTGCTCACCAACCCCAACTTTTTAGTCCTCGATGAGCCAACGAACGACCTCGACTTGCTTACCCTGGGTATCCTTGAGGAGTATCTAAGAGAATTCAAAGGGTGCCTTATCGTGGTTAGTCACGATCGCTTCTTCATGGATAGCCTAGTAGACCACCTTTTTGTTTTCGAAGGGGATGGCGTTGTACGCGACTTCCCTGGCAACTATACACAGTATCGGGAGTGGGACAATGCCCGCCAAGCCCAAATCCAAGCAGAACAAAAGGCTCAACCCTCTCAAGCTAAAGCCAATACAGAAGCTACAAGTAGGAAACCTCAACAAGAGCGCAAGGCTAAGCGGTCGTACAAAGAGGAGCAAGAGTTTCTGCAACTAGAGAAGGATTTGTCCCTCTTAGAGGCCGAGATCAAAAACTTGGAAGAGCGTATGTCTTCAGGCTCTCTCGCCGCCGATGAGTTACAAAAGGCCGGTGCTAAATACAAACTTCTGAGTGACGAATTAGACGAAAAGACCATGCGTTGGCTCGAACTCTCAGAGTTGGGCAATTAACCATTAGCCCTCCCATCCACAATGAAAATCCGCATCTATCCCTTCTTTCTAGCACAGAGATTAGCTACGAGGCAATCTGCAGCCTCCCGTGCCACCAGCTCTCTTCTGAGGTTCACCGTACTCGGTATTGCTTTGAGCTTGGCGGTCATGTTGCTTACCATTTTTGTGGGAAAGGGATTCCGCAACCAGGTACACGAGCGGATCTATCTACTCACGGGGCATATCATCCTCAACGAATATGGCAGGAACTATGCCGACGAATCTGCCTCCCTACGGATTACGCCCGAGCTCCTTTCTGAGCTAGCCGGTATTAAGGGCATTGGGGAGATACGCCAAGTGGTACAGAGTGGAGGTATAATCAAAACCGATAGCGACTTCTCCGCAGTGCTCGTAATGGGTGTCTCATCGCGCGACGCCTACCTGCACACTTCTGGCGTTCTTAGGGGTGGACATATCCCCTATTTTGATGGTTCAGATACACTCCATAATCCCATACTCCTCCCTCTTGAGTGTGCCGAGAAACTGCACCTCACCGTAGGAGACAAAGTGCCTATTTATTTTACAGGAGCACGTACTACGGTACGTACCTTTACCATTGCCGGAATTGTAGACCTCCCCCATATCGAAGCCCCTATCGTGGTAGCTCCCATCGGAGTTATGCGCCACGTAGCCCACATTGATGAGGATAAAGTGACGCGTCTTGAGCTATTTGTTCAACCCAAAGTGGACCATTTAGCCCTAAGTGATCGACTTGTGGAGCAACTATCCAAAAGCCCCAATACCGGAGGTCAAAGCCTTGGTATGTACACGGCAGAGAGCCTAATGCCGGATATATTCGCATGGATAGAGATGCTCGATGCCAATATATCCCTGCTGCTCGTGCTGATGCTCATTGTCGCCTCATTTACCCTCATCACAGGGCTTTTGATACTGATACTCGACCGCACACGGATGATCGGGCTACTCAAAGCTCTGGGCGCTCGCTATGGTTCCATTCGATCTTTGTTCCTTTATCTAGCTGCTTTCGTGGTGGGTAAAGGCCTTTTGTGGGGCAATTTGATTGCCTTTGCACTGGCCGGAGTGCAATACTTCTTCTCGCCCATCCAGCTAGATCCGGCAACCTATTACCTATCTTACGTTCCCATTGAGTTTGATATACCTTGGGTTTTGGGGATAAATCTTCTCGTCTTTGTACTCTCTATGATTTCTCTCCTTCTGCCCACTCGTATTATTGCCCGCATCAGAGCGGTAGATACGCTCCGGTTTAATCAATAAAATAACCCCTATGACCGACCTTCACTTTCAATTACAAGATAATTTCCTAAGAGCCTACGATGCCGACAACATCGAAGTCGGGCATCTTGAGTTTTCGCTCAACGATGGAGTTTGTACCATCCTGCATACTATTACCGAAGAGGCTTTTCGGGGGCAATCCGTAGCCCATCACCTCATGCAAGAGATGATGCTTCTTGTTGAGAAGAGCGGGTGGAAGGTACACTCCGAGTGTAGCTACGCCACCACCTACCTCAAGCGCATCAATTATCCTCTTTAATGGCATTCCGCTCGTCTCTTGCTCTAGCTGCCAAGTCTTTGTGGCGCAGATGCTTCTCGCATGGGGGGCATGGCGTACACTCTCCATTTGCCTTTGAGTTGCTCACTCGTGTAGTGGAAGAAAAATCCCCCTATTCGGCATTTGCCTCCATAAGAGAGGTTGTACATCGTCATGGCAGGAGCAAACATGACCTCAGACTCGCTTTTTTATTTTACCGAGTAGCGGCTCATTATCCCATAAAAAGGATACAAGTTCTGGGAGCAGACAGCGACTATATGCAAGAGCTATTACCCCTCTTAGAGCGGGCAACATGCCCCTCGCCTTTGGAGCATCCCTATGGTCCCTACCCTCGGGAGGACCTATTCTCCCTCTCCTTTATCACGGAGGAGGTAGCTCTCTCTCAAGTAATAGAAGAGCCAACTCCTGCTATATTACTCGTCGCTACTTGGCAAAATCCTTCTCTAAAAAGACGCACGATTCGGTACTGCAAAGAGGGGCGTCTCTCTGGGATCCGCATTGATCTCCCCACAGCTCAATTGGTAATTTCTTCCCCTCGATTTCACTTACAACAATACAAGTCGACCCTATAAAACGATATGGCAAAAAGTAATCTGTATACTCGCACAGGCGACCGAGGTACCACCTCACTGGTAGGCGGGCAACGCATTAAAAAGAGCGACCTCCGGCTCGAATGCTACGGCACGGTAGACGAACTCAACTCCTTTATCGGCGTACTGCGCGCAGAGGAGTTAGAAGCCGCTTCGGCGGAGCAACTCGCCGCCATCCAAAACAATCTCTTCGTGATCGGTTCCAATCTTGCAACGGACACCTCCAGCCACGAGCTAAAAGCCTTCTCACAAGTCACCGAAGAGTCCATCATAGCCCTTGAGGGTTGGATAGATCAATTAGACGAGGCAACCCCACCCATGACAGGATTCATCTTGCCGGCAGGCGGACGTAGCGCCGCTCTCTGCCATGTGTGCCGCACGGTAACTCGCCGTGTAGAGCGTCTTTTGTACCGATTAGAGGAAGAAGTACCCGTAGATGAACCCCTAGAGCGTTACATCAATCGACTGAGCGACTACTTCTTTGCCCTTGCACGCTATGAGTCCCATCGCCGCGGCGAGCCGGAAATTACTTGGCAAAAACATTGTGTAAAATAGAAATAAATACTACTTTTGCGCGCGATAAGTGGCGGAAGCCGAACCTATTTAATAGCAACACGAACTGATTATGTATTGGACACTTGAATTAGCCTCAACCTTGGACGATGCCCCATGGCCTGCTTCCAAAGATGAACTTATAGACTATGCACAACGCTCGGGCGCTCCTCTTGAGGTCATAGAGATACTCGAAGAGATCGAAGACGAGGGTGAGATATACGAATCCATCGAAGACATTTGGCCGGATTACCCTAGAGACGAAGACTTCTTCTTCAATGAAGAGGAGTATTGATCGTATCAATAAAAGGGAATCCCCCCTCTAGGAACAAAAGCATTCCTCCGAAGATGGTAAGATTTTAGAGGAAGATGCGCCTTAATTTAGCATGGAGACCTACCTTCTTTTACCCGAAGGTGGGTCTCTTTTTTATACTTCTCGGTAATTGACATCCCCCAATAGACTCCCATTTTTAGAGGACATCTAGAGAAGGGAAAGCACAAAAAGAAACTAGGCTTGAGCTACCTTCTACAGCAACTCAAGCCTAGCCTTATTGGGGATAAAAGAGAACTTACTCTTTTACACGGCTAACATAAGAACCATCACGAGTATCTACCTCGATAAGTTCGCCCTCGTTGATGAAGAGGGGAACACGTACCTCAGCACCGGTCTCTACGGTTGCAGGCTTGAGGGCATTGGTTGCTGTATCACCCTTGATACCCGGTTCGGTATAGGTAACACGGAGCACTACGTGAGGGGGGAGCTCACAAGTAAGTACGGTTTCGCTCTGTGCATGTACCATTGCTTCTACCGTATCACCCTCTTTGAGGAATTGCACACCTTCGATCCCTTCTCCGGGGATAGTGATCTGCTCAAAAGTCTCTGTGTGCATAAAGTTATACCCCATATCATCCTTGTAGAGGAATTGGTAAGGGCGACGCTCGATGCGTACTTCTTCTACCTTTACACCGCTATTCCAAGTCTTATCAAGGATGCGGCCTGTAGCCACATTACGCAATTTCGTACGAACGAAAGCAGGGCCTTTGCCGGGTTTTACATGGAGGAACTCTACGATGAAAAAGTACTGTCCATCGATATCGAGGCACATACCATTTCTAAAATCTGCAGTTGTAGCCATTAGGTCTATCTATCTTATTATCAATTATTCTTCGTATGCAATGCGAGAGTCATGCGCTACTAGCAAGCAAAAAACACTCTCGACTACAAAAGTAGCCTATTCTCGGCAAATAGTTGCATTCGGGGCGAAATACGCTAGAGGTACGGCAGGGTATCACCCATTAGAAGGCTTGCAATAGGATGTGGTCAGGCGGCTCTTTGTTCCATCTTTGTAGGTAATCTCTACGGCAATCTGCCGTTCGGGATGGGCACTCTGCTCTATGGGTTCTAAGAGACCGAGGTTATTATCATAGCCTAATAGGTCATACTGATTAAAATCGATCTCAGAGAGTTTACCACAAACAGGCAGGGCAACATAAGACGAAGATAGAGCATCATAGAGAGCGGTCCAAGACAAATACTCAAAGCCTGCCTTAGCCTTGTCTACTATTTCACTATCTAGGTGATAGCCATTGTGGATATAGGAATCGGGAGATCCCGAAATGAATTTGAAGTTATCGTCCATACAACTCCCCTTAGGGTACCTATCACTCCAATCTTCTAGAGCAAAGACAGAGATATTTGTGACCTTATCCACATTATACACTTGTGTATAAAGCAAGCTCCTTTCGCTTGGATGTGGATACCAGATGTCGCCATAGGAGCGAGCAATGCTGTCGAAAAGAGCTCTTTTATCCGAATCATCACTACAGACTATATGGGCTTTTCTCTTAGCCTCTTCCTTAGTTTCTTTTAATGAATTCCTATAACCTCTAGGGATTTTGTGACGATACTCCAAAAATAATACCATGTGAGAAGCATCTATTTGAATTTGAAGGAGCTCTATCTCCGGCTTTATAAGACGAAAACCATACACTGCATATAGAGACGTTTGCTGTTTGGGATTCTCTTCTTCCCATTTCGCCTGCTCTAGTGAAGACTGAGGAGGCAAGCACCCTACAAACAACAAGGTAATGCAACAAAAAACGGCAACTACGAGAAGCTTACTTCTACTCATACAACTTTCTATTTAGTAAATAATAGTGTTTCAAAACCACCTAGCGCAAAGATATTAAAATACCTACAAACAAGGCCCAAAAAGAAGCAGGTGAGAATTGGCGATTTTTGTGGGTGGTTTTGAAAAAGAAATAGGGCAAGAATTTCCTAAAAACCAGGTGAGATATTTTCCAAAACCAGGCAAGAAAAAAATATTTTTCAGCCCAAATAGATTCGTATCTTTGCCTAGAAATCCGAAGGCAATATGCGTAATTTATTTCTAGCACTCCTCCTCACCCTACTCTCAGTTGGTTCTGCTTGGGCAGATTGGTTGGGCGATAAGTACTCCCTCTTCATTCACTACGGACTATACTCAGTAGCCGGCGGAGTATGGCAAGGCACCCCCGTAAAGAGGGGATACTCCGAGCAGATACTCACCTTTGGGGTAGGATTCTCCGACGAATATGAGGCACTTGCCGAGCAATTCAACGCCAAAGACTTTTCCGCACAAGAGATCGTACAACTAGCGCAAAGGGCAGGGATGCGCTCCATTGTCATCACAAGCAAGCACCACGATGGCTTCTGCCTCTGGCGTACAGCTACCACTCCATACAATTCGTACGATGCCACGCCGGCTCGCCGCGACCTTGTGGGAGAAATTGCAACCGCATGCCATCAGGCGGGTCTAGGCTTTGGTCTCTACTTCTCGCTCATTGATTGGCACTACCCCTACGCCATGCCATTCTCGTCCCACAATGCTGATCCCATTACCCCTCTACACCACGAATACAACCTAAAGCAGGTGCGTGAGTTGCTGACTCAGTATGGAGCCGTGGACGAATTGTGGTTCGATATGGGTTCGATGCAGCAAAGCCAGAGTAAAGAAATGTACCAACTCGTACACAGTTTGCAGCCCCAATGCATGGTAAGCGGGCGCTTGGGCAACGACTTTGCGGACTTCTGTGTGATGGCAGACAACGAGTACCCCGATTACTCCATGGTCATGCCTTGGCAAACAGCAGCCTCCATATTTGACGAAACTTGGGGCTATCGCTCTTGGCAAGAACGCGGAAAAGTGGAAGACAAAGTACAAGAGAAGCTACAATCGCTCCTAAGTGTGATATCCGGCGGTGGCAAATATCTATTAAACATAGGCCCTATGGGCAGTGGTAAAATAGTAGACTTCGAGAGAGAGGTACTGCAACGTATCGGAGACTGGATTGCCCCTATCCAACAAGCTATCTACCAAACTCAGCCCTCCCCATGGGGGGTAAGGAAAGAGTTGCCCCTCGCTACCGTTGCTCCCGATGGCAAGACCCTATACCTTTTTGTCCCCTATAATAGAGAGGGTAAAGAGATTATTCTCCCCCCGATTAAGGGTAAAATGCTCCGTATCCAAACGCTCCGAGGGAAGGGGAAAATAACCCAACAAAAACAAGCAAAAGGGGTTATCTCCTTTACGCTAGAGGGGGCAGCTCCCGAAGATTATTACACGGTACTCGCCCTCCACTTCGACCGCCCCTTATCCCTCATTACCCCAACCCATAATACCAAGCGGCTCTATCCTCTAGAATCCGAAGCCCTATATGCCCATTCGCAAATAGACTACTATACAGGGTATCGCAGCATTGTTGGGTATCGCTGGCATCCCCAACGTGGGAAGCAAGAGGCTACCCTCTCTTTCACAAAAGAGGAAAAAGGGGAAAACATACAACTAAACATAGCCGGGGAAAAGCAAGTGATAGCACTTCTTTCGGCAGACTCCTCCCTTTACCAAACACCCCTCAAAGCTCTCCATTGGCAGCAGCTCCTTGTGGCTTCCTCCGGCGGCCGGTTTGGTACACTTCCTGCCAAATTCACGCAAAAAGAAGAGTTCAATCCCGATCAGTGGCGTACCCTTCCGCTATCGTTTGCATATCAAGAAAAAGTATCCCAAGGCTCTGCACGCTACCTACGCTACACCCTCACGACAGACCGAGATCTCGTGCTGCCTCTAGAGATTCAGTTCTCGGAGGGGATGCTTTGCCTCGTGGATGGCACCATTGTAGCAGGGGCAATTTATCGACCCCAAGAGTCGAGAAGATTGCACCAACACACGCTACGTCTCCCGCTCAAAAAAGGCACCCATACCCTCCTCGTCAAGCTATACAATCGCGAGAGCCGCTCCATGGAGGCGCACATTACCCCTCTCCCTCAAATCCAACTTTGGCACAAGAGCATCCAACTCCCGGCTGTGCAGGTGCCCTTTTCTTTAGAAATCACAAAGGAAATGAAGCCACCCTTCGCCTCACCGGCTCATCTGTATGGTATTGATTTAGCATTATAAAAAGAGGGGAGAGGAAGAGACTTGCTCTATCCCTCCCCGGATTCCCCCTAACTATTGGCATAACTATGCATTCCTCCCAGCAGATAGTTCACCCCAAAATAGGTCATCAATACCAAGAGAAAGGCAAAAATAAAAAAGAGGTGTAGTACAAGGGGGTGCTTAAAGCAGGCGAAACTTTTTCTATGAAAGGCGATGCCATAGACCATAAATGTGATGAGCGCCCACACCTCTTTTGGGTCCCATCCCCAATAACGCCCCCAAGAGACATTGGCCCATACTGCCCCAATAAAGATCCCAATCCCGAGGAAAAGGGTGGCAGGGTAAAGCATCAGTTCACTAAGGGTCGTAAGGCGTTCTCCTTGCTGTTGCTCCCCTTTTGCATAGTAGACGAGTGTAATCACCCCATTGATACATAGGAAAGCAAGTAGCGCATAGGCCATCATAATAAGGGAAACATGGAGGCTAAGCAGGGGCGAAGAGAGTACCGGCACCAAGGGGGTAATCTCGGGATTCATCCCGGCAATAGAGGCCACCAGAAGGGCAAAACCCGACATTAAAAAGCCGAAACTACCGGCAACAAAGGGGAACTTACGATGCAAACAGAGGGCAATAAGAAGTATGGCCCAAGCCATAAACTGCATCGTCTCATAACCATTGCCCATGGGGAGCCGTCCGGCAATATAGGCTCGAAGGGCAAGGCTTACAGACTGTGTTACAAAAGCGACGAGCAGGAAGGCCAAGAGCCAGCCTCGTCTCTGCTCCGCAAGATGCCATCCCTGCCCAATAAGCACAATAAGCCCCAGCACCAAACAGAAGCGATACAATAAGGTAGAAAAAGGTACCTTATTGTAGAAGAGTTCTGCCCGAATTCGGGCCTCGGGGAGGGGGGCTACATCCTTGGGAAGAGGCTGGAAGAGAGTATGATTATGCAACATCAAGAAAAGCGCTACACGCTCATCTACCTCCCTTATTGCCTTCTGCAAGGGGGTTGCCTGTGCTCCCACCCGTAAATGCATCCAGTATTCTTGCAATTTGTAGCGATTATGCTCATCGTAGAAGTCGACCATACGAGCATATTCTCCCACTCCTAGCAGTTGCTCCAACTCCGCATTACCCACCTTGATTAGAGGTTCATATTGCCACTCTTCGGGGTAAAGCAAACAGCCGATTAGCACCTGCTCCTCAGAATACTTTTGATAGGCGCTCTTGCCCGTAAGCTTGCGCACAAAATCCTTTGCTACGGTATTGAGGGGGACAATACGCCCATTGTAGACCACCTGTTTGGCTTGGTATACCGCAGCATCTTGGCGAGTGATCTCCTTGGCATTGAGTTTGGGAGCAAGACACAAAAGAGCGAGAAGGAGAGAGGCGCGGTGCAACCTTGTTCTTTTGAGTAGCTGACGAAAGTGCCCTTTGGGCTGCAATAGAAGCCAAAGAGAAGAAAGCGCCAACATGAGATAACCGGCATACGTGATAGGTATGCCCCATGGATCGTAATTAACAGAGAGCCAAGACCCCTTCTGATCATCGTCGAAAGAGGTTTGATAGAAGCGATACCCTCGAAGCGAAAATATCTTATTCATGGCAATCTGGGCTCTCACCTCCGTACCTTCATTCTCCACCACTACCCTACTAACATAGTCCATGGGCGTATCGGTGCCGGGGAAGTAAAGGACCTCGAAATGCTCTAGTTTTACCCCAAAAGGTAGAGGGAAGGAGTGCTCATCATCGGGTGAAGAAAAGGAGGAGACAAAGTCCGGATTTTCCTCCGAAGTGCGCAAATGAAGCATTCCTTGTTGCCCTGTAAAGTGGGTACATCCGGCTCCGAGTAATATTAAGATGAAGGAAACATGAAGGAGAAAAGAGGCTCTTCTCTTGTAGAGTTTCTGCTGTAGGAGGAAAAAGCTCCCCCCTACAAGCAACAAAATCCAAAGAGAAACGAACCACCAACTGCCATAGATTTCCCGACTTACAAACGAGGTACCATGTAGGTGCTCTACCCACGTAGCAACCCCCATACAAAGCACGAGCAAAAGGTAAACGGCACCTACTAGATATTTCATTTGTCAGCTTAGTAAGAAGGCAAATTGGGGTTTCTGTTCTCTCTAATTGCAATACACTCCATCTCTATCAACCAAGATGGGCGGCACACCGGAGCAAGCACAATTGTATAGGGTAAGTTGGGGAAACGCTTTTCGTAGAGAGCCTTGACCAAAGCATAGTCCGCAACATCTCTCAGATATACAACAGCTTGTACCACATTCTCAAAAGAGCACTCAGCCTCTGCTAGCAATCCCTCCACATTTTGCCACATACGCTGCGTTTGCTTGGCAATATCCCCTACATACAAGACCTCTCCATGATTGTTGATACTTGCAGTACCCGAGATATAAACCTCCGAGCGCGAGGCATAATGCACGGCAGTCCCTCGCTCAAAACTTACGCCATACTCATAGGTTGGGTTTAACCACTCCGGAGCATAGAGGTATTGTATTTGCTCCGGGATCAGCCCCTGCACACTGTAGGCATCCATCTGCACCGAGATACGGGGATCGGCATGCCGGCCATCAATGCCAGTACTAGCAATGAAGTGCGTTTGGGAAGTAAGGCCAATTTGGTCAAAAACCCAATTACGCCCTTCCACCACTCCGGCATAATTGACATCTACATTTTGCACAAAAAACCAAGTCCGGACGCAGTGATCGGCCAGAGTGCAGTGCTGAGCGTGCAACTGCCGATCATACTCTTGGAGCAGGTCTTTGGTCTGACTATACGAGCTCTCCGAGTGAGCCACAGCACTACCAAGCCACAAATGGGTATGGTTGGGTCGCTCTACGGCAAGTAATCCATTGGGCAGAGGGCGTGCCACAACCTCCGATTGGAGCATAATCCACAATGCCAATTTAGACCCATTAAGAGGGGGCTGACCTATCACAGAGACAGCATACGACTCGCCACACTCTTGCCTATAATCATAGACTCGAGCGGCTTGATTGCTTATATCGCTCAAGAAGTAACGAGCCATGATAGGCACGGCATTTTCATATCTCTCCCGCATCATCTGTAGGGCTTTGTGGAGGGCCAGAAACTGCTCCTCATACGAGGCCATAGGGGCATCAACCTCTAAGAGCCAATGCCAAACAGCCCCATCCGATCCGGACTCCCAGTAGGCTTCTTTTACCTCTACAAGGGGATATTGATAGCGATTGTAGTGCATGCGAATATTGTATCAGTTGTTACCAGCGCCCTCCTTTATCCAAGTGCGGATAAGGTTAAGCACCTCCGAACGCTCCCGACCGGCGAAGATATCTTCGTGGTTTTTCTTAGAGAAAATCTCCACTAGATAGCTTACATCGGGATCTCCCGGGGTTACGTAATTATGCCCGTCTGCCGAGTGGGGAGCCTTTACGCCCACAAGCCCTGCGTACGAACGATCTGCATTGAGAAATAAATCACCGGCAGCGTTGGTACTTCCCCCATGGCAAGCAATACACTTCTGGTTAAAGACTTGCTCTTGGATGCGCTGGAACGAAGCGAGGTCTATCGTAGTCTCCGGAAAGGTCAAAGGCTGATCTCCCGCCTCTACCGGAAACGAAACAAAAGGATACACCACTTTCCCCCCCGTACTCATCACAGCAATAGCAATGGCCTTAGTCTCCGAGGGAATATTATAGAGATTACCATAAATCGTTTCCTCCTCACTCGAAGCCTTGAGCAGTCTCTTATTGACCAGTGCCTTTGCGGGGTCCTCGCCCAAACAAACAATAGAGAGAGTATGCTTGAGAGGCCATGCAGGAATATTCTGGAAGTGTAGCGCAATGGAGGCCGTGCGCCCCTGATCGATGGGTTTTTCTTCGGGATAAATCTTACCCTCATCGCAACTGCTAAGCCCAAACAACAAAGCAACAGAAAGGGCAATTATCCCCCTATACATCGTTCTCATATAGATAGGAAAAGAGGTGCTTAGAAAGTATATTGGAGGAGTGCTGTAGCACAATGACGAGCTAAACCGATGCCATCGTTATCGCGATCCATCTGCGTGGCATGCCCCATACGTCCCAAGTATTGATACATAACTTGCAACTTGAGGTTGCTACCCACCATGAAGTAATTGACACCAAGGGCAGGCATGTTGAGCCAGCCGCCTTCTGCCATACCATTACGATCGAAAACATCGTAACGAACAGCAGCCTGCAGCGTAGGTGTCACAAAATAACCGGCTTGGGCATAAGCTCCCCAATAGTTCTCGGGTTTTGATTTTGCCATTACACGAGTAAAGTGCATTCCCATGTAATAGGCCTCGGCAGCGAGATAAAATCTATTTTTGATCATTGCAAATTCGGCCCCAACTCTCCAGTTGCTAGAGCTATGATTCTGAGCCTCTACATTGTACGAGGTAGATAGACCAAATAGCATTTTATCCTCTCTCAAATGAGAAGGATTACCCTGCGTAGCAGGCATTTCGCCCTTAGGCATATAGGCAATACGACCGGCATAGAGAAGTTGCGGTAGCCATTTATGGTCATAAGCCATACCCTTTGTAGCATTGTTTATAGCGATCCCCGAGCCATTGAAAACACCTACTTGATACAAGAACTGATGATCTAAAATACCATGAAGCTGTACCCCAAGGTCAAAGCCGGTGGCCATACTGGGCCTTACATCGTTAAGGTCGTAGGGAAGAAGGATAGGAGCCATTGCACTTGTGGGAAGAACGGGGAAAAGTGTCTCTCCCAAAGTGGTGAGATAGGCGTGCATAAAGGGAGTTTTGAACTTTCCTACACGTACTCGGAAGGAGTCTTTGAGGGCAACATCAAACCAAGCTTGCTGCAAAAGAGCCCCTCCGCTTTTGGCAGGATTGAGAGCAAGGTTAAAGGTAACCTTACCAAAAGCCTTACCCGTAAAACCAAGTATTGCGTTGGGGATAGCAAAGCCACTATTGGCAATATTAGGAGCATATAAGCTCTCTAGCCCCTGATCATCGAAGTAATTGAAGGTGGCAGTAGTCTGCACCAAACCATAGGGTTTGAAGAGGAAATCGCCGGCGGCAGTGCGGAAAGTGAAGCCTTCTTTCCCGGCCAAAGAGACAACGTCGTTCTCTAGATATTTCTCATCTATAGGTTTAGTATCATTGTTCTGCGCTACAGCGGAAAACAAGTTCCCTCCCAAAAGGAGAGCAAATAGAGCGGTAAATAGATATTGTTTATTCATTGTTTGTTTGGAATGTTTTTAGTTTGTGAGTCGTGATTTATAAGCTACGAAGGAACGTAAGCAAAGCCTCTCTATCCTTTTTGCTCATGCGAGAAAAGAGAATGCGCGAGGCATCTCCCTCTCCGCCATGCCACATGATAGCTTCGACAAGATTGCGTGCACGACCATCGTGCAAATAGTAGGTATGGTGATTAACGGTCTCTTGGAGCCCAATCCCCCACAAGGGCGTAGTGCGCCATTCGCTACCCCGGGCAAGCCCTGAGGGATAATCATCTGCCAAGCCACGACCCATGTCGTGCAAGAGATAATCTGAATAGGGATGGATCACCTGATTGCCTAGCCAAGGAAGTTGGGTACCGGCTAGTAGCTCTGCACCCCGAGCGCGAGTATGTAGGGTTGTTGTGTGGCAAAGATGACACTTTGCCTCGTGGAAAAGCTTCTCACCACGAACTACCGTAGGATCCTTAACATTGCGACGAGCAGGCACGGCAAGAGAATGTAGATAGAGATCCACATCCTCCATATCCCGAGTAGAAACCTCCACGCCTCTATTGGCAAACCCCATCATCTGACCTTGGTTTTCGCATACTTCGTAGGGGAATCTGTCATTGGTTACTCCCAAATCGGAGGAGAAGCCCAACTCTACCGTTAGGTCTTGGTGGTTGGCCTTATTACCGCTCACCCCGATGCCAAGCTTTCCTTTCTCCATAACATAATTGAGGCGGCCGCTAATGCCATACTCAGGGTAATTGCTCTGGGCAGCCAAGGCAATAAGTTCATTGTGATCTAGCGACATCATTTGCCCCATTCCCACGTGTCTGAGGGGCTGACGTACCGAGATAATAAGATCTTCGGGGGCTATCTTCTCATCGTACCACTCCCTAATCGTGTAATGAGGGGTCATCAATTCATAAGCCTCACCATCGGGGAAGTAAAACTTCTGGGTGGTCTGCGTAATCGTGAGTTTGCCCTCAGCTTTTACGCCATAGATAGACTGATCGTGCAAAACTCTACCATACTGAGGGAAGTACCCCCCCGTCTTACGCGTAATGTAGACCAGCATGGCCGAAAAGCCTTCGCCCGAGCCTCCATAAGCAAGAGCAGGGCGAGTGCGCCCCGCATTCCGATGGCAGGCCCCACACGAGTAGCCTCCATACACCGGTCCCAAGCCCTTACCCAACTCATGACCGGGGCCACGAGAATTGTCGTAGAGGGCATCTCCGGAGTTGAATCGCTTGAGCATCTCGCCCTCTACCCACTCCGAATTGGTATCATAGGCATCACTAGCCGAAGAGAACACAGTAGAGAGCCCTGCCGATAGCTCCTTAGGATCTGCTACATTACCATTAGGTTTGCGCACCACCCCATCGAAGTCGTGGCTCTCACAACTAAGGAAGAGAAAGGGGCCTATAGCTGTGAGGAAAAGTCCCCCAACTCTAAGAGTTGAGAAGACTTTTCCCTCGACTTTTTTGCACCCTTTCCTAAGAAAAGAGCTTATTAGATTCATTCTTTATTCCATGAAAGGTATTTAGTTCGAGAATTTAGCACGAGCCTCACCGAGCATACGATTGAGGGTTGCACAAGCATCCTGCGCCTTTAGGATTTCGGTATCCTTATCCAAATTGCTACGGAAGGGCACTGGGATATCGTTGATTGCATTGATTGTTGCTACGATCTGATCGTCAATTTTCTTGCACAGATCGGCATCTTTTATTTTGAGAAGAGAGTAGAGACTGTTTACGGCAGGCTTACCATTGCGGCTGCAATAGAACGAGTTACGGATACTCTTGATGTTGTTCATATAGTCATCTAGTGAGTTCCAGCTATACCAAGACTCTACGGCTAGTACAGCATCTTCGTGCTTTCCATCTTTCCACATCGTATAGGGTTCACCAATTTTTGCGGTACCAACCTCATTAGAGATATCCTCCATACCTGCATATATCTGCTGTACAGCAGCATACACACTGGCAATACCATTACCCTTATGTTGCTTCATGATGTTTCCATAAGCCTTTTCACCTTCTGCCCAACCATGGTAGAGAGCCTTTCCATCTCTTACGAGACGATCGGTAACCATGAGGAGATACTCCTTCATACGAGGTGTAAGGTCTGCAAACTTCTTAGCTACCCCTCCTTCGAAAAGGATATATTCTGCAGTATGGAAGCCACGGAGTTTCTGATCAGACTCTTCGTCGCTTTGTCCAAGAGGCTTGTTCGAAGCAAGGATCTGGTCAATACCATCTTTGTCTAGAGGCCAAGTATCGATACTGGGGTCCAATTGGTCTGCCTCTGCGGTACCAAAGAGGAAGGCTTCACTCATTTCCCAGGGGATACGAGCTGCGCGCCAAGCATCACAAGCTTCTTCGAGGCGTGCTTGACCACTCTTTGCATCCTTAGCTTCTGCTAGAGCTTGCGCTTTGGCATGCAACACCTCCATAGCCTTTGACAAGTCATCATAGGTAGGTACCACCACATCATCAACAAATGCAGCAACCGCCTTATCCATGGCAGCTTCATCTAATACCACGGGCGTGTCCGGATTCTGGATATTTGTTTTTTTACAAGAAGCGATTGTCATAGACAAACCCACTGCCACCAAGGGCAACCATTTTAGTAGTTTCATAATCGTTGTATTGAATGATTTATTTGAATGTCCTTATCCTATTTCGAAAAAAACCAACCCACGTAAGCGATCCCTAGCGAGATCAAATTTTCACTGTTGTAGGCCCCTCTGCCTATGGTACGATGCATGTAATCGGCCTTCACTACGAGGTTGGGGAGGGCGTAATAATTAACCCCTACGCTACATGCAGATACCTGCATTCTCTTATCGGCAAGGAGGTTGCTCCCCGCTTCTACACGCTCCATTGGATTGTAGTATTCGTAGCGTAGAAATGGATATACACGCCACTCTCTATGCCCAAATAGCGATCCTACATTGTAACCGAGCTCTCCTCCATAACATAGGGCAGTCTCTGCCACAGTCGTATGAGAGTATCCGGAATTATTCGATGAGCGATTGTTAATCTTCGTGAGCGCTGCACTGGCTCCCAAATAGCCATAGATCGCATTGGCTCTCAAGATAAAATCGCGGTGAGGGCTTACATAAGAAATATCTCCAGAGGTAATGAGAACCGGGAATTTATATCCCGTATTACGATGCGGTTTGGAAGCATTTTTTGCGGTATTATCGAAGTAAAAAGACCCTCCAATACGAAGCCCCTTTACCCCCTTGTATTCGAGACGTGCCACAACGGCAGGGCTCGAGAAATTAGTCTTTTCGAACATGCCTTGTCGGCCCTTCTTCACCCAGTCTTCACTACGGAAGCCTTGTGGATCTAGCCCACTTACAACCTGTAAGTGATAATCGAAATGGCCCAACGAACCTAACAATTCCACCCCTGTTTCGTGCCATGTCGAAGGTATAATTGTAGTCTCTCCTTCGGGGCGATATACTCCGAAAAAGTTAATGGGTTCGTGGTGCGCATTAGTCAAGCCGATGGGGACGATTATATGCCCAACTCTAAGGTTGAGGGCCGGAGAAAAAGAATAAGTAAGATGGACTTGCTCCAAAGCAACCTCTCCACCCTTCTCTATTTCTACTTCGTACTCTCCGTTTTCTTCGTACCACTCAATCTCCCGAGCACATCCGGTACCTCCATATTCAAACTCTATCTCTGCCCCCAAAGACCATCTATTGTTAAACTTATAGTCGAAGGCCGTAATAAATCTGGGGACTGAGATCTCAGCACGTCCCCCCTTAGTAGTACCATGAGGGGTAGCACGATTCCAATCGTGATCTAGATAACTAGCACCGATCTCTCCGTACCCACCAAAACGAAATTTGCGATATTCCTCTATACTGTCTTTCCTAGCTTCTTGGGCAAAAAGAACCGAAGTAGACAACAGAGAAATAAGCAAATACAATGACAACTCTTTTCTCATCTATTTGTTATTTTTGGTGCAAAGGTAGAGATAGAAGTACCCAGTGACAATACCTAGCTTTTAGTAGATTCTCAAGGATTAAGAATTAAGATCAGAAAGAAAAGAAATGGCATTAGGCGCAACAGAAGGCTGCCCTAATGCCATATAACCGAAGAAAAATCATAAAACAGGGAGAGTACCCCCCCTCCGAAAAGCCCCATCAAGTCTATTCCAGACATGGTAGCAGAGAAAAGAATATATACCTACAAAAATGTATTAATAACGCAAAGAGGCCGTACTATTCCACTACAATAGGAGAGGGATTAAACAAGAATATCTCTATGGAGATGAGTGCTAAGAAAGTCCCTAATGGTTAATTCATGGAGAGAATGAGAGAGAGAGAGAAAAAAAACAAACAAGCCCACAAAAAAATCTCCACCCAAGACTGGCCTTGGATGGAGATTATCTCTCTTTCGTTTGTAGGGTAAGCTACCTAAAGAAGGTGCTTATGCTTGTGAGATAGCTTCTGATGGGCAAGCTGCAGCGCAAGAACCGCAATCGATGCAAGTATCAGCGTCAATCTTATAGATATCGCCTTCAGAAATTGCACTCACGGGACATTCGTTGATACAAGTTCCGCAAGCTACACAGTCGTTAGAAATTACGTAAGCCATAATCCTTAATCCTTAATCCTTTATTGTTGTTATTCGTATTGTTCCTGTCTCTCTTTAGACATTGCAAAGGTAGTAATTAATTTGAAACTACCAATAAGTAGGTATTATTTTCTGGGAATATTTTTTAGTGCGACGAAGATGGAATTATGCAACAAGCTAGTTATCAAGCAGATAATATAGAAGACAAAATCCCTACTAGAGGGAGATTTCCCTACTACAAGAGGAAAAGATCGCTAATAATAGAGTCAATAACCACCATTCCCTCCCTAGAAGCACGTAAAAATTGCCCCTCATTTGCAACTCTCTCTTTGCAAATAGAGGGAGAAGGAGCCTCTATAGAGTACTGAGAAGTACTGTCGAGTATGAGTAAACCTTGGGCTAGATAGGGTTCGCTTGCAGTCTGTAAAAAAGATAACTTCTCACGCCCAAAAACTTCAGGAACATTCTGTAAATCAACCCCTTTTGCTCTTCTAAGCCCCGTCATAATAGTCTCATTAAAGCAATCTGTAGGGGATAACTTCTCCCGAAAATCTATTGCCGTAGTACCTTGTTGTAGGTACTCTATGTAACGATGGAGGTGAGCAACATTGGCATACCTACTCTCGGGGAGGTAACTATGTGCCGAAGGACCAAAACCAAGATAGGGCACTCGATCCCAATAAGAGGAGTTATGGCGAGAGTGCATCCCCCGAAAGGCAAAATTGGATAGCTCGTAATGATCGTACCCTCGCTCCTGGAGAGTATCCACTAAATAGTAATAATCGCGTAGGGCGTCCTCGTCCGATTGCTTTTCTATAGAGCCACGGCGTGCAAGATGCGTGAGGAGAGTATGCTCTTCGTAGGTCAGGTTATAGGCAGAAATATGGGGTATCTCAAGGACTAATGCAGAAGATAGATTTTGCTGCCAAAGCTGGTGGCTCTGCCCCGGTAAGGAGTAAATAAGGTCGATACTTATATTGGGAAAATCGGCGGTTCTGAGGGTTTCAATCGCGCTATACACCTGCCGCGCTGTGTGCCGCCGACCTAAAAAGCGAAGTTCTTCGTCACAAAAACTTTGTACTCCAAGGCTCACTCTATTGAACCCCAAAAGGCGAAGAGCATGGGCATACTCGGGTGTTATGTCATCGGGGTTCCCCTCCAAAGTCCATTCCGCATCGGGTACGGGGGAATAAACTCTCCGAATCGTATCCACGATTTTTTCAAGCTGAGATGGAGAGAGAAGAGAGGGAGTACCTCCCCCAAAGTAGACAGTCTCAATAGGGATAGAGGGGGCTAGTTCTTCCCGACGTAGCTCCAACTCCCGACAGAGAGCGGCTACAAAAGCCTCTTGCTGCCGGGTATTTGTTTGCGAGTAAAATGCGCAATAGGCACAACGACTCTTACAGAATGGGACGTGTAGGTAGAGACCTGCCATTCAAGAGCCTCCTAGTTACCTTTCACGAGAATAGCAGCTTCGGACACCTCACCTCGCACATAAGAACGATTCGAAGCCTCCACTCTGAATTGTAGAGTTTTAGCCCGAGAGAATGGCTGCAACAGCTCCTTGGAGAAGGTGTACCGAGTGGAGGGAATCAGGGTTGCCAGCAAGAAGTTTTCACCGGCCAAGTTCCCTTCAGGCACAGAAACATAAAGATTAAAAGTCCCCTTCGAGCTATTCCACGAAGAGGGCATGGTCCACGAGGCTTCGAGATACTGCCCCTTGTCCTTGATCGTAAGCTCCGAGGGACGAGGAGGACGATTAGCCCCACGCTTGGCAAACGAAGGCATACGTGCAGGGGCTGTAAAGTGCCGTGCAATCAGACGATCTACCCCGTTGCGATTGGGGCGGATATTGAGTTCTCGATAGAAACAGATCCCAGCCATCCCCAAACGTTCGCTGGCATTCATTTGATTCTCGATGTCGCGAGCCGTCCATTTGCTCTCATCTTCGATACGGTAGGGAGCTAGCCCCGGTACAATAGGGAGCCCTGGAATTTGCGCTTTCCAATCTGCCAAAAAGGGATCGAATAGGTTGTCGCGATAGTACATCATGGGTACTATAAAATCTACCGACCCCTCCCTGTACCACACAGCAGGATCTTGGAAGACGCTCTCACGGGCTGTCCATCCCACATTAGGCATAGCGGGTAAAATGCGCAATTTGCCCAGAGGGGCTGCACTTACTAGGATATGGGGCTTAACGGCGCGCACCTTGGCTGACGCCTCTTTGAGGAAGGCCGAGATATTACCGGTACGCCACTCTCCGACAGACCGACCCTTACCATAGCGCATATATAGATTCTGATCCTCATTCCCCTTCATCTTATCGGGATAGCGGACGTAATCAAAATGGACTCCATCTAGATCATAACGCTCGACCATCTCACGCACCACGGAGGTGATATAGCTCCGCGCCTCAGGGTGCCCCGGGTTGAGGTACCAATCGTTGTGCAGGGTAAAACACCAATCGCGATGCTTCTTCCAAACACTATTCTCCCCTAAGGTTTGTACGTGGGAGGAGTTGCCAAGGGGGAAAGTAACAACCCAAGCATGGATGCTGAGACCGCGCTTGTGGCACTCTTCGATCGCGAATTGTAGGGGATCGTAGTCCAGATAATTATTCCGCCCTCCTGTAAAAACGGTTACACGCGGCTCTATCTTCGAGGGATAGATCACGTCCCCACGATGGCGCACTTGGAAGAAAACGGTATTGAAATGAGCCTCTGACAACCTATCCAGTATGCGACAAAGCTCCCGACGCTGGGACGCCATATCTTGTGAAGAAACAGCACGGCGCGAGGGCCAATCCAAACCATAAATGGTAGTGAGCCAGACCCCACGAATAGCCTCAGCATTGGAGGAGATTACCGGCTTTTCTACAGGAATCTCCACCTCTATTTTAGGGGTAGGAGGAGCCGGAGAAACAACTTTTTTACGAGATGAACACGCCGATACACCACTCAGCAATAGCACTCCTATCAGTAGCGAAAAACATTGCGTAAGGCGATGAGCGAACAAAAAAGAGCGAGAGTGGTGCTGCATGATACAATCTTCTTTTACTTCGTATAGTGGATATTATCAATAAGGCGTACATCCCCACAATAGCAGGCAATGCACCCTACAGGGTCTTCGCTATCCTCCCAGGCTTCGAGAGGTTGCAGACTCTTCCCATCCACAATAGCGTAGTACTCAACCTCAAGATGCGGTATGGCATTAAGTTCCTTGGTAACCCAAGCGATTACTTCGTTGGGAGTCATTCCCTTATCCTTCTGCTCTAGGCTGGCACGGAGGGTTTGGTAGATACGTGGAGCCGAGGGGCGTGTCTCTTGAGTAAGACGCTGGTTGCGACTGCTGAGGGCAAGTCCGCTCTCCTCACGTACAATAGGCACTGCTATAATGGATAGTTTGAAGCCGCATTGCTCCACCATAGAACGTACTATGGCAATCTGTTGGAAGTCTTTCTCTCCAAAGAATGCCCCATCGGGCGAAACAAGTTCGAAGAGTTTGCTCACGATAAGAGCCACACCCTCGAAGTGCCCGGGGCGTTGTACCCCTTCCATTACTCGGCCAATAGCACCGAAATCGAACGTGCGCTCTACCCCACTTCCATCGTATATTTCCTCTACAGAAGGCATAAAAACGTAGTGGCAGCCCACGCTATCGAGGAGGGCGACATCCTTCTCCGGCTGACGTGGATAGGTCTCCAAGTCATTGGGATTATTGAACTGACGAGGGTTGACAAAGATGCTCACCACGCATACATCATAGCGAGCAATTGCCTGTTTTACAAGGCTTAGATGCCCATCGTGCAGGGCGCCCATTGTGGGTACCAATCCGATAGTTTTGCGAGACTCACGCTCTCTTTCGAGAAGGGCTTGTAGCTCCTTCTTACTACTTATCTCTATCATAATGCTTATTCTCTCTTTCTATCCTTTGATATGCCTATCAGTTAATGCCAAATCCCTCTTCGCCTAGAGTTTCTACAAAGAGAGCTTCGTCAAAGATTGTCTCATCCACCTCCATGGTTAGCGTCCCTTGTGCAAGAGATACAGATACTTGGCTGGTACCCTTTGCCTCAGAGGCCACACGTGCAACGGTCGCAACGCAGTGCTCACAATGCATACCTACAATGCTGTATTGTTTTGTACTCATAATTGTATTTAGGATTAAGTTTGTGTGATCGTATAAAGTGGTTCTTACGGCAATAGCAGTGAGCCATCACCATAACTCAAAAATCGGTAATCATGACTAAGAGCATAGTCGTAGATGCGCTCCCATTCCTCACCTAAGAACGCCGAAATCATAAGTAGAAGGGTACTTTTGGGTTGGTGAAAATTGGTCACCATCCCCCCCACAACGCAGAAGGTATAGCCCGGGGCAATCAGCAAAGCAGTGCTAAAAACCACCTCTTCGAGGGAGAGGCTGTCCATTTTGCTAAGGAGAGCACTCATCACTTGAGGCATAGAAACCTCCGGATAGTCCGTTTCGTAGGGTTCCCATTGGGTCACAAAGGGTAAATAATCCTCTTGCCCTAATTCATCTATATGGTTAAGAGCCAAAAGGTAAAGGCTCTCCAATGTACGTACAGAGGTAGTGCCCACCGCAATAATGGGAGAGAAGGATCCGCTGGCTAATTGAGCCACGATACCTCGCTCTACCCGACAAACCTCTTGATGCATCCTGTGGTCGCCAATTTTGGATGTCTTGACCGGCATAAACGTACCTGCCCCTACATGCAGTGTAATCTCCCCTAGAGATACCCCTTTTTCTTTAAGAGCCTCAAAAAGCTCCGGAGTAAAATGAAGTCCGGCCGTAGGGGCAGCTACCGATCCATCGCATTGGGCATAGACTGTTTGGTAGTTAATGTTGTCACTCTCTTCGGTCTCACGACGGAGATAAGGAGGGATAGGCAAAATTCCCACCACAGACAATAACTCACCAAAGGTACAGTGATCGCTATTCCACGAGAAGTGAATCACATCCCCCTCTCCTCGCTCAATGCGAAAGAGGATAGGTTCAGTCTCCCCGGGTAGAGCCACCAACGTCTCAAGAAATCCCTCCTTCCAACGCCGAGCATTCCCCACCAAACAATGCCACGAACAGCCCGAGGTGGCGGACAATGCTCGCTCATATTGGGCAGGATTTGCAGGCTCAAGGCACATGATCTCAATCTGCGCCCCCGATGATTTCTGCACATGTATGCGCGCGCGTATTACGCGCGTATTATTACGTATGAGCAAAGAATGCTCGGGAATAAAGTCTGTAATCTGCCGAAATTGAGAAGAGATGATCTCACCTGACCGATAGACGAGCAGCCGGCATGCAGCGCGATCTTCAAGCGGATAACGTGCGATGCGTTCATCAGGTAAAGGGTAGTCGTAGCTCTCTATCTCTATTTGTCTGGTTTCATTCATTGCCTTATAGATGGACGGGGATTTGCGGTTGCCTCCACAAATCTAGGGCAAAAGTACAAATAACCCACGACAGAGCAGATAGAGTTCCCCTCCCTCAAAGAGAGAAAACAGATGCAACGAAACTCTAGAGGCTGGGATAAGACAAAAATAGTTCGATATATCAAATTCGGATTTTGCCAATTGGAAATAAAAAACTACCTTCGCCCCAAAGGATGACAAATTCAACTCACATCATTCACGGAAATGCTGATGTATTCAAAAAACAAAACATTATTTCACACAACATCCGACTAGCGAACAAAAGGTCCTACTCTCCTCTTTCCTCTATTTCCTGAGGTAAAAAGGAGCCTTTATAAGAGGCATCCTAGCTATCGGCCAAACCTATATATAAACTTTTCTTATGAGAAAATTTATACTGACAATACTATCCACATTAGCCCTAGGGGTATCCATTTATGCCCAAGATGATAAACTAAATCCTATCATCGGACACATGGTATACCCTAAGCATGTGGTATTCCTCCCAGACAACAAACCAGATTCCGTCATCGCATACAGCGAGACTGGATTAGTCCCCATCATTTTTGAGATCGACAAACACAAATACATCCCTTCACCAGAGCTAGATAGTGTAGCAGCACTCGTTGATCAAGTGCTTCAAGACAAGAGAGTTGACTTCCAATATCTATGGATCGGAGGTAGTGCTTCCCCCGAGGGACCGGTGGCACACAATTACGATCTAGGCTTCTGGAGATCTGAAATCCTCAAGAACTTTATTCTCGAAAACACCTCTGTGAACCCAACTTTGGTACGCACTCAAAACCTTGCAGAGGACTGGGAGGGATTTCGTAGAGCACTAATCAAGGATAAGGACTATCCCTACAGAGACCGCTTATTAGAAATCATTGATAATACTTCGGATTGGGATTTGAGAAAAAGGAAGATCCGTGCAATCGATAACGGAAAGACTTGGCACAACCTCATCTACGGACTCTTCACCCCCTTCAGAAATGCCCGCATGGTCATTGTATGCAAGGCTTATAATGTAGAGACTCCTAAGATCCCGCCCATGCCCCCGATACTCCTTCCGCGCCCCAAGGCAAATATGCTACCAAAGATGGACGCCTCTTTTCTTCCCTCTGCAGAAACACGTTTCTTCGCCCTCAAAAATAATCTCCTCTTCGATGGAATCCTCGTGGCGAACCTGGGTGTGGAAATCGAGCTATGGAGAAAAACCTCTCTAGACATTCCCTTTGTGTACTCTCCTTATGACATTCGCGTCCCTGATAGGAAGATCAGACTTCTTGGTTCACAGCCGGAATTTAGATATTGGCTCGGGCAAAAAGCAGGAGAGGGACATTTCGTAGGAATACATGGAGCTCTACTAGGATTCAACATTGCCCTCAACGACAAGGGACGCTTCCAAGACCCCAACCATGCACTATGGAATGCGGGCATTGGATACGGATACTCTTGGAACTTTGGTAAAGACAAGAGATGGGCTCTAGAAGCAAACATCGGTGTTGGGTACGCAGACTATATTTACGATTCATACCGGAACTGGCACAATGGAGCCAAATTCAAGAGCAATACACACGAAAGCTACTGGGGTGTAACCAGAGCCGGACTAACCATCATGTACAAGTGGTACACCCCACGCAAATGAAATATATCAGATGAAGTACAGATTATCCACAGCCATAGTAATGGCCCTATCCATTCTCTCTTTTATTTCTTGTGATAGGACCATCCACGAGTACCCTATACCTGGCAAATCTCTAGTGATCTTAGAGTTTAATGCCGACCGGACTCCTCCTCCTTACTACAAAAAGGTAGTTTTCGATGAGACATACCTCTCGGAAGTAATCAAGCTTAACGAGACTCCCTCACTACCTTACCAACTAGGGAAAGGGTATCAGATGAGAATTACTGCCGAGATCTATGACGAAGCAGGAAATGTAGTTGAACGAAGAGTAGTCACCCAGCCTCACAACGCTCTCCCCCCACAGGACACCATACATGTGTACCTCCCTCATGGGAAGTACAAGGTTGCAGCCTTTGCCGATTACATTAAAGAGAATGAGATCAAGGACTGGCACTACCTTACATCAGATCTCACTCACATTGGCACAGACCTTTCGACCTATCCACAGAATGCTCACTTAAGGAGTTGCGCAATCGGAACAGAAGATTTCATCATAGACTATACCCTAACGCCAGAGGGATATCCAGCTTCTGCTGCCGATGCCCATAGAGTGATTAGAGATCGTAAGATACCCGTATATATGGAGAGACCCAACGCTCGCTATTGGCTTAGAGCAATCGACTACGGAGACTACCTACTCTCTGGCAGTAAAATCGAAGATATCACGGTAAAGATCATCTATACCCAATTCGCAGCAGTTGGATACAATGTGCCTGAGCGCAGGCCTAATAAGTTTGGGGTAAATTACAGCGTAAACGTCAAACCAGAGATATACATTTCTTCTGACCATAAAACCGTTTCTCTAGCTCTAGACTATATATTCACCTCTTGGAACGAAGAGAATGTCGTTGTTGCGGACTTCCATATTTATGACCATAACAAAGAAATCAGCCACATAAAGGACGTACACATTCCTCTCCTAAGGAACCACGAGACCCTACTTGAAGGGTACTTCTTGACCAAGAGCTTCGGGAAAGACGAAGGAATCCAGATTGATGAAGATTTCGACGGAGAATTTGTTATCAGGATATAAGCAATCGGAAATACTAGGGAGTCTTTTCTCTGACGACACAAAGAAAGATCCCAGTCATATATCATAAACCAACAATAAATAGTAGAAGTATGAATCAAAAAATCAAATTTTTCTTGGCTTCTCTAGCAATGCTCCTTATCGGGGTTTCATGCCAGAGGAATGACCAACTAGGCAGTAATGATCCGGGGAAAGTAGTTATCAAGCTCTCTCTTCCCGAGGACATGCAGGCCCTCCGTGCCTCCGCTAATAGCTCTAGCGCCAAGGGGGGTATCACTAACGTAGACATGTCGCAATACGACATCCGATACAAGCTCGCTGTCTACAACGCGAACAACGATCTTGTCATTGCTCCTATGATCAAAACCGTAGATTCTTACGAGGAAATCACTTATGAGCTACGACTAACCCCCAACAGACAATACAAATTTGTTGTCTGGGCTGACTTCGTACAACAAGGTCAGACTACCGACCTTCACTACGACACCTCCGACTTCTTAAACATCACTTGCCTCGATGCCGCTAACAAGCAGTTAAACGACGAGACTCGCGATGCTTATTGGATTGCTAAGGACATAAATGTTGGTACAACTGCTATTAACGAGACTCTCGTGCTACGTCGTCCCTTCTCTAAAATCCGTGTCGTTACTACAGACTGGGGGCTAGTTCCTGCAGACAAGCCGGACTACTTCTCCATCCAGTACTATGGAACAGATTGTAAGAGATTCAACTCTATGAACCTACTGACGGGAGTCTCTACGGGAACTCCTCTCACAGCGAAGGGAGATGCAAGTATCGTCACCTATGACGTGAATGTAGACAAGGACAACAAAGACTACAAGCTCGGCTATGACTCTGACGAGCACAACCGCACCATGACCGTAGACTATCTGATGACAGATAAGTCTGAGCAGACGCCACTTCACGTGGTCTTCACCGCTAAGAAAGGTGGTGCAACAGGTCAGGAAATCTCAACCTACGACTTTACCGTTAATGTACCCATCCAACGTAACTACCTAACTACGCTCATGGGTAACCTCCTAACTACAGCTACTCGTATCAAGGTGATTATTGAAGAAAACTTTGTTGAAGAGTACAACAATCATCAGTCTTGGTTTGCTCCTCAAGGAGTAACTGCCCAAGAACCCAGAATCACCACAAGTGTTGTTGCCGGCACAACCATCAAGACCTACCACATCACCAATCGTGAAGAACTCATGTGGGTTGCCGATCACCCTAGTGAGCTAGGAGCTAACAAAGTCTTCAAGCTCGAGTCGGACATTGATATGAATGGTATTGACTGGTTCCCCATCGGTCCTCGCAATGGAAATTATGGAGGTCCCTGCGGTACATTCGATGGGAACGGCCATACACTACGTAACTTCAGTGTACAAAAATTCCTCTACAAGACTAGTGGCTTCTTCAAGAGAGAGCAACAAACAGGTGTCTTTGGTGTATGGTATGGAGATGTCAAGAACCTAACCTTCGAAAACATCACTATAAATGGGCTAGAAGGCGTAAAAGTAGAACTAGGGAATACTCACAATGAATCGGCTTACTTTGCCGGATGTATTGGATACTTCTGCGGGAATCTAGAGAACGTACATGCCAAAAACGTTTTCATCAAGGGTGCTAAGGGCATCCTCAAGACTCAGAATGTAGGAGGTCTCGTGGGATATACCAATCCTGCTACACCTTTCGAATTCAAGGATTGTAGCGTAGAACATATCACAATCCAAGCGAAGGGCGAACAAATCGGGGGTATGGTTGGATCGCTACACAAGGATCACACACTAACCAGATGTAGCGCTAACTACGTAAGCCTACGTGTCAATGGTTCAACAACAACAAACATTGCAGGACTTGTTGGAGACATTGCCGATGCTACCGGAGTGAAGTTCGATAAATGTAAAGTCGAGAATGTGGAATTCCTCAAGTACGACGGGACAATTAATTCGAACTATGCTCCTACCGATCCTCTCTATGGGAAATCTAGAAATGGTACCCCAACCATAGTGAGATAATCCGATCTTGAGACTTAAGTCTCATCATATTTCTTTAGAGGCGCCCCTGCTCTTCGGAGCAGAGTCGCCTCTCTTTTTAGCGGGAAGCAAGAGGTAGAGATAGAAAAGCCTACTCCACTCTCCTCTCCCCCTAACCCACTTTTCTCTAAAGGCTCATGCAGAGGTCAAAAAAGCCTGCCCAAAACTCAAAAGAATCTTGGGCTATATTTTTTTGTTTTTCAGCCTGTAAGGCCTAGTGATTCTGGGTAGAAAAACTTTTCTTTTCAGGGAAGATTTTCTATAAAACCAAGCTGTAGCGGAAGTCTTCTCTCGGCGAATTGATTTTACCTATAAGGCTATTGCAGAACGGAAGACCCTGTATCCAAAGGGAATAGTTACATTTGCTACGGAAATCAATAGTAAGTTTGTTTCTATGAAGACAGATATAGAAATTGCTCGCGAGATAGAGCTAAAGCCAATACAAGATATTGCCCAAGATTTGGGTATCGACAACGCCAATGTAGAGCCCTATGGACATCATATTGCCAAAATAGGGCTGAGCAGTCTCCGTCCGGAAAAGATTGCCAAAAGCAACCTGATACTCGTTACTGCCATCACTCCAAACAAAGCCGGGGTCGGAAAAACGACCGTCTCTATTGGTCTGGCTCTCGGGCTTAACCAAATAGGGAAACGCGCCATCGTGGCTTTGCGTGAACCCTCATTGGGTCCCTGTTTCGGGCAAAAAGGGGGTGCTGCCGGTGGGGGATATGCCCAAGTACTACCGATGGAAAACATCAACCTCCACTTCACAGGAGACTTCCATGCGATCACCTCGGCGCACAATATGATTACGGCTCTGCTCGATAATTATATATATCAAAATAGGGATAATTGCGTCGGATTGTCGGAAGTGCTTTGGAAGAGAGTGCTTGACGTAAACGACCGCTCGTTGCGCAACATCGTCTCGGGGCTAGGAAACAGCACGGATGGCATACCCAGACAAACCGGCTTCGATATTACTCCGGCTTCGGAGATCATGGCCATACTTTGTCTAGCTAAAGACCTAGAAGATCTACGCCTCCGCATAGAGAATATTCTCCTAGGGTACACAAAAGAAGGTGCGCCCTTTACGGTCAAAGACCTTGGGGTAGCCGGAGCTGTTACCGTACTGCTGAAAGATGCCATCAAGCCCAATCTCGTACAAACCACAGAGCATACACCTGCCTTTGTGCATGGAGGCCCCTTTGCCAATATTGCCCATGGTTGCAACTCAATGCTCGCTACCAAGATGGCAATGTCGTACGGAGAATATGCCATCACAGAAGCCGGATTCGGGGCTGACCTAGGGGCAGAAAAGTTCTTCGATATAAAGTGCCGAGTGGGAGGATTACAACCCAAACTCACCGTATTGGTGGCCACGCTATCCGCACTCAAGCTGCACGGAGGTCTGGACGAAAAGCGCATCAAAGACCCCGATAAAGAGGGAGTACTTCGCGGATTGGCCAACCTCGATAGGCACGTACACAACCTGCGCAACTTTGGTCAGCGCGTAGTTGTTTGTTTCAATCGCTTTGCTTCCGACATTGATAGCGAGATAGAACTAGTACGCCGGCACTGCGAAGACGAACTAGGAGTGGGCTTTGCCGTAAACAATGCCTTCGCAGAAGGGGGTAAGGGTGCCGCAGAATTGGCACAGCTCGTAGTCGATACCATTGAGAATAAGCCCTCAATGCCCCTCAAATTTGCATACGAATCAGACGAAACAATCGAACAAAAAGTAGAGAAGATAGCCCGCAAGGTCTATAGTGCAGGCAGCGTAACCTACAGCAGCAAAGCCGCCAAAGCTCTCTCCAAAATACGCGAGTTGCACCTAGGGCATCTCCCCGTCTGCATCGCCAAAACACAATTCTCTTTTAGCACCGATGCCAAAGAGTATGGCGACGTGAGAGGGTTTGAGATGAAAGTAACCGACCTCGTTATCAATAGAGGTGCAGGTATGATCGTGGTGGTTATGGGTGATATAATGCGTATGCCGGGGCTACCCAAGGCGCCACAAGCCGTCAATATAGATATAGTAGACGGCCATATAGAGGGGTTGAGCTAAGCCCCGGCTCAAAAGGCTATAATGTATGGTCTCTATAGAAAATCAGTAAGAAAAGAGAAAGGATATTAGATATGTCGAAACTAGTTTCTGAATTCAAAGAGTTTGCCATGAGGGGCAACGTAATGGACATGGCTGTGGGTATCATCATCGGTGGTGCCTTTGGCAAGATTGTCTCTTCCCTCGTGGCGGACGTAATTATGCCTCCCATTACCCTACTGACGAGTGGCAGCAACATCGAGGATCTCAAGTGGGTGCTCCGCGAAGCTGTGATAGAAGGAGGAGAAATCACTAGGCCGGAGGTCGCTATGACTGTGGGTGCCTTCTTACAAGCTGTACTCGATTTCTTCATCATCGCCTTCGTGATCTTTATGCTTGTCAAGGGAATGAACAAACTGCGCAAGGCCAAACCCGAGGAGCCTGCAGCCCCTGCCGAACCCAGTGACGAGGTGAAACTTCTTGGCGAGATCAAAGATCTTCTCAAGAAACAAGCCGAGAAGTAATGCGGTAAAAAGTCGATCTAAAAAAGGGAAGCGGTGTAACTCTCCGTCTTGTACGAGACCAAAGAGTAATATACTACTCCCCAAAAAGTAAGCCCCCTCTACTCCATCCGGGCGAAGCCTAGAGAGTAGAGGGGGGTACTTATATAGAGGATTTCTACAGCTCCCTCTGTCTGTAATGACGCCAGTTAGCAGGGCGAAGTGTGCGGCCCATCCAACTCAGAAAATTTGGCTTCGTCAGTTTGAGTTTCTCCGTCTAGCTCTGAGTTCGTTGCAAGTCCTCCCGTAGAAGTTTCTTTATACAGGCTCGGGAGGTCTTTGCCTGTCTGATGCATAGTTGCTACTACGCGGTCAAAACTTACTCGGTGCCTTCCGTCCGTAAAGTTGGCATAGGTATTGGCATCAAGAGCGCGACTAGCGGCAAAGGCATTACGCTCGATGCAGGGGATTTGCACCAATCCGCAAACAGGGTCACAAGTCAAGCCCAAATGATGCTCAAGCCCCATCTCGGCAGCATATTCAATCTGAGCCAACGTTCCACCAAAGAGCTGACTAGCAGCGGCAGCCGCCATCGAGCAAGCAACGCCCACTTCGCCTTGGCATCCTACCTCTGCTCCGCTGATAGAGGCATTCGTACGCACAACGTTTCCAAAGAGCCCCGCCGTAGCTAAGGCACGCAATATTCGCTTATCCGTAAAATTGCGGGTGTCTTGCAGGTGATAGAGCACAGCCGGCATTACTCCACACGAGCCACACGTGGGAGCTGTAACAACGAGCCCTCCGGAAGCATTCTGTTCACTCACAGCAAGAGCATACGCATATACCTTACCACGGGATCGGACACTCTCCGAATAACTCAGGGAGCGCACCATATATTCCGCCGCCTTCCGTCTTAGCCCCAAGCCTCCGGGCAATACGCCCTCAGCCTCTAAGCCATCGTGGATCGACTGCTTCATCACCTTCCATACCTCGGCTAGGTAATCCCAAATTTCTTTTCCCTCGCAATGCTCTACATACTCCCAGTAAGACATTCCATACTTCTGTAGGATGGGCATCATCTCTGTGATGTGCGAGAGCTTATAAACCTCATTGGTCACCTGCTCATTAAAGTCCTCATTGGCAAGAACACCGCCCCCAATACTATAGACCATAAATCGCTTTATCTCTTTCCCCTCTCCATCAAGAGCTCGGAACAATATGCCGTTGGGGTGAAACTTTAGTTCGACAGAAGGCTCCCAAATAATCTCTGTGGGATGTATCGGATTGAGCACAGATAGTATCGCCTGATCGGTCATGTGCCCCTTGCCCGTAGCTGCCAAACTACCATATAAGGTAACCTCAAAAGAAGAGATTATAAGCCCCTCTACTTGCTTGAGAAAGAGGGTTGCAGCACGCTTAGGCCCCATCGTGTGACTACTACTCGGGCCATTGCCGATACGATATATTTGCTTGATTGTATCCATCATAATCGAGAGTACTAATTAATTCTCATCACTAGTAGGGGTCAAAGATATCGAAAAAAAGAGTAGCTTTGTAGTACTGAATGTTGCACACTCAGAAGAATAGAGTGCAGTTGTAGTAGAAAAGATAAAGAATGGATCAGCATTTTGAGAGCTACCGGCGCGAGTATAGTAAGCTCAGTCTCACGCGCAAAGATATGCCGGCCAACCCCTTTGACAAAGTCAATCAGTGGTTGCGCGAAGCTGTGGAGGGCAATGCTCTAGAACCCACAGCCGTGATTGTGGCAACAAGTACACCCGATGGGCATCCGAGTATGCGCACAGTACTACTCAAAGAGGTGCTCAACGATGAGTTTGTTTTTTACAGCAACTACGAGAGCCGTAAGGGGAGGCAGATGAGTGCGAATCCCCATGTGGCACTTACATTCCTATGGCACGAGATGGAGAGACAGATCCATATCGAAGGCACAGTACGCCACCTCTCTGCCGAGGAGAGCGATGCTTATTTTGCGCAACGCCCCTATAAAAGTAGAGTGGGAGCCCGCGTATCGCCTCAGAGCCAGCCCATACCCAATAGAGAATATATCATGGTAGCTTTTGCTACCGAGAGCCTAAAATACGTTGGTCGCAGCGTACCTCGCCCCGACAATTGGGGAGGATTCGCGGTAAAGCCGGAGCGTATCGAATTTTGGCAAGGCCGAGAAAGCCGTTTGCACGATAGGTTCTTATATACTCCGAACGAAGAAGGAGAGGGTTGGAAAATAGACCGACTGGCACCATGATCTCTGCCCATCAGCCCACGACTTCTCAACTAGAGGTAATTCTTGCCATAGATACCTCTACCAACATTTGTTCGCTAGCCCTTCTCTCCAGAGAGGGGGTTGTTGCTGAGCGCATTGACCGAAAAGGGAACGAACACGCTGCCCTTATCGCCCGCTTTGCCGACGAACTCAAGTCAGAAGCCGGCGAAAAAGGCTATTCGATTGTGGCCGTAGCCGTAAGTGGAGGTCCTGGGAGTTATACGGGGCTGCGCATAGGAGCTTCGTTTGCTAAGGGCTATTGCTTCGCATCCGGTAAGCCACTAATCGCAGTTTCTACACTCGAATCGTTGGCCTGGGGGGCTATTGAGCAGAGATTGATTCCCCAAGGAGCCCTTATTGTACCGATGATTGACGCCGGACGCATGGAGGTCTACACAGCCACCTATTCATCCGAGGGAATTCAACTCGTTGCACCCCATGCAGAAATTATCCAACCCGAAAGTTATACCGATATACCCCTTGATACTCCTATTTGTTTGATAGGAAATGGAGCAGCAAAATGTGCTGAGGTGCTTACCGACTCCCGCTTCCGGATCACGCCCACCGAGGCGTTGGCCTCCTCCTTGAGACTACCGGCCTGGCAGGCTCTAAACCAAGAGAGAACCGCCGACGTCGCCTACTGGGTACCCGATTACATCAAGCCTTACAATGCCATTATAGCCAAGAATAAAGTACTCAATCGCTAATTAGAAATAAATATAAAACCAATATACTTGTAGCCAATGAACATTATAGTCCTTGCTAAGCAAGTGCCAGACACTCGCAACGTAGGCAAAGATGCCATGCGCGAAGACGGAACTGTCAACCGCGGTGCCCTGCCTGCCATCTTCAATCCCGAAGACCTTAACGCCCTGGAACAGGCACTCCGTATCAAAGACCAGTATCCCGATACAACCATATCGGTGCTTACGATGGGGCCGTTCCGTGCTGCCGATGTAATCCGAGAAGCTCTCTATCGTGGTGCAGATCGTGGTTATCTCCTTACCGACCGTGCCTTTGCCGGAGCAGATACTCTTGCCACAAGTTACGCCCTAGCCATGGCTATCCGCCATATAGGGATGCCCGACCTCATACTATCGGGTCGCCAAGCCATTGACGGCGATACCGCTCAAGTAGGTCCTCAGGTGGCTCATAAGCTCGGGCTTCCTACCGTAACGTACGCTGAAGAACTAGAAGAAATAAACGCAAAAGAGGTGATCGTTCGCCGTCGCTTGGAGCACGGTGTAGAGCGAGTAAAGGCCTCTCTTCCCCTCCTTATCACTGTGAACGGAAGCTCGGCTCCATGCCGTCCTCGCAACGCCAAGGCACTACAAAAGTATAAGTATGCTATGGTGCCCAACGAACTTGGGGAGGCTAGCGAAATGCAACGCTCTCTATTCGAGGCTCGTCCCTACTTACAGATCACAGAACTAACAGCTGCTGACGTAAAGGCCGAACTTGAGCAATGCGGACTTCTTGGCTCTCCCACAAAGGTAAAGACCATAGAAAACGTAGTATTCCAAGCTAAGGAAGCTCGTCACTACGAAGCCAATGACGAAGGCATTTCTTCCCTCATTGTGGAACTTATTGCCAATCACACCATAGGATAATTCACGCACCGAAAGACGTATTGATAACTATGAACAACCTATTTGTTTATCTCGAAATAGAAAATGGCATCGTACAAGAAGTGAGCTTAGAACTCCTTACCAAGGGACGCGCTCTTGCCACACGTCTTGGTTGCCAACTAGAGGCCGTGGCTATCTCTAACTGCATCAAAGGGATTGCCGAGCAGGTGTTCCCTTATGGAGTAGATCGCCTGCATACATTTGAGTCTCACAACCTACAGTACTATACAACGAAGCCCTACGGAGCTATCGTAACCAAGCTATTCGATGAAGAAAAGCCCCAAATAGCACTACTCGGAGCCACCACGCTGGGACGCGACTTAGGTCCTCTTGTTTCGTCGGCTCTGCACAGTGGGCTTACGGCAGACTGCACCTCTCTAGAGATTGGTGAGTACACCGATGCCAAGACCAAGCAACATTATCCCGAACTTCTCTACCAAATCCGTCCGGCTTTTGGCGGGAACATCGTTGCCACCATCGTCAACCCTGACTGTCGTCCTCAGATGGCAACGGTACGCCCCGGAGTGATGAAAAAAGAGATTTTCGATGCCACTTACAAGGGTGAAGTAATCCAACACAACGTAGCAGACTACGTGTCGGATACCGACTTTGTGGTTTCTATCCTTGAGCGTCATATCGAAGAAAGCAAGGTAAACTTGGGAGGTAGCCCCATCATCGTAGCCGGTGGTTATGGTATGGGCAGTAAAGAAGGCTTTGGACTCCTCTTCCAACTTGCCGAAGTATTGGGTGCCGAAGTGGGAGCTTCTAGAGCTGCCGTGGATGCCGGATTCGCCGATCACGACCGCCAAATTGGTCAAACAGGAGTTACCGTGCGCCCCAAACTCTACATTGCCTGCGGTATCAGCGGTCAGATCCAACACGTGGCAGGGATGCAAGAAAGCTCGCTCATTATCTCGATTAACAACGATCCCGAAGCTCCCATCAATAGCATTGCGGACTATGTAATCACGGGGAGAGTAGAAGACGTGATCCCTAAAATGATCGCAGCTTACAGAAAGAATAGTAAATAAGCACCACGCTAAACATCTAAGATTATGGCTAATTTCTATACAGATACCCCCCAACTAAAATACCATCTGCACCACCCGTTGATGCAGCGCATTGTGGCTCTTCGCGAGCGTGACTTTGCGGATAAAGATAAATACGATTACGCTCCCCAAAACTACGAAGATGCCCTCGACAGCTATGAGCAGGTACTCCATATCGTAGGTGAGCTTTGCGGAGATGTAATTGCCCCCAATGCCCAAAACGTGGATCAAACGGGGCCCTCTCTCGTAGAGGGTAGAGCTGTCTACGACCCCTACACACAGGCTAATCTTGATGCTGTGCGTCAGGCAGGCCTTATGGGTATTGCACTCCCCCGTCGTTACGATGGTCTCAACTTCCCCATCACTCCCTACATCATGGCAGCGGATATCGTTTCGCGTAGTGATGCCGGCTTTGAGAACCTATGGGGCTTGCAAGACTGCGCCACCACCCTATACGAATTTGGTAGCGAAGACCAACGGGAGCGCTTCCTCCCTCGTATCTCGGCAGGGGAAACTATGTCTATGGACCTTACCGAACCCGATGCCGGTAGTGACCTTCAGGCCGTAATGCTCAAGGCTACATACAACGAACAAGAGGATGCATGGTACCTCAACGGTGTAAAGCGATTTATCACCAATGGAGACTCTCACATCCACCTCGTGCTCGCCCGTAGCGAAGAGGGTACACGCGATGGTCGTGGGCTTTCGATGTTCATCTTCGACTCCAAAAACAACCCGGGTGTAACCGTGCGCCGCATTGAGCACAAAATGGGTATCAAGGGCGTTCCTACCTGCGAATTGGTCTTCTCTAATGCCAAAGCAGAGCTTTGTGGTGAACGCCGCCTAGGTCTTATCAAATACATTATGGCTCTGATGAATGGTGCTCGCTTGGGTATCATGTCTCAAGCTGTAGGCCTTAGCGAAGCCGCTTATCAGGAGGCTTACGCCTATGCTATTGAGCGTAAGCAATTTGGTCAGACCATTGATAATTTCCCTGCTGTGTATGAGATGCTCTCTATTATGAGAGCAAAAACAGATGCTTCTCGTGCTCATCTCTACGAAACTTGTCGCTTTGTAGATATGTACAAGACGCTAGAAGACATCCAGAGAGAGCGCAAACTCACCCCCGAAGAACGCAAGGAACTCAAATACTATACCCGTCTAGCCGATGCCTTTACTCCTATCGGTAAGGGGCTTAGCACCGAGTTCGCCAATCAGAATGTGTATGATTGCGTACAGATCCATGGCGGTAGTGGGTATATGAAAGACTATACTTGTGAGCGCCTCTATAGGGATGTCCGCATTACCAATATCTACGAAGGTACAACCCAGTTGCAGGTAGTAGCAGCTATCCGCCACGTCACAACCGGAACGTACTACGAGCGCATGCACGAGTACCAAGCAACGGAGGTAAAACCCGAGTGGCAAGCAATGAAAGAGAGCCTAGCCGCGATGAACGAACGTGCACACGAGCTAACTCAATTTGTTGTTGAGCAGAAGAATCAAGAGTTACTCGACTTCCAAGCTCGCCGCCTTGTAGAGATGACTTCGCATGCTCTCTTTGGGCACTTGTTGCTCCTTGCAGCCAATGACGAACCCGAACTCTTTGGCAAAAGTGCTCGCGTATATCATCGCTTTGCGCTTGCTGAGCAGGACAAGATCGAACGCTTTGTTCGCAACTTTGCTGTAGAAGAGCTTGCTGATTACCGTAACAAACAACAAGAAGCCGAAGCCTAATCTCTAGGCTATCGAAGCAAACAACGCCCCCTATTCTCGCATGAGAATAGGGGGTTTCTTTTTGTCATATAAGGCAAGGAGGGAAAAGAAAAACACCCTGTAGGAAAGCAAACAACAGCCATCCTCTAAGCAGAAGACAACAAAAAAGCCCTCCAATATGAAGGGCTTTTTTTATTGAAATCAGATGCGCTCCCTCTTGGGCTTGAACCAAGGACCCCCTGATTAACAGTCAGATGCTCTAACCAACTGAGCTAAGGAAGCTTCCATTTCCGGCGACAAAGGTAGTCATTTTGTTAGATGTACCAATACTTTTTCTTGAGAAAACCTCATAAAAAGCAGAGATACATCCCTTTTTACCTCCCCTATTCTCATTTTTCTCTCGGTTCTAATTCTAGAGGGAAATCTAGGGAGAAAAAGAAAGACACCCAGCCTATTTTCTTTGGGAAATCACCCTAAAAGAAAATAAAAACTAGGTGCCTTATGGATATAAATCAGCCTACACCCCCTAGAGAGTATAGGTGAAAAAGGGAGGAGGACTAATCCTCCTCTCTATGAAAAAAGTAGATTACTGCTGAGGAGCTTCGGGCGCAGGAGCGGCTGGCATTTCACCTCCCAAGTTGGGGAGCTGTTGCTCAGGAGTTTCTTCTACTTTCTGCTCTATAACACTATTGATCCCCTGATCTTCCTTGAGACTTGTATGGAGGAAATGGGTAGAAACGATGCTTAGAATGGCGATAGCTCCAGCCAACCACCAAGTAGCTTTTTCTAGAAAATCGGTCGTCTTACGAACCCCCATAATCTGATTGCTTGAGGCAAATCCGGAGGCAAGACCCCCTCCCTTTGAGTTTTGGATAACTACTACGAGTATAAGCAAAACAGCTGCTAAGAGGATGAGGATGGATAGGAAAACAAACATTGTACTTACGTGTCTTATTATATACTATTCTCTATTACTTATTTCTTGTAGGCGCTCTAAGAACCTAATCTGATCTGCAAAGTAAGCGTTTTTTTCTGGATTCTTGGTCATTATTGCCCGTAGAATATCAAGAGCACGGTCATAACGCTGCTGCTGAATGTAGATTTTGGCAAGCGTTTCTGTGAAAAGAGGGCCTCTATCCTCCTCTTCTACTTCCTCTTGAGTGGGCAAAGAAGAGGCTTGAGACTTGGGAAGCACCTTCTCCCTCTCCTCATAGTTCTCGGCGGTAGGAGCTATAATTCCACGCTCTAGGGCGTCAAAGTAGTCACCACCGGTACCAACGCCTTCGCCCAGCGAGACGAGTGTATCACCGGAGTGTGAGGAGCCTATTTCTTCTAGGAAACGATCTATGGAAGAAAAATCGCCCTTGTCCGATTCGGCAACAATGGGGCTCTGAGGGATATATCGCTTCTCCACAAGAGCGTATAACCTACTACGGGAGGGGAGAGAGATTGCCCATTTTTTTAGCTCGGAGAAGTAGCGAAGGTCTTCGAGAAGAGCCAGGTTGTATAGGTATAAAAAGATGAAAGTCTGTGCATAAGGATAGGCTTCTACCAGCTGTCTGAGCTCTGGTAGCGTCTCCTTATTCAGCGTATTGGGTGCATTGAGATAGGTTCGTAACTCTTGTGCTGTCATGTGTCAAGTCCCGAGGAGTAATAGTTGAGAATTACCAATCCTCTGCCGTAGCATTGAAGATTTGCTTGGTGATATCGTCGGTGAGCTGTCGCACCAAATCGTCTTGCACTTGCGAGAAGAGACTACTGCTATCAAACTCTGTATAGGCAGAGAAAGTTTTGTCGAAATTTTTCTTTGGATTCGCATTATTCTCGAAGTGTACAGAGACAGTCATCGTAAACCGGGTCATGGAAGCAAAGGCGTCGTCCTGCACCGCAACAGGGGTAAGTTCGTACCCAACGATAGCTCCCTCTATGCTAAAGTCTCCGGCTTGAGCCACCTCCTCCAGACGAGTTTGGCGGCGAAAGAGCTCGCGCAACGCCTCTGTGAAGGTCTGACTAAGGGGCGGATAAACAAGGGGAGCTTGGTTTATAAACTCCGAGATGGAGACCGTTTTAGTCTGGTCGTAGTCGATGGATGTACCCGTAAACTTATACGAAATCCTACAAGAAGAGAGGGCGAGTAGCAAAGAGAACACTCCTAGCACTCTTGTTGCATGCCGGCGCATAAGACTATTCCAAACCATATTCTTTTATCTTGCGAGATAGTGTGCGAACAGAAATCCCGAGCATGTCGGCAATTTGCTGCCGTGTGTGGGACGACTTCTGCAACTCAAGAGCTTGTGTAATAAGTTGCCGCTCTGCCTCTTCTAATGTAATAATCCCCTTAATGGGGGGCTGAGAAGGAGGGAGAGTCTCTTCTGCCTCTTCCGGCTCCACCACTTCGTCGTAATCGATAGCGTGCTCTTGGCTGTGCGTGGAGTATGGGGGGAGCAATGTATGCGAAGCGTCCTCGTGCCTGGGAGAACAAGCCTCGGTGTGCTCCACCATTTGTATAGTTCGATTCGTCTCCGAAAGGGGCGCGCCTTTCATCTCGTTTACCGTCTGTTTGAGCTCGTTGAAGTCTCGACGGAGATCAAAAAGTACTTGATATAGTATCTCTCGCTCATTGGCAAACGTTTGCTGATCCACACTCTGCTGCACTCCCGATACTACAGGATGGAGATCTTGTAGCCCTGCTGCCGAGAGGTAATTGCGCAGTACCTCCGGCTCCACAAGTCGATTTTGCTCAAGGATACTCATACGCTCGGTAATATTGCGCAACTCGCGGATATTACCCGGCCAGCGATATGTAATAAGGATATGCTTGGCATCTGCGGATAGCTCCAAGGGCGGCACCTGATACATAGAGGCGTAGTCCGAAGCAAATCGGCGGAACAAAAGAGCAATGTCGTCCCCTCTCTCCCGTAGAGGTGGCACTAAGATGGGGACTGTATTTAGACGATAGTAAAGATCCTCTCTGAAGCGACCATTGCGTATAGCATCTGCCATATTTACATTCGTAGCAGCTACAATGCGTACATTCGTCTTGATGGGTTGACTTGCCCCTACAGGGATAAATTCTCCGTTTTCTAGCACACGTAGCAAGCGAGCCTGAGTAGCTAGAGGCAACTCCCCGACCTCATCCAAAAAGATTGTCCCCTCGTTGGCTTCTTCAAAGTAGCCCTTACGATCCGCCAACGCTCCCGTAAAAGAACCCTTTCGATGCCCAAAAAGCTCCGAGTCGATCGTTCCCTCCGGAATGGCTCCACAGTTGATTGCAATGTAATTCTTGTGCTTACGGATGGAGTACTGATGCACGATTTTGGGGAAGAACTCCTTACCTACACCACTCTCCCCCGTGATGAGGACAGTCGCATCCGTAGGAGCAACCTGCACGGCTGTGCGGATGGCTTGGAGCAATTTTGGGGCGTTACCTATAATTCCTAGGCGTTGCTTTACTTGTTGTACGTCTACATCCATACTTCTACAAAGGTACAATA
Organism: Porphyromonas endodontalis; assembly: GCF_052173515.1. Lineage (GTDB taxonomy): Bacteria > Bacteroidota > Bacteroidia > Bacteroidales > Porphyromonadaceae > Porphyromonas > Porphyromonas endodontalis_A. The sequence goes on along the minus strand of NZ_JBQMYL010000006.1, from coordinate 54,721 downwards.
TCTCTTGGCTAATCTAGCTATATTTCTTGGCATACGTTCAGGATTCCTACCCGACATTGCGGAGAAAAACGCACTCCATTCGGCGGAGAGAGCGGGGATACTCCTAGCCGCAAATTCTTCTTTTCTCATCAAAAAAGAAAGGGGAACGGGGGATAAAAGAAGGCTACCCCTCCTATCTGTCAAAAGAGGGATAGCCTTTAGTTCTCAGGGAGGGAAGCCCTAGTACAGAGCTTAGATGCGCTCGAGTACGAGTTGGATAAGGTCGTCGATACTCCCTTTATAGTCGGTATTCATGTTGAGATTTTGCCGCCCGGCAATAATGCAACATACCGTCATAGCCTTATGCCCTAGGAGGGAAGCAATGCCACTGAGAGCCGAACTTTCCATCTCAAAGTTGGTGATTTTATATCCCTCGTAGCGGAAGTCTTCTATTTTTTTGTTCAGATTTTCGTCTGCAAGCGGGAGGCGGAGCTTACGTCCCTGTGGAGCATAGAATCCATTACAAGCAATGGTACTCCCCTTGATAATGCGTCCGTCATTCCCTACAATGCGCTCTAGTAGCTCAGCATCGGCTGATACAACGTAGGGTTTAAGGCCCTCTATTTTCCAATCAAGCTGTTGGGTCAAAGCCTTTTCGTACGCAAGGTCTCGTACTCTTTCTGTCCCATCATAGAAGTAAATAACACCATCAAAACCAATGGCTTTTTCACTTGCCACATACGAACCGATTGGGCTCTCGGGTTGAAGCCCTCCTGAGGTACCAATGCGTACCATTGTGAGCTGACGGAACTCGTCGCGCACGCAACGCTTCTCAAGATCGAAGTTGGCAAGAGCATCCAATTCGCTCGCTACAATCTCAATATTATCACCCCCAATACCATGGCTTTGTACCGTAATACGCTTACCCTTGTAAGAGCCGGTTATGGTACGAAATTCGCGGTTTTGCACATCGCACTCTTGGCTATCAAAATAGTTGGCAATCATGCCCACCCTATCGGGGTCTCCGCAAAGGATGATTTTATCGGCAAGCTGCTCGGGTTTGAGATGAAGGTGAAATATCGAACCGTCTTGATTGACAATAAGCTCCGAAGAGGGTATAATACGTTTTTCCATAACCTAATGAGGATAAAATAAATGTAGCTATTGATTTTGTGCTGTTGCTCTCCAAGGGTTTAGAGAGGCGGCCGGCCGCTTCTCTTGGAGAGTATTAAAGGGGAGCAGGGTATGCTCTTCGTTGATACGGAATGTATAGAGGTTTACTTTCCCCGGAGGGCAAAAGCGAGTAGATGCGAGCACTCCTACCCCTCGTAAATCGTCGTAAATGAGAAAAAGATCGTCCTGGGGAGAGTTGAAAGGCATCCCCAAGAGAGAAGGTGCTTGATAGTTGCCCGTCTCCGGGTCTCGCCGTGAGAGATAGAGGTCATATCCCCCAATTCCCTCGCTGCTTTTGCGCGCAAATATGAGCGTTATGCCATCCTGACGTAGGATAGGATAGCACTCGTCATTGGGTGTATTGAGGGCCTCTAGAGCATTCTCTTCTGCCATACGCCCCTGCAATTTTAAGACAGAAAAAATATCAGAATCGCCTCGGTGTTCCAACTTTCGTGCGTAAAAAGACTCTAGTCCAAGCGCGGTTTCGTAGACCCATCCCTCGGCATTGAGCTGCCCTACCTCGCTTCTATAATCGGAGGCAAGGCGCAATTTTCCCCACTCCGTAGAGAAGTATTTTTGGGGCAAGACAGGCAGGGCATCGAGCGACATCTGCATGCTATCTACAATCTCTAGCCTCTCGCTCTTGTCGAGCATCTGCCGAGCACGTTGGGCTTGTTGCCTTAGAGTGGTTACCTCGGGCGTCTCCGCTTTAGGCGAAAGGCGGCCAAGAGTGGAAAGCGTCTCCTCAAAGAGATAGTTGGCATAATAGGCTTGAGCCAAAAGCGAAGCAGAAGGACGCGACTTCTTATTCGAGTGCGATAGCAACAGATCTAGAGCCTCTTGGTACTTTCCCACCTCCAAAAGCAAGTAGGCATATTCCTCTTTGAGCGCAGTATTGAGAGGGGATTGCTCCACAAGCACACCATAGGCACTATCAGCTTTTGCCCAATCTCCCATCTCTCGCAGTGCACGGGCTTCCTGCAGAGATTGTGCAGAAAGCCCCACGGCACTAGCTAGAGAAATACCTGCCCACAGCAAAAGGGCGGTTAGAGTCTTCGTCCGCATCAGCGAATTTTATAGGTATTCTTAACTGTAATAGAGGCTGTTTTGTACTTGCTTGAGGTATTGAAAGATCCGCCCCAACTGTAGTCTTCGTCACTGTATTGCCCTACAATCTGGAAGACGCCCATCTGCGAACGTTTCAGTTTTCCCACTTTGCAATTGCTCCCCTCAGCAATAACACCTGCGCGAGCAAGTGCATCTTCCGAAGATTCCTTGAGCATTTCCAGCTTGAGGTCGTTGAGATGCGTATAATAATAGCTTGGATCTCCCGAAGTTATCTCTATACCTTGGTTGATGAGTTCCGTGATATTGCGAGACAAAGCCTCTACTCGGTCAATATCTTGCGAGGTAATAGTAACCGTCTGAGAGAGGTTATATCCTGCAAATACCTGGCGATAGTAGTTATTGCCATCAGTCACTTGGTCATACATTTTGGAAATCGAAATCCCACTAAACAAGTAGGAAGAGTCTGGGATATCATTCTTCTTGATAAAATTCCGCACCTCTTTCCCTATCCGTTGCAAGTCTTGATACCCCTCAGAGGAGCTGTAGTCTTGTACAGAATAGGTAGCTGTCCACACAATAAGATCGGACTTAAAGTTGCGCTCGGCAATACCCGTAACCGAGATTTCACTGGGGACCTTGCGGATGCGTGATACTTGATAAGCTGCAAAAGACAATCCCAGAACAAAAGCAATCCCAAGGATACTAGCAATGATGATTTGTTTTTTTTCCATGGCGTTTACTAGTTTAATAATTAGAGTTTATATTCTGTTCTTTGTTAGGGGGAAGCCCTCCACCTTGAGTAAAACTCGTAGTGAAGGGGTTCCCTTTTAGGTTGTTACAGATTATTATCTATCAAATACTTCTCAGCCTCTAGAGCTGCTTTGCAACCCGAGCCTGCTGAGGTAATAGCTTGGCGATAGCGGGGGTCTGCCACGTCGCCTGCTGCAAACACTCCGGCTACGCTGGTCAATGGAGAACCATTGATTGTAGCTATATAGCCGGCATCGTCAAGGGCAAGTTGCCCTGCTAAGAAGTCCGTATTGGGTTTATGCCCGATGGCCAAGAAAAATCCATCAATGGCAATGTCTACCAATTCTTCGTCTGCTTCGCCCTTACGCTTAACGAGGTGTGCCCCTTCTACTCCGTCATCCCCGAATAGCCCCAACGTGTTATGTTCAAAAAGAACCGTAATCTTAGGGTTATTGAGAACGCGGTCTTGCATTACCTGCGATGCACGGAGATAGGGTTTGCGAACAATCAAATAGACCTGCTTAGCTAGCCCTGCGAGGTAGATAGCTTCTTCGCAAGCAGTATCTCCTCCTCCTACTACAGCCACGGACCTATTGCGGTAGAAAAATCCGTCGCACGTAGCGCAAGCGGAGACTCCCATACCGGCGTACTTCTCTTCATCGGCTAGCCCGAGGTACTTAGCAGCAGCCCCTGTGGCTATGATAAGAGTATCGCAAGTAAGGGTGGTCGCATCGTCTATTGTTACTTTATATGGCTTCTCAGAAAAATCTACCGAAGTAGCTACACCCGTACGTATGTCGGAGCCAAAGCGAAGAGCCTGTTGCTTGAGTTGCTCCATCATTTCGGGCCCCGTGATCCCCTCGGGATAGCCTGGGAAATTTTCTACTTCCGTAGTGGTGGTAAGCTGGCCTCCGGGCTGGAGCCCTGAATAAAGCACGGGATTGAGATTAGCACGAGAGGCGTATATGGCTGCTGTATATCCTGCAGGACCGGAGCCTAATATAAGACAGCGAACATGTTCGTTATTCATACACTCCTCCCTCTTTATTGGTCTCGTCCTTCGGTAACTACACTTGGAGCAATCTTCTTGATAAGCCCTTGCAATACACTACCGGGGCCTAATTCTACAAAGCGTTCCGCCCCATCGGCCACCATTTGTTGTACAGAAGCTGTCCAACGCACGGGCGAGGTAAGTTGCTTTACAAGGTTGCTCTTGATCTCTGCAGCGTCGCAAACAGCCTTGGCTACCACGTTTTGGTATACCGGAGCTTTGGGTGCTGCAAAAGTGGTTGCTTCGATAGCTTGAGCCAGCTCTTCGCGAGCGGGTTCCATCAGCGGAGAGTGGAATGCGCCACCCACCTTGAGGGGGAGAGCACGTTTAGCACCTGCGGCCTTGAGCAATTCACAAGCACGCTCAATACCCAGCATTGAACCGGAAATTACGATCTGACCGGGGCAGTTGAAGTTCGCAGCTACCACTACTTCGTCCGTGATGCTCTGGCATACCTCTTCTACTTTTTCGTCGGGTAGACCGAGGATTGCAGCCATAGTAGAGGGCGTCTTTTCACAGGCTTTTTGCATTGCCATAGCTCGTTTAGAGACTAGGGTAAGCCCATCTTCGAAAGAGAGTGCCCCTGCAGCCACAAGCGCGGAGAACTCTCCCAGCGAGTGACCTGCTACCATATCGGGTTGGAAGTCTGCTCCCAAAGCACGTGCCATTAGCACCGAGTGCAAGAAAACCGCAGGTTGCGTTACCTTGGTTTGCTTGAGCTCTTCGTCCGTACCTCGGAACATGATTTCTGTAATATCGAAACCTAAAATCTTATTGGCTTCATTGAATAAACGCTTGGCTTCGGCGTTGCCCTCATAAAGAGGGAGACCCATACCAACAAATTGTGCCCCCTGACCGGGGAATACGAATGCTGTTTTCATTTAATTATAAAGGGATGTGGGGTTATACAAGTTCTAGGGTTCTGACAATGACCTCGTACGTGCGAGCTACAGAGTCGATATGTACTTTTTCGTCGGGCGAATGGGGGTGACGGATCTCAGGTCCAAAGGAGATCATATCCATATCGGGCATAACACCCTGGATGATACCACACTCTAGCCCTGCGTGCATTACCTTAACATCGGGCTTCTCGTGGTAGATTTCCTCATATACCTTGCTCATTACCTCCATGATATGCGACTTTGCATTGGGTTGCCACCCTGTGTAAGGAGCAGCCAACTCCACCTTAGCCCCCATGAGTAGGAAGGCACTTTCGATGCTTGATGCCACCCACATCTTGCGGCTATCCGACGAGCTACGTACCAAGAACTTCACCTCCACAAGTCCATCACCTGCGCGCACAATGGCTAGGTTGGTAGAAGACTCTACCGTATCAGGGAAGCTCTGGAGCATCGAAATGGGGCCATTTTGGCAAGCCTCGAGAGCGTTGATAAGATTGTCTTGAATATCCTCGGGAAGAATATTGGTAGGCATATCGCACTTCTCTACCTTGAGCGAGATCTTATCTTCGATTCCATCAAATTCTTTGGTAAAGAGAGCTTCGAACTCAGCCACATACTTGCAGAATTCTTCAGCATCTTCAGGCGCGATGGTAAGCACCGCAAAGGCTTCGCGAGGGATAGCATTACGCATAGAACCGCCCTCTAGAGAGGCTACACGCACACCAAACTCTTCTACAGCACACTTGAGGAAGCGAGCCATCAGCTTATTAGCGTTGGCACGACCGATATGGATATCCACTCCGGAGTGACCACCCTTAAGCCCGGAAAGGGTAAGGCGTACTGCCTGATCTTCTTGACTTGTTGTCTCCTGATCTTTGTATTCGAGGCTTACGTTTACGTCAATCCCCCCGGCGCAACCGATGTAGAGATTTCCCTCTACTTCGGAGTCGATATTGAGGAGAATATCCCCCTTGCAGAAGCCGGATTTGAGGCCATTTGCCCCATCCATCCCTACCTCTTCGTTGATGGTAAAGAGGGCTTCTAGTGGACCATGCTTTAGGCTATTGTCCTCTAGAATAGCGAGAGCAAGAGCAACCCCAATACCGTTGTCGGCACCAAGCGTTGTACCTCTAGCCGTCACCCACTCCCCATCTATGTAGGCATCGATAGGATCTTTGGCGAAGTCGTGTTGTACATCACTATTCTTCTGAGGAACCATATCTACGTGCCCTTGTAGGGTAATAATAGGCTTCTTTTCCATACCGGGAGTGGCAGGTTTACGGATAAGCACGTTGCCAACCTCATCTTGTAAGGTCTCCAACCCGAGTTTTTTGCCTGCTTCAAATACATAACGTGTTACCTCATCCATCTGCCCTGTGGGGCGAGGAATCTGTGTAAGGTCGTAAAAGTATCTCCAGACAGCTTCAGGTTTAAGCGTTAGAATGTCTTTTGCCATAATCGTTTCTATATTATGTATTCTTACTATTGAGTTCTACTATAATTTCTATTGAGTAAAGGTATAACTAAAATTGCGATTAGCCCAATAAGGGCGTTACCTAATGTTTGTGAGGTGTGTACAACGAGGGCAAATGAACCGGCATCACTGCGCTCAACGCCCACAGCCGTGAGGGTTGTGATAACCATAAAATGCCAAGCTCCGATACCCGACTGTACGGGAGCCGCCACCCCCAAGCAGCCCATTACAAAGGCAAGTAGCCCTACATTGATCCCTAAGTCTTGAGTAAAAGGGAAAGCAAAGAAGGTGAGATAGAAGGCCACAAAGTAGCATCCCCAAATGCCAATGGTATAGAGGATAAAAAGACCCCGATGCGGCATAAAACGAATGGAAAGCAGCCCTTCCCACATATCTCGTAGCCCCTTGCAGATTTTTGCACCCCATCGGCTTCTCTTGGAGAGACGCCAAAAGAGGTAGCCGAATACCCCTACTGCCAACAAAGTCAAATAGAACAATGGAGAGGAAACGAGGTGCGACACCTTGAGAGAGAGATCGGGATGCTCTACAAAATAGCCCCTTAAGAAATCGGAGAATCCCCCAATGGCCATCAAGACAATAAGCCCCAGCACGATCATATCCATAAGGCGATCCATCAGCAGAGAGCCAATGAGCTTTGCCATAGAGAGGGATTCGTAGCGAGATAGGGCGGCACAACGCCAAACATCCCCGGCTCGAGGGAAAATGAGATTAACCGCATAACTCCCAAGTACCGATAGAATGGTATTCCTCAAACGAGGTGCCGGAGTGCTAAATGGGTGTACAAGCAACTTCCAGCGCACCCCACGAAAAACATTGCCTAAGGCCTCTATCAAGATGGATAAAGCGATAATTCCCCAACTAATGGAGTTGGAACGCAACTCCCTCAGAAGCTCCCCGAAGTCGAAGTTTCGGTAGACAACCACCATCAAGGCAATGCCCAAAGATAGAGACACCGCCAAGCGCACCCAACGCTTTCTGCTGCGATGGGCGGAGAGACCGAGGGCAACGCTCTCGGAGCCTTGAGCTAGGGGATGATCCACTCTTGTAGTCCTTTTATTCATCAGGTTGGTGCGTTTTACCCCCGTTCTACGGCAGAAAAACGCTACCTTCGTAGCTGCTAACACTACAAATATACTCTTTTTTCGCAGTACTATGAGTAAAGTTCGTGCCAAAAAGGCCCTGGGGCAGCACTTTCTAACCAACCCATCGGTGGCTCGTGCCATTGCCGAGAGTGTACTCTCGTGGCGTGATATTCCTATCCTAGAGATAGGGCCGGGTATGGGCATGCTCACAAGGGAACTTCTGGACCTTGGACTGGAAGTCTATGCGCTTGAGATTGACACCGAGTCGGTGGAGTACCTACAACGTAATTTTTCGTGGTTTGCCCATGGCGAGCACCTTACCGAAGGGGACGTACTCAAACTCCCTGCCGACGAATTGATACCGGGGCAACCTCAAACTCCATTCGTACTCATAGGCAACTATCCCTACAACATATCCTCCCAAATTTTCTTCCGTCTATTGGAGCTACGAGACCGCGTGCCCTGCTGTGCCGGGATGCTCCAAAAAGAGGTGGCAGAGCGGCTTACGGCCCCTCCCGGAGGACGCGATTATGGCATCTTATCAGTGCTTCTTCGTTGCTGGTATCACTGCGAATACCTCTTTACGGTCAGCGAATTGGACTTCGATCCCCCTCCAAAGGTCAAGGGCGGGGTGCTCCGATTGGTACGTAACGACAGGAAGGAACTACCCGTGGACGAAGAGATCTTTAAGAAGGTAGTAAAGGCGGCTTTCTCTCAACGAAGAAAGACACTCCGCAACTCGTTGCGGACACTTTTCCCCGAGGGGTACGACTTCTCCGACCCTATTTTCACGCTACGGGCTGAGCGGCTGGACGTAGAAGACTATATCCGTCTTACCCAAGACTACATAAAGACGCTACCCGAGTAGCCCCCTAAGGCGGCTTACAAGCGTCTCCTCCAGAATCCCTAGAACTTCTAACCCCTCTCCCCTAGGATCCGATTTGCATTCCATGGGAGAGGGCTCTTTTTATTCGGCAGGTGATGTTTCGTTTGCCCAGGGGTGATTTTTTCAGCACCCACATGTTCCCAAAAAGCTCAGCCGGAAAAAGAAAAAATTCCACCCAAAAAGGGAGTGGGAAACTGACTGAAAAATAAAAATTTTCTGCCCAGGAACGGAAAAATTTTCACCCAGCAACCGAGCAGGAAATCAGCCTAAAAAAGGGCTCTCCCACCCCATGGCAGAAGAGCCCCTACTTATTTTCGTTGGGAGAAAAATCCCTATCGTCTCTGCAACAACGTGCGGATCTTCTCGGCGACAGCCTCCGGAGTAAAGCCTAGCTTTTCGTCCAAGACCTTATAAGGAGCTGAATAACCGAAACTTTCCAATCCGTGGATTACGCCATTCGCACCCACCAAGCCCTCAAGGTTAATGGGCAAGCCTGCCGTAAGTCCAAAACGAGGCATCCCCTCGGGGAGCACCTCACGGCGATAGCTCTCAGGCTGATCCATAAAGAGCCCTTCGGATGGAATAGAAACGACACGTAGCTTGCGCCCTTCGGCACGGAGGATGGTAGCAGCAGCTTCGAGTGTAGCTACTTCGCTACCCGTTGCAACGAGAGCCATCTCTGCCCCCTCGTCGTCACTTACGATATATCCCCCACACATCATACGCACGGCACGTGCATAGGGAGTAAGCCCTTCGTTGGGTAGGTCGTCGATATTCTGGCGAGAAAGGATCAAACCCGTAGGAGTTTGGTCGTTTTCCATAGCCATCTGCCAAGCTACCGTAGTCTCATGCACATCGGCAGGACGGAGTACCAACATTGAGCGTTGTCCGGAGTGGTTGTGGAGTTTTTCCATCAAACGGATTTGTGCCTCCTGCTCTACAGGTTCGTGCGTTGGTCCATCTTCGCCTACACGGAATGCATCGTGCGTCCAAACGAACTTGACAGGCACCTGCATCAAGGCAGCCAAACGAATCACCGGCTTTTGGTAATCGGAGAAAACGAAGAACGTACCACAGGCCGCAATTACCCCTCCGTGGAGCATCATACCCACACAGAGAGCCGCCATCGTAAGCTCAGCAACACCGGCCTGCAAGAAGCGGCCGCCATAATTATTGCGGCTCATTGCCTCCGTTCCCTTGAGGAATCCATCAGTTTTGTCTGAATTGGAAAGGTCTGCCGAAGAGACGATCATATTAGGTACCCGAGCAGCAAGTTCTTTGAGCACCGTGGCCGAAGCCGAACGAGTAGCCTGTCCACTCTTTTGCTCAATGGCAGCCCAATCGATTACAGGAAGTTTGCCATCGAACCAATCCTTCATCAGAGCAGCATCTTCGGCATTAGCCTTCTGCCACTGAGAGAATGTAGCATCATATTGCTTCCAAACCTGACGCAACTCTTCGTCACGCTTGCGGTACAAAGCCTCTACTTCGGGAGCGATAACAAAAGGATTGGCAGCATCGAAGCCCATAGCTCCCAGTGTCTTTTCGATAGAGACACCGGCCTTGCTAAGGGGTTGCCCGTGCGTAGGAATGCGATCGACAATCTCACGGTCCTCTGCATCTAGCGCCTTGTAGGCCATGCAGGTCTTACCAATAATGAGGGTAGGACAGCCCTTTGTCGCCAACGCTTCGTCCAACGCCTTGCGGATTTCTGCCACATCATTTCCTTTGATGGTGAGCACCTTCCAACCCCACGCTTCGTATTTACGCGCCACGTCTTCGGTGTCTACCTCATCCACCATCGTAGAGAGTTGTACATCGTTGGCATCGTAAAACATCGTGAGATTATCGAGGCCCAAGTGCCCGGCTATGCGCCCGGCACCCTGCGAGATCTCCTCCTGAATACCACCATCTGAGATAAAAGCATAGATCTGCTGCGGCATAACTTCTGAGCCAAAGCGGTGACCCAAAAACTTTGCTGCAATAGCAGCTCCCACGGCGAGCGTATGCCCTTGCCCCAGAGGTCCGCTTGTATTCTCTATCCCACGCTCTACATCGCGCTCGGGGTGACCCGGAGTTGCACTTCCCCATTGGCGGAAGGCTTCGAGCTCTTCGAGAGAAAAGCGACCCGTAAGAGCCAGCTGTGCATAAAGCATAGGCGACATGTGACCGGGGTCGAGGAAGAATCGGTCGCGCGCCCAGCGCCCGGGACAATCGGGGTCGAAGCGGAGATACTCCGAGAATAGCACATTAATAAAGTCGGCACCACCCAAAGCTCCCCCGGGGTGACCGCTCTTTGCCCTCTCCACCATGGAGAGAGCAAGGCAACGGATGTTGTCTGCTGCCTTATTCATGACGTCTATAGAGTTCATAGCCACAAGGGTATTACAAGTTCTGATTCAAACGTTTATTATTTCTTTTTGTTGGGCAATTCGAGTCCATAACCCTTCTTCTTATCGATTGCCTTGAGGTACAAGCTCAAGAGAAGAGCTGCTACACCGAACGAAGCAAAAATAAGCATGGGCAAGCGGTAAGTCCCTGTCTGGTCTAGTACCTTACCAATTACAATGGGTACAACCATGAGCCCTACGTTTTGGATCCAGAAGGTAGCCGAATAAGCCGAACCTAGTACCTTGCCATCAATAAGCTTAGGCATAGAGGGCCAGAGAGCCGCAGGTACAAGGGAGAAAGAGATACCCAACAAGACAATAGCCGAATAGGCAATAATGGTAGAGGTAGTATCCCCTGCTACAAATGGATAAAGAGCAAAAATCGTATGGCATACAATCATCAACACAGAGCCAAGCATAAGCATGGTAGCGCCCTTACCCTTGAAATCGAGGAAAGCTCCAAGGAACGGAGTAATGATCATAGCCCCAATGGGGAAGTAACTAAAGATGGCAGAAGCCGTCTCAGCAGAGAGCCCAAGGTTTGTCTCCAGCATGTTGGTGGCAAACTTTTGGAAGGGGAATATGGCAGAATAGTAGAGCACGCAAAGAAGGGCAACAACCCAGAAGATACCACTCCCAAAAACCTTTGTCAAGTCTTTGAAACGGAAAGGTTCTTCCTCTTCTGCGCTAGCAACATTACCCAAAGTCTTATCCAAACGGGCATCGAAAATACCATAGATAAGATAGAAAAGCAACCCAATAGAGAGGAGGATAAGGCAGAGGATTACAGGAGCTTGTACGCTACCAAAATGCTCAGCGATGGGCGCGGACATACGGAATACTGCGAAGACACCGAGGCGGGCAACAGCCATCTCCAAGCCCATTGCAAGAGCCATTTCTTTACCCTCAAACCACTTAACGATGGCACGCGATACCGTCACACCACCCATCTCGCAGCCGCAGCCAAAGATCATAAAGCCAACGCAAGCGAGCTTAGCCGAGGGGGGCATCGAAGGCATGAATGAGTTGAACAACTCAAACCCAAATCCGCCATTGTTGAATGTAGTACTCAACGCATAAACTTTAATAAGAGCACCAAGAACCATCAAAGCTCCCGACAATACAGCCGTAAATCGTACCCCCATTTTGTCCAAAATAATCCCGGCAAAGATGAGGAAAAAGAAGAAGACATTGAGGAAGAACTCACTAGAGCCGTAAGTCCCGAATACGGTAGACGACCATCCAAGCCCCCCTTCTTCTGCTGTTTTCTCCAGCATGGACTTGAGAGGAGATAGTACATCTACAAACATGTAGGCGAAGAACATGGTCAGGGCGATGAGGATAAGCACCGTCCACCTTGCCCACGCCTTGTCACGAAGCGACTGTTGAATTGCTTGAGTCATAAGTATGAGTATTAATAATTAGTATTGAATACGGATTCTAATGTGTGGGGATAGCACTTTTTGAGTGCCTCAGCAACGACATAGTTACTGCCCCCTATGTATATAAGGTCTTGGGGAAGAGCCTCTTTTTGGGCAGCCAAACACCCCTCTTCTATGGAGGGAAATACAGAGCCCTCTAGACCTATGGAACGAGCCTCCTGAGCCAACTCTTCGGAAGACAAAGCCCGATCGCTCGTTGGTTGTACGAAGTAATAATGAGCAGACGTGGGGAGCAGACGAAGCACCGAATGCCAATCCTTATCCGCCACCATACCAAAGACGATATGTAACGCTTGGTACTGCTCTTGTTTTAACTGCTCCACCACAAGACGAATACCGGCCTCGTTGTGCCCTGTATCGCAATAGGTATCGGGCTGAGAAGCCACCTTTTGCCATCGTCCTAAGAGGTGCGAATGCTCCACAACATGCGCGAATCCCTCTTCCACGGCAGCCCTAGGGATTTGAAATGATTGACGAGTAAGGATATCAAGAGCAGCCAAGATAGTGCGTGCATTGAGCCGCTGAGCCGCTCCTCCCAACTCGCCCCAAAGGGTGCCATAATCACGAGTATGAAGCAACCATCCTCCCCTATCGGGCTCGGCATCTTGCAACACATCGCTATCCTCTGCAAAGTAAAGAGGGGCATCTAACAGCTCTGCCTTTGCGCGAAAGACGGGGCGAAGAGACGCACTCGCCTCCCCCACAAGTGCAGGGACGTTGGGCTTGAAAATCCCCGCCTTCTCTCCTGCAATTTCCTCTAGTGTAGAGCCCAAGAACTGAGTATGATCGAGGCTGATATTGGTAATGATGGAGAGCTCCGGAGTGATGATATTGGTACTATCAAGTCGGCCGCCCATACCTACCTCTATAATGGCAACATCCACTTTTTTTGCTGCAAAGTGATGCAGCGCCATCAGGGTTGTTAGCTCAAAAAAGGAGGGAGAGAATCGCTCAATGAGGGGGCGTGTTCGTTCTACAAAATCCACCACGGAACACTCCTCAATGGGCACACCATCAATGCGTATGCGCTCCCTAAAGTCCACAAGATGCGGTGAGGTGAAAAGCCCCGTCCGATAGCCGGCTGCCGAGAAGATTGCCGCCAACGTACTCGAAGTCGAGCCCTTCCCATTGGTACCGGCTACATGGATATAGCGAATACCCGAGCCAAGATGGGGGCTACCTATAGCCTCCGCCATAGCCAACACTCGCTCCAGACCGGGCTTGTAGGCACTCCCTCCTTGCTGCTCAAATTGGGGCGTGGCAGCAAAAAGGTAGTCGATCGTTTGCTGATAAGTCATGTACGATGCTAGCGATTATTAGCCTCGCACGATAGTTTGTTTTCTGTCGGGTCCTACGGATAAAATAGCAATGGGCACCTCTAATTCTCGCTCTAAGTAAGCAACATAATCGAGGAAAGCCTTAGGCAATTGCTCCTCACGATCGAAGGCCGTAAGGTCACACTGCCAACCCGATATTTCATCGTAGATAGGCTCTATTTCCTGCTCAATTGAGTAGGGGAAGTCGCGCGTTTCTACGCCATTGATACGATAAGCACGGCATGCTTTGATAGTAGCAAAGGTGTCCAACACATCACTCTTCATCATGATGAGTTTGGTCACGCCATTGAGCATAATCGTATAACGAAGAGCTACAAGATCAATCCAGCCACAGCGCCGAGGACGCCCGGTAACGGCACCAAACTCATACCCACGCTCTGCCATCTGACGGCCATCTTCGTCAAACAATTCTGTAGGGAAAGGCCCCGCACCCACTCGAGTGCAATAGGCCTTGAATATACCATAAACGTCGCCTATCGCACGAGGAGAAACGCCCAATCCGACACAGCTCCCTGCACAAATCGTATTACTAGAAGTTACGAAAGGATAGGAACCGAAATCAATATCAAGCATAGAGCCTTGTGCTCCCTCTGCCAAGATATTTTTGCCGGACTTCAATGTATTGTTTATCACAAACTCGCTATCCACAAAGCGGAACTGGCGGAGGTATTCTACTGCAGCAAAGAAATCGGCTTCTGCCTGTGTTAGGTCGGGCACCTCTACACCCATACCGTGCAACATGCCCAAGTGACGCTCTTTGGCTCGCTTGTAATTAGCCTCAAAATCGCCCTCTATATCCCCAACGCGTACGCCATGACGGCTTACCTTATCGGTATAAGTGGGGCCAATTCCCTTGCCTGTAGTCCCCACTTTTTGGGCTCCCAATGCCTTTTCACCAGCGGCATCCAAGAGACGATGAGTAGGGAGTATAAGGTGTGCCTTACGGCTAATTACGAGACGATCTTTGAGGGGATGACCGCTATTGAAAAGACTCTCCACCTCTTCGCGGAAGAGCACAGGATCTAGTACGACCCCATTGCCAATGATGTTGATTTTGTCCCCTTGGAAGATACCGGAAGGCACCGAGCGAAGTACGTACTTCTCCCCTGCAAACTCCAGGGTGTGACCGGCATTGGGTCCCCCTTGGAAGCGTGCCACCATATCATAGCGTGGAGTGAGTACATCCACTATTTTTCCCTTACCTTCGTCTCCCCATTGGAGCCCTAACAAGACGTCTACTCTTCCCATACTGTATCAGTATTTACCCTATAGGTATTTTATTTCTTATTATCGTTCGCCTTCGATTTCTTCGCAGGCTTGCTTTTTTTTGCTGTATCCTTATCCTTGCGTTGAGCCACGTCTGTACTATCGGCCAGACTGCGATTGGTACAATCCTTGCACTCGCCAAAAACGACCATTACGGCTTGCGTTGGCGAAAATCGGGGGGGCTTGACATACTGCATCTGCTTTGAGAGATTCTCCTGACGGAACAGATTAAGCTTACCGCACTCGCTACAAAGCACAAGAGCATACCCCTTACAACGCCATGCCAAGATGTAATTGGCTCCTAAATTACGCGTTAGATGAATGAGAATGCCGCAGCGGCATAAGAGATCAATAGCGCTATATACGGTGCTTCGGCTGATCTGCTTTCCTTCCGCTTCGCGCAATCTTTTGTAGACACTATCGGCATCAAAAGGTTTCTCTAGTTGGTAAACATACTCCAAAACGATGTTACGCGTATAGGTCTCCTTGAGGTCGTGCGCCTCGAGGTATTCACGCATAATGGCACGTAGTTCGTCTAAACTAAGCTCTCGTTTCATTCTCTTTGTATGAGTATCTCATACCAAACTCTAGGGTGCAAATATACAGCCTTTTGGTGAGACTTTAGGGTAAAAAGTCGGACAAAGTCAGCTCACGAATGGAGAATCTCAGATCCAAACATAAAAGGAAGGGGATGAGCCAAAAATCAGCACTCCCCCCTCCTCTATTTCTACCCAACCCTACTACTTTTCCGGTCTCTATCCCATCCTTTTCTCAATACAGGCCTAAACCTCCCTCCCAACCTGCCCAAGACTTTTTGAAGAATAGGGTAAGAAGGGAAAAAGTACAGGGCAAGAAATTTTGAAAAACCAGCCTACAATCGGAGCGATTCTAGGCTGTTATTTTCCTACTGCGGCGTCCCTTCTCCTCGAGCAATCTCGGGCAAACCGGCAACAAGGTCATCCAAAAGAAAAAGCATCTTGCCCGTATTTGCAATCTCAAAGGTGGGCTTAATACAATCTACCGCAGGCAATACTCTATTAAAGCAAAACGCTACATACTCTGAGCAATAAAGCCGAGATGGATCCGTACTATCGAAGGCTGTATCGAACGTTATCTTCTGCTTAACACACTGCAATGCGTTTTTGCAAAACGAACGTCGCTCCTCCTCATCCAGCAAATTTCTGTAAACAGCCCAGCGAATCGAGTGATCGACAAAGCTCTCTAGCGGCTCTATTACAGGACCATCCATCCCTCTAAAAGAAGCCAACTCAGCGTGTAGCACAAACCATTCTCCCCTATGGAGATAGAGAATACCACAGTGGCTGAACTCTTGATTACGGGAGGCATGCTGACGAAAATACTCGGAGCTACTACCATGCCCTAAGCGCAAGATCAGGTCACCCGAACGCAACAAATCCAAAGGAGGGAGCTCCTTGGCTTTCTCTTCGGGCTCCTCCTCTTGGATGGCAGATACACTAGGAGAGCAGCCCACTAGGGCAAAAAGGAGAAGAGACAGAATCCCTATCCAACCTCTCTTTGTGCTATAATTCGTGTTCATATAGTACCGGATATAAGAACCCCTATCACTCTAAGACCTTTCTAAACTCAACTCTCAAAGAACAAGAGTAGCAGTCAAACCTTAGAGTGGTAGGGGTTATAATTCAGAGGAGAGAAAAGTACCAGGGTGTACCCCCATAGAGCACAACCACCTCCTCTAGAGGTCTCGTGGAATTACTTATTTTCCTTGTCGATTTTGTCAACTTTCCACTTTCCACCTTCTTTTACGAGTACAAGGGGAAGTTCGCCCTGACCAGCTTCCTTCTTGTTAAGAACCCATACGAAAGCAGAGTCGCCACGTACTTCAGACTTCTTAACTTCGAGGTCAGCTTCTGTAAGCATTACTTTTTCCTCCTTTTTAGGAGCAGGAGCTGCTGCTTCAGGAGCTTCGGGAGCTTCCGTGCCTTCTACAGCTTCGGGATTTTCAGTGTTATCTTCTGTACCTTCAACGGCTTCGTCTTCCGTTGCAGCTTCGCCTTCCATAGAAGACATATCCTTCATGCTTTTCATGAGATCTACCATCTGAGCACCATTCTCATTAGCGAGAGCCTTAGCAGCGTCATAGTTCTCATTGTTAAGCTCCATCACGAACTTAACAGCTACTTCTTCGGGTGTTTCGCTCTTGCTGCAAGCAGAGAATAGTACGAGCGATGCGAGCGCAACAGCGCATAAGGTTGCAAATTTCTTCATAATTTGTTCATTCTTTTTGCGGAACGCTTTCTCCTGATTCTCCGAAGGCACCTTTTCTTATTGTTTTTTGCGGTACTCTTCTAAAGCATCAAAAGAACCCGCCCCAGTGTTCTTACTTATACTTGCCCGCAAAGGTAAACATAATATTCTACAAATAGACTATTCTACCTAAAATCTCTCAAAAGAAGTAGAGGGAAATGGTCAGAATCAACACTACTATTACAGAGTAAGAAGTCTAAAATTCGTAGTGTAAGAGGCATTTTAATAACCCAAATGCAGATGTTCAATGAGCACTTTCACTCCAATGCCGATAAGTACCCAGCCCCCAAACAGTTCTGCCCAAGAGATCCATTTGAAAGGGATTTTGCACCCCACATAAAAGGCGAACCCCGAGGCCAAGGCCGTTACAATGCCTATAACAAGAGCATATAAATGGATGGGGATTGACATGAACGAGAAGCTAAAGCCTAGTGCTAAAGCATCAATACTCGTGGCAAACCCCATCATCAATAGATAAGAAAAATAGCGCAGGGTAAGTGTAGCTCCCTCTCCCTTATACCCTTTGATCTGCTGTCCATATCGAGCCCGAGCAAAGGCATCATAAATCATGTGCCCCCCTACAGCTACCAGCAATATGAGCACTACCCAATGATCGTATTCATCAACAAGGTCAATCGTCTCTGCCCCCACGCAATAGCCAATTGCGGTAACCCCACCTTGCAGTACTCCAAAAAGTAATGCAATGGTTGCAAGTGTACCCCAAGAATGTTTGCACCCGCGGCTAATACCTTCACAGGCTGCAACGGTAGCGGCATCTATCGCTACAGCCAAAGCAACAAGCAGTGCTTGCAAAAAATGGAACATGGATTTTATACTCGTTTTCTCTCGATTTCCTACTCCAAATGTACAAACAATGTGATAATAGCTCGGAGAAGGAGATACTATTTCAGCCTCAAACATTCTACGGTGGAAGTTGAAAGGAGAGAGAGCTAGGACTAATTTGTCGCTCTCGAACGACGCTTACGCATCTGCTTTCGTGCCCGACGGAACCCCGAAATAAGAAGCCAAAGAATCATACTCCCTGAGACAAAGATCCAGAGAATCCCAAGCGGACCGAAGAAAACATAGAGCCGCCCCGTATGCAACTCGAGCATCGTATGAAAGAGAGAGATACGCCCTCGTCCCATCTCCTTAGGCTGGGAGATCTCACGGCACGGCACATCATACTCAAAAGCAATCCCCTTCTTTCCCCCCAAATGTGACGAATATCCCGAAACTTTATGATCTCCGATGGGCATCACACCTTGGGGTGCAGGCGGCTGTTCCGTATAGAGATCTAAAACAGCTCCACTCTCCAAATCCCAACGAAAAAGCCCCATAAAAGAGCCGACCAACAGCGCATGTGGATTATCGGGAGCAACCTCAAAAACATTGGCTCCCATCACGCTTACAGGGGGTGTGTTCTCTATTTTTTCTAGCGGAAGACCTAAGCGTTTACAACGGAATATACCCTCACTCGTGGAGAGGATCCACTCTTGTTTTTCGGGGACGTAAACCAAGCGACGTAAAGCATCGTGCCAAGGATTATTCGCACTATGGAGCGCAGTTGTGGGGATTGTTGGCACTTTTACCTTAGCTACCGCAACCAAAAGGGGAGGACGAAGGAACATGCCCGATACCACAAGAACTAGAAGAGGGATAAATAACCAATAGCCCAGCAACAAATGAAGTTTATACTGGCGTTTGAGACCACGCTGCAGGCGACGCGTTCTCTCTTTCACTCTAGCTCTGCGCGCTGCTCGTACCCGCTTCTGTATTCTTTTCATCCAACGGGGATAAACAAAAATAACGACCCCGGAGATCGAAAGGAGCAACATAATGAGTCCCAAAGCATCCACAAAAAGACGGCCTAAGAGGTGGAATAGCTCGCCTGAATGAAGCGCCCAAAGCGTGCGAAAGAGAGTCGCACGATGAGGAGAGACCTCAGGGGACTCGGGGAGAGTAAGGGTGCTAAATTGCTGATAAGGGAGCTGTAATACAAAAAAATGAGACCGCCCCATCACTACAAGAGAGTCTCCCTGCAACGCGAGATCCGTGAGACGTTCAGTGAGCGGGAGAGGCATCTCCTGCCATTCCTTCCCCTGCCAGCGGTAGAGAGCATCTTGAGAAAGAGCAAAAGTACCATTACGGCGCGAATGCAAAATGCGACGCATCTGATAGCGATCCGCCCCGCTGGGCAACCCCTCCATCATGCGAGAGAAATTGCGTCCTCCATCTTTCGTAAGCCAAACACCCTCCCCACCATAGAGCAGAATTGAGTCTCCGGAGAGAGCCGTAGAGCCCACCGCCGCTCCTTGCGTCCAACCATCTACATGATAAGACGACGGCAAAAGAGAGCGCGAAAGATCAAGCGAAGCGATCGGCTCTCTATGGTTAAGAAGAATACCCGAAAGGCTAAATGCAATGAGAAAGAAACAGAGAACTAATCCTCCCCAACGGTGGAATTGTTTCTCTATGGAGCCTTTTTTCTTCATATAGTATAGGAGGAGTAAGGGGATTACAAAAGCTGGAATAACTCCTTAAGATGCCCAATAATATGGCGTGGGGCGTACCCTTCCATCGAACACTCTAGCCCCTTGGGATTAAACCAAATAGATGGCATACCCACATTTTTAGCCCCTACAATATCCGCCGGCCAACTATCCCCAATCATCAAAGACTCTGCACAGCGACTATTGGTAGTCGAACAAGCGTAACGGAATATAGCAGCATTGGGTTTGTTTACACCTGCGTCCTCACTCAATATCATGCGATGGATGTAAGGGAGAAGGCCACTGCGCTCTACTTTGGCATACTGCACCTCCCGAAACCCGTTCGACAAAATGTAAATACGGTAGTAGCGATGCAGATACTCCATCACCTCCAAAGCACCCTCCACAAGGCGAGTTTTGGTTGCCGTGACCCCTAAAAACCGACGATTGAGGGCGAGAATCTCTTCATCCGACAGGGAGGCAAGCCAAGGCATTGGCTCCCTCATTCGGCGTAGAGTAAGGGTATACTTATCTATTTTATCGTGCCGATACAATTCCCACAAACCCTCGTTATGGATCCAATACTCCTCCCAAAAGGCATCGTAGTCGGGAACAAATTGCTGCCAACCCTCCTCTAGGTATAGCTCTCGCAGGCTCTCCTTATTATTGTGATAGGTGTCCCAGAGCGTATCATCAAGATCGATAAATAGGTTTTTAATCATGCGGATTGAGAGTTTGTGACATAGGAAATAACAAGCGAAAGGGTGGCGAGGTTCGAAACAAAGAAAACACTGCTCCCCCTTCTCCAGAGGGTACAGGGTCCCTTATTTCTAACGAAACACAGCCACCCACGCAGTATGGTGAGGGCTGTGCTTAGGCTCTAAGAGCCGTATTTTACTCCTGTAAAAGAGTCAGTATCAATAGGTACGTACTACAAGTACCTTAGAAAGACTCCAGAAATTCTGAGGATCGATGATTTCAAGAGTAAGCTGCTTATCATCCCCTGGCGAGAGTCTATAGCTGCTTGAGGGGTGGTTGGTAAGAAGCTCTGCTTTCTTGCAGTAGAGAGGG
Organism: Porphyromonas endodontalis; assembly: GCF_052173515.1. Taxonomy (GTDB): domain Bacteria; phylum Bacteroidota; class Bacteroidia; order Bacteroidales; family Porphyromonadaceae; genus Porphyromonas; species Porphyromonas endodontalis_A. The sequence goes on along the minus strand of NZ_JBQMYL010000006.1, from coordinate 34,051 downwards.
ATACGAGCCAACTTACGGAGATCCACTTGACGGAAGTAATCGGAGGTATAATTCTCTGTAGCAACCTTGCCATTTACGAGAATACCCATTTCCTTAAGGTCATTTTTGGTACCAACGCAGTAGCGTACGGTATTGAGAGAAGCGTCTTGAGATGCAATTGTTTCGGACTGCTTTTCGGTAGTAGTAGCTAGAGCTTCTACATTTTGATTGAGGTCGTTGACCATATCATCAAGGTCCTTTATGGCAATATTCTTACGTTGCAACTCTTCGGTAAGACGGCGAATCTCTTTCGTTTTAGACTCCAATTCGCTTTGCAAAGCCTTAATTGTCTTTGTCATTACGGCGTTCTTTGAGCCGAGAGCCTGGAGTTTAGCATTAAGACGATCGATGTCTTCTTTATTTGCTTTGAGCTTCTCAGTAATCATCTGCATGCTGCTCTCTACACGCTCCTTCTGACTTGTATTCATCTCGCCATTGGCAGGAACATTGATCACCCCCTCCATGGCACTAATTTCCTGGAAGTTAGCAAGTACACTACTGATGAGTTCGTCCATTTCCTCTACTTGCGTCTCGAGGCTTTTGTTTGCCTCAGCAATAGAGTCAAGCTCGCTCTTTCCGCCCTTGTTTCCCTTGCAAGAAGTCATAGAGAAGCAAGCAGCCATAAGGAAAGCAAAAGCCGTTACTAAGATTGTTCTCTTCATTGTCTTTACGATTTAGTTACTATTCAGATTGTCATTCTCTTCGCGAAGCTTATCGCGATAGCTTTTATGTATTTTCTTTTCGTGAGGTGCCCCTGCGATCAGGAGAACGAACTCTCCACGTGGGCTCACCTCCGTGAAGTGCTCGATGAGTTCTTGGAGAGTTCCTCGGCATACCTCTTCGTACACCTTTGTCAGCTCTCGCACTGCTACGGCCTTGCGCTCACCTCCACACACCTCGGCAAATGCTTGTAAAGTTTTGAGCACTCGGAAAGGAGACTCGTACAAAATAACAGTTCTCTCTTCCTCCGCCAATGCCTGAATGCGTGAGTGGCGACCCTTTTTCTGGGGCAGAAAGCCCTCAAAAACAAAACGACTTGCATCTAATCCGGAGACAACTAAGGCGGGGACAAATGCCGTAGCTCCCGGGAGGCACTCCACCGGCACCTCAGCTTCTATGCAAGCCTGTGCCAAAATAATACCCGGATCGCTAACACCGGGGGTGCCGGCATCACTAATCAATGCCACATTAAGCCCCTCTTGGATACGTGCAACCAGAGTAGAAGAGGTCTTAAACTCATTGAATTTATGATGACTCTCCAGGGGCTTTTTGACGTCGTAATGCTTGAGAAGAACGGATGACGTACGCGTATCCTCAGCAAGTATAAGATCAGCACTCCGCAACACTTCCAAAGCTCGGAGTGTAATGTCTCCGAGGTTCCCTACAGGGGTAGGTACTATTGTCAGTTTGCCTTGTGCTCCGGCTGTACTCATCTTTTTCTCCTCTATCCACAGCCCCTTGCAGCATCAGCTCCGCAAAGGACTTTCGTCCGCAAATGTACAAAAAGCACGTGTATTCCGCTACTTCTCACAGACAAACTCTCCCAGAGCGAGATGAGAAGACTTGCAATAAAGAACGAAAAAGGGGGTGTAGTTTCCATTTGCAACTACAACCCCTCGTGGGGAAAGATCGCCTCCAAATAGGGGGAATCTTCTATCTAAACAGCTCTAAATCAAAGTTGATCGAGAGCCTGTTTGAGGTCAGCAATAATGTCTTCTGCATCTTCGAGACCAACGGAGAGACGAACCATACCTTCGGAGATATCGGATGCGGCACGCTCCTCGGGAGTATAGGGAGAGTGCGTCATAGAAGCAGGATGCTCAATAAGAGTCTCGGTATCACCAAGGCTAACAGCAAGGGCAGCCAAGTGTACAGAGTTCATCAGCTTACGACCAGCCTCTAAGCCACCCTTTATCTCAAAGGCAATCATAGAGCCGGGCTTCTTCATATATTTATCGGCAAGAGCTTTTTGGGGGAAGCTAGCCAAACCGGGATAAGCGATGCTCTCTACCTTGGGGTGCTTCTCTAGGAATTCTGCCACCTTTTGGGCATTTTCGCAGTGGCGATCCATACGTACATGGAGCGTTTTGATACCGCGATTGATGAGGAAAGCCTCGAACGGACCGAGTACAGAACCCGTCAAGTCTTTTACCCCGAGAAGGCGTACTTGATCAATATATTCTTGTGAACCGCAAACGAATCCGGCAATAACGTCGCCGTGACCATTGAGGAATTTGGTTGCTGAGTGTACTACGATATCAGCCCCAAACTCAAGGGGACGACAGAGATAAGGTGTGCAGAAAGTATTATCGACCATCACACGCACTCCCTCTTGGGCGTGGGCTATCTTGGCAATAGCTTCGATGTCCGAAATGTACATATTGGGGTTAGCAGGCGTTTCCACATACACCAATTTGGTATTGGGGCGCATCGCTTTGCGTACATTCTCGGGGTCACGCGTATCTACAAATGTAACGTCTACGCCATAACGCTTGAGACCATGCTCAAGGAAGGCATAGGTACAGCCGTAGAGAGTTTTGCCGGCTACAATGTGATCGCCCTGCTCTACACATACCCATATTGCTGAGGTAATAGCTCCCATACCCGAGGAGGCACTCATACAAGCCTCTGCACCCTCTAGAGAAGCCACTTTCTGCTCTACTGCAGTGAGGGTGGGGTTCCCCAATCGGGTATAAATATAACCTCCTTCTTCGAGGGCAAAGCGGCGACCGCCCTGCTCTGCATTATCAAAAACGAAGGTAGAAGTTTGGTAGATAGGAGATGCCAATGTGCCATATTGATTTTTTTCGGCACCTACGTGCACGGCGCGTGTTGCGAATCCGGTTTTCCGGAGTTCTTCGGGGTTCATCATAACAATACGATTGATCTATGATAGTTTATACATTTATGGCGAATACCGGAGGAACTTATCTTCGCGAAAGATACTCCCCAGATTCAAGGGCGAATTTAGCAAATAAATCTCAAACCGAAGCCTTAGCAGCTGATATATACCCTCTGTGAAACGCTCAAAAAGTCTGCCCCAGAGATTTTTCTCTCCAGGGCAGAAAAAAATTTTTTCTCAGCCTATATGCCACTAGACTTTTGGGCAGGAAGGAAACAAATCCTAGGCTGCAACTTATTTCTCTCTCCGCAGTCTTCTCTTGAGCAACAGACTATTGGTCACCACAGAGAGGGAACTAAATGCCATAGCCGCCCCTGAGATGGCGGGCGAAAGCAAGATACCCCACGCAGAGTAGAGCGCGCCGGCGGCAAGTGGAATGGCAATAAAATTGTAGAGCAGTGCCCAAAAGAAATTGGCGTGAATGGTACGAAGACTGCGCTTGGCAATCTCTATCGCTTGGGACAATAGGCGCAAATCGTTTTGAGCGAGGGTGATATCTGCCACAGACACGGCAATGTCGCTCCCCGAAGCAAAGGCAAGACTCACATCCGCTTCGCCCAGAGCTTCGCTATCATTTATACCATCTCCAACCATAGCCACTACGGCACCCTTTGCACGAGCCTTGGCTACAATCTCTAGTTTTTCGTGGGGAAGAAGGGCTGCGTGCCACTCCTCTATCCCCGCCGCTTGGGCTGCCGTCTGAGCGGCTCCGCGGTTATCACCTGTAAGCAAGACGACCTCAATGCCGCGCTTTCGTAGGTCAGCAACAGCTTCCCTACTCTCCTCCGTTACCCGATCTGCCACCAAAAGGCGAGCCACGACCTGCTCCTCTCGGGAGAAAAAGACCTCGCTCCCTTCCACCTCGGGATGGGGAATAGCTCCTACAAAACCGGCATTGCCAATCCGATAACATACCCCTTCGGAATAAGCCTCTACGCCCTTGCCAACAAAAGTCTCTACGCTATCTAGAGAGGGCAAAACGAGGTCTTCGGGAAGAGCGGCATGCGCCACAATAGCGGCCGCTAGAGGGTGGGTACTCTGTTGCTCCATGGCAACGAACAAAGGCATTAACCCCTCGGGAGAAACGCCGTCTGCCCACGTCTCCTCCACTACCTCGGGATGCCCCGATGTAATAGTACCTGTCTTATCAAGAAAAACGTGCGTTACTCGGGGCAATACCTCCATCGAAGCCGCCTTCCGGATCAGGATATGCCTCCGTGCTGTCTCGCCTACCATCACTGTAAGGGCAGTAGGAGTAGCCAAACCCAATGCGCAAGGGCAGGCAATCACCAGCACAGAAATGGCACAACGCATCCCCCAACGCCACGCATCAAGCGGGTCTCCCAAGAGAAGCCAAAGAAGCAACGTCAAGAGGGATAGCCCCATAACAACAGGAACAAAAATAGCCGCTATACGATCGGCAATACGGCGAATAGGCGGCTTATCGGTCTGCGTATGACGCACTGTTTCTATAATCGTTCCTAGGATGGTATCGCGCCCCACAGAAGTAGCCTCCATTGTAAAAGCCCCCTCGCGGTTGAGGGTACCTGCAAAGACGGAGCTACCCACCACCTTTTCCACAGGGAGGGGTTCTCCACTGATCAATTGCTCATCGACGGAGGTTGTGCCCTTGAGCAGTACACCATCCACAGGGATAGCTTCTCCGGCTCGCACACGGATACGATCTCCCACCTTTAGGGTCTCCACCGGCACTTCGGTAGCTACTCCATCGCGCATTTGCAACGCCCACCGCGGTCGACTCTCCACAAGGGCAGCCACAGCGTCCCCCGTCCGTTGCGTGGCTCGCTGCTCTAGCCATTTCCCCAACAAGACGAAAGCGGGAATCATTACAGTGGCATCAAAATAGATATGTGCGTCGGTAAAAATCCCCCATCCCCCCAAAAGGGCAAGTACTCCGGAGACAAACGAAACCGTAGTACTGAGTGAAACCAAGGTATCCATAGAGAAAACCCCATGTACAATCTGCCGAAGGGCAGCCCTATGGTAGTCTGCAGCAAAAAAGAAATAGACCGAAGCCGCAGCAAGAGCCATGCCCAACTGATGCACAAGGTGGGGAAAGGGCAATAACATCAAGAGCATCATAAGGAGGGTAGCTACCCAAGCTCCTATGAGATTGCGCCGCATACGCTTTGCATCCTCAAGGAGAGCCTTGCGGTGCTGCTCGGCCAGTTCGTACTCCGTATCAGCTAAGATAAGCTCGAAACCTACCCCCTCCACCACTTTGGCAAGAGCTTCGGGAGAGGTCTCCGTAGGGCGGTAGCGTACGTGTAATATCCTCTCGGTATAAAGAACGGCTGCGCTCTCTACACCTACAGCATGTGCCACAGCGTGCTCCACTTTTTCAGCACAGGCGGCACAGCGCATCCCCACTACGGGGAAATATCGTTCGTTGGGTTGCATTGTTAAGGAGGTCAAGAAAAAGGGAAGATTCGCCCCCTCTCTAGAGGGGCAAGTCTTCTCATATAAAAATCAGATGGAGGCGGAGGCAATACGCTCTAATAGGGCATGATACATTTTCCGATAGAGCGGCGTAGGAACCCCTAGGCGTTGCCCCTCTCGCACGACGTAGCCCACAAGGCTTTCCAACTCCGAGCGATGCCCTGCCAAAATATCGGAGTGCATTGAGGTAGTTGCCTCTCGTGGCATTTTCTCCACAGCCCGATAGCCTTTTTCTTCGAGAAAGAGATCTTGCTCCCAGCCCGCCACGCGGTAAAGCGAAGCCAGCTCACTCATTAGACCTCGGAACTCCTCATTATGTTCATCTTGCACCCTACCGATGGGCATATCAAAGTAGGCAGTTGCAGCGGCAGAAGGGCTAAGCATCAAAAACTTCTCTCGCAAATAAGGCGCCATCTCACGATAGAGACGACACTTGATACCTGCCGCCTGCATCAGGGTATAGAGCCATTCGGCAGTAGCCCATTCGGCCATCGAAATACGACTATTGAGAGCCTCGCTAGCCCCAAACTTCAGCACGTTACTATCCGAACGTACCACAATCTCACCCGGAGCCGTGCGCCGCCCCGTGATATGGCATACCCCGGGGAGGATCAAATTATTGGGCAAGGCTTGATGTATGGCAGGGGGCACATCCAAACCATTATGGAGTGGAACGATTGCGGTAGAGGGGGTGATAATCGGACGAAGTTGCTCTATATTCTCTAGGGCATCGTAGCTCTTTGTTGCTAGGAAAAGCACGTCTGCCGTGGGCAATTCTGACGCAACAGAGGAGACCCTATATGGGTGAACCGTGGAGTCTATCGTAGGGGAGGATATATGAAGACCTTGGCTCTTTACCTGCTCAAGATGCTCCCCGGGGCGCATAAAGAAAGAGGTATGTAGGGCTTGCATCTGCTCTGTATAAGCAGCAAGCATTCCGCCATAATAGCCCCCTATGGCTCCTAAACCTGAGACAACAATATGCATAGGTTGAGACATAACAGTGCCGTATTAAAGAAGATTGGAAGCTATTTCGCTCAATTCGCTACGCTCCCCTCGGATAAGATTGACGTGGGCAAAAAGTTGCTGCCCCGTCATCTTGTCGATCATATAAGCCAAGCCGTTGCTCTCAGCATCGAGGTAAGGGGAGTCTATTTGCTCCACATCCCCCGTAAGCACCACCTTGGTATTCTCTCCGGCTCGGGTTATGATGGTCTTGACTTCGTGGGGAGTAAGGTTTTGCGCTTCGTCTACAATCAACAAAGAATCCGATAAACTACGTCCACGAATATAAGCCAGAGCCTCAATGATAAGTCGGTTGTCGTGTTGCATTTCTTCAATGGCACGCACCTCGGCACTCCCGGCTCGGAGTTGATTTTTTATGAAGTTGAGATTATCAAAAAGGGGCTGCATGTAGGGGGTAATCTTCTGCTTCTCATCCCCGGGGAGGTAACCTAAGTCTTTATTGGCAAGGGCTACGATAGGGCGAGCAAGCAGTATCTGTTGGTAGCTTTCTCGCATGCTAAGGGCAGCGGCTAGAGCAAGAAGAGTCTTACCGGTACCGGCCTTCCCCGTAAGCCCCACCAACTTGACATTGGGGTCTGTAATTACATCAAAAGCGAAAGCCTGCTCCGCATTACGAGGGGTAATCCCGGAGCGAGTAACCTTGTCTACTTTGGTGACGCGCCCCGAAAAAGGATTGTAACGCACCATCACACTATTGCGGTCGCTCTTGAGGATAAAGCACTGATTGGGTTGTAGTTTGGAGTAGAAATCCAACTCCTCCACAGCGATACCCTCGGTACGAGAGTAGATCGTATCGATCAGCTCGGCAGGTATATCGGTGTACTCTTCGTGCGCAGCGTCGAACAGCGAGCGAGTGGGTACCTTATCGTTGATATAGTCTTCTGCCTGCATCCCTAGGGCGCGCGCCTTTACCCTCAGATTGACATCTTTTGTCACGAGGATGGTGGGTTCGTCCTTCTGCTCTGTATTCAAAGTAAGAGCACAAGAGAGTATTCGGTGATCCGCAATACGCTCAGAAAAAGCCTTTCTCACGACCGGATGCTCCAAGCCATCTATCTTGATATAGAGACGTCCTCGTCCCTCGCCCAGAGGAGCCCCCTCCGTAAAAAAGCTCTCACTCTCTAGCGAATCTAAAAAACGGGCGAAGGCTCGGGCATTATGATTGATCTGCTCCGAACCCTTCTTAAACTTATCCAGCTCTTCGAGAACTGTAATGGGGATGTAAATATCGTTTTCCTCAAACTTCTCGAGACATTCGTAGTCGTGGAGGATTACGTTCGTATCGAGAACGAAATTCTTCTTGGTCGATTTTTTCTGTTTTACAGCCATAGTCTTAGTTTGCTTTTAGCATCCTGATTCCGTTTTGGCAAGGCGAGAAGTCTGCAACACCTCAGCCTTACGTCCCCTAAAGGTACGTAATTATTCCTAAGAAAAAGCCCCTCCCAGCAACAAAATGCAGCCATGGAAGAGGCAAAAACACCCCATAACAAAAAGGAGAGGAGCACAAATCACCTCTCCGCAATGGGTAATTAGTAAAAAATCTCAGAGGGTGGCCCCTACGATTGAGAACTCATCCGCATCGAGATAAACAGGGAATTTCTTGCGAAGTTTATCCAAGGGAGCTCGCTCCAGGGTGGCTATTTTCAGTTCGATACGACGCTCTTCTAGGGCTGCCAGCTCCCTGCCTTTGGGGTCGATAAGAGCAGAATCTCCCGTGTAGACCAACCCCTCGGCATCGCGTCCCACACGATTAACGCCACACACGTAGGCCAAGTTTTCCATAGCTCGGGCGCGCAACAAAGTACTCCACACAAGCCTACGTGGCTCGGGCCAATTGGCTACATCTATCAAGAGGTCGTACTCATTGGCTCTATTGCGGCACCAGACGGGGAAGCGCATATCGTAGCAAGCGATCAGAAGAATGTTCCAACCCCGATACGAAAAAACATGCCGCCCCCCTGCCGGAGAGACCTGTTTAGCCTCCCCTCCCATACGGAAGAGGTGTCGTTTATCTTGGAAAAACTCCTCTCCCTCGGGGGTGATAAAAAAGATCCTATTAAAGTATTTATCTCCCTCCTTTACAAGCAAAGAAGAAACCACAGCCACGCCATATTGCTGCACCATGGCGCGGATGCTCTGCAAGGATGGAGAGTCCTCAAAAGGCTCGGCAATAGCCTCTAGGTGCATCGAAAAACCTGTAGTCATCACCTCCGGGAAGACGACAATCTCGGCACCTCCTTGGGCTGCTTGAGCGAAAGTCTCACGCATCACTTGGAGATTTTCAGTGGGATTTTCCCATACTATATCACACTGCGCGAGAGCTAGAGTTAGGGTCTCTTGGGCCATATTGAAGGGTAAAAGAGAGATGTTATTGCTCTACAAATTTCTTGGGATAACGAGCCTGCTCTGAGTGATAACGACTCCGGATATAACGAATATCAGCCTCTTCGTCTCCCGTAGGATAGAAGGTTTCGAAGATCCCCAACTCTCGTCTCTTATAATCAATCACCGCCAACTGAATGGGGATGTTTGCAGCACAGGCAATCCGATAAAAGCCTGTCTTCCAACGCCCAGTAGCGCTACGTGTCCCCTCCGGAGTTATAGCAATGGATAGTTTGGGACTCTCTTTAATCCGCTCCGCCAGCTGCTCGACCATAGAACCGGAGCGCGAACGATCCACGGGAATACCTCCCATCGATTTCATAATCCCACCCAATGGAAAAAAGAACCAATCCTTTTTCATCAGGAACCCCGCATGCCTACCAATGGCAGAGTAGTAGAGTTTGCCCAATATAAAGTCCCAATTACTGGTATGGGGAGCCACACAAATGATACTCTTAGGAGGATTATCCGGAGGGGTGATCACCCTCCAGCCAAATACTCCCAAAAGCCACGAAGCCAAGTTTTTCAATGTATCGCGGCCCCTATCTTACTTATCGAGACTGATATACTTCTCCAACTCAGACTCTACAGCCTCTATTTCTTCGTTATATTTAGCCTTGAGGTCTGCATAAAACTTCCTTACCAACTGAGGATTTTTTGCCCCATCGGGAGCCCCGATCTTAGCGATTGTCTCGTCGTGCAAGTCTACTACACGATTGAGCAATAGCTCTAGAGCAGCAAGTTCCTCTTCCTTTGCATCGAGAGAAATAAAAAGAATATCGTCAATTAGGAAGTCTGTAATTTCTTTGATTCCCTTCTTAAGTTTGCGACGTGATGCCATAGTGTTATTTGTCTATATCAATTATTATTGTACAACCCTCCTCCCTAATTTATAAGGTGAAGGCTCTTCCACAAAGGTAGTGCTAATTAGCCAATAATAGCCCATACTTCCCACGGACTTCCCCCCAACCGCCCTTTGCCCCCTTGGCTTACCAAGCAACCCAAACACTCTCCGCCCCGAGCAAACAAACCAGCTCAAACCTACTTCCACTCATCCCCCACAGGAGCCGCTAAATATTTCCACCTATTTTCGCTCTCCGAAATCAGCCTAAAATGGAGTGGACTTCTGCCCAAAAAAATTTTCATTTTCACCTGATTTCCTAGGCCATTTTCAGTCTAAAACTTTTCAGAAATCAGCGAAAGAAGTCAATGCGTGAGGGTGTAAGGCGAAATTTCAGTCACAAATAGCCCAAGATACACCACTCCCTTTCCTCTATTAAATGAACCAACCCCTATTTCGAATAATATTCTTTACTATAGAAATAACAATGCTATATTCTATATATCAACCAATTATAGGACTAGTAAACTATTCACTAGAAAATTAAAGAGGGAGAGAGTATCTATATCTCAATTTTTTTCCTACCTTTGCATCGTGTTTTTCATGGTATTAGATTTTAAGGTTAATACGAGTGAGTTTGTCGGGAGACAAGCTCACTTTCTTTTTATACCCACTATACCCACTTTCTAGTCTCTCGAAAGCAGCTCTCCAAACCCTGATACACCTCTATCTCCTCAAAAACGAACTATTATAGCGGGAGACTTGCGTATTCAAAAAGAAATAGTACGTTTGCAACGTCAAAAAGGGAGTGCCCCTTGATTGACGGAAGGAAGTGTGGGTGAGTGGATGAAACCACCAGTTTGCTAAACTGACGTACGGGCAACCGTACCGGGGGTTCGCATCCCCCCGCTTCCGCAATAAAGAGTGTAGATCAACGTGTTACGTGGTTTACTCCCTTTTTACACCTATAAATTTGAACTTCTTTGAGGGTCTCTTTTGACTATATTCTTCCTAGTTATTGTTTTGACAGAAAAAGGTTGAGACCTGATAAACTTTCAGAAAACTCTCATCAGAAGACCTATAGTGATTAATTGAGTATATTTGAAGTTGATTTTTGTGTCACCTCATTAAGACATTCTATAGGAGCTTGAATATGAAGAATAAAGCACAATCTGTAGAGCTAAATATTACAGACTTAGCGAATGGTTGGCTAAAGACATATAAGCTCGACTATAAGTTGGAGCAGGAGAGTCTCAATGCTGAGATTGACAAAGCATTGACTAAGTACTTCACCAAAAACGGAGGTGTTGGAGCCAATCGTCCTGACACAAAGCTACTCCTTCAAGACAAACAACTAAACTACTATCCAGTCCTCATTGAATACAAAGGATATAGGGTCAAACTTGATGCTCTGGATCAGGTAGACAATAAGAAGTCTAAGAATGAGCCAAACTTCAAGAATATCAATGGGTATGCTGTGAATGGCGCCATCCACTATGCCAACGCCATACTTCTCCATACTAGCTATACCTATATAATCGCTATCGGAGTAACAGGGCACAAATACGAGAGAGGCAAACTACAACACGAGATAGGAGTCTACTATGTTTCTAAAAGCAACTTAGGAGCTGGTCAGAAGGTAGGTGAATATACCGCCCTCTCCTTTCTTAAGGAGGAGAACTTCGATGCTTTTATAGAACGAGTAAAAACTTATCGCTCACTTCCGATGAGTTGCAACGCCTGAAAGAGCAACGTGGACAATCGAAAGATTCAGAGAGATAAGATTTTCTATCTTGTATCAACGAGGAGGTAGACTTTTCTAAAATGGGAGCTTCATTTCTGCGATTCAAAAGTTGGTGATCAAGGATATCGTTCCCTATGCCGACAGAGGGACTGAAGCGACAAAACAAGTAAATAAAAGAGAGAGGTGAGCATAACTAAATTACAAACAGAGTTATGCTATAGATAATTCATCATATCTAATCTAACAAAGTATATTGATCTTCTATATTAGTCATCACGTCAATAGCATATGAACAATAAGTTAAATGAGCCTATTTATGGGTACTGGCATTTACCTGAATTGAATGAGAATTCACTGCCTGGCGTCTTAGCGCAAAACTTAGATGGAGGATTTGTTCTAAAAACATTTGGAGGATTTCATAACAAAAAAGGAAATCTGGCAACATTGAAAGAAGAGACTTTCATCACTGTGATACATGGAGTTTCGTCTGAAGATAAAAAGATATCCTTATTTCAGGTGGATGTTTCTTTTAGATGTAATTCACAGAGCTCTTATGCTATTTATGAGTATCATTGTCGCTCAATTTTAATTGGAAAACATATGTTGTCTAAGGAGGAAAGAGTTTTCAATAGAGTAAAAGTAAGAATCAACTTACTCTCATACTTTGCACCGCCCCAATATGTAAATGCTTACATAAAGGAGAACGATGCCATACAATCCTCATTTCTTCTAACTAAAAAGAACGGTGAAGATTACTCTGAGAGATCTAAAGAAATAATAGTCAGTCTGAGAGAAGAGGGGTATAAACATTATGAATTAACAAAGACTACCGAAGAGCGGACAACTGTGTTGATATTGGAGTCAAACGAGAAGATGAGTTTAAATGAATTAAAATATCAGGTTCGCCTATTTACTAATCTATTAACTATAGCTTGTTTATACGAGGTTTCTGTACAAAGGTTCGATTTCTTTGATTTTGAAGATCTAATTGAATATACGACAGATCATTCCACACATACAGAGTATAACTATTTTGAAAGAGGTTTTGTTAGCAACCCTTACGAAATCGGCAGTAGGAATCATTTTCTATTTTCATTCAAACAGATTCAAGATAATTTTAGTCTGTTTATCAAAAACTGGTTTCCTCTTGCAGAGGACATAAATACAATTTTATATTTTTTCATCGATACTCTTACAGAAAAAATAATGCATCCATATAAATTGTTCTCGAATGTCATTAGGTCTGTAGAAGGATTTTACATACGTCGTAGAAAAGATGTGAGCGATTTAAAACAAATTATATATGATCTGCTTCAGGAAAATAGAGATATAGACCTTGTTCGACAACAAAGAATTGACGTGGATAAGATAAAAGATACAAGAGACTACTTAATGCACTTGTTGCCCGAAAATAAAAAGGAAAAACGAATGACAGAAGAGGAAACAATTCCAGTTGTCTTCCAATTACAATTGTTATTGACTACATGCTTACTGAAAGAATGTGGGTTATCTCAGGATACGATTAATAGAATCTATAAAGAGTCATACTCCTTTTTGATATTCCAATGCGAACATCTTTGCCGAGGAGCTGATGTGAATTGAATGAAATATATTGCAAAAAACAGATAGTAAAAGTGAGCCCCAAGTATTCGGGTCTCTCTGTTGTTATTGGGTTAGTTGTTACTGGACTTTCTCTTGTTCGGCTGAGAGATCTTGTTGGAGGAGAAGGTATTCGGCTTGACATTCGACAGCTGATTCGTAATTAGAGACACGCCCTTTTAGTCGCTTGGTTTGGGATCCTGAGCGATCTATTTCAAAGATGCTATCGAGCTGGGCAAAGGATTTTTTACTCACGGCGTACTCCATCCTAAGGATGCGGTATCTGAGGGCGTAGCTTTCGAGGAATTGATTGAAACTGTGGAGATAGATAACAGCCGATAGTGCAAGCGATGAGAACGATAGATATACCCCAAATAAGCCACTCCATCCAGTGTTTGACATCAAAGAGGTAGTATCTCTTGACCTCTGGAAGAGATTGAGTCCCTTCGATTTTCTCACAAAGTGTGGCGAAGCTTTCAGTCTGCTTCTCTTGGTTCTTTTTAATGCCATCTTTGATTTCAGTAACACGTTTGCCAAGAACAATAGCGACATCTGTCAGTTCTCTTTTGAATTGACCATCCATCTCAAATTCTTGCCCAATGACACGTGCCATGTATTTTCTAGTTGTAAGTGCAACGCTTAGATAAACAAAAACCTCCCTATACACCTTGCTCCATAAGGACAAAGAGAGCGGAGGGGACCTCTATCGCCATACGAGACAGCATCTAAAATACCACCACAAGCCTTTAGCTTCTCCCCCCAAAAGGGAAATGGGAACGGCGAAAAAGTATAGACGAGAGACCGGACTGAATCGATCGTAAAGAGTGTTTTAGAGATTTCGAAATGGATCTTATCATTGGACCTCATCAACGAGAAGTCAACCTTACCCTGACCGAGAAAAAACGGGGTATGCCATCATTGAAAAGCTGCCTAATGGCAAAAATGCCAAGGCGTTGGCTCGGATCGTTAATCGGAGTTTGGATTACTTCAAAAGGATGGGGATATTGCATTCCATAACCACGGACAACGGATCGGAATTTATGGCTTTTAGATCCATTGAGAGGGCGCTCCGTGTTCCTGTCTTTTTGCCAAACCCTATTGTTCCACAGATAAGCCCCATGTTGAATTGCTCAACGAACTCATGCGAAAATACATACCCAAAGGGACTCCGTTCAAAGACATCGATGAAAAACAAATACGAAATATCAGGAGACTGCTAAACAACAGACCTAGGAAAAGTTTGGACTTTAAATCCCCGAATTAAGTACTAGCATTACTTTTGTGACACTGTTGCACTTGATACTGGAATCTGCAATCTGCACTATTATAGCGAGGGATCTTGCGTATTCAAAAAGAAATAGTACCTTTGCAACGTCAAAAAAGGGCGTGCCCCTTGGTTGATGGAAGGAAGTGTGGGTGAGTGGCTGAAACCACCAGTTTGCTAAACTGACGTACGGGCAACCGTACCGGGGGTTCGAATCCCCCCGCTTCCGCTTCAAGGCTCCGAGAGCGTTCCAAACCTCTCTATCAAAGCAGCTTTTAGAAAGTAGAAAATCGTTGTAAAACTAGGTTTTACAACGATTTTTCTTTATGTATAGCCAACGATATGAAGGTATAGACCTATGCTTTGATAGTCATCAATCGATCATTTTGTGCTACAGAAACTATGACATAAAACATCAGCAGTCAAAAACATAGCAGTGAAGGCAAAACTAAAACCAATGCGATATTAGGCTCTATCTCTGCTACTTTGCACGAAATCTATCAACTCCACTCAATAGACGGTTACCTATCGTTGGATAAGATTGAAGCTCTTTACTATGGAAGAGAGTAATCGACATCTCTTATTTATAGCACCCTCTTAAAACGAAAGGTCAATACCAACATCAAGAGTATTATAATCTTTGCGCACGGGTACAATGGGGGCAGTATCGTAGATGAGTCGATAGGCTCCGCGTATTCCTATCGTAGGTGTAATGCGGTATTTGAGGTCGACAGCTCCTCCAAAACGAGCCTCCTTTAAGTAGCTATCAGGCTTCCCCTGGTGAATGGCCGTCGTTATCAATTCCCAACGTTCACCCAACTGATGTTTGAAACTGAGAGACAAGTGGCTTTTAATACTACGGCTGTATGCATCCGTTCCTGCAAGGGGGCTAGTGGCTGGTTGTTCCCACTTTTCAAACTCGTAGAATAGCCCCACGGTTGCAAACAAGAGGCAGTTAGCACTATTTACCAGCCGGCAACGCGACTGCAACCCCGTAGAGACCTTAAATTTCATTCCCCTACTTTCTGCCCATTGCGACTCGGCGTAAGGATAAATCTCAAAAGAACGATTCAACAAATAGCGGTATTCGGCATGTACATACCCTCCGCTTACGGTTACTTTATCGCCGTAGGTAGAGAGCTCAATCTTATTAATTAGATTGATTACTTGACCATGCTTTACCAACAAATTGAGATTGGCAGTGTTTTTGAAGGTGAATACATTCTCCTTTTCTGTCTTGAATTCCAGTACGGGTAATAATGTTCCTTGTATTCTTTTGGTGCTGTCTATCCTCATTGTGAGATTCTCAGAGAAGAGCATTTGCGAATACATCGAGGGTAGACTCGACAAGACCAATAGAAAGCAAAGTAATAGCTTCATTGTTGATCTATAAAATGGTTTCATTGTGATCTATAAATTATTTGGGAGTTAAAGTAAAAAGACCATGAAAGCGACTTGGTACACAGAAGAAAGGGAATCTGAGCTTTGCAAGCAACAACACAGGCAGCGTTCCTAATTATATAAAACAACCCTAGGGATGCCTTTAGCACACCCCTGAGGGCTCTTTAAATAACTTGTTCCATCACCGGATCGTCTATTGTCCGGTCATCCGTTCTTCGTTGAATCAGTAAAATCTTTTACATGGCTGTGAAAGAGGCCAAGAAGCCACAAACAATCCCTGGGAGGTTGGCTATAACGATAGGCCAATCCTTCTTCTTGCGAACAAAGCCATATGCCACCCATAGTGTGCAGTTGATACCCGCCACCATTGGCTGCAGCCAGTCGCCTTTATGTCCGGCGAGGTTAGAGCCAATCTGTGGTATATAAGAGATGTACATTGCCATTGCCGTTGCAGTAGCTACCCACCCGAGGATAGATAAAAACTTTTCTTGATTCATATTACTACTATATTAGTTCTTACACATGGCAAAAGTAGCATTTCCAGCCTAATCAAAGCATATATCCAACGAAAAAACATATGAGGGAAATATCTCACATAAGTAGTTTCCCCTTGTGCCGACAAAACGAGCAAACGAGGGGTTTCCCTCTTGTCTTCATCCGGGTCCTCGTAGCCACCCAAAGCAGACACACCCATGCAAGCCGGCACGTTCTTACCTCTATCCGAGAGAAAAGATTGCATCATACACATCACGACGTCGCCCTTGTGGTTTAGGTTTTGCACCAGCACCGGCACACTCCTCTCCGTCACTTGCGTTTAGCTTCTTGTGCTCCATCTTTTCTGCCACAGTCGCAGTACAGAGGTGTTCGGCAGGTATTTAAGTCGTTTGGGTCAATATCTGATTGGTATGGGGTTTTATTCTTCCTACCTTTGCGATGTAGTTGATGCACCTATTGCGATCGGATAGGTCATACAACAGAATAAAGATGAGTAATAAATACAACGAAAGTAAAAAGAAGAAAGTATGAGACGTAATATTATTGCTATCGCAGCAAGTGTAATCATGGGGATGGCAGCTACTTCAGCCATGGCTCAGGCTCCTGTGTCTACAGATTATGGTGTAAAAGCGGGTGTAAACTTCTCGGGTCTTGCCTTAAGCAACGACTTTCATGTTCTTAAAAGCCAAATGAAACCGGGAGCCGACTTTGGTGGTTTCATGAGAATCAACCTACACTCCAACTTCGCTATCCAACCCGAGCTTGAGTTCTTCTACAGAGGGATAGGTCTAAAGGCAGAGGCCGGCCCTGTATCTTTGGAAAACAAGATCAACCAATGGGGGATGCAGATCCCCATATATGCCCTAGGTAAACTGCAGTTGGGTAATGGGCTTCTGTATGGTGGTGTTGGGCCTTATGTTGGGATAGGATTCTCCGCTAAAACAGACGAAATTAAGAAATTCAATAACCTAGTGAAAATTGACCCAATTGACCTGTACGAGAAGCACAACGATAAGTCGGCTCTCCAAAGGTGGGATGTAGGTATTGCTTGCCAATTGGGTTATGAGTTTGCCAATGGCATCCAGATCAATGCCGGTTATAAGTATGGTTTTATCAACCAGATTGATGACATTAAGACCTCTATAAACAATGTCACATCTAAGCTTGGTTTCCCTCTACAGAACGCCGCCTATAAGGCTCATGCGAGTGTGGTTACCGTAGGCTTAGGCTATCGCTTCTGATTTTAGAAGCCCTAAAAACAGCGAGTCTTATCCCTTCACCCTAAATACGAAAAACGAAGGGTGTGAGATAGGCTCGTTGCTTTTTCTTTCTTGTGCGAGAAGACCGGGAAAGCTCAACATACAAACATAAACGCAACTTTTTGGGATACAAAGTATCCATAAAGACAGAAGACTTATGACGACACCGCGCATAAAACGCCGTTTAAGACAGCGACGAAGTAACGGATTTATATTTTTAAGAGATGAAAAGAAGAGTGTATTACTAGCTACACTTATCATCAGTTTCTTGCTTGCGTTTGTGATGCTGTCGTCTTCTATCTATTACTACAGCTTGCTTGATGCCGGCAGGGAGTTTGACCTAAGAACCGTCTTGTCGGTGAATTCTATCGCCTCACTACTCGTCAACATGGTCTTCTTTTATCTATTGTTGAGCATCCAATCCTGGGCAATCAATAGGTATGATATACGACAGTACCAGCTCTGGCTGATATTATTCGGGCTGTTGATGGGAGTGGTATTACTATCGCCCTATTTGTCGCGATTGCAGTGGTGGTGGTTTAGAGATATTCTTAATTATCATACTTATGCCACGGTGCAGTATGCTAAGGATCTCGTCATATTGGTAGTAACCTTCCTTTTTACTATGACCATTTATTTGATGAAACAAAATCACTTGGCAGTAGTTGGGATGCAGAAGTTGGACTTTGAGAATCTGCAAAACAGGTACACGGCACTGAAAAATCAGACAGATCCGCACTTCCTTTTTAATTGTCTCAATACGCTCAATGGTCTAATCGGCAGGGATGACAGGCGGGCTCAGGAGTATGTGCAGGAGTTGGCGATGGTATTTAGGCATACGATGCGCGATAAAGTGGTGGTACGGCTGTCAGAAGAGTTAGAGTTTGTCAAGTCGTATCTCTACTTGATGTGCATCCGCTATTTCGATGGTCTTAAGGTAGTGTGGCATATTGATGATAAATATTTGGATTACTATGTCATACCCTCCGGTCTGCAGATTTTGGTGGAGAACGCGATCAAACACAATATCGCAAGTGCCAAAATACCATTAACTATATCCATCAGTACGAAAGAAGACAAGATCGTAGTAGAGAATAAACTGCAACTAAGAGAGCAAAGTACATCAAGCAGTACGGGAGTAGGACTGGATAATCTGATGGAGCAATATCGTTTGGTATTTGGCAAGGATATTGACATTGTCTCAAAGGATGGACAGTTCTCCGTTTCACTACCATTGATAAAGAGTTTAGACCAATTAGAACCCAAAGCCAAATCTCTAATATGAAAGTAATAATCGTAGAAGATGAGTATTTTACCGCCAAAGGGTTACAAACGCTACTCACCGAAACAGACCCAGACATAGAGGTATTGACCATACTCCAGAGTGTATCTGAGTGTGTAGAGTGGTTCGAAAGCCACCCGGAGCCCGACTTGGCTTTTATGGATATACATTTGGCGGATGGTCAGGTATTCTCGCTCTTCAAGCGCATCAATGTATCCTGCCCCATCATCTTTACCACGGCTTATGAGGAATATGCGCTCAAAGCGTTCGAAGTCAATAGTATTGATTACCTACTCAAACCAATCAAACAAAGCGACCTCCAAAGAGCCCTAGACAAGATCAAAAGATTTGGTCAGAGTGGAAAGAAGGTGTATAACCAAGACCTGATGGACAAGATGATTGAAGCACTCAATAAGTCGCAATTGAGTTATAAGAGCCATTTTTTGATTCCCTTTAGAGATAAACTTTTCCCGATATCGGTAGAAAAGATCGCCTACATACGCTCGGAAAGCAAAGCATCTGTATTGGTGACCATCGATAAGAAGGAGCACTTTATAGACCTCTCTTTGGAAAAGATAGCACAAGATTTAAACCCCAAACTATTCTTTAGAGCCAATAGACAATACATCGTAGCACATAGTGCAATACAGAGTATGTCTGTATGGTTTGGGGGCAAGTTAATGGTAGCACTCTCCGTAGAAACCCCTGAGAAGGTCATAGTAAGTAAAGCGAAAAATAGAGAATTTAAGGAGTGGTATCAGGGAGCTTATGGATCCTCTACCAAGCTATAATAAGACAACTAATACGCGCAAATCATGATTCGAACAGTCAACAAAAGAATGGTCTTCTTTCTGATCACGACTGTTGTTCTCTCCATGGGATTGAAGACAGAGGCACAATCCCAAGCTCTAATGTCTTTGGAGCAGTGCAGAGAGTTAGCCTTAGAGCACAACAAACAGATACAAATGGCTCAAGCTGATGCTGTAGCCTCTGACTATTTAGTGCAGTCGGCTAAAACAAAGTATTTACCTCGCATTGACTTCGCCGGGGGATGGGTCAATCCGGGAGATAGACCCCTCCGCCCTTTTGCGATCAACTTCAATATCCCGGGGGTGACACCTCAAGGACTTTCGATCCCTCTTGACTTTATAAGTGTCGCTCCTAAGGAGGTGTATACGGGAGGCTTTATACTACGCCAGCCTATCTTTATGGGATTTAAAATTGTAGAGGCAAACAAGATAGCTCGCTACACATCTGAGCTTCTGCATGAGAAAGTAAAAATGGAGGAAGCAGATGTCTTGGCATCTGTGGATGAAGCTTACTGGAGAGTAATCTCTGTACAAGAGAAGGTGACTTTGGCTAAGACCTACAAATCCCTCCTAGATCATCTCGGACAAGACTTAGAAAATCTCTACGCCGAAGGCATGACAACTAGGAACGAAGTATTGAAGGTTCAGGTCAAGAAAAATGAAGTGGAGCTCTCTTTGGTCAAAGCGGAAAACGGCCTTGAGCTCTCCAAGATGTTGCTCGGACAAATCATAGGAGTAGATGCTAATCAAATAGAATTAGACACCGGCATTATCAGTGAGGAGCAACTGAGTAGTCGCCTCTTAGCGCTTACAAATAACGATACCATTGAGCGTGCCGAAATAGTGATGCTTCGCAATAAGCTCGCGATTACAGAGTCGGCAAGAAAGATGGTGAAGTCGCAATTCCTGCCCAACATCTTCCTCACAGCAGGATACAACTGGATACAACCTAATCTCTACAAAGGATCTCAAAATAACTTTGGCGGAGACTGGATGATAGGCGTGGGAGTACAGATCCCGGTGCTAACTTGGGGCGATAGATTACACCAAGTACACATGGCAGACCAACAAGTGGCCAAGGCAAAGTTAGAACTGCAAGACTCCCAAGAGAAAATCAACTTGCAGATACAACAAAATAGATTTAAGCATGCTGAGGCTCTTAAAAGGATGGAACTAACAAAGCTCTCTAAGGAGCAAGCTGAGGAAAACCTGCGAATTACAAAAAACAGCCTCTTAGAGGGGATGAACAGCATAAGGGATATTTTAGAAGCTCAGGTCATGTGGGAAAAAGCCAGCTCTGCCGATATTGATGCAAGAGTAGAAGCTGCCGTAACATTGTCTCAATTGGAGAAGTCTACCGGCGCTCTCTATAAGTATGCCGAGGAACATAGTCTTGTTCACAAACAAAATAGATAGATAAAAAACAATATGCATATCAAAGGAATTAAGAGCTTCTTGCTCCCAACGGTGTTGCTCCTACTTATCGGCACAACTACCTCCTGCAACAAAAAGAAAGATAAAGATCAGGAGTCCGATGCGGACAAAGTTGTGCCCGTGACCATTATCCAAGCCAAACAAATGACATTTACCCCAAAAATTCGTTTTTCGGGTACTGCCGAGGCATCTAAAAGTGCGAACCTCGGAACCGCCCTACCAGGGAGGATAGAGCGGATACACTACGGCAAAGGGAGCTTTGTTCCGAAGGGAGCCCTCATCGTGGAGATGTCCGACGAAATGCTATTACAGGCACAGATCGAAAACGACGCCATCAAACGCGACTTCGAGCGTATTACCCGTTTGTTAGAAAAGAAGAGCATCAGCCAAATGGATTACGACCACGTCAAGGCTAAGTACGAGGCCTCCGTGGCCAAAGTGGCTATGCTCAAAAAGAATACTTCCATTACCGCCCCATTTAGTGGCATCATCACTGATATTTTGGTCAATGAAGGGGAGACGTATACATTCACACCAAGCCTCAGCAATGAGCTTAAGTTGGAAAGCGGCATCATAGAGCTTCGCCAAATCAATCCTCTCAAAATAACCATTGAAGTCAATGAAAAGGAACTCAATTACATAGAAAAAGGGCAGAGTGCTACCATAATTTTTGACGCTTATCCGGATAAACCGACTGAGGGTAAAATATCTTACCTCTCTCCCGCACTTTCGCCAATGACACGTACGGCAGCTGTTGAAGTCAATATCCCTAACAAAGACAACCGCCTAAAACCCGGTATGTACTGCAATGTCTCTATTACTCTACCGGAGAGAGAAGGTCTATTCGTACCACTCAATGCCATATACCGCTTGGCCGGGACAGCCGAAGAATTCGTATTCAAAGTCAATACCGAAGGCACCGAAGTTAGTCGCATCCCGGTGACTCGAGGGGAGATTAACGACGGTTGGGTATACATCGAAAGCGATGCAATCAAGAGTGGAGATTCAATTGTAGTAGATGGCAAAAATAAGCTCAACGACGGCTCCAAAGTGAGTGTTGTAAAAAAGAAGTAAGTCTATGAAGCTTCCTGAATTTGGCGTAAAAAGGCCTATCGCGACCGCAATGCTTTTTGTGGCTATACTAGTGATAGGTGTATTCTCTCTGACAAAGTTGCCATTAGACCTGATGCCTAACATGGAGTTCCCCTCCCTTACAGTCATCACGGTCTATCCCGGAGCTTCGGCAATGGAGGTGGAGGAACAGGTTTCTAAGCCCCTAGAGGCAGTACTCTCTTCTGCCGAGAATTTGGTCGAGATCAAATCCATCTCTAAAGAGAATGTATCGTTTATACAGTTGAGGTATGAGTGGGAAGAAGATATTACAGCGGCGGCAAATAATGCTCGAGATCTATTGGAGCTAGTCAAGTCCCGAATGCCGGCTCAAGCCTATACTCCAATCATCTATAAGATCAATGCATCGATGATGCCGGTGATCGGTTATGCCATCAATGCAGACGAAAACTACAACGGTCTAGAAGAGATTGTAGAGGACCAAATCGCTTCTACGCTGAGAAAGGTAGATGGCGTAGGTACGGTAATCTACCTAGGGCAGCCTGAACGTGAGATCCGAGTTGAGATAGATCCTATCAGGATGCAGGGCTATGGTATGTCTGTGACTCAGCTCTCCATGATGCTCAAAGCCAATAACATCAACGTGCCTTCTGGCTTTGTAACGGAGAGTGCTTACGACTTCTCTGTACGCATGCCCAGTAAATACGAGAGTGTACAAGAGCTTGAGAATACTGTTATCAAGGCATTCAAAGGAAAGGTGGTACGCCTCAAAGATGTTGCTACCATCAAGGATACTTTTAAGGAAACTAATGCGTCAGCCTTCAATCATAGGGGTAGAGGTATCGCCCTATTGATACAGAAACAATCAGGAGCCAATACCGTAGATGTCGCCAACGCCGTACGTGCAAAGATAAGCGACATACAAGGTGAGCTACCCTCGGACGTGCAAATCTCTGAAGTGATAGGTTCGGACGAATTGGTAATCTCATCTATTAACAACCTCAGTTCATCTATTTGGTATGCCCTGATCTTCGTCACCTTGGTGGTATTGCTTTTCTTGAGAGAATGGAAATCTAGCCTCATAGTATTCCTGACGATGCCGGTATCATTGATCTCGGCTTTTATCGTCATGAACATACTCGGCTATACCATCAACATATTCTCCTTGGTGGCGTTGGTAATTGCGATTGGTATGGTAGTCGACAACGCCATCGTAGTACTCGAAAACATCACACAGCACATAGAGCGAGGGGCTATGCCTAAGCAAGCTTCAATGTTTGGTGCATCCGAGATGGGATTAGCTATTGCCGCATCTACCCTAACCACCATTGTGGTATTCCTCCCTTTGGTATTTATGGGTGGTATCGTTGGCGTAATGTTTAAGCAATTAGCCGTCCTTACGGTTACCTGTCTGATCACCTCTCTCTTCACAGCATTAGCTCTGACCCCAATGCTCTCAAGCGTATTGCTCAAACCGGCCCCACGTAGCAAGGAGAGCAAAAAACATGGCAAACTCTTTAATTGGAGCGAGCGTATGTTCCAAAGGGTTGAGAGGATATATCGCAACTTTCTGGGCTGGGCTGTATTCCATAAGGGCATCACCCTTGGCTCTGCTCTGGTCGTCTTCGTCTTAGTATTGTTATTAGGAAAGGCTGTCGGTACCGACTACATCCCCGATATTGATGCCGGCTCTATCTCTATCCAGTTTGAGACAGAGCAAGGCACATCACACTCCTTTACTGAGCAGATAGGTAATGAGATCATACAACTGTTGCACGACAATGTGCCGGAGGTTGCCGAAGGGGGACTCGCAAGTATTACCGGTCAGACCCAAGACGGAGTTCTTACGGCAGTAGGATTTAAAGAGGGTAAAAATATTGGTACGATCTTCTGCCACCTCAAGCCCGTCAGTGAGCGTAATCGTAGTAGCCAACAGATCGCCGATGATATTCGTCCTCTGATTGAGGCGATACCAGAAATCGAAAAAGTAACCGTCTCAGGAGGCAGTGCTATGGCTACTGTTCTAACGGGAAATAAAGCTCCTATAGAGTTTATCATCTTTGGGAAAAACATGGATCAACTGAATAAGGTGGCATTTGACCTTGAGAAAAAAGTCAAGGAGTATTCGGAGTTTACCAATGTTGAAGCATTAGTATCGGCAGGCAATCGTGAGGTTCATATCATAGTTGACAAGGACAAAGCCTCTCAGATGGCTCTCAATCCCGGGGTGATCGGTATACAAGTGAGAGAAAACCTCTATGGTGCCAACGCGGGTGCCTACACCGAGGATGGTACTGACTACGATATTAGGATACAATATGCTTCTGACTATCGCAATTCTATCAAGAAGCTCAATGAAATGCAGGTAACGAATCTGCTGGGGCAGCAGATACCATTGATTGCCGTTGCAGATCTCCAAGAAAAGGAGGGGCCAATACAGATTGAGCGTCTTACCCAACAAAGGTATGTCAAAGTTACTGCCGACCTTAATGGGATTTCACTCGGAGATGGAGCCCAAAAGGCAAAAGAGATCATCGCCGATACGCAGATCCCTCAAGGTGTAAGCATCTCATTAGGTGGTCAGATAGAGGATCAGAGCGATACCTTCTCTTCGCTTACGATTATCTTTATCATAGGTCTAATGTTGGTATTTATGGTGATGGCAGCTCAGTTTGAGTCTCTTTTGGATCCATTTATTATCCTCTTTGCCATACCATTTACATTGGTCGGTATCATTCTAGCATTCCTCATTACCGGGACAACTCTGAGTGTGGTAACGTTTATCGGACTGATCATGTTAGTTGGTATTGTAGTGAATAACGGTATCGTGCTGGTGGACTACAGTAATATGCTTGTACGGCGTGGGTATAGTATCCGAGACGCCGTGATGGAGTCCGGTCGCTCTCGCTTGCGTCCCGTATTGATGACCTCAATGACTACAATACTCGGGATGCTGCCAATGGCATTAAGTACCGGTATGGGAAAGGAGATGTACGCTCCTCTCGGTATCACAATCATCGGAGGTTTGCTAATCTCTATGCTTGTAACACTGATTTTGGTACCTACTGCTTATGCATTTATGCACCAACGTAGGCTCTACAGGGAGCGTAGACTATTTAGGATGAGACGAAAACTATAGAAAACAACTGATATGACACTTATATATATCACATGTAACATCAGTATGCTGGAGCAGATAGAGTCGCTCCTTCACGAGCTAGAAATTGGCGTGTACCAAGTCATTCCGAAAGCATTGGCTGAGAGCGACTTTGACATCCCTCACAAGGATACTGCCGTATGGCCTAGTTTTAATGCTTGCCTATTGGTGCAGGAGGCGGAATCCTCTAAGTCCAACGCGCTCTTAGGGCGCATTGCGAAAATGAACGAGCAGGCATACAACAACAGCGAACTCGTGAGTGCCTACCTCTGGCCCGTCGAATCTTTCGTCGCACCGAAACCCATAGAATCAGTATAGGAGGACTCGCCTTTGATGGCAACTGTAATTAGTTCCGATAGTGTCTAGAAGATACTTAAGGATAACGAAAAGTAGGGCTGACTTCTTCTTTTGGAGTCAGCCTTTGAATTTTCTCTCTAACTACTTTTATCGGACAGCAATAGTTCCGATACTCTTTTATCAGAATGGCAACACCCAAGTGTCTCTACGACCTATTGTCTTCGGAGACAACAGGTATTACACAGACTCATCTTTAGGGCTCCATAAGCCCCTCCCTAATATATTGCGTAATAAGTATTGCTATTTACAAGACATTTATTACCTTTGGGCAGTCTCTTTTAGACAAGACGAAACCTCTAATGAGCAATGGAGAGTTACTTTTTTGAGAATGACCCGTATAATAATAAAGGACAGTACAAAATAGGCAGTATAATGTTTAACCCTTATAACCATTAATTACCCAAATGAAACTAACGAAATTCGCCGTCGCACTATTGCTCGTCGCGCTATCGCTCCTAACTTCCTGTGGGCCCGATACGATAAACACCCCTGTAGAAGTTACCAACCTTACGCTCTCTCCCGCCACTGCAACACTATTAGAAGGAGAGACTCTACAGCTCACAGCAACGACAACACCGGCAGGTGCCAAGGTAACCTATACAATTGATAATCCCTCTGTAGCTACAGTCTCAGAGACAGGCCTCGTCAAGGCAATCGCTCCAGGCGTCGCAATTGTCACCGCTCAAGCAGGAGATAAAAAGTCCACTTGTACGATCACTGTTGCCAAAGCTTCTGAGGTGATGTTAATAAACAAAATAGACAATAAGAAGTATATTGCCGGTAGCACGATAGATTACAAAGTCTCTGCATCAACGGAAAAAGCAGAGTCTTATGACCTACAATTGGACTTTAGTGTGCGGAAGACTGCTAATTACAACTTCTCCCTCTCTTTTGCCAAAGAGACTTCCGGAACTGTATGCTTAGGCTCCTGCGAAGCTTTTGAAAATCAGACCTCGTTTAAGAAAGACATAAAACTGACTGCCGACGAAGAAGAGGTTCCCTATGAGAAGGAGAAAGGAGCAACAACCCCTATATCTACTCATATAGATATCCCCAATCCAATAGTGGGACAAACCTATACAAATACTATTACGATCACCCTCACTCCTAAGGCTGGTGGAGAACCTCTTATTTGGACAGTGAATTTAACCGTAACAATTATCTAGTCAATTCCATAAAACTATGAAACATCTACTATCTATCCTACTCTTCTTTCTAATTGTGCCAGTAGCACATGCACAACTTCCTCAGGTCGAGCTCAAAGATCTACAGGGGAAATCAGTCAATACGAGCAAACTGAATAATGAAGGTAAGCCTTTTATTATTTCATTCTTTGCTACCTGGTGCAAACCTTGTCTTCGTGAGCTCAAAGCTATCAACGAGGTGTATGAAGATTGGCAGGAAGAGACCGGTGTCAAGCTTGTTGCTGTATCTATTGACGAGGGACAAAATACCGATCGTGTAAAGCCTCTTATGGATGCGCTGGGCCTTGAGTATGAGGTATTACTAGACCCCAATGGAGACTTCAAGCGGGCTATGAATGTCAATATGATTCCCCATGTCTTTGTAATTGATGGGAAAGGGAATGTCGCATACGCTCATACCGGTTATACCGAAGGCGGAGAGCAAGAGCTTATCGCTAAAGTACGGGAGCTCCTAAAACCGGAGGAATAATCAAAGTCTTCCTTAGAGTTTTCCTCCGACCTCTTTACAACTAGCAATAGACTATTTTATCTTCTTATACCGCACAATACGTATGCGACAGATACTACACCGTACTTGGCACCTCATCACTATCTTTTCGGTGAGTGTGGGGGTCTTCTCTACGCTCTCCGCTCAAGATAAAAGAGAGTGGGCACCATGGGAAAAGTTCAAACCCTCTTTTAGCGTGCAGAGCGACATGCTCTTTTCTCTCGACGACAAAGCGGCTGGGAATAAATCGTGGATGGGCAATAGCTACGTAACCGGTACGCTCCGCAACAATTACCTGGAGCTAGGGCTCCGCTATGAAGATCTGCTCCGTCCGATGCCTGGGCATGAGCCGGAGCAGGGGCGTGGTATCCCTCACCTACACCTCAAGGGATATGTCGGCAAGTATGCTGAGGTCACCCTAGGAGACTTTTATGATCAGTTCGGTTCCGGCATCCTTTTCCGTAGCTATGAAGAGCGGACGCTGGGTATTGACAATGCTGTCAGAGGAGCCCATGTATTGCTTACCCCTTATGATGGGATACGCATCAAGGGTTTTGTAGGACAACAACGCAACTACTTCGATCGTACCGCTCGTCTATTTACCAACGAACGCGGATACATCCGTGGGGGAGATGGAGAGCTCGCACTCCAGCAGTGGGTTCCGTCCATGAGAGATAAGCGAATGACCTTGAGCGTAGGGGGCTCCTATATAAATAAAGTGGAGGGAGATGAGATTATCCCTGTTGCCACTCCACCGGGCATGACTGGAGCAATGCGTCTCAACCTTCCTAGGCAAGTACATGCCTTTGGAGGGCGCGCCAAGTTTTCTGTAGGGAACTGGTTTTTCAATGGAGAGTATGCCTATAAGAGTAGTGACCCTACGGCGAGTAACCACTATATCTACTCTCCGGGATCTGTCGCCATGCTCTCTACTTCGTACTCAAGAAAAGGTCTAAGCCTCTTACTACAGGCCAAACGAAGCGAAAACTTCAACTTCCTCTCAGCACGATCCTCAGTAGGTACCCCTCTTCACATCAATCACCTCCCGGCCTTTACGGCAAACCATACCTATACACTTGCAGCACTTTATCCCTATGCTACCCAACCCGATGGAGAATGGGCTTTTCAGGGAGACTTCCGCTACACAATCCCTAGAGGATCTCTACTAGGGGGCAAGTATGGTACCGGGATACGCATTAACTATGCCCATGTACGAGGCCTAAAGAATGTGGGAACAGATCGATTGCCTTTAGATGCTCCCGAGAAAGACCTATATGGAACAGATGGTTATTCACATCCTTTCTTTGGTATGGGTCAGCTCTACTACTCAGACTTGAATATTGAGCTGAGTAAGAAGTTTTCTCGGACAGTCTCAATAACTTTCAACTATTACCACCAGATATACAACCAACAGGTGGTTGAGGGGCATGCGATCAATAATCCGCTCGTCTATAGTAATATATTTGTCCTAGATGGGAAGTTCAAACTAGCACCAAACTACACGTTACGCACCGAGCTACAGTACCTCAATAGCCGTCAAGCAGAGGGTAGCTGGCTCTTCGGTCTTGCGGAGCTCTCCATAGCTCCCAAATGGATGATCTCTCTATCAGATCAATACAATATGACCGTGACCAAGCAACACTACTATATGGCTACTGTGGCTTATTCCGCCGGCAACCATAGACTACAACTAGGCTATGGCCGCACGAGAGCCGGTATTAACTGCTCAGGAGGGGTGTGTCGTTATATGCCCGAGACAAAAGGGATCTACCTAACCTACAATGGTACTTTCTAGCCCCAAAGCTCTTTTGAACATTCAACATTTGCCAAGATTATAATGATGAAACTCCATACATTTTCCCTCTCTCTAGCCACACTCCTTACGGCATTGGTTGTGGCGTGCAGGCCTATTCCGGAAAAAGATCGACTAATCCCCAATGAGGTTGATCACTCCAAGGGTCGCTCCGTCCTTATTGAGGATTATAGCGGCGTTGGCTGTGTCAATTGTCCCATAGCGGCAAAAGCGATAACCGAAGCGGTCTCAGCCCATGGTAATAAGGTTGTTATCGTGGCTCTACATGGTAGCAACACCCAAATAGGGACACGTCCCAAAGAAGACCCCAAAGGGTTGTATCATGCAGATGCTGCAACTTATCTAGAGCGACTACAAGCCGGAGGTTCACTACCCATAGCCACCTTCAATCGGAGGCCATTGGCAAGTAACGGGGGGAAGACTTTTAGCCCTATGGCGACGAAATGGGCGGCAGAAATGCAGGCTATACGTGAGTTGCCCCAACTCTACAAACTTGAGCTTCAAGTCTCAAATCAAGATCGCAAGATCTCAGTGCAGTGCAGCGCATCCGCTCTAGACCTATCGGAGGAGCTCTCTGCTTCTCTCAAAGAGCACCAACTTTACATACAACTATGGCTCGTAGAAGATCATATTGTGGCACCGCAACATCTAAAGAAGGGCTTAGATAATGAGTACGAGCATAACCATATATTCCGTCAAGCACTTAATGGAATTGATGGGGAGCCCTATGATTTAGGAAAGACGTACAACCATACCGGTACCATAGATCGAGAAGTTATACAGCCCAAGAGCTGTGCTGTGGTAGCCATCCTCTACGATCATAAGACCGGGGAAGTCTATGAAGTGCTCAAGAAAGCTCTCTGAAACAATGCAAGAGACATACATAATAAAGATCAAATAACAAACACTAATTCGGTTTCATATGAAAAAAGTTATTACACAGTTGGCCGTAGGCGTTACTATGCTTACCGGCATGCTGGTGGCTACGACTGATGTTGTGGCACAGCAATCTTTCTTAACGTCTGGTGTGCAGCTCCGTAGTGCGACACAACTTCGCGCAGGGGAACCCCAACCCTTAAAGAGCTCAAAGTATGTTGCTAAGGACATTAATGACAAAGAACACGACATTGATGCTATCCTCAAGTCGGGCAAAGCCATCATGATTGACATCTCCGCCGTATGGTGCGGTCCTTGCTGGGGACTACACCAGAGTGGAGCCTTGGAGAGACTCTACAAGAAATTTGGTCCTAAGGGAACCAATCAGATAGACGTCTTTTGGGTCGGTGGAGACTCTCAGTCTACCGTTAATAGAATCCATGGTAAGGGTGGTAACACACAGGGAGACTGGACCAAAGATAGCAATGGGACCCCCGTGCCTTATCCCCTATTTGCAGATCCCCAGATGGCTTCGGCTTTGGGTATACCTGTTAAGGGATTCCCAACGCTCGTACTCATAGGGCCAGGCAACAAATGGATAGAGTGTCGTGGTGAAGTTCAAACGAATGATCCGGATTTCAAGGAATTTAAGAAACTACTCGCTCTCTTTATGACGGAGAATGATAAGCCCGAAGCACTTAGCATCTCGGGGGTAACCGATCTCTATCAAGGTGAGACACAGACCATGAAGCTTGGCTATAGTACAGTTGCTCCTATTACTTCGGTTAAGTGGGAGGCTCCTGCAGGAATCAAGCTAACGAAAGTAAACGACACAGAGTATAAGGTAACAGCCGAGACGCTAGGCTCCTATGAGATTTCTGCTACAGTAACCAATAAGAATGGTGATGCAAAGGAATCTATCACAGTTACAGTCTCTGCTCCTATCTCGACTTTCCCCTTCTCCTGTCCTATGGATACCAAAGATAAGCTCGACAAGGGATGGAGATCGTTAGACCTGGATGGAGATGGACTCGGATTTGATTCGTACATGGGTAAAGGCCTCATGGCTCGTCTTGGACTTTCTTTCAAAGATCCTAATACCAAAGTAGGTGCAGAAAATAGCGAAGACTGCCTGATCTCTTTCGGTAAATTCTATCCTACAGAGTTCAACAAAGGTAACTTCTCCGGCGATAATATTGATGCGAAAAACGAACTCCTTTCTGCACCGCTCGCCATCCCTGCAGATGCTAAGGCTCCTACATTCTCTTGCTATATCACGACGCTCTTCACCGCCAATAATCCTGATAAACTCAAGGTTATGGTTACAGAGCTTAACGGAACCGCTGTAGAACTTTTGGCACCACAGTCGGCAGAAGGCAGTGGCTGGACCCTAATCTCAGCAGATCTCTCTGCGTATAAGGGTAAGACAATCCTCCTCACCCTCGTACCCGTAGTCAATGGGGTTAGTGCTATCCAAGTAGACCAACTAAGGGTAACAATGGATGGATCGACCGCTGTAGATACACCTACACTCAATGTAGAGACTGTCCTCTATCCCAATCCTGCAAAGGAATTCATTACAGTACAAACTCGCGAAGGTAGCACGATAGAGCTCTTCACTCTTGATGGTGCGCGTGTAGCTGTCTCCAAAGCTATAAGCGGTACAACATCAATCGCTGTAAGTCAATTGCCCGCAGGCACCTACATGGCTCGCATTACAGACAAAGATGGCAATAGCGTATCGCGTCCTGTACTCGTACAATAGGCAGCTATTCGCGCGAAAGCACTTTCGTACAATGAGGTATGCCATAGCGGCGTATATCAGACGGGGGAAAGCCCTTATGATAGAATAAATAAAGTGTAAATAACTGCTGTAGTATCCTCCTCAACAATGGTAGCACACCCTAGGGTGTGCTACTTTTTTATAGGGACTAAAGTTTGACGAAGAAAGGACAACAGCCGGTAAGGGTAAATGCTTCGCAATCATTAGGTAGTGGAGCTAGTGTCTAGGAAATGTGTAAGGCTTGTATCCTATGGAGTGAGTAATACTCTTACTACTAGACAAATTTTTAATGATGGCATAGCTTCTCTTTCTCGCACTTAGAAGAGGGGTACCTTATTGTTAATAAGTATAATCCCGAAGTGCCTCCAGCCCACTTCTAATCCCCCCCTTTACAGCCAATGTACGGATAGGTCGCCCCTCAATTCTTTTCCATACAATCATATTTGACATCGAAATCTTTACAAAAAGGCTGGCAAATCAAAATAAAAGTAGTACCTTAGACTGAGAAAACTATTTTTCATAAATACAAGCTATATGAAAGCAAAACAATCTATCCTACTAGTGCTCATCGCGCTTACGATGACCCTGTGGACAGCCTGCAACAGGTCCACTCCAAAACCTCAGCAGAAAACCACCATCACGGTATCTCCCGGTAAAGTGTCTCTACATGTCGGAGAGACTCAGCAACTATCCGTACAAATCTCTCCACAAGAGAGCCAGTTGAAGCCCGTCTTCCAGAGCCAGTCCCCTGCCATAGCAACTGTCAGTGAGCAAGGGCTCGTGACCGGGGTCGCTGTCGGAGAGACCACCATACGAGTTCAAGTAGGAGATACAACGGCTCTTGTCCCCGTACAGGTGGAGGAAGCCCCTATACAAGTAGCCCAAGAGATGCCAATGCTCAAGTTTGCCATACCACGCAATGACTATGAGCAGATCGAAGATCAAGAGGTAATAGCCTATGAGGCAAAACTGGGACGCACACAGCAAGAGGTAGACTATCGCCCCTCCGGCTTCTTAGGCAAGGGCCTGACGACCATTCCTGCCGTTGTCTATGGCATTCCTGTAGATGGAGATGCGGATCTCATCCTCGCCTATGGTATGGAATCGGTAGCAAACTGTGAGCGTACCCGAGCAATGCTAAATCAACTAGGCTTCTCTCACATAGAGAAGGCGAAGGTAAGCAACTATCTAGGCGATGAATTCATGGGGCTACGTGCTATCCACGACTCCAATCCAAACATTACGGTCGCCCTAATGGATATGCCGAATAAGAAGCTGGGTACCACCATGTTCATAGAGTTCGCAAAGAGACAACCGGAGAATACAATCATAGACACAAAGCATGCTATCCTACCCAATGTCAAAGACTTCCCCTCTCTAGAAAAACTAGCAACGAAAGATCCCTCCCAGATCAATGCCTTTGAAGAAGGGCTCGGGCTACGCACCTTCCGCTCCGGAGAGTCTCCACTCCCTACACACCTCTTCTACCGCACAACAGAAAGTAAGGTACAAGAGACCAATCTAGAGTTCGTCTTCTACATCGCACCTACAAAAGTTGGGTCTCTAGGCTTCATTATCACGGAGCTGCTCTGTGTTTCGAGCGAGCGAGACTTACGCTCTAAGGCACTACAGGACTACCTCAAGGCAAATGGCTTTGATCAGAACTACAAGGTATCAGAGGACGCCATCCTAACGGTCAATAATAAGGAGGGAGCACTCTGTAGGATTTCCTTAGTTCGCCTCGGGCAGGATAAGTATGTCTACCAGATGTTTTTATTCCCCCCTACTCGCTAACAATCTTCCAAACTCAACCTTATAATGGGATCCGGCTAGATATATCGCTTCTTAGCTGAGGCGGTACATCTAACCGACCCTACAACTAACCATCAATCTATAACTAAATCATTATGAAACGATTTACTACTCACATTACACTCGCCATGGCACTACTCTTGTCTATGACAAGTACAGCTCTGAAAGCGCAAATAACCGACGCCCCCACAACGGGCGAATGCGTCACAATAGAGCTCTCCCAAACCAAAGACAAGGTACTCTACGCAGGGGTCTTCGCTCCCGACAATGACGTCTGGATCGACCTCAACGGAGATGGTGAGTGCCAACCGAAAGAGCGTATCGGAAGAGATACCGAACGTCCGGCTGACTATACAGATGTCTTCTACGACGGACCTAAGACAGAGATTTTCGAACTAGTGGAGAGCGTCAAGACACTACGCATCTATGGCAAGATCGAAGCCCTACGGTTTAGCGACTCAGAGACCCACACATCTCCTAAATCTGTAGACCTATCTAAATGCACCGCTTTACGGTACTTCAAATTATACGAATGTATGGATCTAGAGAAGAT